>CALWZP010000011.1 GCA_944386055.1 uncultured Oscillospiraceae bacterium | reverse complement strand
GAGTCGAACCCGCACGCCCTTGCGAGCACTGGCACCTGAAGCCAGCGAGTCTACCAATTCCACCACTCGCGCAAGTGTGGAGTGCGCTCAGCGCGAAACTTATATTACCATTTCTCAGTCGGTCTGTCAACCCTGTTTTTTGCTTTTTTCGAAAAAATCCACAGACCTGACCGGGGGCGGGCCCTCCTCAGGGGAGGAGGGCCAAAGTTTCGTGGAGCGCCTGCGTCATCAGGGCGTCCACATCCATACCCTGAATGTCAAGTCCCTGGGCGCAGGCGAACCGGGTCGTGGGAATGCCCAGAAAATCGGCCAGTCCAGCGACATAATCCAGCCCAAAGTTCCGCTGGCCGATGAAGCCGCCGGCGGTGGTGAGATAGGTCAGCTCCTTCGCCCGGCACAATCCCTCGGAACCGGTAGAGGTATAATGAAAGGTGACGCCGCACACGCACACCCGCTCCAGATAGACCTTCAGGGCGGAGGGGAAGGAGAGGTCCCAATAGGGAGCGCCCACCAGGATGCGGTCGGCGGCGGCGAACTGCGCCGCCAGGGCCAGCAGGGGATGCTCCAGCGCGCCCGCCGCCACCAGGCGGTCCCGCTGTTCCAGCTCTTCCGTAGCAAGGGGGGTCAGGCCCAGCCGGGCCAGTTCCACCCGCTGTATCTGACAGTCGGGCGTCAGGGCGCGGTACCGATCCAGCCAGGCCCGGCACAGCTTCAAAGTGCGGGAGCCCTCTCCCCGCAGGCAGCAGTCCACAAACAGCAGTCGTTCCATCTGGATCGTCCTTTCCACACAGCAGACCATGCCCCCATTATACAGGACAGATGAAAAAACGCAAGGGCAGGCGGAGGACAAAATCCGGGATTTCAGGGGAAAACCAAGGGAAACCCGTAGGGAAGCCTTGCATTTGCCGCGATTTGCTGGTATGCTATGGTCAAGTGTTAAAAAAATCACGGAGTATAGCCGTGACCAGTTTGGACGGAGAACGCAGGAGGGAATCAAAGTATGTACGAGCAGGAGTATCAGAGCAAGCTGACCACCGCCCAGGAGGCGGTAAAGGCCGTCAAGTCGGGGGACTGGGTGGACTACACCTGGTGTACCAACCATCCGGTGGCGCTGGACAAGGCACTGGCAGAGCGCGGTGCGGAGCTCACCGATGTGAAGGTGCGGGGCGGCGTGACCATGTGGATGCCGGAGATCTGCAAGGCGGAGGACGCTGGAGCGCATTTCACCTGGCACTCCTGGCATATGAGCGGCATCGACCGGAAGATCGTGGCCAAGGGGATGGGCTATTTCGCCCCCATCCGCTACTCTGAGCTGCCCCGGTATTACCGGGACATGGAGCGGCCGGTGGATGTGGTGATGATGCAGGTGGCCCCCATGGACCATCACGGCAACTTCAGCTTTTCTCTGGCCCCGTCCCATCTGGCGGACATCTGTGCCCGGGCCAAGTGCGTGATTGTGGAGGTCAACAAAAATCTGCCCCAGGTGTTCGGCCTCACCGGGACGGAGATCCACATCAGCGATGTGGATATGATCGTGGAGGGGGAGAATCCTCCGGTGGCAGAGATGGGGGCCGGCGCCCCGCCCACCGAGGTGGACCGCAAGGTGGCGCAGCTCATCGTGGAGCAGATCCCCAACGGCGCCTGCCTCCAGCTGGGCATCGGCGGGATGCCCAACACCGTGGGCTCCCTCATCGCCCAGTCTGACCTGAAGGACCTGGGGGTACATACCGAGATGTATGTGGACGCCTTTGTGGACATCGCCAGGGCGGGGAAGATCACCGGCCGGAACAAGGCGGTGGACCGGGGCAGGCAGGTGTTCGCCTTTGCCGCGGGGACCAAGAAGCTGTACGACTATGTGGACCGCAACCCCGATGTGATGGGGGCACCGGTGGACTATACCAACGATGTCCGGGTCATCGCCCAGCTGGACAATTTCATCTCCATCAACAACGCCATTGACATGGATCTGTTCGGCCAGGTGAACGCCGAGTCTGCCGGCCTGAAGCACATCTCGGGCACCGGCGGGCAGCTGGACTTCGTCATGGGGGCCTATCTGTCCAAGGGGGGCAAGAGCTTCATCTGTATGTCCTCCACCGTCACCGGCAAGGACGGCAGCGTGAAGAGCCGCATCGTCCCCACCCTCACCCCCGGCTCCATCGTCACCGACCCCCGTTCCTGCGCACAGTACATCGTCACCGAGTACGGCATGATCAATCTGAAGGGCTTGTCCACCTGGGAGCGGGCGGAGGCCATCATCTCCATCGCCCACCCCGACTTCCGGGAGGAGCTGATCCAGAGCGCCGAAAAGATGCACATCTGGCGGCGGAACAACCGCTGAGAGAGCGGCAGCCCAGGAAGCATGAAACGCGCGCCCACTTCGAAAAATCGAAGTGGGCGCGTTTCGTTACGGCAGATCAGTTCGGCCGGACTGCGTCTGGACGGAGGGGGCGGCCTCCGGAGTACCGGCGTCGGGGACCGTCACTCCACCGGGAGCGGGGAGGGCGTCCAGCATGGACAGGATGAAATCCTCTACCTGGTCCAGCACCGCCGCCCCGGCAAGGCTGGGATAGGCGGTGCGGTCGAACACCAGACCGTCCTCCGTCATGAGAAAGGCGTAGCGGCTGCCGTCGGCAAAGCCATAGTCCGCCAGGTCCTTCAGCGCCAGGACGGCGCCGTTCTGTTCCCAGGTGGAGCTGTCATCATACACCATGGGCATGAAGATCCCTGTGGTGCCCGCCGCCATGGCGGAGACGATGTCGCAGTCCTCCGCCCACACCCCATCCGTGACCGGGCAGGGCAGCAGAACGGAGACGGTGTCCCCTGCCCGGCAGGGGCCGCGGTATACGGCATCCACCCGGATCTCCGCCACGGCGCGGTAAGCTTCAGAGCCGTTGAAGTCCAGACGGATGTTCCGGACCTGGGACACTGTGCCCCGGAAGATGGCGGTATTGAAATGGGTGAACAGCTCCTCCTCGGTGAGATCAACCAGGTCGCCCCGGGCGCTCATGGCGGGGGCGGCGCCGATGTACTGTGCGGTCACCTGGGAGGAGGCGTCGGACAACGCGATCTGCGTTCCCCGGGGCGCCGCCGTGAGGATGCCGGCCGCTGCCACCAGGGCCAGACAGGCGGCACAGACCGCCCATTTGATGCGGCAGGGGCGGCAGCCTCTGCCACGGCGGCAGGCGGCCGCCTCGGCAATGTACTTGTCATCGATTTCTCCCAGCGCCTGGGAGAACAGCTCTCCATTCATACCAGCACTCCTCTCTCCTGTAAATAGGTCCTCAGTTTTTGCCGCAGCCGGGTCAGCCGGACGGACACCGCTTTTTCCGACAGCCCTGTCCTCACAGAAATGTCCCGATGGCTGTCGGCGAACCAGTAGCGGCGCAGAAAGATGCCACGGTTCTCCGGCTCCAGCGTGTCCAAAAAGTCCTGGATCAGGTCCGCCAGTTCCCTGGCCTCGACCTCCCCCTCCGCAGTCTCCGGACCAGCCAGACAGTGGTCCAGCTCCTCCAGGGCCACGGTGTATGTGCTGTTTCTCCGGGCGGCCCGGTTCCGGTGATAGCGCTTCAGAGAGAGGTTCCGGGCGATCCTGTACAGAAAAGCCGGAAAGGGATCCGGCCTGGCCGGAGGAATGGCGTTCCAGACGCCCAGATAAGTGTCGTTGACACACTCCTCCACATCCCGCCGGTCCCCCAGAATGCGGAGAGAAAAGGCACGCAGGCCGGCGCCGTACTTTCGGTCCGTCTCTCCAATGGCCTGCTCCGATCGGGCAAAGAACAAGCCGATGATCTCCTCGTCTCCCATGGGAAAACTCCCCTCCTTTCTGCCCTCATCTCTATCTCTACGCTTTTCAAAGCGGACGCCACCGAAAAAACATGAAGAAATCGAGCCTTGTCTTTTCCAAGGCCCTGTGCTACAATGATTCGGTGCGCCTGGCGCGCAATCGCGGGGCGGCGCGGGAGAAAGGGACGGCGCTGTCCGAAAAAGGAGAGAAAAAGAAGCGTATGGAGCGTGAGAGGCTGGGGTCGCGCCTGGGCTTCATCCTGCTGTCCGCGGGCTGTGCCATCGGACTGGGGAATGTCTGGCGCTTTCCTTATATCACCGGGGAATACGGCGGCGCCATCTTCGTGCTGATCTATGTGTTTTTTCTGGTGGCGGTGGGCGTGCCCGTGATGACCATGGAGTTCGCCGTGGGCCGCGCCGCCCGGCGCAGCACGGTGCAGGCCTATAAAGCCCTGGAGAAGCCGGGACAGAAATGGCACCTCCACGGCTATGTGGCCATGGCGGGCAACTATCTGCTGATGATGTTCTACACTGTCATCACCGGCTGGATGCTGAACTACTTCTTCCAGTACTGCGCCGGCGGCTTCGAGGGAGTGACCGGCGACGGGATCGACGGGGTGTTCAACGACATGCTGGCCGACCCGGTGAGCATGACCTTCTGGATGGCGGTGGTGGTCATCCTGGGCTTTGGCGTGTGCTCCCTGGGCCTGCAGAAGGGCGTGGAGCGCATCACCAAGGTGATCATGGTGGCCCTGCTGGCGCTGATCGTGGTGCTGGCCATCCACAGCATGACCTTGGAGGGAGGCATGGAGGGGCTGAAGTTCTACCTGCTGCCTGACCTGGACCGGATGCTGGAGGCCGGCGTGGTGGAGACCGTGGGCGCCGCTATGAACCAGTCCTTCTTCACCCTGAGCCTGGGCATCGGCGCCATGCAGATCTTCGGCAGCTATATGAAGCGGGACCGCGCCCTGCTGGGCGAGTCGGTGCGCATTGCCGCCCTGGACACCTTTGTGGCGTTCACCTCGGGCCTGATCATCTTCCCCGCATGCTTCGCATACGGGGTGGACACCACCAGCGGCCCGCCGCTGATCTTCCTGACCCTTCCCAATGTGTTCGCTGAGATGCCGGGCGGCCGGATCTGGGGCGCCATGTTCTTCCTGTTCATGTTCTTTGCCGCCCTGTCCACCATCATCGCGGTATTTGAGAACATTGTCTCCTGCTGGATGGACAACTGGAACTTCTCCCGCCGGAAGGCCGTGCTGGTGAACTTCGTCATCATCCTGGCGGCCTCCATGCCCTGCGTGCTGGGCTACAATGTGTGGAGCGATGTGGTGGTGCCCCATATCGGAGACATCCAGACCTTTGAGGACTTTTTGGTGAGCAACCTGATCCTGCCCATCGGCTCGGTGGTCTACCTGCTGTTTTGCGTCAGCCGCTGGGGCTGGGGCTTTGACCGCTACATCGAAGAGGCCAACACCGGCGAGGGGCTGAAGGTGCCCCGCGGCCTGCGGGTGTATCTGACCTGGGTACTGCCCATTATGGTGGTGCTGGTGCTGGTTCAGGCGCTGTGGTCCTTCTTTGCCTCCGCCGCCTGAGAAGAAGGAACGGACCGAAAGCAGAAACAGAAGAGACGAAAAAGGGACGCGGCCCAAAAGGCCGCGTCCCTTTTTCGTTGCCGTTTCGATCAGCCCTGGGAAATCGCACCCGTGGGGCAGGTGTCGGAACATGCGCCGCAGTCGATGCAGGCGTCGGCGTTGATGTTGTACTGCTCGTCGCCGGCGGAAATGGCGCCGACAGGGCAGGCGTCGGAACATGCGCCGCAGCTGATGCAGGCACTGCTGATGACATAGGCCATTGGAATACACCTCCTGAAATTCGGTATTCCCATTTTAACACATCCCGCCGAAAAATCAATGATAATTTTTTGATTAAACTGATATATTTTCCTTTCCGTGGGCAAACTGAGTGGATGAAAACAAGGAGGTGCGTCTGTGGAGGAGATCAAATGGACCCATCGGGCTCAGACCGTCCTGTGCCTGGCCCGGGAAAGTTCGGCCCTGCTGGGGCACGGTTATGTGGGCAGCGAACACCTGCTGCTGGGCCTGGCCTGGGAGGGGAGCGGGCTGGCCGCCCGGCTGCTGGAGGGGGCGGGCCTTACCGCCGACGGGCTGCAGGCGGCCGTGACCGCCCTGCTGGGCAGGGGGGATCCGGGGGCAGGGCCGGTCCAGGGGATGACGCCCCGGTGCCGGCACGCCATCACGATGGCGCTGGAGGAGATGGGCCGGATGGAGCAGCACAGCCTGGGGACGGAACATCTGCTGCTGGGCCTGCTGCGGGAGCGGCAGGGGGCTGCGGCGCAGGTGCTGCGGACGCAGGGAGTGGAGCCGGGACAGCTGTACGCCCAGGTGCGGGCCGCACTGGGCGGCGAGCCCCCTGCCCGCGGACAGCGGGCCTGGGAGGGGCGGGAGTATTCGGCGCCCTGTCACCCCGTTCCCAAGCAGCTGGAGCGGTATGCCAGGGATCTCACCGGCCTTGCGGCAATGGGAAAGCTGGACCCGGTGATCGGCAGGGAGCGGGAGATCCTGCGGGCCATCCAGATCCTGGCGCGGCGAACCAAAAACAATCCCGTGCTCATCGGCGAGCCGGGGGTGGGCAAGACCGCAGTGGCGGAGGGACTGGCCCAGGCCATCGTGGAGGGGCGGGTGCCGGAGGAGCTGGCCCGCAAGCGGCTGTACGCCCTGGACCTGACTTCCATGGTGGCGGGTACCAAGTACCGGGGGGAGTTTGAGGAGCGGGTGAAGCAGATCCTGAAGGAAGTTACCCAGGCGGGGGACATCATCCTGTTCATCGACGAGCTGCACACCATCGTGGGGGCGGGCAGCGCGGAGGGGGCCATCGACGCGGCCAACATCCTCAAGCCCCTTCTGGGCCGGGGGGAGCTGCAGGTGGTGGGGGCCACCACCCTGGAGGAGTACCGCAGGCACATTGAAAAGGACGCGGCCCTGGCCCGGCGCTTTCAGCCCATCCGGGTGGAGGAGCCGGACCAGGAGACTGCCCTGGCGATCCTTGGCGGAGTGAAGAGGAGATATGAGGCCCACCACCACCTGATCATCAGCGACGAGGCGGTGAAAGCTGCGGTAGAGCTGTCCTGCCGCTACCTCCCGGAGCGGTTTCTGCCGGACAAGGCCATCGATCTGATGGACGAGGCGGCGGCCCGGGTGCGGCTGGAGGGTCTGAAGCTGCCGCCGGAGCTGACCGAGCTGAAGGACAAAGCGGACCGGGCAGGGAGAGAAAAGGAACGGGCCATCCGGGGAGAACAGTTTGAGCGGGCCGCCCTGCTGCGGGACGCGGAGGAAAATTTCCGCGGACAGCTGCGGGAGGCGGCCGCGGTGTGGCGGTCCGGGCAGGGGACGCGCCGGGTGGAGCGGGAGGATGTGGCCGCGCTGCTGGCCCAGTGGACCGGTATCCCGGTGACCAGCATTACCCAGGAGGAGGGGGACCGGCTGCTGAAGCTGGAGGAGACCCTTCACCGCAGGGTGGTGGGCCAGGAGGAGGCGGTGTCCGCTCTGGCCCGGGCCATTCGCCGCAGCCGGGTGGGGCTGAAGGACCCCCGCCGGCCGGCGGGGTCCTTTCTGCTGCTGGGCCCCACGGGAGTGGGGAAGACCGAGCTGTGCCGCGCCCTGGCGCAGGCGCTGTTCGGCAGCGAGGAGGCGCTGCTGCGCTTTGATATGTCGGAGTATATGGAACGGCACAGCACGGCCCGGCTGGTGGGCGCACCGCCGGGCTATGTGGGCCATGAAGAGGGGGGACAGCTTACCGAGCGGGTGCGGCGGAGACCCTACTGCGTGGTGCTGTTCGACGAGCTGGAGAAGGCGCACCGGGATGTGGCCAATCTGCTGCTTCAGGTGATGGAGGAGGGGACCCTCACCGACTCCCTGGGACGCAGGACGGATTTCCGCAACACGGTGATCGTGATGACCTCCAATGTGGGGGCACGGCGGCTCACAGCCAGGGGCCCGGCCCTGGGGTTTTCCGGCGGAACAGAGGAGGGAGACGGGCGGCGCAGCCGTGAGGAGGTGCGCCGGGCGGTGACCGAGGATCTGAGGCGGGAATTCCGGCCGGAATTTCTCAATCGAGTGGATGAAATCCTGATTTTCCAGCAGCTCAGCGGAGGGCAGCTGCGCCAGGTGGCCCATCGCCTGTTGATGGAGGTGGGAGGCCGTCTGACAGCCCTGGGGATTACGCTGGAGGCGGAGCCCGGGGCGGAGGAGTGGCTGGCCCGGCATGGCTTTGACCCTGAACAGGGGGCCCGCCCTCTGCGGCGGCTCATCCAGACCAGGGTGGAAGACCCGGCGGCCGGGCTTCTGCTTTGCGGGACGCTGAGGCAGGGGGACACCCTGACGCTGAAAGCGGAGGGGGAGGCGCTGAGCCTTGCGCCCCGGCGGGGACCCGGAACGGCGGCGGCCCTGGGTCCGGCCATCACCGGGCGAAATCAAAAATAGTGTGGAACAGAAAGGAAAAATAAATAAAATTCAGTCTTGCCGCAGGGGCTTGGACTGGTATATAATAATTAGGTATGGCCGGAGTTCGCGCCGGGCATACCTATCTTTTTATTGGAAGCCGGCACCGCCGGCTCTGATCGGAAAGGGAAAGAGAGAGTTATGACGACAGCACAAATCTGTATCTGCATCGCCATCGTGGTCTATCTGGCGGCCATGCTGGTGATCGGGTGGTTCTGCGCCAAGAAAAACAGCTCGGTGGACGACTTCTACCTGGGCGGGCGCAAGCTGGGCCCCCTGGTCACCGCCATGAGCGCGGAAGCATCCGACATGTCCTCCTGGCTGCTGATGGGGCTGCCCGGCCTGGCCTATGTGTTCGGCTTGGCGGAGGCCAGCTGGACCGCCATCGGCCTGGCCATCGGTACATACCTGAACTGGCTCATCGTGGCCCGGCGCCTGCGCCGGTACTCCCACCAGCTGGACGCCATCACTGTGCCCCAGTTCTTCTCCAAGCGCTGGGGGGATGAGCGCAGCCTGCTGGCGGCCATCTCCGCGGTGGTCATCATCGTGTTCTTCATCCCCTATCTGGCCTCCGGCTTCTCCGCCTGCGGCAAGCTGTTCGCCAGTTTGTTTGGGATCGACTATGTCACCGCCATGGTGGTCAGCGCCGCGGTGGTGGTGGGCTATACCGTCATGGGCGGCTTTCTGGCCGCCTCCACCACCGACCTGGTGCAGTCCATCATCATGACGGTGGCCCTCATCGTGGTGCTGGGCTTCGGAGTGGCCCAGGCCGGCGGAGTGGGGGCGGTGATCGAGAATGCCCAGTCCATGGCGGGGTATCTCTCCCTCACCTCCACCTATGACCCCACTACCGGCGGCAGCACCCCGTACAGCACTCTGACCATCGTGTCCCTGCTGGCCTGGGGTCTGGGCTATTTCGGCATGCCCCATATCCTGCTGCGCTTCATGGCCATCGAGGACGAGCGGAAGCTGAAGCTGTCCCGGCGCATCGCCACCAGCTGGGTGGTCATCTCCATGGGGGTGGCCATCATCATCGGCGTGGTGGGCAACGCCATGACCAGCGCCGGTGCCCTGGGGGAGCTGGAGGATTCCGAGACCATCATCGTCCAGATCTCCAGCCTGCTCAGCCAGATGGGCATCGTGCCCGCCCTGCTGGCCGGTGTGATCCTGGCGGGCATCCTGGCGGCCACCATGTCCACGGCGGACAGCCAGCTGCTGGCGGCCTCCTCCTCGGTGTCCCAGAACCTGGGCTGCGAATTCCTGCGCCTGAACCTGTCGGGGAAGCGGGGCGTGGTGGTGGCCCGCACCACCATGGTGGTCATCTCCATCATCGCCGCCTTCCTGGCCCGGGATCCGGACAGCTCGGTGTTCCGGGTGGTGTCCTTCGCCTGGGCGGGCTTCGGCGCGGCCTTCGGCCCGGTGGTGCTGATGGCCCTGTTCTGGAAGCGCTCCAACAAGTACGGCGCCCTGGCAGGCATGGTGGTGGGCGGCGCGATGGTGTTCATCTGGAAGTTCCTCATCGCCCCCATGGGCGGAGTGTGGGCCATTTACGAGCTGCTGCCCGCCTTTGTGTGCGCCACCATCGCCATCGTGGTGGTCAGCCTGCTGACCCCCGCGCCGGAGAAGCCCATCGTGGATGCCTTCCAGGCGTCCTTCCTCAAGAAAGAAGAGAAGAATTGACCTTGCCCTGCGGAGGGGGGAAACTGCCATGAGCATGAAAAATTATCAGCTCGCGCTGATCCAGATGGACAGCCGGGACGACAAGGCCGCCAACCTGGCCGCGGCGAAGGAGCTGACGGCCCGGGCCGCGGACCGGGGGGCAAAGCTCATCGTCCTGCCCGAGACCATGAATTTTATCGGACGGGGCTACTCCCGCCAGGCGGAGGAGATCCCTGGGGGGGAGACCTGCGAGATGTTCCGGGCCCTGGCCCGGGAGCACCAGGTGTGGATTGAGACGGGCAGCATCCCCGAGAAGGCAGAGGACGGCCGGCCCCGGAACACCGCCATGCTCATCGCGCCGGACGGGCGGCTGGTGTGCACCTACAGCAAGATGCACATGTTCGATGTGGACATCACCAACGGCCCCTCCTACCACGAGTCCGCCCACAACGCCCCGGGGGATGAGATCGTCCTGGCGGATACCGAGCTGGGGATGCTGGGGTTCGCCGTGTGCTACGACCTGCGCTTCCCGGAACTCTTCCGCCTGATGGCCATGCACGGGGCCCAGGTGATCATCGTGCCCACCAGCTTCACCATGAACACCGGCAAGGACCACTGGGAGCCCCTGATGCGCGCCCGGGCCATCGAGAACGGAGTATACATGGCGGGTCCCAGCCAGATCGGCCAGAAGACGGGGATGAACGCCTATGGCAAATCCCTGGCGGTGGACCCCTGGGGAAATGTGATCGCCAAGGCCAGCGACCGGCCGGGCATCACCCTGGTGGACATTGACCTGGACTTTATCCAACAGGTGCGGGAGCAGGTGCCCTCCCTGGCCCGCCGCCGGGAGGATGTCTATACCCTCTCCAGCGACAGAGTGCACATTTACAAATAAGGAAGACAAAAAAGAACAGCCTCTCCCGACGGGAGAGGCTGTTCTTGGTATGCCGCCCCCTTCTTTGGGTCAAAATAGGGAAAATGACAGAAGGGGGAACCATACATGGAAGAGCGCACATCCTCCGCGCCGGCGGAGCAGAGCGGGCAGACCGCGGATCAGCAGCAGCTGGTGGAGCTGGGCAGCGCCACGGTGAAGACAGCCCGGGGCACCATCCATACCCTGACCATCGCGGGACAGATCGAGGGGCACCAGCTGCTGCCCGAGACCACCAAGAGCACCAAATATGAGCATGTGATGCCGCTGCTGGCCTCCATCGAGGAGAGCGACGAGGTGGACGGCCTGCTCATCCTGCTCAACACCATGGGCGGGGACATCGAGGCGGGGCTGGGCATCGCGGAGCTCATCGCGGGGATGCGCAAGCCCACCGTCTCCCTGGTGCTGGGAGGCGGACACTCCATCGGGGTGCCGCTGGCGGTGGCGGCCAAGGTGTCCTTCATCGCCCCCACTGCGGCCATGACCGTGCATCCGGTGCGCCTGAACGGGCTGGTGATCGGTGCACCCCAGACCTTCCACTATTTCCAGCGCATTCAGGAGCGCATCACCCGCTTCGTGGTGGAAAACAGCCGGGTGGATGAGGCGGACTTCACCGCCCGGATGATGAAGACCGGGGAGCTGGCGGCGGACATGGGCTCGGTGCTGTATGGGGAGGAGGCGGTAAAAATCGGCCTCATCGACCGGATCGGCGGCCTGGCGGACGCCCTGGACAGCCTGCACCAGATGATTCAGGCGCGGCAGGACGAATCTCCGGCGACGGAGAAGGAATAAGGCGGCAAACAGGCGCGGGGCGCCCCGTCTCCCCAGAGGGAGACGGGGCGCCCCGCGCACGCATAGGAAGAGGGTTACAGACACTCCATCAGAATCTCATAGACCTCGTCGTGGGTCAGCTGGCGGTAGCCGCCCTGGAGCAGATTGGTGCTGTCCGCCACCTGGCGCAGCAGCGCCGGCGTGATCTCCGTACGGGTATGCAGCTGACTCAGCCGGGTGGGCAGGCCACAGGCCCGGATGAAGTCCTCCAGTGCCTGGACGCCGGCGCGGGCGGTCTCCTCCTCGCTGATCCCCTCCCCGGAGATACCCCACACATTGCGGGCGAAGCGGGCAAACTTTTCCGCGGCATCCTTGCAGATATGGCGGTAATAGACGGGATGGATCACCGCCAGTCCCTGACCGTGGTTACAGTCGGTGTAGGCGCCCAGCTGGTGCTCGATCTGGTGACACTCGAAATCGGTGAGGCGGCCCACCTTCAGAATCCCGTTTTCCGCCATGGCGGAGGTCCACATCAGATTGCTCCGGGCGGTGTAGTCGTGCAGGTCGGTGAGCAGGGTGTACATATTGCTGATGGTGCTTTGCATGACGGCCTCCGCCACCGCGTCGGAGACATTGTCCCGGTCGGAACGGCCGAAGTAGGTCTCCATGGCGTGGCTGAGGGTGTCAAAAGCGCCGGAGAGAACCTGGGAAGCGGGCAGCGACATGGTGTACTGGGGATCCAGGATTGCAAAGCGGGGCGCTGCGGCGAACATGCCGCCCTTGATTTTGACCTCCTCGTTGGTGATGACGGCGCCGCCGTTCATCTCCGCCCCGGTGCCCGAGGCGGTGACCACCGCGCCCAGGGGGATGGAGGGCTTGGAGGGGGCCTTGTGCTGGATCATCTCCAGCTCCCACAGGTCGGCGTCCTCCACCGCCTGAGCGCATACGACCTTGCAGCAGTCGATGACAGAGCCGCCGCCCACGGCCAGCACCAGATCGATCTCATGCTCCCGGGCCAGCTTTGTCCCCTCCTGCACCTTGGCCCAGGTGGGGTTGGACATGATGCCGGAAAATTCCGTGACGGTCTTGCCCGCCGACTTCAGAAGACCCATCAGCTCCTTATAGATTCCGTTTTTCTTGATGGAACCGCCGCCATAGGCAAGCATGACCCGGGGGCCGCTGGCGGCCAGAATACCGGGCAGGTGCGTCTGGGCCGCGCCCTTTCCAAAATAGACCTTCGTGGGGTATTCAAAGACAAAGCTGTCCATGGAAAACGCTCCTTTTTTATACTGTTTCTTAGGTTTTAGCAGGCATGACTCTTATACCTTCCGCACAAGGCCGGCCAGCATCTCCGTAATCCGCGCCCCCACAGCGATTCTGCGGAGTGACGGGAGAATGGGGCTGCCAGGGGCGGACTTACTTCTGCTCGTCCGCCGGAGGGACCATCTCAGCGTACTGTCTGAGCAGCTCCGGGGTGCTGTGATAATAGCGCTTCTGCCGGTCCATGGCGGCGATTTTCCCCATCTCCTCATCGGTGAGGGCAAAGTCGAACAGGTCCAGGTTGGCCTTGATGTGGTCGGGGGTCCTTGGAGCCGGGGATGACGATGTTGCCGGCCTGGATGTGCCAGCGGAGGATGACCTGGGCGTTGGACTTGCCGTACTTCCTGGCAAGCTCGGTGAACAGGGGCTCCTGAATCAGAGCCTTGTCCCCATGGCCCAGGGGATACCAGGCCTGGATGACCATGCTCTCCTTGCTGAGGAACTCTTTCAGCTCCTTCTCCTGAGCGTAAGGATGGACCTCGGTCTGGAGGACGGAGGGCTTCACCTGGCAGATGGCCAGGATCTCCCGGATCTGGTTGGGGGAGAAGTTGGACAGACCGATGGCCTTCACCTTGCCCTCCTTGTAAGCCTTCTCCATGAGCTGGTACCCGGCCACATAGTTGCCGGCGGGCTGATGGATGAGCAGCAGGTCGATATAGTCGGTGTCCAGGCGCTCCAGAGTCTTGTCCACCGCGTCGGCCTGCTCATAGAAGCTGGGCCACAGCTTGGTCTCCAGGAAGATCTCCTTGCGGTCCACGCCGGACTTCTTCATGGCCCGGCCCACCGCCTTCTCATTCACATAGGCGTTGGCGGTGTCAATGAGCCGGTAGCCGCATTGGAGGGCGCTGAGGACGGAGGACTCCGCCTCGTCAGGACTCAGCAGGAAGGTGCAGATGCCGGCCATGGGCATCTTTACGCCGTTGTTCAATGTCGCGAACTCCATACGGAACATCCTTTCTCAAAAAATGAAAAGCAGAATGAAAATCTGAATGGCCGCCGGGACCATTTGCTCTGGGGAGGGCGCGGGCCGCTTTCTCAGAGAGCGCCGGAACCGCCGTCCACCGCATAGACGGCGCCGGTGACATAGCTGGCCTCGTCAGAGACCAGAAAGGCAGCCACATTGGCGATCTCCTCCGGGGCGGCGAAGCGTCCGCAGGGGATGCCGGCGGCGATGCCGTCCTGGTGCCTTTGGGCGTCCTCCGGGGACAGGCTGGGGACATTCCAGATATTGGTGCGGGCCGCCCCCGGCGCGATGGCGTTCACACGCATGCCGTCCTGCGCCAGCTCCAGGGCCCAGACCCGGGTGAAGTTCTCCACTGCGGCCTTGGCCCCCACATACATGGACAGATTGGCGGCGCGGTGGGTGGCGCCCACGCTGGACAGGTTGATGATATTGCCCTTGGCCTTTCGAAGCAGAGGCAGGGCGTGGATGGTCATGCTCACCACCGCGCGCACATCCAGGTCAAAGGCCCTGTCGTAATCCCGGATGGTGAGCTCTGTGATGGGCTGCACCGGGCACCAGCCGGCGTTGTTCACCAGGATGTCCAGCTGCCCGCCGAAGCGGTCCTGCACGGCGTCCATGATCCGCTCCACAGTGTCGTCCCGGGTCATATCCCCGACGACATAGGAGATCCTGCCGTCTGCGGCGGCGGTCTCCTGCAGGGGCTGTTCTTTTCGTCCCACGATGAGCACCCGGGCGCCCTCCCGGGCAAAGCGCTGGGCGATGGCCCGACCGATGCCGGAGCTGCCGCCGGTGACCACCGCGGTCTTTCCCGCTAACCTTTCCATGTTGCCTGCCTCCTTTGTTATACGATACCTGGAGTTTACACAGAATCTCTGGTATCTGATTCCATTATAATCCCATCGGGATGGTGGGAGAAGTTTCGATAAGTTCTCCAGTGTAAACCTTTTTGTTTTAAGAAGAACTGCTCTGTTCCACGGTCTGGGGCGGCAGATGCCGGAAGGTGGCGCGGTATATCCCCAGAGACACCGGCAGCATGATGACCTCCACCACCAGCTGGGTCCAGATCATGCCGTACAGCCCCAGCGTCACATCCATGAGGATGAGAAGCGGGATGTTCAGAAGGCCCTGGCGGCTGAAGGTGAGCAGGGCGGACGGAATCCCCTTGCCCATGGCCTGAAGGGTATAGCTGATGAGAAAGTTCACCGCAGTCAGGGGCACGGCCAGGCAGGCGATGCGGAGAAACTCCGCGCCCAGGGCGCTGGTCTCCGCCTCCGGGATGAACAGATGAAGCAGCTGAGGCGCAAAGACGGCGAAGCACACCACAAAGCAGGCGGACAGCAGCAGGGCGATCTTCCAGGAAAAGTAGGAGATGGCCCGCATCCGCTGATAGTTCCGGGCGGCATAGTTATAGCCCACCAGCGGCATGAAGCCCTGGCACAGCCCCATGGATACATTCAGAGGGAACTGGTCGATGCGCTTGACGATGCCGTAGGCCGCCACCGGAATGTCGCCATAGGCGGCGGCCAGGTGCACCATGGTCATGTTGGACAGGTTGCCCAGCGTGGTGGCCAGGGCGGAGGCCAGCCCCACCGAGAAGATGGGCCGGACGAACCGGAAAGTGAAAAATCTGGGGTGGAGGGAGACTGCGGTGTGTTCCCCCAGCCGGAGGTACTGGACGGCAAAGAACACCACTGAGGCGGTGTTGGAAAAGGCCGTGGCGATGGCGGCCCCCGCCACATCCAGATGCAGGCCGAAGATCAGCACCGGATCCAGAACCACATTCAGGACTCCGCCGAACATCATGCCGGTGCTGGCCTGGCGGGCGTGGCCCTCGCTGCGCAGCAGATGGCCCATGGACAGACTGACCATGGTGGGCACACCGCCCAGCACCGCCACCCAGAACAGATAGCCCTCCGCATAGCCGTAGGTATCCGGACTGGCGCCCAAAAAGCGCAGCAGAGGGGTGCGGGCCAGCCAGGTGACCAGGAAGAAGCAGACAGTCACCGCCGCGCCGCCCCAGATGCTGAAGGCGGAGACATATTTGATGTCCCCGTGGTTTTTCACCCCCAGCATCCGGGAGATCAGACTGCTGCCCCCCAGGCCGAACAGATTCCCCAGGGCGGTGAGCAGGTTGTACCACGGAGAGACCAGAGAGACGGCCGCCACCATGGCGGGATCCCCCAACTGGCCGATAAAAAAGGTGTCGGCCAGACTGTAGATCATGGTCACAACCTGGCTGATGACGGTGGGGAGGGCCATGACTGCCACCGCCCGGGGGACGGGACGGGAAGGGTCTCGAACAGTTCCTTTTCGGTGTAGTCCGCCATAAGATCGGGTCTGCCTTCTTTCCGGAGCGATTACAGTGTCCGGCCGTCCTGATAGGCTTTTGACATCGCCTGGGAGGAGCGGACCTCCCCCTTCTGATAGACGCCGGAGCCATAGATCCGGTCCTTCACCTTCGCGCCGGGGAGACAGTCGGTAAAGCCCTCCAGAGCGTCCATTGTGCGCTCCATGGCGGCCGGACCGGCTGCGGCGGTGGCGATGAAATAGAAGTCCTTGTTTCGGATCTCGGTATAGCGGGGAAGGGTACGGTCGATGAGCGTTTTCAGCTGTCCGTCCATGGAGTAAAAATAGACCGGCGTGGCCAGAACAATGACATCCGCCTCCACCATTTTGTCCAACAGCGGGGCCATGTCATCCCTCTGTACACAGCTCCCGGTGCCCCGGCAGCCGTAGCAGGCCCGGCAGAAGCCGATTTTCTGCTCCTGTACATAGATCTTCTCCACCTTGTGACCGGCCTCCTCTGCCCCCCGGGCGAACTCATCGCACAACAGGTCGGAGTTTCCGCCCTTCCGGGGACTGCCCGCCAGGATCAAAACCTTTTTGCCCATAAAAATACCTCCTTCTGATTTTGGAACACGCTGTCTGCGTGGTATGGACCGCGTCCGGTTCCGCAGCCAGCATACGACCTGGAGCACGCTCCATGTCAAGCAAAATTCTGCCTGATCTTCCGGCTGAAGCGGCGGCGGGGGAGCCGGCACAGATGTGCCGCTCCCCTGCGCCGCCGCGCAGAGGCGGTGAGGGGGGAGTGCCCTCAGGCCGCCGTATTCTCCTGAAGCCACGCCTCGATATGATCGGCGATGACATCGTTGTTCAGCTCCTGGAACATGAAGTGGGAGTTCCCGGTGATGCCCTCGTCGGGCAGATGGACCACGGTGCTGGTCCCGCCGGCGGCAGTGTATGCCTCGGTGAAGGTATCCGCACTGGCGGCCATCATAGACCACATGGCCGCCGCAGGCACATCGGTGAACTCCTCACCGATATAGTCGCCATAATAGAATGCGACGGGGATCCCCTGCTCCAGCAGGGCGTTGTAGGCCTCGCTGTCCACCACCGGGGCCATGCCGGGCTCGATGGCCACGATGGCGGCCACATGGTCGGTGTACAGAGGGACCTCCCAACCGGGCAGGCCGCCCTGGGAGTGGGTCACCAGGATGGAGTCCTGACCGGTGCGCGCATAGATCTCATCGATGGCGGCCGCCACTGCCTGGGCCACCACGGCATTGTCGATATTCTGATCCCCGGCGGCGTTGTCCATGCCGATGTCCGGGGTCATCTGGCGGAAGAACTGGTCCAGGACCTCCTCCCCCTGGGGGAACTGGGAGCCCTCGTTGTAGGTGAACTCGTCATTGAGATAGGTGCCGATGCGGAACTGGGTGTACCAGGTCTGGTCCGAGGGGGTGGTGGTCATGGTGCCCGCCACCGAGGTCTGCCCAGCTTCGCCGCGGCGGGGCTGGTCGACGAGCCACACGCTGTGCCCCATGTGCAGAAACAGGTCGGACCAGCCCTCCCGGCCGTCAGGAGTGGTCATCCAACCCATGCGGGACTGGCCGTAGCCGTGGAGAAAGACCATGGGCAGCCCTGTGGCGTCCTCAGGGATTTGGTAGAGCACATTGGCGTGGTCTACATGGGAGGTGGATCCCTCGCGGGAGGTGTAATAGTTGGCCACATCAAAGGTGCCGTCGGAGGAGATGACCGTGCCGCCGGCGGAGAAGATGCCCTGATCGGCGATGACCAGAGCGTCGGAGGACACGGAACCGGTGGACTCCGAAGACGGCTGGGGAGACTGGGTGTCATCCGCATCGCCGGCGGGGGTGCTGCACCCGGCCAGCAGAGAGAGGGACAGCGCTCCGGCCAAAGCCAGGACGAGCCATTTACGATGTCGATTCATAGAGAGGACTCCTTTCGTGTGCTTGTTGAATGGGCGGAAGGGGCGCCGGTCCGGAAAGAGGGGCGACGCCTCTGGCTGCTTTTTATCATAGCCGGGGAATGCGGAGCGGGGAAGTTTCCATTTGTTTTGCAGTATATACCATTTGGAACACACCGCCGGTGAGAAGATCCGCCATGGACGGGTTCGCGGGCCTCCGGTGCCGGCGGTTCATCTCTCCGCCACGCCGGACAGACAGGCCTGAAGCAGCGCCAGGACCTCCTCCCCGGAGAATGGGGGCACAGGCTCTCCGGCCGCTGCCGCCAGCACCTCCGGAGGGAGTTCTCCCGTCCCATGCAGAGCGGCGGGAAAGCCCAGCGCCCGGATGAATTCCGTCAGCGCCTCCAGCCCTGCCAGTGCCAGCTCCTCTGCGGTCCTTCCCTCTGGGGAGAGGTCCCAGACCCGGCGGGCAAACCGGGCGAAGCGGCGGGGGTCCCGCAGACAGGCTTGGCGGAGGCAGCGGGGCTGGAGCACGGCCAGACAGACGGCGAAAGGACGGCCGGTACAGCGCTCCAGCCGCCGGGCCAGCTGACGGCAGGGGAATGCGGCATGCTTGCCCAGCTGGAGCAGCTTGTCCCCGGCCAGGGCTGTCTCCCACATCAGATTACTGCGGGCGTTGTCGTCCTCCGGCGCCTCCGCGACGGCACGCAGGTCCCGTACCATCCCCCGCATCAGGGCCTCCGCCAGATCGTCGGTGACGGTCTCCCGGTCCGGAGGACTGAAGTAGAGTTCGATCAGGCGGCTGAGGGCATCAAAACCGCCGGAGATCAGCCGGGACCTGGGGACAGAGGCGGTATAGGATGGGTCCATCAATGTGAACCGGGGGCCGCACTGGGGGTAGTCCCGGCCGATCGTCACACCGAGCGTCTCGTTGGTGAGCACCGCCCGGCCGTTCATCCCGCTGCCCGCCCCGGGCGCGGTGACTACCGCGCCCAGCGGGAGCGGGTCGAAATCCACCACACCCTGCCGCGCCCAGAAGTCCTCCCACAGGTCGCCGCCGCTGACGGCGGCCAGAGACACCGCCTTGCAGCAGTCGACGACAGAGCCGCTCCCCACGGCCAAAAGCAGATCGGCATGGCTCTCCCGGGCCATCCGGGCCCCCTCCTGCACCTTGGAAAGGGTGGGGCCGGGCAGAATACCGGACAGCTCCGTCACCTGTTTGCCGGTTTTCCGGAGAATGCGGTACACCTGGTCATAGACGCCGCTGCGCTTGACCCAGCCGCCGCCGCAGGCCAGCAGGACATGGGGACCGTAGGGCTCCACGAAGCTGGCCAGATACTCCTTCACACAGCCCTGACCAAAGACCACATCCGTGTGATGCTGGAAGATAAAATTGTTCATCCCTGCCGCCTCCTTTCCTGCCTGCTGTGTCCTCATTATAGAAAAACCGGGTCTTCCGCAGAAGACCCGATTTTTTATGCAGTATGAACCTTTTTGTAACAAGCAGATCAAAGCTGAAGGACGGTTCGGACGGCATTCAGAAAGCGTTTGACCGTGGCGGACGGCCGGGGAGAGTGAAGCAGGCCGAAGGGGATGGTATATTCCCAGTCCACCGGGATGGTCTTCAGCAAGGGGTGAATGTGCTGCCAGTTGTCGATGGTCATCATGATGTCCTCGGAGTTCTCGCACTGGTTGAACACCTGGATGCTGAAGAAATCAAAGTCCACGATGCGGATCTGGGGGTGATCCCGCCACAGGTCGTCCCGCAGCTGATCCAGATAGTGGTTCCAGCCACGGCGGATGAGCAGGAAATTTTCCCCGTGGAGGTCCTCCACCGTCAGCAGCTCTTTGGACGCCAGAGGATGGTAGAAAGATACAGCGCAGCGGATGGGCTCCCGGGAGAGCTCCAGCGCGGAGCAGTGCCATGTCTCCAGGGCCCGCTGGTCGAAGGGGCCGGCCACGATGTCGATGTTCTGCCCCAGATTCCGAAGGATCTCCCTGGCGTTCTCCGGGGTGTTTTCATAGGGGACAAGCTGAAATTTGACATCCGGGCAGTGAGCGTGGAGGCTGGGCCACAGGTCCAGCAGAAACTGTCCCGGCGTCATGGGAGAGGTGCCGATGCGGATGACCCGGTCCCCGTCCTCCACGGCGTTCTTAGCCCGCACCACCGAGTCTTTGCAGTATTGGATCACATACTGGGCATCCCGATAGAGGGACTTGCCCGCTTCCGTGAGCTTCAGACCGCGGGGACTGCGGATGAATAACTGGAGGTCCAAACTGGACTCGAGGGAGGAAATCTGCTTGATCACCGCCGGCGGCGTGATGTACAGCTCCTCTGCCGCCCGGTTGAAGCTGCCCGCATCCGCCACCCGGAGAAAGGTCTCCAGCTGAGGATTATACATGATACCGCCCCCACTGCGCCGGATGCGGCGCTTTTTTCCTCTATTTTAGAGCGCGGAAGTGGGAAATGCAAGTGTTTTCCCGCAGACGGCCGGTTTTTGTGCGTTGAGACGGAGAAACGCCGGAGGCCGACCGGCCTCCGGCGTCCTTTCCCGGGAAGAGGTCAGGCGTCCAGCCCGAGTGTGCCCAGCCACTCCTCCACATCGGATTGTTCCGAACTGCCCCGGAAGCGTTCCCCATCCAGCCAGTCCCCGGTTCCGGTGAGCTGGGCCAGAAGTTCACCACTCTGTCCCAGACCGGAGGAGGACGAGGTGCAGAAGGGGATGACGGTCTTCCCGGTGAAATCATTGGCCGCCACAAAGCTGCTCACCGGCCAGGCGGCGGCGCCCCACCAGATGGGATATCCGATGAAAACGGTATCATAGGAGTCCCAATTTTCCACCTCTGTGGTGGTCAGCTCCACCGTCTGCAGGGAGGGGTCGGCGTGCTCGCGGCTTACCCGGCTGTTGTCGTCCGTCCAGTTCAGATCGTCGGAGGTATAGGGCTGTGCCGGCGTGATCTCAAAGAGGTCCGCCCCCAGGGCCTCCGCAAGATATCCGGCGATGGTCTCGGTGTTGCCGGTGGCGGAGAAATAGACCACCAGGGTGCCGCCCGCCGGCGAAGCCTCCTCTCCGCCCGCCGAGGGAGCGGGGGGCTCCGGCGTCCGGGTTCCTTCCGGCGCCTGGGAGACAGAGGACTCCTGGGGCCCGCTTTCCTCCGGGGCGGACTGGGCACCCGGCTGGCTGCAGGCGGTCAGAGCAAAGAGAAGGCACCCGGCCGTCAAGGCGCTTATCAATCGTTTCAGGGTTGTCATGTTGAAATTCCTCCGTTCGTTATGGTATTTTCGTGTGAAAGGATGGTGCGCTTTCCCAGAAGAGAAACTACATCTGCCGGGCCCAGAAGGAGGCGGCGTCCTCGATCCAGCCCTCCGCGGCGGTGCCGGTCCCCAGGCCGAAGCCATGCCCCAGACCGGGATAGCAGTGAAATTCCGTGTCAATCCCCAGGCTGGACAGTGCCTCCAGACGGGCCTCCATGATCTGCCAGGGGGCGATGCCGTCGGAATCTCCCACGCAGGCGTAGGTGGGGGGATCGTAAGGGGAGTACTCGCTCAGTCCGGTGTACTGCATGATCACTGCGCCGGGGCGGGGCAGATCATCGCCGCCGAAGGCTGCGGGGCCGTAGGTTCCAAGCCAGGCCGCCATCCGTGCGCCCGCCGAGCCGCCCCACAGGGAGTAGCAGGTGGTGTCCACCTCCAGCTCGCCGGCGTGGTCAAAGATAAAGGTGATGGCCCGGGCCAGATCCTCGCAGGCGGTCTGCGCCCCGGGACGGTAGATGAGGGCAAAGGCGTTGTAGCCCATGCCGGACAGCTCCAGGGCGTGAGGAAAGCTGTCGTGCATGGCGCCCACATAGGCGAAAGCACCTCCCGCGTTGCACACGGCGAACCGCGCCCCCGCCTCCCCCCGGAAAAAGAAGAGTCCCGTATCCTCCTTGGCCGGATCGGCGGCCTTCTCCTCGTCGGTATAAATATCATAGAAGATGGTCTCCCCGGCCAGAGCCCGCTCCTTCAGCGTGTTGACAATCTCCACCGTCTTGTTGGGGTCGATGTGGCTGTAGTAGGTCAGGTGCAGCGTCCCCAGGGTGCTGCCGCTGTAATAACGGTCGTTGACGGGAAAAAGCAGCCGGCCGTAGTCCCCAAAGGCGGGATCGTTCCGCACCGTTTCGATGGGCGTGTCCACAGTAAATTCAGCGTCCAAGGCCAACTCCCCCTCCTGCACAGACCCCTGCTCCGGCGGCCCGGTGCAGCCGGAGAGAAGAACGGCGAGCAAAAGCGCGCCGACAACGGTCCATCGTCTCATGTCCTGTCCTCCCGTCCGATTCTGCGCCGTGCCCCGAGAGAAGGACCGCCAGGGGCGGAACACGGGGCGCGGCGCTCCTGCCTGATGTCCTCCATTATAAAGACGCCGGACCGGGAGGAGAAGTAAGACTTGGTTGCGCAGTATAAAGGAAAAGGTTGAAACAGGCGGGCCGCGGGGGAGGAGAGGACGCGGAAGGGGGCTGTGGCTGCGGGACCGGCTCACAGCCCTGCCCTGGAAGAAAAGTTTGACGAAAATGTAGGGACACACCCTTGTGCCGGCAGGGTTTCAATGATATAATAATTCGATCAAATTTGAGGACAGAGAGGGATCCGTATGACCTATCAGGAGGAATTCATCGCCTTTATGGTGCGCTCCGGCGTGCTGACCTTTGGGGACTTCACCACCAAATCGGGGCGCAAGACTCCCTATTTCGTGAATACCGGCAACTATAAGACCGGAGCCCAGGCCGCCCGGCTGGGGGATTACTACGCCGCCTGCATCCAGGAGCATATGCCCCAGGGCATCACCGCTCTGTTCGGCCCGGCTTATAAGGGGATCCCCTTGGCGGTGTCCGCCGCGGCGTCCCTGTACCGCAATTACGGCCGGGACCTGCCCTACTGCTTCAACCGCAAGGAGGTCAAGGACCACGGAGAAGGCGGCTCCATGGTGGGCTACAAGCCCCAGGACGGGGACGACATCGCCATTGTGGAGGATGTGGTCACCGCCGGCACTGCCGTGCGGGAGTCCATCGAGCTGTTCAAGCATGTGGCCGATGTGAACATCAAGGCCCTGTTCGTCAGCGTGGACCGGATGGAGCGGGGCACCCGGGAGTGCTCCACCCTGGACGAGCTGCGCCAGGATTATGGCATCCAGGTCTTCCCCATCGTCACCGTGCGGCAGGTCATCGACTTCCTCCACAACAACCCCGTGGACGGCAGGATCTATATCGACGACGAAATGAAGGCCAAAATGGAGGCATATCTGGAGCGGTACGGCGCCAGAGGGTAACGGCGCGGAGGGAAGGGAGCATACAGTGTCCATCCACAGCGGTCACCGGCAGCGGATGAAAACGGAATATCTCGCCCGGGGCCTGGAGGGGATGCCGGAGCATAAGGTGCTGGAGCTGCTGCTGTTCTACGCCATCCCCCAGGGGGATGTGAACGGCCTGGCCCACGCACTCATCGACCGGTTCGGCTCCCTGTCCGGGGTGCTGGACGCGCCGGTGGGCGAGCTGATGAAGGTCCCCGGCGTGGGGGAGCACACCGCCATTCTCCTGAACCTGGTCCCCGCCCTGGGCGGGCGGTACCTGGCCAGCCGGAGCAGCATGGAGCCCGACGACATCCTGCGCACCACCGGCGCGGTGCGCAGGGTGCTGGCCCCCTATTTTTTCGGGGCGCGCAACGAGATGTTCTTCCTGCTGGGGATGGACGCCAAGCTGAAGCTGCTGGGAGTACGGCGCATCTCGGAGGGGTCGGTGAACAGCATCGTCCTCACCGGGCGGAAGGTGGCGGAGCATGCGCTTTCCCTCAACGCCTCGGCGGTGGTGCTGGCCCACAACCACCCCAGCGGCATTGCCGCTCCTTCTGCGGAGGACAAGGCCACCACCGCCCGGCTGAAGCGGCTGCTGTCAGAGATGGACATCGAGCTGCGGGACCACATGATCTTTGTGGACGACGACATGGTGTCCATGCGGGAGAGCGGACTGCTGGACCAGCTGTGAACCAAAAGAGAGATACCTGCCCGGGCGCGGCAGGTATCTTTTTCGTGAGATGACAGTTGCAATCGAACACTTGTTCTGCTATGATAGACTTTGACAGGGCGGATGCGCCCGAGAGGAGGTGGGGAGATGCCCCGGTTTGAAGTGGTATCGGAATACAGCCCCGCGGGGGACCAGCCCGAGGCCATCGCCGCCCTGGCGGCGGGCATTGAGAACGGCCTGGACGAGCAGACCCTGCTGGGGGTCACCGGCTCGGGCAAGACCTATACCATGGCCAAGGTCATCGAGGCGGTGCAGCGCCCCACCCTGGTGCTGGCCCACAACAAGACCCTGGCCGCGCAGCTGTGCGCCGAGTTCCGGGAGTTCTTTCCCAACAACGCGGTGGAGTACTTCGTGTCCTACTACGACTATTACCAGCCCGAGGCGTATATCCCCCACACCGACACCTTCATCGAGAAGGACTCCGCCATCAACGAGGAGATCGACCGGCTGCGCCTGTCGGCCACGGCGTCGCTGATGGAGCGGCGGGATGTCATCGTGGTCTCCTCGGTGTCCTGCATCTACGGACTGGGGGAGCCGGAGGACTTCGCCAAGATGATGGTGTCCGTCCGGGTGGGGGCGGAGCTGAAGCGGGACGAACTGCTGCGCCGGCTGGTGGCCATCCGGTACGAGCGCAACGACATCGCCTTCGAGCGCAACATGTTCCGGGTCCGGGGGGACACGGTGGAGGTGTGGCCCGCCTATTGGAAGGACACCGCCCTGCGCATCGAATTTTTCGGGGACGAGGTGGACCGCATCTCCGAGATCAATGTGGTCACCGGCGCCCCTATCCGCCGGCTGAACAATGTGCCCATCTGGCCCGCCACCCACTATGTCACCCCCAAGGAGAAGATGGACGCCGCCATCCAGGAGATCTATAAGGAGCTGGAGGAGCGGGTGGCCTTCTTCGAGTCGGAGGGCAAGCTGGTGGAGGCCCAGCGGCTGAAGCAGCGCACTATGTACGATGTGGAGATGATGCAGGAGCTGGGCTACTGTTCGGGCATCGAAAACTACTCCCGGGTCATCGAGGGGCGGCCCGCGGGCTCGCCGCCCCACACCCTGCTGGACTATTTCCCCAAGGACTTCGTCCTGTTCATCGACGAGAGTCATGTGACCCTTCCCCAGGTGCGGGCCATGTACAACGGGGACCGCGCCCGGAAGACCACCCTGGTGGATTACGGCTTCCGTCTGCCCTGCGCCTTTGACAACCGCCCGCTGAAGTTCGACGAGTTTGAAAAGCGCCTCAACCAGGTGATCTATGTCTCCGCCACCCCCGGGGAGTACGAGCGCACCCGGTCGGGACAGATCGTGGAGCAGGTCATCCGCCCCACCGGCCTGCTGGATCCCCGGGTGGAGGTACGGCCGGTGGAGGGGCAGATCGACGACCTGATCGGGGAGATCAACCAGCGCACCCAGCGGGGCGAGCGGGTGCTGGTCACCACCCTCACCAAGCGGATGGCGGAGGACCTGACCGCCTATCTCCAGAAGGCGGGGATCAAGGTGCGCTATATGCACCACGACATCGACACCATCGAGCGCATGGAGATCATCCGGGACCTGCGCCTGGGCACCTTCGATGTGCTGGTGGGCATCAACCTCCTCCGGGAGGGGCTGGACTTGCCCGAGGTGTCCCTGGTGGCCATTCTGGACGCGGACAAGGAGGGCTTCCTCCGCTCCGAGACCTCCCTCATCCAGACCATCGGCCGGGCCGCCCGCAACGCCGACGGCATGGTCATCCTGTACGCCGACACCGTCACCCCCTCCATGCGCCGGGCCATGGACGAGACCCAGCGCCGCCGGGAGAAGCAGGACGCCTTCAACAAGGCCCACGGCATCACCCCCAAGACGGTGGTCAAGTCGGTGCGCGCCCTGCTGGAGCTGGAGCCCGAGGAGGAGAAGCCCTCCGCCGCCCGCCAGGGCCGGGTGAAGGCCATGACCAAGCAGGAGAAGGCCGCCGAGATCGCCCGCCTGGAAAAAGCCATGAAAGAGGCGGCGAAGATGCTGGAGTTCGAGCTGGCCGCCGCGCTACGGGATCAGATCATCCAGCTGCGGGGGGAGTGAGCGGGCCGCCTCTTTCCACCCGCGCACGGCGCGGGCGCGCCGGATGGCGCGTCGATTCGGAGTGGAGCGGAGGATCGCCGCAGGCGGAATTCACTTCCGCCGAGGATTTGAAATCGTCGGGGTCCCCGCGGGCTCTGCCCGTGGGGTGGCGGCGAAGATGCTGGAGTTCGAGCTGGCCGCGGCACTGCGGGATCAGATCATCCAGCTGCGGGGGGAGTGAGGGATCATCGTGGGGGATCTTCCAAAGAGAAGGCCAAACCGGTTAAAAGGGTACGATTACAGCCAGGCGGGGTATTATTTTGTGACAGTGTGTACAAAGGGGAGAAAAGAGCTGTTTTGGGAACAGGAACGGGCGGGTCTGGGACCCGCCCGCTCTCCCGTCGCATTGAGCGAGGTCATGCGGCAGTTCAAATCATTTTCGGCCCGGCGCGTCAATACCGCCCGTGGGACCTCGGGCGCGCCGGTCTGGCAACGGGGCTACCACGACCACATCATCCGCAACGACGCGGATTATCTCCGTATTTGGGAGTACATGAACACCAACCCCGCCAAATGGCGGGAGGACCGCTTTTATTCCGGAGCGCGCATGGTACGGCCCGTCACTCCTCCTCCGGTGTGAGGGGGGAGAGGAACAGGCCCACCTGGACGCCCAGGGTGAAGGCCGCCGTTCCCCAGTAGGCTTTCAACAGATTGAGATAGTCCTGCCAGGCCAGCTGGTCTCCGGCGTCCAGCCGGTCCGCGACGGCCTGCCACTGCCGCTTTTGGGTGTGATAAGCGGAGGGAAACGCGTCGTCATTGAGCCGGGGATCCGCGTAGTGGTCATAGAGCCAGTCGTAAAATCCATTCATTGAAAACACTCCAAACAGATGATGTAACACATCATCTGGACCATATTATAAATGATGCAACACATCATGTCAAGAGGGGGAGGAATTTTTTTGAGACCTGAGATGGAGATTTTTGCACAACGGCTGCGGCAGCTTCGAAAGGAGAAGAAGCTGAAGCAGAGCGATATGGCTGAATTGATGGGAATAAAAACCAGAAACTATCAGCGGTGGGAGTATGGAGAGATAGACGCGCCGGGCAGCAGCCTGATTTTCCTGGGCGACTACTTCCAGGTCTCCGCCGACTACCTCCTGGGCCGCACGGACAAGCGGGAGGTCAACCGGTGACATGGAGCGGCCCGTACGAAAGCCAAACCGCCTGCGGGAGTATGATTACAGCCAACCTGGGTGCTACTTTGTCACCATCTGTACCAAGGACCGGCAGTCCCTTTTGCGTAGGGGCGCACAGTGTGCGCCCGCGTCTGATTTGCCGCCATTAACAGAAGCTGGCCGCGCAGTGGAACAGGCGATCAAGGGGATATCGGAACATTATGAGATGATATCGGTGGACAAATATGTGGTAATGCCCAATCATGTTCATCTTCTTTTGCGGATCAAAAATGGCGGGCGCACACTGTGCGCCCCTACAAAAAGGCCATCTGTTGCGTGTGTGATCAAAATGATGAAAGAGGCTGTGACAAAGTCCGTCGGCATCCCCATCTGGCAAAAGGGCTATCACGACCACATCATTCGCAACGACGCGGATTATCTCCGCATTTGGGACTACATCGACACCAACCCCGCCAAATGGCGGGAGGACCGCTATCATCCCGGGATGGAGGAGGGGACAGAGCGCGCGTGAAAGACTATCGTTCCTGCGGCTGCATCCTGGCCGCCGGGGTGCTGTGGGGGCTGATCGGGCTGTTCAACCGGGGACTGGCGGCGGACGGGCTGTCGGCCGGCTCCATCGTGGTGGTGCGCAACCTGGGCGGACTGCTGGTGCTGGGACTGGTGTTTCTGGCCACCGACCGGTCGGTGTTCCGCATCCAATGGCGGCATCTGCCCTACTTCTTCGGCACCGGGGTGGTGAGCGTGCTGCTGTTCACCCTGTGCTATTTCACCTGCCAGCAGCTGTGCTCCCTGGCGGCGGCGGCCATCCTGCTGTACACCGCCCCGGCCTTCGTGGTGCTGCTGTCCGCCCTGCTGTGGCGCGACCCCATCACCCGGCGGAAGCTGGGGGCGCTGGGGCTGGCCTTCCTGGGGTGTATGTGCGTGTCGGGGGTGTTCAGCGGCGGACTGTCCGTCACCCCCCTGGGGCTGGCCCTGGGGGTGGGCAGCGGATTTTTCTACGGGCTGTACTCCATCTTCGGGCGGTACGCCCTGGCCCACTACCAGCCCGCCACCGTGACCTTCTACACCTTCCTGTTCGCCGGGGCGGGGTCGCTGGCGGTGCTGCGGCCGTGGGAGCTGGCTGCGGCCTTCTCCCACGGGGACGCCCTGCCCCTGACGGCGGGGTTGGTGGTGATCGCCACGGTGCTGCCCTATCTGCTGTACACCAGGGGGCTGTCCCGGGTGGACAGCGGCAGGGCCGCCATCCTGGCCAGCGTGGAGCCGGTGGCCGCCGCCCTGGTGGGGGTGGCCGCCTTTGGAGAGGTCATGGGGCCCGGGGTGCTGCTGGGGCTGGGGTGCATCCTGATCTCGGTATATCTTCTGAGGTGAGAGAGATGGCGAAAAGCAAAGAGGAAAAGACCAATGTGATGCGGGTGCTGGAGCAGAGGAAGATCCCCTATGTCCCCCACACCTACGACCACCCGGACGGGGCGGTGGACGGGGCCTCGGTGGCCCGGCAGCTGGGACAGGACCCGGCGGCGGTGTTCAAGACCCTGGTGGCCCGGGGTGCCTCGGGGGGCTACTATGTCTTCGACATCCCGGTGGAGGCCACCCTGGACCTGAAGAAGGCGGCCAGGGCGGTGGGGGAGAAGTCCATCGCCATGCTCCATCAGAAGGAGCTGCTCCCCCTCACCGGCTATGTCCACGGGGGCTGCTCCCCGGTGGGGATGAAGAAGCTGTTCCCCACCGTGTTCCATAAGAGCTGCCTGGAGCGGGAGGCTATCTGTGTCTCCGCGGGGAAGATCGGCTTTCAGGTGGAGGTCCGCCCGGCGGACCTGATCGCTCTGGTGCGGGGGAGCACGGCGGACCTGACGGCGGAGAGTTAAGGGCTGAAGGTCAGAAATCGGAGGTGGGAGCGTGCGGTATGAGTGGCTGGACGGCTGCCTGCTGTCCCTCCCCGGGGCGGAGAAGCGGTACCACCCGGCGTGGAAGATGTTCCTCTATGAGGTGCGGGGGAAGCAGTTCGCCGCCGTGTGTTCCCCGGAGGAGAGGTACCGGACCTACGGCGGCCACGACCTGGTCAATCTGCGGTGCGCCCCGGGGGAGGGGGAGCTGCTGGCCGCCCTCCACCCGGAGGTGCTGCCGGGGTTCTACGCGGACAAGCGCACTTGGATCGCCGTGCTGCTGGACGGGGAGATGCCCGACGACGAGCTGAGGGCGCTGTGCCTGCACTCCTGGCAGCTGACGGTGGAGCGGCTGCCCAAATATGTCCAGCGGGAACTGGCGAACATCCCCGAGAGGGAGAACGAGGAGGAGAGCAAAGGATGAACTATGTGACTTTGGGCCGCACCGGCCTGCGGTGCGCCGCCGTGTCCTTCGGCGGCATCCCCATCCAGCGCGCCGACGCCGCCAACACTGCCGCGGTGGTGGACGCCCTGGAGCGGCACGGCATGAACTACATCGACACCGCACGGGCCTACACCGTGTCCGAGGAGTACCTGGGGGCGGCACTGGAGGGGCGGCGGGACAAATTTATCCTGGCCTCCAAGTCCATGGCCCGCAGCCGGGAGGGGATGGCCCGGGACATCGACCTGAGCCTGAAAAACCTGCGCACCGGCCGCATCGAGGTGTACCAGATCCACAATCTGCCCCTGAAGGATTTTGAGCGGGTGTTCGGCCCCGGCGGGGCCTATGAGGCCCTGGCGGAGGCCAAGGCGGCGGGGAAGGTGGGCCACATCGGCGCCACCTTCCACAGTGCGGACGCCCTGAAAAAGGCGGTGGAGGAGCACGCCGGCCAGATCGAGACGGTGATGTTCCCCTACAACATCGTGGAGAATCAGGGGGAGGCGCTGCTCCGCCGCGCCCGGGAGAAGGGGATGGGCACCATCGCCATGAAGCCCCTGGCAGGGGGCAACCTGGAGGACTGGCGGCTGGCGCTGCGGTATGTGGCCGCCTCCGGGGTCATCGATGTGGACATCCCCGGCATGGGCAGCCCCCAGGAGGTGGAGCGCAACGCCGCCGCCGCGGAGGACCTCTCCCCCCTGACGGCGGAGGAGCTGGCGCGGTGCGGGGAGATCCGGCGGGAGCTGGGCACCCGGTTCTGCCGCCGGTGCGGCTACTGCGCCCCGTGTACCGTGGGCATCGACATCCCCACCAGCTTCCTGCTGGTGAACTACCTGCGCAAATACGACCTGGCGGACTGGGCCAGGGCGCGGTACGACGGGGCGGCCCACCACGCCGGGGAGTGCGTGGACTGCGGTGCGTGTGAGACGCGCTGTCCCTACGAGCTGCCCATCCGGGAGATGCTCCGGGAGGTGGCGGCGGAATTCGGCCGCTGAATCGAGAAAACCCATAGAGCAAGGAGCTGCAGATCGCAATGCAAGACCATATTTCCGTCAAGGGCGCCCGCGCCAACAATCTGAAGAATATCGATGTGGACATTCCCCGGGACAAGCTGGTGGTGCTCACCGGGGTGTCCGGCTCGGGGAAGAGCTCCCTGGCCTTTGACACCATCTATGCCGAGGGGCAGCGGCGGTATGTGGAGTCGCTGTCCTCCTATGCCCGGATGTTCCTGGGGCAGATGGAGAAGCCCGATGTGGACTATATCGACGGGCTGTCCCCCGCCATCTCCATCGACCAGAAGACCACCAGCAAGAATCCCCGGTCCACCGTGGGCACGGTGACCGAGATCTATGACTACCTCCGTCTGCTGTGGGCCCGGGTGGGCACCCCCCACTGCCCCATCTGCGGCAAGGAGATCAAGCAGCAAACCATCGACCAGATCATCGACCAGGTCATGGCCCTGCCCGAGGCCACCCGCATCCAGGTGCTGGCTCCGGTGATCCGGGGGAAGAAGGGGGAGCACCAGAAGATCTTCGAGGACGCCCGGAAGTCGGGCTATGTCCGGGTGCGGGTGGATGGGTCTCTCTATGACCTCAGCGAGGAGATCAAGCTGGACAAAAACCGCAAGCACAACATCGAGGTGGTGGTGGACCGGCTGGTGATCCGGGCGGACATTCAGCAGCGGCTCACCGACAGCGTGGAGGTGGCCTCCGGCCTGGCGGGGGGCATCGTGGTCATCAACATCGTGGGGGGGGACCGGGACATCCTCTTCTCCCAGAACTACGCCTGCGAGGACTGCGGCGTGTCCATCGAGGAGCTCACCCCCCGGATGTTCTCCTTCAACAACCCCTTCGGCGCCTGCCCCACCTGTACCGGGCTGGGCAGCCAGCAGAAGGTGGACCCAGAGCTTGTCGTCCCCAACAAGAATCTGTCCATCCTGGAGGGGGCCATCACCGCCTCCGGGTGGAACAACATCAAGTCGGACGGCATCTCCCGGATGTACTTCGACGCCCTGGCCAAGCGGTACAAGTTCAAGCTCACCACCCCCTTCAAAGAGCTGTCCGACGAGGCGGTCCACGCCATCCTCTACGGCACCGACGGGGAGAAGCTCACCCTCCACTATGACCAGCCTCGGGGGAAGGGGACGCTGTACCAGGCCTTTGAGGGCATCTGCAACAACCTGGAGCGCCGGTACCGGGAGACCCAGTCGGACGCCGTGAAGCGGGAGCTGGAGGAGTGCATGAGCGAGTGCCCCTGTCCCGACTGCCAGGGCAAACGCCTGCGGAAGGAGTCCCTTGCGGTGACAGTGGGGGACATCTCCATCCACGAGTTCTGCCAGAAGCCGGTGACCGAGGCGCTGGACTTTGTGGAAAAGCTCGCCCTGCCGGAGCAGAAGATGATGATCGCCCAGCGCATCCTCAAGGAGATCCGGGACCGGCTGGGCTTCCTGCGGTCGGTGGGACTGCAGTACCTGACCCTGGCCCGCAGCGCCGCCTCCCTGTCCGGCGGAGAGAGCCAGCGCATCCGCCTGGCCACCCAGATCGGCTCCTCCCTGATGGGGGTGCTGTATATTCTGGACGAGCCGTCCATCGGCCTGCACCAGCGGGACAACGACATGCTGCTGGCCACCATGAAGCATCTGCGGGACCTGGGCAACACCCTGCTGGTGGTGGAGCACGACGAGGACACTATGCGTGCCGCCGACTATATCGTGGACATCGGCCCCGGGGCGGGGCGCCACGGGGGAGAGGTGGTGTGCGCCGGCACCCCGGAGGAGGTGATGGCCTGTCCCAACTCCATCACCGGGGACTACCTCACCGGCCGGCGGAAGATCCCCGTCCCCGACCACCGGCGGAAGGGGAACGGGAAGGTGCTCACCGTCCGGGGGGCGGCGGAGAACAACCTGCGCCACATCGATGTGTCCTTCCCCCTGGGGACCTTCATCTGTGTCACCGGGGTGTCGGGCAGCGGAAAGTCCTCCCTGGTCAATGAGATCCTGTACAAAAAGCTGGCGGCGGACCTGAACCGGGTGAAGGTGCGCCCGGGGAAGCACGACGCCATCGAGGGGGAGGAGTTTTTGGACAAGGTCATCGACATCGACCAGTCCCCCATCGGGCGCACCCCCCGCTCCAACCCCGCCACCTATACGGGGCTGTTCAACGACATCCGGGAGCTGTTCGCCTCCACCCCCGACGCCAAGGCCCGGGGGTACGGGCCCGGCCGGTTCTCCTTCAATGTCCGGGGCGGCCGGTGTGAGGCCTGCCAGGGGGACGGCCTTCTGAAGATCGAGATGCACTTTCTCCCCGACATCTATGTCCCCTGCGAGGTGTGCAAGGGCAAGCGCTACAACCGGGAGACCCTGGAGGTGCGATACAAGGGGAAGAACATCTATGAGGTGCTGGAGATGACGGTGGAGGAGGCGCTGCCCTTTTTCGAGAACCTGCCCAAGATCCGGGGCAAGCTCCAGACCCTGCTGGATGTGGGGATGGGCTATGTGAAGCTGGGGCAGCCGTCCACCGAACTGTCCGGCGGCGAGGCCCAGCGGGTGAAGCTGGCCACCGAGCTCTCCAAGCGTTCCACCGGCCAGACCATCTATATCCTGGACGAGCCCACCACCGGGCTGCACAGCTATGATGTCCACCGGCTCATCGAGGTGCTCCAGCGCCTGGTGGAGTCGGGGAACACCGTGGTGGTCATCGAGCACAACCTGGATGTCATCAAGACCGCCGACCACATCATCGACCTGGGCCCCGAGGGGGGCGACGGCGGCGGCACAGTGGTGTGCACCGGCACCCCCGAGGAGGTGGCCGCCTGCCCGGAGAGCTACACGGGGCAGTATCTGAAGCGGATGCTCTAAAAGGGGCCGTTTGGCACCCTGCCCCTGCATGGAGGTCCCCGCCCCGTCCGTGGCCGACGGCCCCGGCGCGCGCCACGCAAGCTGTCCCCAATATAGGGGTAGATCTCATTCGCCTGCATATCCACGCCCTCAGGGCACCGCCGCAGTAAGGCGCTCCCCCGTCGGGCGCACCGGGGAATCGACCCCCGCCAAGGGGCGGCAGCAGGCGGGAGAGAGTCCATCCGATTTTGATGCGCCGAGGGGAGCGGCACCACCCCCCAGGGCACCATAAAAAGGAGATCCTTAAGAACCATTCGGTTCTTAAGCGCGTCTTTGGTTCCTTTCTGCGCGCGCAGAAAGGAACTCGCCCTCAGGCGAAACAACGGCGCAGAAGGGTGGTCACCCGCCGCCGTTTGGCCGCATAGGATGCGGTACATGGAGGTGGGGCAGCGTGACAAGCGTGATGGAGATCGTGATGGCCGCCCTGGCGGCGGTGGGAGTGCTGGCCCTGGCCTGGCACCTGTATGGGAAGCTCCTGGTCCCGGTGGGGCCGGAGCCGGTGTTCGCCGTGGTGCCCGCCGCGGGGGACGGCGCGGGCCTGGAGCAGACGGTGCGGGGACTGCTGTGGCTTCGGGGAGACGACCTCATCGACTATGTGGTGGTCATCGCCGACTGCGGCCTGGACGAGGAGGGCCGGCGGATGGCGGAGGTGCTGTGCCGGGGCAGCGGGCAGGTGCGCCTGTGTGCCGCCGCCCAAGTGGAGCAGATACTGCGGGAGAGAGGAGGCGGCCGGGGGCCATGACGGAGAGGCACACCGAGGTGCTGGAGGGCGTGGTGTCCGATGTGATCTACCAGAACGAGGAGAGCGGCTACACCGTCCTGCGCCTGGAGGTGGGCCAGGAGGAGGTCACCGCGGTGGGCTGCATGCCCGGGGCCGCCCCGGGGGAGAGCCTGACCCTCCACGGGGAGTGGTCGGTCCACCCCTCCTACGGCCGGCAGTTCAGGGCGGCGGTGGCGGAGCGGCGGATGCCCGAGGGAGCCAGGGCCATCTATGAGTACCTGGCCTCCGGGGTGATCCGGGGCATCGGCGGCGCCACCGCCCGGCGGCTGGTGGAGGAGTTCGGGGAGGAGGCCCTCACCGTCATCGAGGAGTCCCCGGAGAAGCTCACCCGCATCAAGGGGATCACCCTGAAGCGGGCCCGGAGCATCAGCGATACCTTCCGAAGTCAGATGGGGATGCGGCTGCTGCTGGACTATCTGGCAGGGCACGGGCTGTCCCCCCAGTTGGGGCTGCCCCTGTACCGCCGCCACGGCCCCCTGGCCCTGGAGCTGCTGAAAAGCGACCCCTACCTGCTGGTGGACCGGGAGATCGGGGTGGAGTTCTCCGACGCGGACGCCCTTGCCCTGAGCGGCGGAATGGCCCCCGACGACCCCATCCGGCGGGAGGCGGGGCTGCGGTACGAGCTGGAGCACAACCTGACCAACGGACATACCTTTCTGCCCCGGGGCAAGCTGCTTGCCGCCACGGGGCAGCTGCTGGACCTTCCGGAGGACAAGCTGGAGATCAGCCTGGACGAGCTGCTGGACCGGGGGCTCCTGGTCCAGGAGGAGGCGGCGGGGGAGACGGCGGTATACCTGCCGGAGCTGCACGAGGCGGAGGAGTACATCACCCACCGGCTGCAGGAGATGGGCAGCCGGGAGCTGTGTCCCCCCGACGGCATGGAGGAGCTGCTGGAGGCCATCCAGCGGGAGCAGGGCATCCGGTATGCCCCCCAGCAGAGCCAGGCGGTATACCTGGCGGCCACCCGGCAGGTGATGCTCCTCACCGGCGGGCCGGGCACGGGGAAGACCACCTCCCTGCGGGGGGTATTGGCGCTGTTTGAACGGCTGGGGCTGGCGACCGCCCTGGCGGCCCCCACCGGCCGGGCGGCCAAACGGCTGGGGGAGCTGTGCGGCGCGGAGGCGGCCACCATCCACCGCCTGCTGGAGACCCGGTTCGATCCCCAGACCGGGACGCTGGCGTTCAGCCACGGCGAGGACGAGCCCCTTCCCGCCGACGCGGTGATCGTGGACGAGACCTCCATGGTGGATGTGCCGCTGATGCGGGCGCTGCTGTCCGCCCTGCGGGGAGACTGCCGCCTGATCCTGGTGGGGGACCCGGATCAGCTGCCCTCGGTGGGACCGGGGAACCTGCTGGGGGACCTGCTGCGCAGCGGAGCGCTGCCCGCCGTGCGGCTGACGGAGGTGTTTCGGCAGGCCGCCGAGAGCGCCATCATCTGCAATGCCCATCAGATCAACCGGGGGGAGCACCCCTCCTTCCGGGAGAACCAGCGGGACTTTTTCCTTCTCACCCGGTATGACCCCGCCCGGGCGGTGGAGACCATTGTGGAGCTGTGCGGAGCGCGGCTGCCCCGGAACATGGGCATCCCCAGCCAGCAGATCCAGGTGCTCTCTCCCACCCGGAAAGGTCCCGCAGGCACCGGCGCGCTGAACCGGGCGCTCCAGGCGGCCCTGAACCCGCCGTCCCCGGAGAAGGGGGAGCGCCCCTTCGGGGACACGGTGTTCCGGGCGGGGGACCGGGTGATGCAGGTGAAGAACAACTATGATGTCCTGTGGCGGGAGCATGCCACCGGGGAGAGCGGCATGGGCATCTTCAACGGGGACATCGGCACCATCCTCCGGGTGGAGGGGGGCGAGCTCACCGTGGACTTCGAGGGGAAGGAGATCGCCTATACCGGGGACACCCTCAACGAGCTGGAGCTGGCCTATGCCGTTACCGTCCACAAGGCCCAGGGCAGCGAATACCGGGCGGTGATCCTGGCGGCACTGCCGGGGCCGCCTCTGCTGCTTACCCGGGGGGTGCTGTACACTGCGGTGACCCGGGCGCGGGAGCTGTTCATCGCCGTGGGGGAGGAGGAGATCCTCCACCGTATGGTAGACAACAACCGGCAGACCCGGCGGTATTCCGGTCTGCGCTGGCGGCTGAGCAGGGAAGGCGGCAGACAGACGCCATAAGAGAAGAAGTGAACCAGGCCCCGCGGCGGGAGGAGGATTCCACCTCCCGCCGCGGGGCCTGGTTGCAGTTGATTTGGAGGAAAAAAGAAAAATCCCAGGAAAAAATCCTGAGATTCCTGCATAAAATGGTTGACTTCCGCTGCGGCGTATGGTAAACTTAAATGCTACTATGCCAAACAACCCGATCCGGACAGTCCCCCAGCTTGATGCAAGTATAGCATAGGTCATGCACTGTGGCAAGAGCGGGCGGGGAGAAATTATCAACACTGCCGGGTGTTCGCAACACGCCGCCGGAGATGCCGCACCGGCGGAGAGGAAGAGTCCGGTCCGCGGGCCGGTCCGCGAGTATACGGAAACGGAGAGTGATCGAGAGCAATGGTCAAGGATGTGTATTACGGCAAGACCCTGCGCAAGAGCTTTGCCCGCCACGAGGAGATCCTGGAGATGCCCAACCTGCTGGAGGTGCAGAAGAACTCCTACCAGTGGTTCCTGGACTACGGCCTGCGCGCCGTGTTCAAGGATGTGGACGCCATCACCGACTATGCCGGCAATCTGGAGCTGTCCTTCATCGACTACTCCATGGATGAGCCGCCCAAGTACGATGTGGAGGAGTGCAAGGCCCGGGACGCCACCTATGCCGCTCCCATCAAGGTGCGGGTACGCCTGCGCAACAAGGAGACCGAGGAGATCAAGGAGCAGGAGATCTTCATGGGGGACTTCCCCCTGATGACCCAGGCGGGCACCTTCGTCATCAACGGGGCGGAGCGGGTCATCGTCTCCCAGATCGTCCGCTCCCCCGGCATGTACTACGCCCGTACCGCGGACAAGGCGGACAACATCACCTACGCCACCACGGTCATCCCCTACCGGGGCGCCTGGCTGGAGTATGAGACCGATCTGTCCGATGTCTTCTATGTCCGCATCGACAAAAACCGCAAGCTGCCCATCACCTGTCTGATCCGCGCCGTGGGTCCCCGCACCGATGCGGAGATCCTGGAGATGTTCGGGGAGGATCCCCGCATCGTGGCCACCCTGGAGAAGGACAGCTGCAAGACCTATGAGGAGGCGCTGCTGGAGATCTACCGCAAGCTGCGCCCCGGCGAGCCGCCCACGGTGGACTCCTCCGAGACCCTGATCCGCGGACTGTTCTTCGACCCCCGTCGGTACGACCTGTCCGCGGTGGGCCGCTATAAGTTCAACAAGAAGATGGCCCTGTGGCCCCGGATCGCGGGGCATGCCCTGGCCTATCCCGCGGCGGACCCCGCCACCGGCGAGATCGTGGCCGAGGCCGGGACCACCCTCACCCGGGAGCAGGCCAAGGCCATCTCCGCCTGCGGGATCAATGAGGTGACCCTGGATGTGGACGGGCGGCAGGTGAAGGTCTTCTCCAACCACATGGTGGATATGAAGAACTTCGTGGACTTCGATCCCGAGGAGTGCGGCGTCACCGAGATGGTCTATGCCCCCGTGCTCCAGGAGCTGCTGGACAGCTTCTCCGGCGAGGAGCTGAAGGACGCCATCCGGGACCGCATGGATGACCTGGTCCCCAAGCACATCATCGTGGAGGACATCCTGGCCTCCATCAACTACCTCAACTGCCTGGCCTTCGGGGTGGGCACCGCCGACGACATCGACCACCTGGGCAACCGCCGCCTGCGCTGCGTGGGCGAGCTGCTGCAGAACCAGTTCCGCATCGGCTTTTCCCGCATGGAGCGGGTCATCCGGGAGCGGATGACCATCCAGGACCTGGATATCGTCACCCCTCAGTCCCTCATCAACATCCGGCCGGTGACCGCCGCCATCAAGGAGTTCTTCGGCTCCAGCCCCCTGAGCCAGTTCATGGACCAGACCAACCCCCTGTCCGAGCTGACCCACAAGCGCCGCCTGTCCGCCCTGGGCCCCGGCGGCCTGAGTCGTGACCGCGCCTCCTTCGATGTCCGGGATGTGCACTACTCCCACTATGGCCGCCTGTGCCCCATCGAGACGCCGGAAGGCCCCAACATCGGCCTGATCTCCTACCTGGCCTCCTATGCCCGGGTGAACCGGTACGGCTTCATCGAGGCGCCCTACCGCCGGGTGGACAAGGCGACCGGCCGCCTCACCGACGAGGTGGAGTATATGACCGCCGATGTGGAGGACGACTATATCATCGCCCAGGCCACCGAGCCGGTGGACGAGGAGGGCCGCTTCATCAACGAGCGCATCACCTGCCGTCACCGCAACGAGATCATCTCGGTGGACCGGGACCAGGTGGACTATGTGGATGTGTCCCCCAAGATGATGGTGTCGGTGGCCACCGCCATGATCCCCTTCCTGCAGAACGACGACGCCAACCGCGCCCTGATGGGCGCCAACATGCAGCGCCAGGCCGTGCCCCTGCTGCGCCCCGAGGCCCCCATCGTGGCCACCGGGCAGGAGCACAAGAACTGCATCGACTCTGAGATCGCCATCCTGGCCGAGGGTCCCGGCACCGTCACCAAGGTGTCCGCCCGGTATATCACCGTGCAGTACGACAGCGGCGAGACCAAGGAGTACCGCCTGACCAAGTACCTGCGCTCCAACCACGGCACCTGCATCAACCAGCGCCCCATCGTCAATGTGGGCGACCGGGTGGATGCCAAGGATGTGCTGGCCGACGGCCCCTCCACCGACCACGGGGAGATCGCCCTGGGACGCAACATCCTCATGGGCTTCATGACCTGGGAAGGCTATAACTACGAGGACGCCATCCTCCTCAACGAGCGCATCGTCCGGGACGATGTGTTTACCTCCATTCATATCGAGGAGTATGAGACCGAGGCCCGGGACACCAAGCTGGGCCCCGAGGAGATCACCCGGGACATCCCCAATGTGGGCGAGGACGCCCTGAAGGATCTGGACGAGCGGGGCATCATCCGGGTGGGGGCCGAGGTGCGCGCCGGGGACATCCTGGTGGGCAAGGTCACCCCCAAGGGGGAGACCGACCTCACCGCCGAGGAGCGGCTGCTCCGGGCCATCTTCGGCGAGAAGGCCCGGGAGGTGCGCGACACCTCCCTGAAGGTGCCCCACGGCGAGAGCGGCACCATCGTGGATGTGAAGGTGTTCACCCGGGAGAACGGCGACGAGCTCTCCCCCGGGGTGAACATGGTGGTGCGGGTGTACATCGCCCAGCGCCGCAAGATCTCGGTGGGCGACAAGATGGCAGGCCGCCACGGCAACAAGGGCGTGGTCTCCCGCATCCTGCCCCAGGAGGATATGCCCTTCCTGCCCGACGGCACCCCCCTGGACATTGTATTGAACCCCCTGGGCGTGCCCAGCCGTATGAACATCGGTCAGGTGCTGGAGGTCCATCTGGGCTATGCCGCCAAGACCCTGGGCTGGAAGGTGGCCACCCCCATCTTTGACGGCGCCGACGAGAAGGACATCGCCGAGACTTTGAAGCTGGCCGGCCTGCGGGAGGACGGCAAGAGCGACCTGTATGACGGCCGCACCGGCGAGAAGTTCGACAACCCCGTCACCGTGGGCTATGTCTACTTCCTGAAGCTGCACCACCTGGTGGACGACAAGATCCACGCCCGTTCCACCGGCCCCTACTCCCTGGTCACCCAGCAGCCTCTGGGCGGCAAGGCCCAGTTCGGCGGCCAGCGCTTCGGCGAGATGGAGGTGTGGGCTTTGGAGGCCTACGGCGCCGCCTACACCCTGCAGGAGATCCTCACCGTCAAGTCCGACGACGTGACCGGCCGTGTGCGCACCTACGAGTCCATCGTCAAGGGCCACAACGTGCCCAAGCCCGGCGTGCCCGAGTCCTTCAAGGTGCTGGTCAAGGAGCTGCAGTCCCTGTGCCTGGATATGCGGGTGCTGGACGAGAACGGCAACGAGATCGAGCTCAAGGAGGACGAGGAGGAGTACACCCCCGACCGCATCCGCGACGACGAGTTCGGCGGCTACGGCGACGAGTCTGAGTTCCAGGCCGCCGGCTTCACCCTCAAGGCCGAGAGCGACGACGACGACCTGCTGGCTGAGGGCGGCGACGAGGACGACTATACCGATAGCGACGACGCTGGCCTGACGGACGGCGACGAGCTGGACCTGGACTGAGAAAGGGAGGAGAGCAAATATGAGCTACGCTGAATTTGACGCCATCCGCATCGGCATCGCCTCCCCGGAGCAGATCCGCGAGTGGTCCTACGGCGAGGTCAAGAAGCCGGAGACCATCAACTACCGCACTCTGAAGCCCGAGCGGGACGGTCTGTTCTGCGAGCGCATCTTTGGCCCCACCAAGGACTGGGAGTGCCACTGCGGCAAGTACAAGAAGATCCGCTACAAGGGCAAGATCTGCGACCGCTGCGGCGTGGAGGTCACCAAGGCTAAGGTGCGCCGGGAGCGCATGGGCCACATCGAGCTGGCCGCCCCCGTCTCCCACATCTGGTACTTCAAGGGCATCCCCTCCCGCATGGGCCTGTTGTTGGACATCTCTCCCCGCATTTTGGAGAAGGTGCTCTACTTCGCCGCCTATATCGTTACCGACCCCGGCTTTACTCCCCTGGCCAAGAATCAGATCCTCTCCGACAAGGAGTACCGCGACATGCGGGAGAAGTATGAGGACGATTTCGAGGCCGGCATGGGCGCCGAGGCGGTGAAAAAGCTGCTTCAGGACATCAACCTGGAGGAGCTGTCCCAGCAGTTGAAGGCGGAACTGAAGGACGCCTCCGGCCAGAAGAAGGGCCGCATCGTCAAGCGCCTGGAGGTGGTGGAGGCATTCCGCCTCTCCGGCAACAAGCCCGAGTGGATGATCATCGATGTGCTGCCTGTCATCCCCCCGGAGATCCGGCCCATGGTGCAGCTGGACGGAGGACGCTTTGCCTCCAGTGACTTAAACGACCTGTACCGCCGGGTCATCAACCGCAACAACCGCCTGAAGCGGCTGATCCAGCTGAAGGCCCCCGACATCATCGTGCGCAATGAGAAGCGCATGCTCCAGGAGGCGGTGGACGCCCTCATCGACAACGGCCGCCGGGGCCGCGCCGTCACCGGCGCCAACAACCGGGCGCTGAAGTCCCTGTCCGACATGCTCAAGGGCAAGCAGGGCCGCTTCCGCCAGAACCTGCTGGGCAAGCGGGTGGACTACTCCGGCCGTTCCGTCATCGTGGTGGGCCCCTCCCTGAAGATCTATCAGTGCGGCCTGCCCAAGGAGATGGCCATCGAGTTGTTCCGGCCCTTCGTCATGAAGAAGCTGGTGGACGACGGCCTGGCCAACAACATCAAGGCCGCCAAAAAGATGGTGGAGAAGGGCGAGGCCGCCGTGTGGGACGCCCTGGAGTTCGTCATCAAGGACCACCCGGTGATGCTCAACCGCGCCCCCACCCTGCACCGCCTGGGCATCCAGGCCTTCGAGCCGGTGCTGGTGGAGGGCCGGGCCATCAAGCTGCACCCCCTGGTGTGTACCGCCTTCAACGCCGACTTCGACGGCGACCAGATGGCCGTCCACGTCCCCCTGTCCGCCGAGGCCCAGACCGAGGCCCGGGTGCTCATGCTCTCGGCCAACAACCTGCTGCGGCCCCAGGACGGCGGCCCCGTCACCGTGCCCACCCAGGACATGGTGCTGGGCTCCTACTACCTGACCTTCGAGCGCTATCCCGAGCACAGCGCCGAGGAGACCTATGAGGATGTCTCCGCGGTGAAGGCCGCCCTCAGTGAGGGCAAGCTGCAGCCCGACTCCTATATCTGGGTCAAGCACCCCGGCTCCCTGGACGACATCCCCACCTACGCCGGCATCTGCGCCGACACCCCCGACGGCGAGCTGCCCCGGGAGTGCCTCCACATCTTCTCTGACGACACCGAGGCCCGCCTGGCCTACGACGAGGGCGAACTGGAGCTCCATGTGCCCATCCTGGTCCGCCGCACCCGGGAGGTGGACGGGGAGCAGAAGAGCAAGCTGGTGCGCACCACCGTGGGCCGGCTCATCTTCAACGAGGGCATCCCCCAGGACCTGGGCTTCGTGGACCGCACCGATCCCGAGACCATGTTCGACCCCGAGATCAACTTCGTCACCGGCAAGAAGCAGCTGGGCAAGATCATCGACAAGTGCATCACCAAGTACGGCTTCAACTACTCCGCCGGCGTGCTGGATACCATCAAGGCCCGGGGCTACAACTTCTCCACCCGGGGCGCCCTCACCGTGTCCATCAGCGACATGACGGTGCCTGAGGAGAAGAACGGCCTCATCTCCGCCACCGAGCAGGAGATCGTGAAGATCGAGCGGCAGTACCGCCGGGGCCTGCTCACCAACGACGAGCGCTACCGCCTGGTGGTGCAGGCCTGGGAGAAGACCACCAAGGACGTGACCGACGCCCTGATGGCCTGTCTGGACCGCTATAACCCCATCTGGATGATGGCGGACTCCGGCGCCCGTGGCTCCTCCGCCCAGATCCGTCAGCTGGCCGGCATGCGCGGCCTGATGGCCGACACCTCCGGCCGCACCATCGAGATCCCCATCAAGTCCAACTTCCGTGAGGGCCTGTCCGTGCTGGAGTACTTCATCTCCTCCCGAGGCGCCCGGAAGGGCATGGCCGATACCGCTCTGCGTACCGCCGACTCGGGTTACCTGACCCGCCGTCTGGTGGACGTGTCCCAGGAGGTCATCATCCGGGAGGACGACTGCGGTACCGACGACGGCATCGAGGTCAGCGAGATCGAGGAGCACGGCCAGGTCATCGAGACCTTCGCCGAGCGTGTCCACGGCCGCTATCCCACCGCCGACATCAAGGACCCCCAGACCGGCGAGGTCCTGTTCACCAAGGACACCATGCTCCGCAAGGACGACGCAGAGACCCTGGAGAAGCACGGCATCCACGCGGTGAAGATCCGCTCCGTGCTCACCTGCCGGGCCCGCAGCGGCGTGTGCGCCAAGTGCTACGGCATCAACCTGGCTATCGGCGAGCCCGTGGGCGCCGGTGAGGCGGTGGGCATCATCGCCGCCCAGTCCATCGGCGAGCCGGGCACCCAGCTGACCATGCGTACCTTCCACACCGGCGGCGTGGCCGGCGGCGACATCACCCAGGGTCTGCCCCGCGTGGAGGAGCTGTTTGAGGCACGCAAGCCCAAGAAGATGGCTCAGCTGGCGGAGATCGGCGGCAAGGTCACCATCGAGGAGACCAAGCGCAACACCATGTGCAGCCTGACCATCACCGCCGACGACGGCGAGGTGGTGAGCTATACCCTGCCCTATTCCGCCGGCATCAAGGTACAGGACGGCGATGTGGTGGAGAAGGGCGTGGCTCTCACCGAGGGGGCGCTGTCGCCCCACGAGGTGCTGCGGATCCGCGGCGTGTCCGAGTGCCACAACTACCTCATCCGCGAGGTGCAGAAGGTGTACCGTCAGCAGGGCGTTGACACCAACGACAAGCATATCGAGGTCATTGTGCGCCAGATGATGCGCAAGGTGCGGGTGGAGGATGCCGGAGACTCCAAGCTGCTGTCCGGCTCCACGGTGGATCTTGTGGAATATGAGGACGCCTGCCGGGAGGTTCAGGCGCGCATCGACGCCGGCGAGACCAACGACGGCCTGGAGCTGCGCCTGCCCACCGCCACCCGGCTGCTTATGGGCATCACCAAGGCCTCCCTGGCCACCGAGTCCTTCCTGTCCGCCGCCTCCTTCCAGGAGACCACCAAGGTGCTCACCGAGGCGGCCATCAAGGGCAAGGTGGACCACCTGCTGGGCCTGAAGGAAAATGTCATCATCGGCAAGCTGATCCCCGCAGGCTCCGGCCTGGCCATCTACCGGAAGAACGACCCGGTGGACGACGAGGGGGACGCTTTGGAGCCCGCAGCGGAGAGCGGGGAGGAGCCCGAACTCCTTCTGGAGCCGGAGCCCGAGGCGGCTGAGTCCGCCGCGGCGCCTGTGGAATAAACAAAAGACAGGAAAAGAAAAACAGAGAAGACACCGCCCCCGCCGCAGCTGCGGCGGGGGCGGTGTCTTCTTGTTGTGGTATTCAGAAATCATGACGCAGCAGCTGGAAGTGATTGCGCCGGAATTGGATGTAGCCCTCCCGCTGAAGCTTGGACAGCTCAGTGGACAGGGCGCTGCAGTTGACGCAGAGATAGTCGGCCAGCTCGTCCCGGGAGAAGGGGATCTGGAAGGTGGAGCTGCCCGCCCGAAGCGCCTCGCTGGAGAAATAGGCCATGGCCTTCTCCCGGGTGGAGCGGCGGGAGAGAATGCTCAGCTTTTGGATCAGAGAGAGGTTGGTCTGAGCGATGACCACACCAATGCGGTGCTGCAGCCGGTTTAACAGTTCGGCGCACTTCGCCTCCGGCTGCCGCAGAGGCTGAGGGTCGATGGACAGCACCGTACAGGCGGTAAGCGCCACCGCATTGACGGGCAGGGAGGAGGCGGAGAGAAAGGCGGCCGCGCCCCCCAGCAGATCCCCCGGCTGAAGGTTGTTGATAATGGAGCGGCGCCCCCAGTAATCTGTAAGGAACACCTGAGTCCGGCCTGAGAGAAGATACCCCAGAGTGGGCGCGGGATCATCCGCCTGGAGAAGATACTCCTCCGGCTTCAAAAAGGCGATGGACAGGGATAGTGCGCTTTGGAGCTGCTCCAGTTCGTCATCGGTGAAACCGGAGAACAGAGGGAGTGGGGAGAGTTGATGACAAAGTGACTTCATGGCGGCCTCCTGTGTGGAGAGGAAGCCGGTACAGCGGAAAACGGCCTGCTTGCCAATGCAAGACAGACCGTCCGAATCCAAACAGCGCCGCCCGATGGCGAGCGGCGCTCCTGCTTCCTTCTCAAAGCGGGAGGGTCAGGTCATTTCTTTCCTGGCCCCGTGAGCCGGACGGCTCAGGCAGACAGATCATGGGCGAACCTTTAGACCTGCATGCGCGGAAACAATGGGTAATTTAATTTGAATTGAAATATTTGTTATATAATTCAGTATATCACGGCAGTGCATCAAAGTCTATCGCATTTCCGACAAAAAGAAGAAGCGCAATTCACTCCCCTGTTGTGAAAGTGTTCCGGAGGGTGGCGCTGGTCAGAGATTGGATGACCGGATCCAAGAGCCGGCGGAACAGCCCGGCAAAGCGCCCCACCAGCAGGGCGGTGATGATGGTACCCGCGCCGATGCCCACCAGCCGGTGAGGGAACAGAAGACCGCCCAGAACGGAGAGGAGCAGCATGGACAGGTCAAAGCAGTTTTTCACCAGACCGAAGTCCTTGCGGTACACCTGGGAGATGGTCTGGACCGTGCAGTCGGGCGGAGCGGCCACCAGATTCATGGACACCCCCATGGTGACGCCCAGCGCGGTGCACACATTGGCCGCCGCCAGCCAGAACAGCGCCCACAGCAGATTGGAGGGCTGGACCACATCCAACAGGTGGTTGAACAGGTCAATGAGCAGGCCGAACACATAGCTGAAGGGGAACTGGAGAAGGATCTGAAGAGAGAGTCTGCGCCGGATGAGGCACTGAGCGGTGATGCACAGCAGGTACAGGATGGAGGTGGCCTGTCCCAGGGTGATGGGGGTGATCTCCGAGACCAGATAGGGCAGGGAGTTGATGGGGGCGACCCCAAGCCCTGTTTTTGTATTCAGGATAATGCCGGCACACAGGATCAGCTGTCCCGCCAGGTAGAAGAGCAGCCGACCGGCAAAAAGCGCCGCGTGCCGTTTTACCATCGATATTCCCCTCTTTCCGCAAAGCCCATGAGCTGGGTAAGCTCCAGCTTTGCACCGCTGTCCAGGCGCACCCAGCCGGAAAAACGCCCGAAGGCGCGGCGCCGCACCAGACGCAGAGGCCCTGCCCCGCACTGGCCGGTCCGCTCCAGGACCGGGAAGAAGCGCAGAGAGAGCCGCCCGTCGTCGCTGGAGAAGATCCAGGGGGCCGCTGCCGCAGCCCCGCCGGCGGCGGGGAGGTGGAAGATGACGCCGGAGAGCTTGTGCCCCGCCCCGTTGAAAAAGGCCATATTTTCCGTGGCGGCCAGGGCGTTCTGAGAACCATGGCCCACACTGAACCCAACAGGTACGCCGGCCGCCAGACCGGAGGCGGAGGCCCAGCACCAGCTGCCGCGGCGGGGGAAGGCGCCCCGCCCCCAATTCAGCACGCCGAAGGAGTCCGCCGGATCAAAGGTAAAACGCCGCTCCCCCAGGAAGACGGCCCCGCTGGCCCGGAGACAGCAGAGCTTTCGGGAGAAGAGAAAGCGGCCCGGCCGGTCAAAGGGGGCATACAGGACCATGGAGTCCCGAGGCTCCTGAGACAGCAGGATGCGGCCGTGGAGCGGCTGTCCGTCCTGGAAGCGGTCCATATGAAAGAGAAGCTCTCTGGTTCTGCCCAGCGTGGGGTGGTCTGTGTGGCGGAAGAGAAGAGCGTGGGTCCGCCCGGAAGAGGCGGTGACACCCTGCTGAGAGGAGGCGGGGAGCCCTGACTGGCCTGGGGAGCAGGGGCGCAGCACGACCTTGGCGGTCTGGCGGGGAGCGTCAGGGCCGGAGAAGGAGAACACCGCGGCGGCATCCGCTTTGGCATACCCGATGTCCGCAACGGTGAGGGAAATCCCGAAGCGCTGGTTTCCCACATAGTAGTCGTCCCACTCCCTGATGGAGAACGGAGCGGACCGGACCGCGCCGCGGCGGTATTCCGCCAGGGGACGCCGGGAAAAACCCGGTTGAGTGAGGTCGCCCTCCCCGTTCAGCAGGGGGAAGGGGGAGAGAAGCTCACGCTGCATGATTTCCGCCTCCTTGTTCCGCAGATAAGAGCAGTGTAACACACCTGGGGGGAAAGCACAAGATTCGTTTGACAGAGCGCCCCTCTGAGACGCGGCGGCCGGGACAGGCAAAATTCCGCCGGTGGGCGCATAGGGATAAGGGGATACCAAGGGAGGAGGGAGAAAATATGACAAGGCTGCTGAGAGACCCGGGGCTGCGGGACATCCTGCTGGGGATCGCCCTGACGGCGGCCGGAGCGGCGCTGGTGCTGTGTCCCGACGAGGCGATGGAGGCCGCGCGGACAGGGCTGCAGCTGTGCGGAAATGTGATCGTTCCCTCCCTGTTCCCCTTTTTTGTGCTGTCCTCTCTGGTGGTGGAGCTGGGCTTTGCCCAGTATTTGGGCCGGGCCCTGGAACCGCTGATGCGGCCCCTGTTCCGGGTGAGCGGCGCCTGCGCCAGCGCGGTGGCCCTGGGCTTCGTGGGGGGTTACCCGGTGGGGGCGCGCACCGCCATCCAGCTGTACCAGCAGGGGATGTGCTCCCGGACGGAGGCTCAGCGGCTGCTGGCGTTCTGCAACAACTCAGGGCCCGCCTTCATCCTGGGGGTGGTGGGTGCCGGAGTGTTCTCCAGCAGTCGGGCGGGGCTGCTGCTGTATCTGGTGCACGCCCTGGCGTCGGTGGCGGTGGGGCTGATCTTCCGGTTCTACCCCGGGGAGAAGGGGGACCGGGGCGGCGCGTGCGCCCGTCCGGTGCGCATCGAGACCGCGCGCTTCTCGGTGGCGTTCACCCGGGCGGTGCGGGGGGCGCTGCAGTCCACCCTGAATATCTGCGCCTTTGTGCTTCTGTTCACCGTGGTGATCCGCCTGCTGTTCCATACCGGGGTGCTGGCGGCTCTGGCCCAGATCCTCAGCACCGCCCTGGGGGTGGAGCGGAAGTGGATCGAGTCGCTGCTCACAGGAATCATCGAGATCTCCTCCGGCGTCACCTCGCTGACAGGGACAGGGGCGCTGGCGGGGCGGCTGTCCATGGCGGCGTTTATCCTGGGCTGGGCGGGGGTATCGGTCCACTGTCAGGTGCTCTCCTTTCTGGGGGACAGCGGGCTCTCCCCCCGCACCTATGTGCTGGGCAAGCTGCTTCACGGCGTGCTGTCCGCGGGGGGGATGTGGCTGCTGGCCCGGGCGTTTCTGCCGGAGCTGGAGGTGTCCGCCGCCCTCACCGAGCAGGTGGAGACGCTGGCTCAGGTGGATTTTCAGCAGGCGCTGATCCTCTCCCTGGTGTGCGCCTGGCTGATGTGGTCGGCCTTTGTAGCGGCCGCGGCGGTCATGGTGAGAAAAAACAGTGGAAAAGGGCGCCGGCGCGTAGTATAATAGAGAAAAATGCGGGAGAGGGGGGAGTACCATGCTGTTCCGGAAGGACATCGAGCCCAGGTGTGCCTACTGCCAGAGGGGCCGTCCGCTGGGGGAGCGGGTGATCTGTGCCAGAAAGGGAGTCATGGATCCGGCGGGGTACTGCAGGGGCTTTGTGTATGACCCGCTGAAACGGGTGCCCCCCAAGCCTGCCCGGGTGGACTTCACCCAGTGGAAGGACGAGGATTTCCTCCTGTGACGAACTCCGCTTTGGACAGAGAAGATATAGGCCGCCTTTGGGCGGATGAGGCGGGACGGCGCTGGAAAGAGCGCCGTCCCGCCTGCTTGCGGTCAGGTCTTTTCCCGCTCTCCCGCACATAACAATAACGGGAGAGGAGGGCGAAGCCATGGGAAAGACCAGGCGGAAGGAGAGCCTGCTGGAGCGGACCGCCCAGCTGCTGGATCTGCCCGCCGATGTGGTGGCGGGAGTGCCCCGGGTGGAGCTCACCGGGGACAGTGAGCTGCGCATGGAGAACCACCATGGGATCCTGGCCTATGGGACGGAGGAGATCCGGGTCAGCGGCGGCCGGCTGATCATCCGGGTGGTGGGGGAGGAGCTGAGCCTGAAGGCCATGAACAGCTCCGAGCTGCTCATCACCGGGCGGCTGCGGGCGGTGGAGCTGGAATGAGGAAGCTGGTGAATTTTCTCCGGGGATGGACCCAGCTCACCGTCACCGGAGTATTCCCCGAGCGGATGCTCAATCTCTGTGGCCAGCGGCGGGTGCCTTTCTGGGGGGTGGAGTGGGTGGATGAGGACACCTTCCGGTTTCGGGTGCCGAACCGGTGGGTGTCGGCGCTGCCTCCCCTGGCGGAGCGGGCCAGATGCACTGTCTGCCAGGACCGTCAGGCGGGACTGCCTGCGTTTCTCGCCCGATTCCGGCGGCGGTACGCCTTCCTGGTGGGGCTGGGAATCTCCATGCTGCTGGTGTGCGTGCTGTCCAACTTTATCCTGTGGGTGGATGTCAGCGGCTGTGAAACAGTGTCTCAGGCCAGAGTGCTCACCGAACTGCGGCGGCTGGGGGTATACCCCGGTGCGTTCGGGCCCTCCATCAACGGAAACGCCGTGGGGCAGCAGGCGCTCATTGAGCTGCAGGAGCTGTCCTGGATGTCGGTGAACATCCGGGGCAGCCGGGCGGAGGTCATCGTCCGGGAGGCCACGCCGCCGCCGGAAATGGTGGACGAAGACAGCTGGGTGGATGTGGTGGCGGAGACCGACGGGGTGATCCGCCGCCTGGAGACCCTCACCGGCCAGGCGAGGGTCCAGGTGGGGGAGGCGGTGCTGGAGGGAGAGACGCTTATCTCCGGCCAGGTGGTGCTCCAGCCGCCCGCAGGGAGTGAGATGGAGCCGGAAAGCTATACCGTTCACGCCGCCGGCCGGGTCTGGGCGGATACCAGGCGCACCGTGAGCGCCGTTATCCCCCTTACCGCCCAGGTCAAGGAGTACACCGGGGAGGAAAAACGGCTGTTTTCCCTGAATCTTCTGGGCAGGCGCATCAATTTTTATCAAAACAGTGGCATTTCATGGCCGCAGTATGATAAAATAAACGAAACAAGAGTCCTCACCCTGCCGGGCGGGCGCGCCCTTCCCATTAGTCTGACCACTCAGGTGTGCCGGGCCTATGACACCGTCCAGGCCCAGGTGGACCCGGAGGCCGCCAGAGAACTGCTGGAGGAGCAGCTGCTGGCCCGGGTGACAGAACTGCTGGGGGAGGACGGGGAGGTCCTGGACACCACCGTCACCGCCCGGGAGGAGAACGGGCTGCTCACCGTCACCCTGACGGCGGCCTGCCGGGAGGAGATCGGCACGGAGCGGCCGGGACAGCCGCCGGCGGAATGAAGGCGGCGGACACAGCAGATACGAAGGAGACCACAGCTCATGACAGAACAGAGCATCAGCATCGAGAGAATGGAGCAGGCCATCAATGTGTTCGGCTCCTTTGATGAGAACATCCGCCTCATCGAGGCGGAACTGGGGGTCACGGTGGTCAGCCGGGACTCCGACCTGAAGGTGACCGGCGAGGGGGAGGCGGTGATGTTCGCCGTCAAGGCGATTCAGGCGCTGCTCTCCCTCGCCGCCCGGGGGGAGGCCATCAACCAGCAGAATGTGCGCTACATCCTCCAGATGGTGCGCACCGGAAACGAGGACAAGCTCAGCCAGCTGGCGGGGGATGTGATCTGCGTCACCGCCAAGGGAAAGCCCATCAAGGCCAAGACCATCGGGCAGAAGCGGTATGTGGACGCCATCAAGGAGAACATCGTCACCCTGGGCATCGGCCCGGCGGGCACCGGCAAGACCTATCTGGCGGTGGCCGCGGCGGTGGCCGCCTTCCGGGAGAAGCAGGTCAACCGCATCATCCTCACCCGCCCGGCGGTGGAGGCGGGGGAGCGGCTGGGCTTCCTGCCCGGCGACCTGCAGTCCAAGGTGGACCCCTATCTCCGGCCGCTGTACGACGCGCTGTTCGACATGCTGGGGGCGGAGACCTATCAGAAGTATGTGGAGCGGGGCAACATCGAGGTGGCTCCCCTGGCCTACATGCGGGGGCGTACCTTGGACGACTCCTTCATCATCCTGGACGAGGCCCAGAACACCTCCCGGGAGCAGATGAAGATGTTCCTCACCCGTCTGGGCTTTAACTCCAAGATCGTCATCACCGGCGACATCACCCAGATCGACCTGCCCCCCGACAAGGTGTCCGGCCTGCGGGAGGCCATGCGGGTGCTCCGGGGGGTGGAGGACATTGCCATCTGCCGCCTGACGGACAGCGATGTGGTGCGCCATGTGATCGTGCAGCGCATCATCCGGGCCTATGAGGAGGATGAGAAGCGCCGGGAGCAGAAGAAGCGGTGACGGGGAGGACAGACCATGGCACAGGCAAAGGAGCGTGAGACCCTGCCCTGCCCGGCACAGCTGGTGTGGCGCACCGTGACCGGAGAGGACCAGCTGAGCTGGCGCACCGGCCTGAAGGCGCTGGAGCAGGAGGCAGAGGGGATCTGGCTGGAGACGGGGACGGACGGAAGCCGCTACCGGCTGGAACAGGTGGTATGGGAGCCGGAGCGCCGTGTGGTGCTGCGGGTGACCGGCCGAAACACCTATGGGAAGCGGGAACTGCTGCTGGAGGAGTCCAGCGGTGGGACCACGGTGACGATATACAGCGAGACCATGGGGGAGTCGGTGTTCGCCGATCTGATGGAGGGCGCCTATCTCCGCCGGTCGCAAAGGGCGTATCTGCGCGATCTGCGCCGGCGGCTGTGTCCCCCGAAAGAGGAGGAGTGAGAGATGGACCATCGGATCCTCATCGACAGCGACCTGACCGGGGAGGTCCCTCAGGAGCAGGCTGCGCTGATCACACAGGCCATCACCTCCGCCCTGCAGGCGGAAGGGGTTGAGCTGCCCTGCGAGGTGGATGTGCTTCTCACCGACGACGAGGGCATCCGGGAGATCAACCGGGAGATGCGGGGGCTGGACCGGCCCACCGATGTGCTCTCCTTTCCCATGTTCCGCCTGGCGGCGGGGGACAAGCCCGCGGCGGAGTGGGCGGACCCGGAGACGGGACTGGTCCCCCTGGGGGATATGGCCATCTCCCTGGAGCGGGCCGCCGCCCAGGGAGAGGAGTACGGCCACGGCCTGCGGCGGGAGCTGTGCTATCTCACCGTCCACTCGGTGCTCCATCTGCTGGGGTACGACCATGTGGACGAGGGGGAGGACAAGCGCCTCATGCGCCGGCGGGAGGAGGAGATCCTTGCCCGGCCGGAGCTGATGGGACAAAAACAAGAGAAACAAGGAGGATAAGGACATGACACCGGGACTGTTTTCCCTGATTTTTTTCGGCGTGGCGGCGTTGATCTTTTTGATCTATGCGGCCTTTACCGCGCGGGGCAAGGGGCCCATCCTCTGCCCGCCCTATCTGGGGGCGACCAAGGAGCAGAAGGAAAAAATGGACAAGAAAAAAGAGTACCGCAAGATCACGGTGCTGAATCTGATCATCGCGGCGATCCTGGCGGCCATGGGGATCTACTTTTATATCAGCACCCTGGGATGGTGAGAGAATAAGGCGCCGCAAGGCGCGGAGAAGAACAGGAGGAGTCCATGGAGATCAAACGATCCGGCATTATCACCATCTGCGGACGGCCCAATGTGGGCAAGTCCACCCTGACCAACGCGCTGGTGGGGGAGAAGGTGGCCATTGTCACCGACAAGCCTCAGACCACCCGCAACCGCATCACGGCCATCCTCAATCGGGGAGAGTGCCAGTTCGTCTTCCTGGATACACCGGGCCTGCATAAGCCGCGTACCCGGCTGGGCGACTATATGGTCCAGGTGGTGGAGGAGAGCGTGGCCGATGTGGACGGCGTGTGTCTGCTGGTGGAACCCATTCCCAGCATGGGCCCCCAGGAGGAGGAGCTCATCCGCCGCATCGGGGAGCGGAAGCTTCCGGCGGTGCTGGTCATCAACAAGATCGACACGGTGAAAAAGGAGACCCTGCTCCAGGTGATGGACCTGTACCGGCAGGCCCACCCCTTCCAGGCGGTGGTCCCCATCTCCGCCCGGGAGGGAGACGGAATGGACACCCTTCTGGACGAGCTGGAAAAACTGCTGCCCCCCGGCCCGGCGCTGTTCCCCACCGACATGATCACCGATCAGCCGGAACGGCAGATCATGGCGGAGATCGTCCGGGAAAAGTTGCTGCTGAATCTGGACAAGGAGATCCCTCACGGCACCGCTGTGACCATCGAGCGCTTTCGCGAGCGGGAGGACGGCGTCGTCGAGATCGAGGCGGTGATCTACTGCGAGAAGGAGAGCCACAAGGGCATCATCATCGGCAAGCAGGGGGCCATGCTGAAGAAGATCTCCACCCAGGCCCGGGAGGACATGGAGCGCTTTTTGGGGACTAAGGTCTATCTTGGCACCTGGGTGAAGGTCAAGGACAACTGGCGGGACCGCCTGGCCATGATCCGCAATTTCGGCTATACGAACGAGCGGTAAGCGGGACCCCTGCAATTCCCTGACATAGTTTTTGCCCCGGCGCACAGCCTAACTCCGGAAGGAGGGCGGCGGAGATGGTTCAGGATGGATATTGGGCGCTGTTCTGGCAGACGGGACTGCCCCAAGCCTATTTGGCAGCGAAGGGAGAACAGGCCGGACCCCGCCATGGTCCCGCCCGGTCCCACCCTCAGATGGGACCGGACATCCGGGAAGACCCGCCGTCCCGGCCGCCCCAGGCGCTGTCTTAGCGACTGGGGCGGGGGCGGTACATAAAATCAGGTGATATCATGCACACGACGACCACGGCGGTGGTGCTGCGGGAAGTGAATTACAAGGAGTCGGACAAGATCCTTACCCTGCTCACCCGGGAGATGGGGAAGCAGACGGTCACCGCCCGGGGCTGCCGGAAAAAGGGAAGCCAGAGCTCCGCCGCCTGCCAGCAGCTGGTGTATGGCGAGTTCGCCCTGTATGAATACCAGGGCCGCTGGGCGGTGAAGGAGGCCTCCTCCCTGCGGCAGTTTCGGGGACTGCGGGACGATCTGGAAAAGCTGGCGCTGGCCAGCTATTTTGCCGAGCTCACCGAGCAGCTCACCCAGGAGGACCTCCCCGCGCCGGAGGTACTCTCCCTGCTGCTGAACAGCCTGTATGCCCTGGACCAGGGAAGCTGGCCCCAGGACCAGGTGAAGGCGGCCTTTGAGCTGCGCATCCTGGCCCTGGCGGGATATGAGCCGCTGGCGGATGCCTGTGCCGTCTGCGGACGGCAGCCGGAGCGGCCCATGCTCCACCTGTCCCAGGGGGTGCTCCACTGCGACACCTGCCGCGGGGAAGTGGGGGAGGGAATCTCCATGCCCCTGACCACGGCGGCACTGGCCGCCCTGCGCCATGTGCTGTGGGGAGATCCAAAGCGGCTGTTCTCCTTTCGGCTGGACCCTCAGTCGCTGGGACAGCTGAGGGATCTGGCGGAGGCCTATCTGCTCACCCAGCTGGAGCGCGGCTTCCGGACCCTGGATTTTTACAAACAGCTGACCATGAAGGAGTGAAGCGGGATGGACTCGATGCTGCGTGCCTATCTGGAGCGGCTGAGACTGGCTGAAGTGCCGCAGGACGGACTGGAGCTCCTGCGTGCCGTCCAGCGGCAGAGCCTGGCGGAGATCCCCTATGAAAATCTGGATATCCTGCAGGGCGTTCCGCTCCGGTTCGGCACCGACGAGCTGGCGGAGAAGCTGCTGGAGCGCCGGCGGGGCGGGGTGTGCTATGAACTGAACTTCCTGATGGAGGAGGTGCTCCGCCGCCTGGGGCTGGACACCGCCCTGCTCTCGGGGATCGTGGCCGGCGGCGCCGGGGGGGACTTTGCCCACGCCCTGGTGTTGGCGCAGCTGCCCCAGGGACGGTATATCGCGGACGCGGGCTTTGGACGGGGGTATCTGCGCCCTCTGCGCCTGGATGAGGAGGACTGGCAGTGGGACGGCCGCTTCCGATACCGCCTGCGCCGGGAAGGGGATTGGTATCTGCTGGAGCGGGAGAAATCGGACGGGACGGTCACAGAGGAGTATCGTTTTACCGACACGCCCCGCCGGCGGGAGGAGTATCGGGAGATGTGTGATTTCCTGTGCGCCTCTCCCCAGTGCAAATTTACTTATATGCTGGTCTGTTCCCGGGAGCTGCCAGAGGGACGGCTCACGCTTCGGGATGACTTTCTTCTGATGGAGCGCCCGGGGCAGAGCCCCGAGGCCAAACCGGTGACGGAGGAGGAGCGGGACCGCCTGCTGTGGGAGCGCTTCCGGCTCCCGCCCCGGGGAGGGACACGGTGAGCAGACTGCAGCGGGGGCAGATGTCGGACAGCTATTTTCTGGGCGTGCTGCTGGCTGCGGCGGGCGGCTTTCTGGATGCGTACACCTATCTGCTGCGGGGTGGGGTGTTCGCCAATGCACAGACGGGAAATGTGGTGCTGCTGGGCATCAGCCTGGCGGAGGGAGACTGGCTCCACGCGGGACACTGCCTGCTGCTCATTCTTACCTTTGCCGCCGGTGTTTGGCTTACCCAGGCGGTGCGGGAGCGCGCTCCCGCCGCAGGCCGCATCCACTGGCGGCAGGTGACCCTGGGGGCGGAGATCGCGGCGCTGATTGCAGTGGCGTTCCTCCCGCTGGGAGAGTGGGACGCTCCGGCCAACATGCTGGTGTCCTTCGTCTGCGCCCTTCAGGTACAGACCTTCCGCAAGGTGGACGGAAACAGCATGGCCACCACCATGTGCACCGGTAATCTGCGCAGCGGGACCGAACTGCTTTTCCGCTTCCAAAGAACGGGGGAGCGGCCGCTGCTCCACCGGGCATGGGAGTATTACGGCATCATCCTGGCCTTTGCGGCGGGGGCCGCTTTGGGGGGCGTGTCCGGTCATCTTGCTGGGAACGGGCGGGTGGTGCTGATCCCGGCGGGAATCCAGCTGCTGGCCTTCCTGCTCATGTTTCAGAAGGGCGGGAAGGAGGAGCCGGAATGAAACAGCCCGCGCTCAACACCATTGCGTGCGGGACGGCGTACGACTCCAAAATCCGAGGGAGAAGCGCCTAAGGCATGGGGCGGTGAGGGCGAACCCCCGTCGGAGCGGTATCACGGCCGCTTCCAGTTTGACTTTTGCCCCAAAGCACAGCGGGCCGCCGAGATCGGCGGCCCGCTGTGCTTTGGGGAAGGAGGTAGTTTGAGCAAGGAAGAAAAAGAGTAAGCAATGACTAACTAATGGTTATGCGTGAACGGGACAGTGCAGCTGGAGAAGCTCCTTCAGCGCGCAGGCGCTGCTGCTGTGACTGCGTGCGACGATGGCATTCTGCCGTTTGGCCTCGGTGGTGGCACACTCCACCATTTTATGGGACACCGTGCTGGTGAACAGGATAATCAGGTCGGGGGAGCCGATCTTTCTCTTGAAATCTGCGGGCATTTTGGCGAATACTTTGGCCCGGCAGCCATGGCTTTTGCAGATATCCTTGTATTGCCGCTCCATTCTCTCGTTGCCTCCGACGATGACGACACTCATGGGAAACTCCTTTCTGTTCTCATGGAGGTTAGCATTAGCTAACCAAAGGGTAATATAAAAAACACACTTTGTCAATAGGAAACCCGCAAAAAAGGAAAAATATTTCTGCGGCAGGGACCGCGGCGGCGCGGCGGCCCTGCCGCTAAGGCTGCTTCGACGCGGCGATATGCTCCTTCATCCGCTGGAAGGTCTCGTCGCTGAGGTCGTGTTCCAGCCGGCAGGCATCCTCTGCGGCCACCTGGGGAGAGACACCCAGCTGGGTCAGCCACTGGGTAAGCAGACGGTGCCGTTCGTAGATCCGCTCGGCAATGGCGCGGCCAGTATCAGTAAGGGTGATCCACCCGTCCTTGTCCATGACGATATGCCCCCGCTCCCGCAGCAGGCTCATGGCCCGGCTGACGCTGGGTTTGGTATAGTTCATCTGATGGGCAATGTCAATGGAACGGACCAGGCCCTTTTGCTGGGAGAGCATCAGGATCGCCTCCAGATAATCCTCGGCAGACTCGTTATTTCTCGTCATGGGAAAGCCCCCTTTCTGATGTGGAGGAAGAAGCCTCAGGCATCGGACCATAGGAATTGGTCATATTATACTATAAGATGACTGGTTGGGCAAGGGAAATTCGGCGGAGAAAAAATTTTTCAGGAAGTGGTTGACAATGGCGGGGGGCTGTGGTAAACTTTGCTCGAATCTGCGGTTAGTACATACTAACCATTTTTGTTGGCAATGGGTTAGCGAGTGCTAATCTCCGCAGGTGAAAAGGAGTGATTACCATCATGCCATTGACCTTTGCCACGACAGGACAACCAAACACGGTGAAGAAAATCTGCGGAAAGGACGAGACCCGCCGCTTTCTGGAGAGCCTCGGTTTCACAGTGGGCGGACAGGTGGTGGTGGTGACGCAGATCGGGGGAAATCTGATTGTCAATGTAAGGGACAGCCGGATTGCCCTGTCCACCGCCATGGCCAGCCGGATCATGATCTGAATCCGGCGGGATGATACTATCTTCTGGAATGCCAGAGAGGAAAGAGGGAACAGCCGATGAAAACACTGCGAGATGTGCCGTGCGGACAGACCGTCCGGGTGACCAAGCTGGAGGGCGAGGGCGCTGTAAAGCGCCGCATCATGGACATGGGGATCACCAAGGGGGCCCAGGTGTTCGTGCGCAAGGTGGCGCCGCTGGGGGACCCGGTGGAGGTCACCGTCCGGGGATATGAGCTCTCCCTGCGCAAGAGCGACGCGTCCAAGATCCTGGTGGAATAACCGCCTGAAAGGGAAAGCGGACCGAAGCGGTCCACTCAAGAGTTAGCTGGTGCTAATCAGCAAACAGGGAGGAATGAAATCAATGTCAATCAGCATCGCGCTGGCAGGCAACCCGAACTGTGGCAAGACCACCATGTTCAATGACCTGACCGGCTCCAATCAATATGTGGGCAACTGGCCCGGCGTCACGGTGGAAAAGAAGGGCGGCAAGCTGAAGGGTCACAAGGATGTGACCATCACCGACCTGCCCGGCATCTACTCCCTCTCCCCCTACACGCTGGAGGAGGTGGTGGCCCGGAATTACCTGGTCAACGACCGGCCCGACGCCATCCTGAACCTGGTGGACGCCACCAACATCGAACGCAACCTCTACCTCACCACCCAGCTCACCGAGATGGGCATCCCCGTGGTCATCGCCCTGAACATGATGGATGTGGTGAAAAAGAACGGGGATGTCATCGACACCAAAAAGCTCTCCGAGGCCATGGGCTGCCCGGTGGTGGAGACCTCCGCGCTGAAGGGGGAGGGCACTCTGGCCGCTGCGGAGGCGGCCATCCGGCTGGTGCAGTCGGGCGCAGGGATACAGCCCAAGCACACCTTCTGCGACAGGGTGGAGGAGGCCTTGTCCGAGATCGAGGCACTGATCCAGGGCAAGGTGCCCCAGCAGACCATCCGCTGGTACGCGGTGAAGCTGTTCGAGCGGGACGAGAAGGTGCTGGAACAGCTGAACCTGGGCGCGGTGGGGACCGCCGTGGAGGAGATCGTCCGCGGCTGCGAGGAGGAGATGGACGACGACGCGGAGTCCATCATCACCAACGAGCGCTATGAGTACATCGCCAAGGTGGTCCAGACCAGTGTGAAGAAAAAGCGCACCGGCATGACCACCTCGGACAAGATCGACCGCATCGTCACCAACCGCATCCTGGCCCTGCCCATTTTCGTGGTGGTGATGTGCGTGGTGTACGCTGTCGCCATGGGCGGCTTCCCCATCTCCATCGGCACCATGGCCACCGAATGGACCAACGATGTGCTCTTCGCGGAGATCGTGCCCAACTTCTTCAACGGCTTCCTGCTCAACGCCGCCGGCGAGCCGGTGGTGACGGGCTGGCTGTACGGCCTGATCATGGACGGCATCGTGGGCGGCGTGGGCGCCGTGCTGGGCTTCGTGCCTCAGATGCTGGTGCTGTTCCTGATGCTGTGCATCCTGGAGGACATCGGCTATATGTCCCGCGTGGCCTTCATCATGGACCGGATCTTCCGCCGCTTCGGCCTGTCCGGCAAGAGCTTCATCCCCATGCTGGTGGCCACCGGCTGCGGCGTGCCCGGCATCATGGCCTCCCGCACCATCGAGCAGGACCGTGACCGCAAGATGACCATCATGACCACCGGCTTCATCCCCTGCGGCGCCAAGATGCCCATCGTGGGCCTCATTGCCGGCGCTCTGTTCGGCAGCGCCTGGTGGGTGGCGGTGTCCGCCTACTTCATCGGCGTGGCCGCGGTGATCGTCTCCGGCATCATCCTGAAGAAGTTCAAGATGTTCGCCGGGGAGCCCGCCCCCTTCGTCATGGAGCTGCCCGCCTATCACGCCCCCGCCGTCTCCAATGTGCTCCGGGGCACCTGGGAGCGGGGCTGGTCTTTCATTAAGCGGGCCGGCACCGTGATCCTGCTGTCCACCATCGTGCTGTGGTTCCTCCAGGGCTACGGCTTTGTGGACGGCGTGTTCCAGGCGGTGGAGGACAACAACCACTCCCTGCTGGCCTCCATCGGCAACGCCATCGCCTGGATCTTCTACCCCCTGGGCTGGGCCGGCGACTGGGCCTGGAAGGCCGCCGTGGCCACCATCACCGGCCTCATCGCCAAGGAGGAGGTGGTCGCCACCTTCGGCGTGCTGTACAACTATGCCGGCGAGCTCAGCGAGGCCGGCGACGAGATCTGGGCCCTGGTGGGCGCCGACTTCGGCGCCATGAGCGCGTACAGCTTCCTGATCTTCAACCTGCTGTGCGCCCCCTGCTTCGCTGCCATGGGCGCCATCAAGCGGGAGATGAACAACTGGAAGTGGACCCTGGGCGCCATCGGCTATATGTGCGGCTTTGCCTATGTGGTCTCCCTCATCGTCTTCCAGATCGGCGGCCTGATCTCCGGCGAGGCCACTTTCGGAGTGTTCACCGTGGTCGCCATCGCGCTGCTGGCCGGCCTGATCTTCCTGCTGGTCCGCAAGGGCTACCGCGGCGAGGCCACCGTGCATCTCCGTGCCGTGGATGCGGTGAAGGCCTGAGCCGTTTCGCACGACAATTCCCCAAGGAGGGTGAGGCGATATGCCAGAGTTTCTTCCCAATCTGATCGCAATTCTGATCCTGGCTGGCGTGGTGGCCCTTGCGGTACGGTCTATCCTCAAGACCAAACGGCAGGGCGGCTGCGCCGGGGGGTGCCCCGGGTGCAGCGGGAGCTGCCACTGCGGCGGCCCATCCCGCAAGGAGAACCACCCCAGCGCCTGAACCGGAATCAGAAATCACAGCGGCGGCCTGCGCATTGTGCGCAGGCCGCCGCTGTCTGCGTCTGTCGGGCAACTCCCTCTTGTCACAACCAGATTGTTGTAATATAATATTGGTATTCAGAGAAAAAATAGATTGGTTTTGTGTCCCAAGCGCGGCGAAGGCGGGAAGAGGACCCGGGGGAGGAATCAGAAGCCGTGATCAATGAGCTGAACATCAAATATTTTCTGTGCCTGGCGGAGACGCTGAATTTCACCGAGGTGGGGAAGCAGATGTACATCTCCCAGCAGGCGGTAAGCAAACACATCGCCGGTTTGGAGGAAGACCTGGGGGTACAGCTGCTTTACCGTTCCCGCAATCGGGTGGAGCTGACGGAAAACGGCCTGAAATACTATAACTTCTTCCGCAGTGTGGTGGACGGCTTCCAGGCGCTGCAGGCGGAGATCGAGGAGAGCCGGGCAAGCCAGGTGCGGAACATTCGCATCGGCTATCAGAATTGGATCGATTTCGGCCCCGCACCGGGGACGGCCATGGCGGTGCTGCGAAAGGATTTTCCCGACCTGTTCCTGCTGGGGGAGCGGCACGAGCCCAACAAACTGCTGGACATGCTGTACAAAAACGAGCTGGATATGATCCTGATCCACAAGCGGTTTCTGCCCAAGGTGGAGGGACTGCACAAACTGCCTCTGATCACCACCCCCATGCAGGTGGTGGTGTCCAGGTACAACCGGCTCAACCAGCCGGGGGCGGACTATCATGTCTTTGCCAGGCAGCCCATGCTCATCGACTCCTTTGAAGGGGAGAGCGAGGCCAGCACCCAGCTGCGGGCCAGAAAAGAAAGCCGCCGGTACGGCTTTGCTCCGGCGGAGATCGTCATCGTCCCCAACCGGGATTCCATCTATACCGCGGCGGAGCTGGACCGGGGGATCTTCTTCGGCAGCTGCATGGCGCAGACGGCGCAGAACGCCAGCCTTACCCACTTTGACACCGATGTGCTGGAGACCCTGTTCTGCGTCTGGCAGGATCAGAACGCGGGCAAGTACCTGGAACGGTACGCAAAACAGCTTCAGAAGGAGTACCAGCGGGTGGAGGAGCACTATCTGAAATACCGGAACTGGGATTTATAAGGTTGCAATGACAGAAAGACAGAATCGGGCGCCCTGCCAAAAGGCAGGGCGCCCGATTGACTTCCCGGCAGGGGAACGCGTTCAACCCGCGCAGCCGCCGGAGCAGCCCTCGCAGCTCTCGGGAGAGCAGGAGGCGGCCGCCGCGTTTTTCATGTCCTTGCGCAGCATCCAGATGGACAGATCCTGCCCCACCGGGACTCCGGAGGCCTCGCAGGTGAAGCCGTGATTTGCCAGCATGGTCAGCACATGGGTGCTGCGTTCCATCACCGCGGCCACGGCCAGCACACCCTTGAGATCCAGAATCTTCTGGAGGGCCCGCTCCAGCAGTCTGGCGCCGTAGCCCTGGCCCTGATACTCCGGGTCCACACTGAGCATACTGATCTCCCAGGTCTCCTCGTCGATGCCCAGCTTGCGCAGCATGAAGAACCCCACTTGAACGCCGTCCACATAGCCGCCATAGAGCAGCCCGGGGATCCCCTTGTCGTCCAGATACTCGGTGAGGCGGGTGGTCACCGGCTCGATGCTGGGGGTCTTGGGATAGTTCTCCCGCTCCGCAGCCTGATTGAACGCGCGAAAGACGATCTCAGCGCTGCGGGGGATCTCCTCACGCTTGATCTCATGGTAGGTCAGGATATGATCGCTCATGGGACAAAACCTCCTTGGGATAGGGCGTCGCCTCAGCGGGGGATCAGCTGGTCGCTGGCGAGGCGGCACATGTCGTTCACAGCACGCTCCATCGCCTTGCAGACATCGGCCACCAGCTTCTTGGTCTCCTCATCAGCCTTGGAGTCACCAAGGATGGTGTCCAGGTCCTTCTTCAGCTGATAGGGGATGCGGTCGTATTCATGGCGGCAATAGGAATAAGTTAACTGAGCCATTCCGGTCTCTCCTTTCAGAGGGCGGACGGCCGGCCGGACCGGCCGTCCGCGGATCCTTGATTGAGTTGTGTACCTTACAGGGGGCTGTGCAGCACGGCGCGGGGCATGGTCTCCATCATCTTCACCAGGTCTTCAATATCGCCATAGTGGAGAGAGAAGGTGCCGCAGTGCTTGCAGCAGGCGGGCTCGGTATCCTCGCCGGAGGAAATACGGGAGGCACACAGATTGCAGTGGGTGGTGAAGTGGGGATAGTAGTCGAAGTGGACGCGGTCGGTGTTCAGCCCCTCCTCCATGATCAGCTCATGGATCTTGATGCCGCAGATCCCCACGGGGAACTGATTCTCCTGCTTGCAGGCCACCTCGCAGGCGTGGCAGCCGGTGCAGTAGTTCATATCAACCAGAATACCTTTTTTAGCCATGTGTACTCACTCCTTCCTCACTTGCTGTCCTTGTAGTACTGAGGCCATCTGCCCCACACCGTAACAGGGGGCCAGCAGGGGCTGCCCTCGCCCATCTTCTTGATGCGGACCAGGGTGGTCTTGTAGCCGCTGCCGCTGTAGCCGGTGACGCCCTGAGCGCCGTGGGGGGTCAGGTTGTTGATGGACACATCGAAGCAGCCGTACAGGTAGGGGGAGCGGCCCTCAGTCTCAGGCAGCCACCAGCCATGCTCGCAGGAGATGGTCTTGGGGTGCAGGCCGGGGTTGATCTTGACCTTGCGGCGGACACGCCCGCGGGCGCTCTCCACCCAGACCCACTCGCCTTCCTCGACCTTGGCGTCCCGGGCCACATTGGGGGGAAGCTCCACATCGGGATAGGGGTCCAGCTCACGCAGCCAGGGGATGTTGCGGTGCTCCGCGTGGAAGAACACGGGGGAGCGGCGGCCGGTGATCATGATCAGCGGGAAGTGCTTGTAGATGTCGGGGGTGGAGACAGGGGACTCGATGGGCTCGGTGAAGTGGGGCAGAGGATCCACGAGAGTGGAGCCGGTGGCGCCCCAATCCACATTCTGAGTGGAATACAGCTCCACCTTGCCGGAGGGAGTACGGAAGCCGGGCTTGCCGTCGGCGCGCAGCGCGCCGGTCTTATAGCGGTAGTAGGGGATCCAGGGTACCTTGGACTCCACTTCCTCGGTCTTGCACTCGGCGTCGGCCCACTTCCAGCCGCCCTTGGCCTTCAGGCTCTCATAGGTCTCGCCGGAGGGCTCCAGGCGCCAGTCCATATAGTCCTTGAAGCCGTTGGGGAAGCGCTTGGCAAAGTCGGGGTTGAAGCGGGCGGCCATCTCGCAGGCGATGTCCCAGTCGTTCTTGCACTCGCCGACCTGGACGGCGGGCTGGATGATCTGAACGGGCTCGAACCAGCTGCGGAAGCCGGTGCGCTCGGCAAAGGTGGAGGCGGGCAGGATGATGTCGGCCACCGCCATGGTGGTGGCGTTGTGGAACAGGTCCACCACCACATTGAAGTCCATGGCCATCATGGCCTGATAGTGCAGCTTCACATCGGCGCCCCGGGCCACGGGGTTGGCGGTCTGGGTCCAGGTGGCCTTGATGGGATAGGGCTTCTGAGTCAGCATCTGGTCGATGGCCAGGTCGGGCTGGATGTAGCAGCGCCATTTGCGCAGCCAGCCGTACTCGTCAGAGCCGATGCGCTTCTGGACCACATCCTCCACGAACTCCTCGCCGAACATATCGGCCAGCTGATAGTTGTCGAAGGGATAGGCGGAGACATGATAGCCGTTGCGGGCGATGACCTGGCCGCCGGGAACATCCAGATTGCCGGTGATGGCCCACAGGTCGTTCACCGCCTGGGCGGCGTGAACGCCGTCGGCGATCTGGTCCAGGGGCAGGCCCCACTGGATGGCGGAGCCGGGGGAGTTCTCGGCGTACATCTTGGCCGCCTCGTAGATGGTCTCCTTGGGCACCCAGGTCAGGGCGGACACCTTCTCCAGGGTGTACTCCTTGGCGCGCTCCTTCAGCTCCTCGAAGCCGGAGCACCACTTCTCCACGAACTCGTGGTCATACCAGTCGTTCTCGATGATCACATTGATCATGGCCATGGCGATGGCGGCGTCGGTGCCGGGGCGCAGCTGCAGATGGTACTCGGCACGGGAGGTCAGCCAGTTTTGGCGGGGATCCACCACGATCAGCTTGGAGCCGCGCTTCATGCAGTCCACAATCCAGTTGCCATAGAAGCCGTCCTGGCATCCGCGGGTGGGGTCCTGGGCCCAGATGATAATGACCTTGGGGGCCTTCCACCGGGGATCGTCATAACGCTTCTCCAGGAACTGAGAGCAGTCGCAGATGGAGTTGTCGCCCTGCACGGCGGACATGGCGCCCAGACGGGGGCCGTAGCAGGCCTGACCGGCCAGACCCAGCTGAGACCAGTTGGCGCTGCCGTAGTTATAGGCCACGATGGACATGGGGCCGCCGATGTCGCGGCCGGTGCCCTGAATGAAGATGACGGAGTTGGCGCCGTACTCTTCCTTGATCTTGTTGAACTTCTCCTCAATGATGTCATAGGCCTCATCCCAGGTGATGCGCTCGAAGCGGCCGTCGCCCCGGGGACCGATGCGCTTCAGGGGATAGAGGATGCGCTCGGGATGGTACATGAACTGGGTCATGGCCAGCAGGCGGGAACATCCGCGCCCGTGGTTATAGGGGTGATCTCTGTCGCCCTCGACCTTGACCACCTTGTCGCCCTTGACATAGATCTTGACGCCGCAGCCGCCGTGGCAGCCGGGGCCGGGGGACCAGGCGGTGGAAGTTACGACGCGATCATACTCGATGCTCATGGTAATTCCTCCTTATTTTCCTCATATGCTGACCAGGGGCTCCGGCTGCTCACACCGGAGGGCCAGACACAGCCTCAACGGTTCTTCCGCTGTCGATAATTATTTTAGCATCGGAGGTGGGGGATGGGAAACATCAAAAGAAAACGGCTGACAACCGGAGCGTTGTGAGAAAAAATTTTAAGGCGGAAGCAGAAAAACTCTGGAGAGGCTCAAAGGTTTTGGACGGAAGAAAAAGGGGGGAAAATAAAAAAATGGGAGTTTTAAAGCTCGTGAGAATGGGGAAAAACTCCAAAAGGAGGAAGATAAAATTGACGAATTATCCAAAAACAGCTGTTAAAAAATTGGCAATGTAACAAAACGGACAGCGAAATTCCTGCTTTTGGGGAAAAACAGCTTGACTTTCGGGTTACTCGATACTTTAGAGTAACAGCCGTGAGGACATTCCCGGACCAGCACACCTGAGCATACCGGCCCGCTCAGCCGGTTCTGCTCACCAACAGTCGCTCCAGCAGAGCGGAGAGAAGCCCTGAGCCGACAGCCGCTGTCAACGGCTCAGGGGAGAGAGAAAAGTTTTAAAAGGAGGCACCCAAATGAGTACACTTGCTCAAGCGGCAAAAGGGAAGATCGATGCCAAGTACATCGTCAAATCCTTGATCGGTGTCGCGATCATGATCCTGTTCCGTTTCCTGCCGCCCCTGGACCCCATTACCCCCGCCGGTATGGCCATCATTGGTGAGTTCATCGGGATGATCTACCTGTGGGTGGCGGTGGATATGATGTGGCCCACCTTCCTGGGCATCGTCATGTTCGGGCTGGACGCCCAGGTCATCTATCCCAACTCCTGGCAGCAGTCCGGCGTTTACGAGGCTGGTATGCAGTCCTTCGGCAACTGGATTGTGCTGTTCGTGCTGGCCACGCTGCTGGTGGTCTATGCACTGGAAAAGGCCGGTACTCTGCGGCGCATCTGTATGTGGTTCATCACCACCAAGGTCGCCCGCAAGAGCCCCTGGAGCTTCACCTTCATGCTGATCCTGTCCGGCCTGGTGATCGCTCTGTTCCTGGATGTCACTCCCGCTCAGTTCTTTATGCTGGGCATTGCTCATGAGATGTTTAAGATCCTGGGCTTTAACAAGGGCGACCGCTGGCCCAAGTATGTGGTGGTCATGATCACCTTTACGGCGGTCATCGGCTTCACTATGACCCCCATCTGCCACACCCTGCCCATCCTTTGGATGAGCATCTACTCCAACATCGTGGGCCAGCCCTACAGCATCCTGTCCTATGTGGCAGCCGGTATGCCCATCGGCGCCATTATCTGGATCATCATGATGGTCTGGATGAAGTTTGTTATCAAGGTAGACAAGGATGTGCCTGAGCTGCAGAATATCCAGTGGGAGAAGATCGAGGCCATGAAGCCCGGCCCCATGGAGAAGCGCGAGAAGATCACCATCGTGATCTCCATCCTGCTGCTGCTCTGCTGGGTGGTTCCCAGCATCATCTCTCTGGTGGCTCCCACCAACCCCGTCTATACCTTTATGGCGCGCATCACGGATTCCGGCTGGCTGTTCCTGGCCGTGGTGCTGCTGGCGGTGATCCGCGTGGACGGCGAGCCTCTGCTGGATCTGGGCGAAGCGTTCCAGAAGATCAACTGGCTGCCTGTGGTGCTGCTGGCCGGTATCATGATGATTGCCTCCGCCATGGGCGAGAACCCCACCGGCATTCCTGCCTGGATTTCCGCCAACATCGTGCCGCTGGTGTCCGGCCTGAGTCCCTTTGCCATGGTGGCCATCATCGCCGTGCTGTGCGTCATCCTGACCAATATTGCCAACAATGTGCCTGTGGGTATCATCTTCGTCAGCGCCGGCGTCCCCATGTGCCTGGAGCTGGGCATCAACCCCTTCCCCCTGGCCCTGGCTGTCTGCGTGGGCGCCAACCTGGCCTTCACCATTCCGCCGGCCTATGTGCCCATCGGCGTGGCCTATGCCGACCCGTACTGCAACGGCAAGACGGTATTCCTGAACGGTTTGGTCATGTGTATTGTCAGTGCCATCATCTGCGCGCTGCTCTGCTACCCCATCGCCAATCTGGTCAGTTGATTGCCGGCAGGTCCGCGGATACACCCACACATAAAAAGCACCCCCGCTTCGGACAGGTGCTCATAAGAAAGTAATTTGAAAGAATTACAATTATGGCATCTGTCAGGCAGGGTTGGGCAATGAAGAAATACGCCGCATTCAGCAAATTTTGCTGGATACGGCGTATTTTCTTGCCTATTTGCGTTTTCTTTTCCCTTTTCCATGTGTCATGTTGCCTTTGCCCCGCTGGCTTATTGGGCTTTTCATGTGCTTGGACAGACGCAGCACTTCAATCAGATTGACGAACTGTTCTTTGGTGATCGCATCGTAGTCAATGCCAAATGTCACCAGAAAGGCCCTCGCCTTCTTTTCGTCGCTGCTGCCCTCGAAATTCATGGCGGTCTGCAACTGCTGCTGGGCTTGTGCGGCGGCGGAAGGTTCGTCTGCCGTTGTGCTGTCAGTCTTGTGGGCTTCCCGAATATCGCGGAGTATCTTGGTCAGGTCATCCGCGACTACATGACCGAAGTATTCTTCCTCCGGCACCTGGGCCAATTCCAGTGTGCGGAGATAGAGGTCGTTCGTGCTATCTTCTCGTTTTGCCAGCACCATCTGACGCACAGCTTC
>CALWZP010000010.1 GCA_944386055.1 uncultured Oscillospiraceae bacterium | reverse complement strand
CATTAAACAAGTTGCAAAGCACATTGATTATTGCGCACTGGATATACTGGCCCCGTTTCTTAACTCGGAAAAGTATAGGATCTATTCTGCACTTGCGTCCCATTTCGCTGAAGACTATTCGGAGGGATATGAGAAATGGGTACAGCGACATAAGGAAAGAGTTTGCAAACTGGTGGAGGGATATACACCTCAGGATATAGACTGTTTGATCCAAGTGTGTTTGGAGAGCTCCCAGACTTTCGATAAAGAAGAGAGAGAATTAGGTGCAGGACTTGGATATGTGTTTGAAGCACTTCAAAGTCAGCAACAACTATACCTGTATTTGGTAGATGCTTACATGAGAGCGGATACTCCATATAAAATAAATGCTGGACAGGTCATAGACAGACTATTTGAGATGATGTCAGCGGTAGAAGTCAAAGAATTCATCACAAAATATAAGTATGGTCAGCAAAATGTATGGTTGTGGTACTTTTATACTTTGATACCGGAACAACAACTATCTGCTAAGTGGGCAATGGATCTGCTGAGTTATCTGGACGCACCTGATATAGGTTTGAATACATCGCCATACCGTAGAATAGACTTACTGCGCAAGTATGAAATGGTCGAACCTAAAATAGTATTCAAGGCGTTGCGCATTGTTTCAAATCATTATGAAGAATCTCCCTTTATTTTTAGCCTATATGTCTTTTGGATTCTGAATCATAGCAGACAGCAAGGCGCAGATGAGATATTGAGTGAGTTTTCAGATGAACTTCCTCTTTTGGAAGAAGTATATTTGAAAGGGATATCTTATTCCAGTCACGAGGACTATGGTGGGTCTTTGCTATATGCGATCATTACTATTGATACCTCGTTCCTGTACAGATATCTCGACTGTCTGATAACCGTTCAGCAAGAGCACTCCAGAACCCATGACCACTATGATACGGTGCGACTTTTGAAAATATGGGATACAGAACAATTCATGGATTTGGCTGATGGCGTGTTTGATTACCTGTATGAAAAAAGAGAGAAATCGATATATTGGCTATATCAGTCACCATTTAATATGATGTTACGTAACGAAGCGAATCATCAGGAAATCATTGCAAAACAGGACCTTTGGATCAAACATACGATTGAGCGATATAGCCATGAGAGTGAACGAATGTATGGACTGTTTTCCGCAATAGAGGAATTATCCTGCGAAAGGCGGAAAAAGGCTGTAGAGAAGTTTTTATCGCTCAATGCCGATCCAGATCTTTTTGAACGTCTACCCTTAGAACCGTCCCACTGGGGTGGAAGCGGCAGTATGATTCCTTATATGCAGGAACGAATTGACTATTTGCGTTCTCTTCTTCCCATTGTATCTGGCATGAAGTATTTGAAACAAAAGCAACGCATTGAACGGGAGATAGCAGGCTGGAAAGAGAGAATCCATTCTGAAGAAGTTCGTGAGTTGCTGGAATCCTGGTATCATTAGTTTTGAATGTTATTTGAAATATATCAATACCAACAGATTTCTATCTACGTCCATTTCGAAGAAATATATTAAAATATAATTTTCGTTATAAGTTCTGATGAATAGCCGCTTATCTTTCTAAATATTCTTACCGTTTACAATAACCGCGGCGCTACTCCCAGTTGCACTTGAAGCCCGGAAGTCTTGTCCCACAAGGCTTTCCGGGCTTCGCTTACATTAGCGGCGGCGGGATACATAGGACCGGCTGATGCCGCACTGGGCGGCGATCTCCCGCTGGGTCCGGGGCGGGCGGTCATCCAGGCCATAGCGCAGGGTAATGATCATCCGCTCCCGCTCGTCCAGGCACCGCTCCACACAGCGGCGCACCTTGACGCAGGCCTCCCGGGTATCCAGCTCCTCCAGCATGTTGTCGTCCACGCTGATCACATCGATGAGTGAGAGGGAATTCCCGTCGGTATCCGTATCGATGGAATCGGACAGAGACATCTCGGCGGACAGCTTGCGCCGGGATCGGAAATACATCAGGATCTCATTTTCAATGCAGCGGCTGGCATAGGTGGCCAGCCGAACATTTTTGTCCGGCTTGAAGGTGGAGATCCCCTTGATCAGCCCGATGGTTCCGATGGAGATCAGGTCGTCCTGCTCCCCGCTCTGGGTGTAATACTTCTTGATGATATGGGCCACCAGGCGAAGGTTGTGCTCGATGAGGATATTGCGGGCCTCCAGGTCCCCGGCGGCATAGCGTTCCAGATACCGCCGCTCCTCCTCCGCTTTCAGCGGACGCGGGAAAGATCCGGCGGTATCGGACAGGCGCAGGGTGAAGAACAGTCCGTTGAGCAGCAGAGCGGACAGTGCGGAAAACATAGGCGTCGCCTCCATGTTGGATTCTCTTCAGCCTATTCCCTGCCGGGATGTCCTCATGCCAGGAAATCCGCCGGAAAGAGGCGTTGGCTCAGTCTTCCGCATAGAACTTCCTTCGTTTTTCTCCGATGGCACACCCCATCTCCACAACCTCTTCCGCGGTCGTCCCCAATTCTTCCGCGATCTGTCCGATCCTGCACCCCTCCCTCAACAAACGCAGCAGCCTCCGTTCCCTCTCTGACAGGCTGTCCGCAAACTGTTCCGCCATAATCCGCTCCTCCAGTTGGTCGATGCCGCCGGAGCTGGATGCCTCCAGGGTATCGTAGAGGCAGAAGCTGTTGTCCTCCTCTCCCGAAAGAGGCTGGTCCAGGGACGGCTGCCGGAACAAAGCCGTGTACTGCCGGTTTTCCTCCAGAAGCTTATTCCGGATAAAATCCTCCAGGTAGACCTCCAGATCTCCATAGGCCGGGCAGTATTCCCGCACCGCGTTGTAAAACGCCTCCATGGCACACGACCTGCGCTCTGCCAGCGGCGTGCTCTTGGCCATCTGGCTGACCGCGCCGTCCACCACATGCCGGTAGAGAATCAGCAGCTGCCCGGCGTCATACTGCCGCTCCGACGACCCCTCCACCCTGTGCCGGCGGGGGATCACCCGCCCCAGGAAATAGCCGGTGCTCTCGTCCCGGACCAGCCGGAAGGACAGCGGAAAGCGCAGTCCGGTGGCGGCGATCTCCGCTGAGAGGGCCTGGGCGGTCAGTACTCCGCATCGGGGGTGGTCGATTCCCGCCCCATGCCCGTCGGCAATCGCCAATATCTTGGCTTTGGCGTCAAATCCCACGCGGATATCGGGCGGGAGCACGCGGCGCAGGTTCTTCCCCAACCGTAGCTTGCCGTCCCTGCCCACCGAGGCGCGGAAGGCCTTTCTCCCGTCCTCCTTCTCAAACCACCGGAATTCGTACTTTGATGATTTCATTCTCCACAGTCTCCTTATATAATCTCAGAAGCAGCACCGCCCTGCCGCCGCAGGCCGGCAATATGCATTTGCCTTCCAGGACGGAGGGTGTTATGCTAAAAGGGACAACATCCCAGCATACAGGAGGGTGTGGCAGCGCCATGGACAAATTCTCCGTCTTATCTCAATATTTCGGATACAGTACATTCCGGCAGGGGCAGGAGCGGCTCATCGACGCCATTTTGTCCGGGCATGACGCTCTGGGCGTCATGCCCACCGGCGGCGGGAAATCCCTGTGCTATCAGGTCCCCGCCCTGCTGCTGCCCGGCGTGACGCTGGTAATCTCCCCCCTGATCTCTCTGATGAAGGACCAGGTGGCCGCCCTGAACCGCGCCGGGGTGGACGCCGCCTTTCTCAACAGCTCCCTCACCTCCGAGGAGCAGTTTCAGGTCTGCCGCCTGGCGCGGCAGGGGGCGTACCGGCTGCTGTATGTCGCCCCTGAGCGGCTGGGTGCGGAGAGCTTCCTGGCGCTGGTCCAAGGGTTGGACATCGCCCTTGTGGCGGTGGATGAGGCCCACTGCATCTCCCAGTGGGGGCAGGATTTCCGCCCCAGCTATCTGAAGATCGGCGACTTTCTCTCCGCCCTCCCCCGGCGGCCTGTGGTGGCCGCCTTCACCGCCACCGCCACCGGAGAGGTACAGCGGGACATCGTCCGCCTGCTGGGGCTGCGGGACCCTGTCTGCGAGGTCACCGGCTTCGACCGGCCCAATCTCTTCTTCGATGTGCTTCGCCCCGCGGACAAGCTGTCCACACTGCTGAAGCTGCTCCGGGACCGGCAGGGCCGCAGCGGTATCGTCTACTGCGCCACCCGGGCCGGAGTAGACCGTGTGGCCGCCGCCCTGGAGGAGCGTGGCTTTCCCACCGCCCGGTATCACGCTGGAATGGAGGATGAGGCGCGCCGGCAGAACCAGGACGACTTTCAGTTCGACCGGAAACCCGTCATGGTGGCCACCAACGCCTTCGGCATGGGGATCGACAAGTCCAATGTGGGCTTTGTCGTTCACTACAACATGCCGAAAAGCCTGGAGGCCTATTATCAGGAGGCGGGCCGCGCCGGGCGGGACGGCGAATCGGCGGACTGCATCCTCCTGTGGTCCCCCGGCGACATCGCCACCGCCAGGCTACTTCTGGAGAGCAGTGGGAACGAGGAGCTGGACGAGAAGACGCGGGAACTGGTCCGCCGCCAGGAGTTCCGCCGGCTGGACGCCATGGTGGGCTACTGCCGCACCGCCGGATGCCTGCGGGGGTATCTGCTGGACTATTTCGGTCAGGACCATCCACCCGCCTGCGGCAGCTGCGGCAACTGCCGCGGCGAATTCCGGCAGGAGGATGTCACCACCTCCGCCCAGATGATCCTGTCCTGCGTGGTGCGGGTGCGCCGGCATTTGGGGTATTCGGTAGGCAAGAGCCTGATTCTCCAGACGCTTCGCGGCAGTCGGGATGCGCGGGTGGCCTCTCTGGGGCTGGACCGGCTGTCCACCTACGGCCTGATGGCCCAATTTCCCGCCCGGCAGGTGCGGGAACTGATCGACTTTCTGGTCCTGGAGGGGCTTCTGCGGGTGGAGCCCGCCCACTCCACCCTGGCCCCCGCCGGGGATGCGGCCCTGGTACTGCGGGGGGAGCGGACGGTGACCATGGCGGTCCGGGCCGACCGGCCCCGGGAAGAGCCCGCCGGGGGCAGGCGGAAAAAGGCTGCCGCTCCCCTTCCTCCCCAGGCGGAGGGGCTTCTGTCCGCGCTCAAAGCCACCCGGGCCCGTCTGGCCCAGGAGGAGCGGGTCCCCATCTACATCATTTTTTCCAACGCCTCCCTCTCCGACATGGCGGTCAAGGCCCCCCGCACCCGGGAGGAGCTGCTGCAGGTCTCCGGCGTGGGGGAGTTCAAGGCCGCCCGGTACGGCCAGGCCTTTCTGGACGCCATCGCCGACTATCAGCGCTGCCGCAAAGACGAACATCTGGATTGAGCTTCCGGATCAGAAAGCGCGGCCCGGCAGGTCCCCCCTGCCGGGCCGCGCTTTGGTCACTCGCCCCTGTCCTGGCGGATCAGCCGCTTCAGAGCGGCCACCGCCACTTGGATGGCGGCGCTGGTGTCGTGGGACTCCGTCTGGTCCAGCCCCGCCGCCTCCCGCTCCTGGTTCCAGATCACATGGAATACCGAGCCGCAGCGCACCCCCAAGGCGGAGGCCACCGTGAAGAGGGCGGCGGACTCCATCTCACTGGCCAAGGTGCCCAGGCGCTTCCATGCCTCCCACTTGTTCAGCAGTTCGTAAGACACGGGCATCCGGCCGGGGGAGTGCTGCCCGTAGAAGGAGTCCTTGCACTGCACCACCCCCGCATGCCAGGGGCCGCCCCGCTCCTTCGCCGCCTCCACCAGAGCGTGGAGCACCTCGTAGTCCGGGACGGCGGGAAACTCGATGGGGGCGTATTCCCGGCTGGTGCCCTCCATGCGGATGGCACCGGTGGCGATGACCACATCGTCGCTCTTCACATCCAGGCGGATGCCCCCACAGGTGCCCACCCGGATAAAGGTGTCTGCCCCGATGTTGCTCAGCTCCTCCATGGCGATGGAGGCGGACGGCCCGCCGATGCCGGTGGAGACCACCGACACCTTTTCCCCCAGCAGCGTGCCGGTGTAGGTGGTGAACTCCCGGTTGGACCGTACCTTCACCGGATCATCAAAATAGGCGGCGATCTTCTCGCACCGTCCCGGGTCCCCCGGGAGGATGCAGTACCGCCCCACATCTCCCTTTTCGCACAGAATATGAAACTGCACCTTGCGTTCGCTTTCGACCATGTGACGCTCCTCCTTTTTGGGGGAAACGATGCCCCCGGCCGCAGTATATCTGCCTTTTCCATATTGGTGGAATTGTATCACAGATCCCCCGCATACGCAAGAAGTTCTCTTTTCCGGGTATCTCCGCTCTCATGCGGTCTGTCTCCCCTTTTCGCTCATTTTCCGCCGTTCCCTGTCTTGACCTTTCCTCTGTTTCTCACTATAATGATAGAGCTTTACGGTGCCATCGCCCAAGGCCGTGCGCTTTTCTCCGCGGGCGGGCCTTTTTGGAAAGGACGGATGTGCCTTGAATATCATCATCGTGGGAGACGGCAAGGTGGGCTTTACTCTGGCCGAGCAGCTCTCCCAGGAAAATCACGACATCACCATCATCGACACCGACGAGCGGGCGCTGGCCCACGCCTCAGAATCCCTGGATGTCATGTGCATCCAGGGCAACGGCGCCGCCATCACCCCGCTGAAGGAGGCTGGGGTGGAGCATGCCGACATGGTCATCGCGGCCACCAGCGAGGACGAGACCAACATGGTCTGCTGCCTCACCGCCAAGCGCCTGGGGGCCGGATATGCCATCGCCCGGGTGCGGAACATGGAGTACACCACCGATCTGGAGACGCTGAAAAAAGAGCTTGGCATTGACATGGTCATCAACCCCGAGCTGGCCACCGCTCTGGAGATCTCCCGGCTGCTGCGCTTCCCCAACGCGGCCAACATTGACACCTTCTACCGCGGACGGGTGGAGCTGATGGGCTTTCTCCTCCAGGAGGGAGACTTCCTGTGCCACCGTCCCCTCTCCGAGCAGTCCGCCAAGCTGAAGAATCTGCCCGTCCTGTTCTGCGCCGCGGAGCGGGACGGCGAAGTCCATATTCCCAACGGCAGCTTTGTCCCCCTCCCAGGCGACAAGCTGTACATCATCGGCGAGCCCGTGGGCCTGAGCCAGTTCTTTCGTCTGCTGGGCCGCTACATCCCTAAGATCAAATCGGTGTTTCTCATCGGCGGCGGACGCATCACCTATTATCTGACCACCCTGCTGACCAAGATGAATCTGCCGGTAAAGATCGTGGAACAGAAGATGGAGCGCTGCCGCCAGCTCAGCGAGCTGTTCCCCCATGCCACCATCATCCACGGGGACGGGACCGATCAGGACCTGCTGGAGGTGGAGAATCTCGCCTCCTCCGACGCTTTTATTGCCCTCACCGACCGGGATGAGGACAACCTCATCACCGCCCTGTACGCCAAACATCTTGGAGTACCCAAGGTCATCCCCAAGGCCAATCGGCAGAACTATACCGGCATCGCCCAGTCCGTGGGGCTGGACTGCGTGGTCTCCCCCAAGTATATCACGGCGGAACGCATCCTCCAGGTCGTGCGGGGGATGGAGAACTCCAAGGGCAGCATCATGAAGGCGTTGTACCGCATCGCCTCCAATCAGGCGGAGACCATGGAGTTCACCGTCAATGAGACCACTCAGAATCTGGGCATCCCGCTGAAGAACCTCAGTCTGAAGGACGGCATCCTGGTGGCGGTGATCATCCACCAGAACCGCATCATCATCCCAGAGGGCAGTTCAGTCATCCAGAAGGGGGATACGGTGATCATCGTCTCCCACAACCACACCATTCTGGATATCAACGACATCTTCAAAAATTCCGTTCTGGACCTGGATCGGAGGATGCCATGAACCTCCGGCTGGTCTTCAAGATCTGCGGCCGTCTGCTGATAGTGGAAGCGGCCACCATGCTGATCTCCCTTCTGGTCTGCCTCTGGTACGGGGAGGATCCCGCCCCCTTTCTCAAATCCATCCTTATCATCGCGGTGGTGGGCTTTGCCCTCTCCCTGATCCCCGCAGAGCGTCACTTCTTTGTGCGGGAGGGTTTTTTCAGCGCAGGGATGATCTGGATCCTCATCGGTCTGGCCGGCGCGCTGCCTTTCTGGTTCTGCGGGCAGTTTCCCTCTTTGGTGGACTGTATTTTCGAGTCCTTCTCCGGCTTCACCACCACCGGCGCCACCATCCTCGCCGATATCGAGGCGCTGCCGCGGGGAATTCTCTTCTGGCGCAGCTTTACCCATTGGGTGGGGGGCATTGGGGTGCTGACCCTGTCCCTTGCCCTGCTGCCTGCACTGGGTGCCCGCTCCCAATACCTGGCCCGGGCGGAAACTCCTGGCCCCATCGCCTCCAAGCTGGTTCCCAGACAGTCCAGCTCCTCCATCATCCTCTATGTGATTTACTGCTCTCTGACCCTGATCGAAACAGTGTTGCTGCGTCTGGCCGGGATGCCCCTTTATGATGCGGTGCTTCATGCCTTCTCCTGTGCGGGCACCGGCGGTTTCTCCAACATGAACCTCAGTGTAGGTGCCTATCAAAATCCTGCCTGCGAAATCATCATCGCCGTGTTTCTGGTGCTGTTCTCCATGAACTTCGGGATGTTTTTCCTGCTGGTCTGCCGCCGCTTCCGTGAGGTGTGGAAAAACGATGAGCTGCGCTTCTTCCTGGGGATAGTGCTCCTCTCCTCCCTGCTCATCGCCATCAATATCTTCCCCCTGTATCAGGATGTGTGGGTGGCCCTGCGCCATGGTTTCTTCCACACCGCCTCCATCATCTCCTCCACCGGCTTTGCCACTGTGGACTACATCCACTGGCCCATGTTCTCCCAGTTTGTGCTGGTGCTTTTGATGATCTGCGGTGCCTGTTCCTGCTCCACCGGCGGCGGTCTGAAATGCTCCCGTGTGCTGCTGCTGCTGCGCAGCATCCGCCGGGAGATTCAGCGGATCATCCACCCACGCTCGGTGATGGTGGTCCGTCTGGACGGAAAGGCTGTCAGTGACGATACCATCCGCAGCGTTCTGGTGTTTATCTGTACCTATTTTCTCATTGTCTTTTTCGCCACGCTGCTGGTTGCCATGGACAATCTCTCCTTCACCACCACCTTCACCGCGGTGCTGGCCTGCATCAGCAACACCGGTCCGGGTCTGGAACTGGTTGGGCCCTATGGCAACTTCCAAATGTTCTCCGCATTCAACAAGCTGGTTCTCTCTCTGTGCATGGTCATCGGCCGACTGGAGATCCTGCCCATCCTGGTTCTGTTCAGCAGAAATGCTTGGAAACGAACCTGATTTTTCTTATCTCTCGTACAAAACGCATAAAACCGTCTTTCTTTTCGGTATTTTCTGCAAGAATGGCTTGAAAATTTGCCCTGATGTGGTAAACTGTTTTAGTTATAACTTGTCCATGAAAATGGACGGTGCAGAGCGTCCTGATACGGCGTCTCTGACAAAAAGTTAAGGAGTTGGAAATCTTGGAAAATCTGGTACTGCTCGGTTTCCTCGGCGCAGTCCTGGCCCTGGTCTTCGCGTTCATCCAGCGCAGCCGGGTCCTGAGCTTCTCCGAGGGCAACGACAAGATGGTCAAGATCGCTTCCGCCATCCGGGAGGGCGCCAATGCCTACCTGAAGCATCAGTACACCACCGTGGCGAAGGTCTTCCTCATCGTGTTCGTCATCCTGCTGATCATCGCGTTCGGAAGCGGCGGAGACATGCTCTCCAAGTTCACCCCCTTTGCCTTCCTCACCGGCGGCATCTGGTCCATGCTGGCCGGCCTGATCGGCATGAAGATCGCCACCAATTCCAATGCCCGCACCGCGTGGGCCGCCTCTGAAAGCCTGAACAAGGGCCTGCGGGTGGCGTTCTCCTCCGGTTCCGTCATGGGCTTCACCGTGGTGGGCCTGGGCATGCTGGACATCACCCTGTGGTTCTGCATCCTGCACTTCGCCGCCGCCATCGACGATCCCATGACTCTGGGCAACATCATGGTCATGAACGGCATGGGCGCCTCCTTTATGGCGCTGTTCGCCCGTGTGGGCGGCGGTATCTACACCAAGGCCGCTGATGTGGGCGCCGACCTGGTGGGCAAGGTGGAGGCCGGCATCCCTGAGGACGACCCCCGCAACCCCGCCACCATCGCCGACAATGTGGGCGACAATGTGGGTGATGTGGCCGGCATGGGCGCCGACCTGTACGAGTCCTATGTGGGCTCCATCCTGGCCACCTTCTCTCTGGGTGCCTGCGCCGGATACGGCTGGAAGGGCATGGCACTGCCCATGCTGCTGGCCGTGGTGGGCATCATCTGCTCCCTCATCGGCACCTTCTTCGTCAAGACCAAGGAGGACGCCACCCAGAAGTCCCTGCTTACCTCCCTGCGCACCGGTACCTATCTGTCCGCCATTCTTTCCGCCATTCTGGCCGCTCCCCTGACCTATTTCGTGCTGGACGGCCAGATGGGGGTGTATGTGGCCATTCTGTGCGGCCTGGTGGGCGGCACTGCCATCGGCTACTTCACCGAGTACTTCACCTCTGACAACTACAATCCCACCAAGAAGCTGGCCGCCACCTCTGAGACCGGCGCCGCCACCGTCATCATCGGCGGCATCTCCCTGGGCCTGATGTCCACCATCGCCTCCATCCTCATCGTGGCGGTGGCCATCCTGATCAGCTACTTCGCTGCCGGCGGCTCCATCACCATCGTGGATGAGGCCGGCAACTTCACCGAGGCCTTCAACCGCGGCCTGTACGGCATCGGCATCGCCGGCGTGGGCATGCTGTCCACGCTGGGCATCACCCTGGCCACCGATGCCTACGGCCCCGTGGCGGACAACGCCGGCGGCATCGCCGAGATGGCTGGTCTGCCTGAGGAGGTCCGCGACCGTACCGACGCCCTGGATTCTCTGGGCAACACCACCGCCGCCACCGGCAAGGGCTTCGCCATCGGCTCGGCCTCCCTCACCGCCCTGGCGCTGCTGGTCTCCTATGTCAACATCGTGCAGGAGCGCACCACCGAAGTGCTGAACTTCACCCTCACCAGCCCCACCGTGCTGGTCGGTCTGTTCATCGGCGCCATGCTGACCTTCGTGTTCTCCGCCCTGACCATGAGCGCGGTGCAGACCGCCGCGCAGTCCATCGTGCTGGAGGTCCGCCGCCAGTTCCGCGAGATCGCCGGCATCATGGAATACAAGGCTGATCCCGACTATGCGGCCTGTGTAGGTCTGTGCACCAAGGGCGCTCTGAAGGAGATGGTGGCCCCCGCTCTGCTGGCCATCATCGTCCCCATCGCCACCGGCCTGATCCTGGGTCCCACCGGTGTGGTTGGTCTGCTGGGCGGCGTGTCCGTCACCGGCTTCGCCATGGCAGTGTTCATGTCCAACGCCGGCGGCGCCTGGGACAACGCCAAGAAGTACATTGAGCGGGGCAATCACGGCGGCAAGGGCTCTGAGCAGCACAAGGCAGCCGTGGTGGGCGACACCGTGGGTGATCCCTTCAAGGACACCTCCGGCCCCTCTCTGAACATCCTCATCAAGCTGTGCTCCACCGTGTCCATCGTGTTCTCCGGCCTCATCCTGGCCTTCAACCTGATGGGCCTGATGTAATAGCAAAGTCTCCCGCGGGGCTGCCATTCAGGCAGCCCCGCTTTTTTATCCTTTCAAATGGCCTCACCTTCCCTCAGGTTTTCAGTCTGCGGGGGTTGCATTTTTCCCGCTCTGTTGGTATCATAGTGTGGTACTTTTGGCCGGACGGCTGAAAGTCCACTGTGTTTCGATCCTGATTTTGTATCGGAGGGTTTTCTATGGTCACTGTATTCCAGAACGGCGCCTTCTATCACGAGGGGCGCCTTCTGTCTCCCCAGGATGGTGCCCAGGCCGGGCTCACCGCCGACGCGGGGCGCGCCCGCACCATGGCCTGGCGCATCCTGTCCGACCACAACACCAGCGGCAGCATGGACCAGCTGAAGCTGCGCTTTGACGCCATGGCCTCCCATGACATCACCTATGTGGGCATCATCCAGACCGCCCGGGCTTCCGGGCTGGAGGAGTTCCCCATCCCCTATGTCCTCACCAACTGCCACAACTCCCTGTGCGCCGTGGGCGGCACCATCAACGAGGACGACCATGTCTTCGGCCTGTCCGCCGCCAAGAAGTACGGCGGCGTCTTCGTCCCCGCCCATCAGGCGGTGATCCACCAGTACATGCGGGAGCGGTATGCCGCCGCGGGGAGCATGATCTTGGGGTCAGACAGCCACACCCGCTACGGCGCTTACGGCTGCATGGCCATCGGTGAGGGCGGGCCTGAGCTGGTGAAGCAGCTGCTGCGCAAGACCTATGACATCAGTTATCCCAGGGTGGTGGCCATCTATCTGGAGGGCGTTCCCCGCCCCGGCGTGGGTCCCCAGGATGTGGCGCTCGCCCTCATCGGCGCCACCTTCAAGCAGGGCGTGGTGAAGAACGCCGTCATGGAGTTCTTCGGCCCCGGGGTGAAGAACCTGGCCATGGACTACCGCTGCGGCATCGATGTGATGACCACCGAGACCGCCTGCCTCTCCTCCGTCTGGGCCACCGACGAGACGGTGGAGGAGATGCTCACCGCCTTTGGCCGCCCCGGCGACTACAGGGAGCTCGCCCCCCAGGACGGCGCCTGGTATGACGCCCTCATCAAGGTGGACCTGTCCAAGGTGGAGCCCATGATTGCCCTGCCCTTCCACCCCTCCAATGCCTATACCATCCGGGAGTTCAAGGCCAATCTCACCGACCTGCTCCACCAGGTGGAGGTGGATGCCGTCCACAGCCTGGATCTGAAAACCCCGCCCCCCTCCCTGCTGGACAAGGTGGTGGACGGCCAGTTCCAGGTGGACCAGGGCGTCATCGCCGGCTGCTCCGGCGGCACCTATCAAAACCTGCTGCGGGCCGCCCAGATCCTGGAGGGCAGCGCCATCGGCTCGGACGCCTTCTGGCTGAGCTGCTATCCCGCCAGCCAGCCGGTGATGATGGAGCTCACCCGTAAGGGGGCCATCTCCACCCTCATGGCCGCCGGCGCCTCCATCCGCTCCTGCTTCTGCGGCCCCTGCTTCGGCGCGGGGGATGTCCCCGCCAACGGCGGTTTCTCCATCCGCCACTCCACCCGCAACTTCCCCAACCGGGAGGGCTCCAAGCCCGGGGAGGGCCAGTTGGCCTATGTGGCCCTGATGGACGCCCGGTCCATCGCCGCCACCGCCCTCAACGGCGGCATCCTCACCGGTGCAGACGAGCTGCCCGAGCCCCCCGCCGACCCCGCCCGGGAGCCCTATACCCACGATCCCTCCCCCTACCGCGCCCGGGTCTATTATGGTGTCAACCACCCGGAGAGCGACACCCCCCTGGTCTTCGGCCCCAACATCGCCGACTGGCCGGAGCAGATCGCGCTGCCGGAGGATCTTCTGCTCACCGTGGCCAGCGCCATCTATGATCCGGTGACCACCACTGACGAGCTCATCCCCTCCGGGGAGACCTCCTCCTATCGCTCCAACCCCCTGCGGCTGGCCGAGTTCGCCCTGAGCCGGAAGGACCCCCAGTATGTCCCCCGGGCCAAGGCGGTGCTGGCGGTGGAGAAGCTGCGCCGCACCGACCCGGCGGCACCCGAGGTGGCCGCCGCGCTGGAGGGCCGCGACCCCCAAAAGACCGGACTGGGCACCCTGGTGATGGCTCTGAAGCCCGGGGACGGCTCCGCCCGGGAACAGGCCGCATCCTGCCAGCGGGTGCTGGGGGGCTGCGCCAACCTGGCCCGGGAGTACGCCACCAAGCGCTACCGCTCCAATGTGGTGAACTGGGGGATGCTGCCCTTCGTGGCCCCCGAGGTGGAGAGCTGGAACATCCAGCCCGGCGACCGGCTGTACATCCCCGGCATCCGCGCCCTGCTGGAGGGCGACGGCGCCGAGATCCAGGCCACCCTGCTCCAGAACGGCCAGCAGCGCCAGGTGACCCTCACCCTCCCCAACCTCACCCGGGAAGAGCGGGACATCATTCTCGCGGGCTGTCTCATCAACTACTACGCCCAGTGATGGCCCGCTCCAGGACCCGTCGGCAGGTGGGACGCGCTCCGCATGCACGGACTGGTTTGCCTTACAGAAATTAAAAACGGCCCCGGCAGAATATCTGCCGGGGCCGCTGCATACATAAAATGCCCCCCAAAAGAAGGAGGAACCAACTTTTGGGGGGCATTCCCGTTGGTAAATCAGCTTTCAGAGAGGATCAGCAGCTCGGACACCGTATAGGGGAACATCTGGTCGCTCTCGGTGAGGATCACTTCAAATTCGCACAGCACCGCGCCGTCCTCCAGAGAGATCACCTGGCCGGGCACCAGATAGCTGCCCTCACCGCAGGGGGTCCCCTCTCCCAGCACCGTCTCGCTCAGTCCGGCGTCTCCCCGGGCCAGCACATAGCTGCCGTTGGACTCGTCATAAGTGATGCTGCCCTGCAGCTCCTCGGGAATTTCAGGCACGCCACGGTAATCGGTAAACAGGGAGGCTGCATAGTCCTGTACCACCTCTGCGGGGAAGGAGACCGTGTCCTCGGTCACGGTGGAACGGGTGTCCTCCTGTCCATAGATGCCCAGCATATAGTACAGGGAGGCCCAGAAGAACTCGTCTGAGGCGGGACGGTAAGCATATCCCCGCTCCAGCATGCACATCACCAGGCTGTCCACTGCGGGGACCGCGCCGGCAAACTGGGACTCCTGACTCTCCTGAGTGGAGGCGGGACGGGCAAATGCGACACAGGAAACCACCAGCGCCGCCGCCACCATGGTAACAACCAGCTTTTTCATATGATCCGCCTCCTTCTTTTCTTTGTTTATATTATAGCCCTGTCCTCCTGATCTTTCCTCTCGTTTTCATTACGAGAAGATGAAAAAACAGTTACAGTCCTTTACACTTTCCGTTTTATTTTGTTACCCTTTCCAAGAACCATGTCGTTTTTTCTTTCTTTTATGGATAGTATGAACAATTCTGGCCAGACATCCGCAATCTTCCCCACCCTGCTCCGGGATAAAGCAGCCCTGCGGGGATGCATGTCTCTGTCATGCACCTCCGCAGGGCCGTTTTGCGGGACGATGGTCCCGCATGTTTTCATCAGTTCAAAAAGTCCTTCAGCTTCTTACTCCGGCTGGGATGGCGCAGTTTTCTCAGCGCCTTGGCCTCGATCTGGCGGATGCGCTCCCGGGTGACATTGAACTCCTTGCCCACCTCTTCCAGGGTACGGGTGCGGCCGTCCTCGATGCCGAAACGGAGCTTGAGTACCTTCTCCTCCCGGGGGGTGAGGGTGGACAGCACCTCCACCAGCTGTTCCTTCAGCAGGGTAAAGGAGGCGGCCTCCGCCGGCTCGGAGGCGTCCTCATCGGGGATGAAATCCCCCAGATGGCTGTCCTCCTCCTCGCCGATGGGGGTCTCCAGAGAGACGGGCTCCTGGGCGATCTTCAGGATCTCCCGCACCTTGTCCACCGGCATGTTCATCTCCTCGGCGATCTCCTCCGGCGTGGGGTCGTGCCCCAGCTCCTGGAGCAGCTGGCGGGAGACGCGGATGACCTTGTTGATGGTCTCCACCATGTGCACGGGGATGCGGATGGTGCGGGCCTGGTCGGCGATGGCCCGGGTAATGGCCTGGCGGATCCACCAGGTGGCATAGGTGGAGAACTTATAGCCCTTGGTATAGTCAAATTTCTCCACCGCCTTGATAAGCCCCAGGTTTCCCTCCTGGATCAGGTCCAGGAACAGCATACCCCGGCCCACATACCGCTTTGCGATGGAGACCACCAGGCGCAGGTTGGCCTCCGCCAGACGCTGCTTGGCCCTCTCGCCGCTTTTCACCGCCTTGTCCAGCTCCGCCTTCAGCTCAGGAGCAATCTCCTCTCCGGAGGCCTGCAGCTCCGCCAGCTGGCTGGATGCCGCCTCTCCCGCCGCCATGGCCTGGGCCAGCTCGATCTCCTCATCGGAGGTAAGCAGATTCACCTTGCCGATCTCCTTCAGGTACATCCGCACGGGGTCGTCCACTCCAAAGGAGTCCACCAGGGTATTGGGGTCCACGATCTCCTCCTCGGCGATCTCCTCGATCTCCTCCAGAGGGGGCTCGATATCAGCGGGGATGTCCGGCATATCCTCCTCAGCGCCGGTGTCGATGCCCAGGTTCTCCATCACATCATAGATCTTGTCCATCTGTTCACTGCTCAGGTCCAGATCCTCCAGAACATCCATCAGCTCCACTGCGGACAGGCTGCCCTTTTTTTTGCCGCGCTCGATCAATTCGGTGAGCTTCTCTCCCCCCGGGACGCCCTCCACCAGCTTTTGGAGCTCCTGCTTGCTGGCCTCCAGCTTCTCTTCCATGCTGTGGCCCTTCTGGACCTGCTGCTCCTCCCGGTCGGGAGCGTTGTTTTTCTTTGCACTCATCTTATGATCCTCCATAGCTTTTGTTCTCTTTGTATTTCTTCTGTGCCGCCCGCAGCAGGGCGATCTGGTCCCCTCCGCCGCGCCGCTGCGCCTCGGTCTGGATCACCGCTATGTAATCCCGCAGTGCCTGGACTGCGTGGGCCGCTGATTCCGGCTGGTCGGTGATAGAGGCCACATGGCTCATCTCCTCGCCGCTGAGCTCCCCCGCCAGGCCGGCCAGCTGGACCTGGAGCCCCTGCTCCCACCGCGTGCGGAGCAGACGGTAGGTCTTGCCCAGCACCGGGGCGGAGAACTGCTCCGGCTCCAAGCCCTGCGCCGCCGCCTGGCGGAACAGGTCCGGGGAGAGGAGCATCAGCCGGATGACCCCCTCCTCCGCCCGGGCGGAGCGGATGTTCTCATAGCGCAAGGACCGCTCCCTGGGCTGCATCTGCTGGGCGGGGGCCAGGTCCCGGCGCTCCTGCTTCTTCTTCTCCTGAAAGATGCGGCGGCGCAGCTCCTTCTTCACCTCGGCCGCCATAGCCTCGGCGGACACTCCGGCCAGCTCCGCCGCCCGGGCGCCGTAGATCTCCCGCTCCACCGCGCTGTGCAGCGAGGCCACCAGCCCCACCGCCTCCTTCATAAACTCCACCCGCTGTGTGTCGTCCGTCAGGTCGTAGTTCCCCTTCAGACGGTCCAGCCGGTACTGGATGTGGTTCTCGCTCTGCTCCAGCAGCTGGGCGAAGGCCGCCCTGCCCTGGGTCTTGATCAGCTCGTCCGGATCCTTGGCGCCCCTCATCTGAAGCACCCGGATCTTCAGCCCCGCCCCCTCCAGCAGGAGGATGGCCCGCTGGGCCGCGGACACCCCGGCTCCGTCGCCGTCATAGCAGATGATCACCTCGCCGGTGTAGCGGGAGAGCAGTTGGGCGTGCTCGGCGGTGAGTGCGGTGCCCAGAGAGGCCACCGCGCAGTCGAAACCCGCCTGGTGCAGGGAGATGGTGTCCATATACCCTTCCGTGAGGATGAGGTGCCCCTGCCTGCTCTTTCGGGCCAGGTTCAGGGCGAAGAGGTTTCGGCTCTTGTTGTAGATCACCGTGTCCGGGGAGTTGAGGTATTTGGGGGTGGAGTCGTCCAGCACCCGGCCGCCGAAACCGATGACCTCCCCCCGCAGGTCGATGATGGGGAACATCACCCGGTTGCGGAACCGGTCGTACAGCCGGCCCTGTTGGTTTTTCACCACAAGCCCCGCGTCCAGCAGCTCCTTTTTGCTGTACCCCCTCTCCGCCATGGCGCTGATCAGGTTGTCCCAGCCCTCCGGAGCCACTCCCAGGCCAAAGCGTGTGATGGTGGCCGGAGAGAGCGCCCTTCTTCTCAGGTAGTCCAGCCCCGCCGCCCCCTCGGGGGAGCGGAGGACGCCGTGATAATACCGGGCGGCCTCGCGGTTCAGCTCCAGCAGGCGTTTGCGGTATTCCCGCACCCCCTGTGCCTCCCCTGTCTCAGGCATCTCCAGGTTGGCCCGCTGGGCCAGCAGGCGCACCGCGTCCACAAAAGGGAGCTGCTCCGCCTCCATGATGAAGTTTACCACCCCGCCGCCCTTGCCGCAGCCGAAGCACTTGTAGATCTGTTTCTGTTGGGACACGGAAAAGGAGGGGGTTTTTTCACTGTGAAACGGGCACAGACCCCAGTAATTGTTTCCCTTTTTGGTCAGGCGCACATAGCCGCCCACCACATCCACGATGTCGCTGCGGGCCACCAGCTCGTCCAAAAAGCTGTCCGGAATGCGCAAGTTCCCCCTCCTCTCCCATGGTTTCCTTCTTTTCGCCGCAATATACTTCCACGCGGTCAAGAGAGCGCGGTGCGGTGCCTGGCCGCCGTATGCGCCTACTTCACCGTCCACCCCTTGGGGATGAACAGCTTGATGTACATCTCCAGGGCATATCCGTCCGTCATACCGGCGATGTAGCCGCATTTCCCCACGGAGCTTCCGCTCCGCGGGGGACCCCTTCATTTTAAAAGTCCTCGGGCGAAGTGAATTCGCCCTGCGGCAGGGCTTTGCAGAGCAAAGCCCTGTACGCGCAAAGCGCGTCCCGCCTGCGGCGGGTCCCTGCCGTATGCGCCTACTTCACCGTCCACCCCTTGGGGATGAACAGCTTGATGTACATCTCCAGAGCATATCCGTCCGTCATGCCGGCGATGTAGTCGCATACGGCGCGCTCCACGCCCTCCCGGGTGCGGATGTCCTGGTACTCCCCCGGCAGCTGGTCGGGGTCGTCACAGTAGTACTGGAACAGCCGGCGGAGCATCTCCTGTGCCTTCCCCTCCTCTCCCTTGGCCAGGGGGTTGGTGTACACGCTCTCGAACATGAAGGTGCGCAGCTGCTGCATGGCCGCGCCGATCTCCGGCGTCTGACAGACCTCCCCCGCCCGCAGGCTGGCCTGGATCACATCCAGCACCAGGGTGTTGATGCGCTCGGAGTGGGTGAAGCCAAGCAGCTGGGAGATGGCGATGGGGATGTCGGTGGGGTAGATGATGCCCCCCCGCATGGCGTCGTCGATGTCGTGATTGATGTAGGCGATCTGGTCGGACAGGCGCACCACCTGTCCCTCCCAGGTCTTGGGGCGCTCCGGCCCGGTGTGGCACAGGATGCCGTCCCTCACCTCCCAGGTGAGGTTCAGCCCGTCCCCCTGCTTCTCCAGTCGGTCCACCACCCGCAGGGACTGCTCGTTGTGCTGGAAGCCCCCGGGCATGATCTCGCCCAGCAGCCGCTCCCCCGCGTGCCCGAAGGGGGTATGCCCCAGGTCGTGGCCCAGAGCGATGGCCTCGGTGAGGTCCTCGTTGAGGCGCAGGCCCCGGGCGATGGTGCGGGCGATGCGGCTGACCTCCAGGGTGTGGGTCATCCGGGTGCGGTAGTGGTCCCCCTCCGGCTGGAGGAACACCTGGGTCTTGTGCTTCAGCCGCCGGAAGGTGTTGGAGTAGACGATGCGGTCGGTGTCCCGCTGGAAGCAGGTGCGCACCTGGCACTCCTCCTCCGGCCGGGCGCGGCCCCGGCTCTCCGAGGCCAGGACGGCCCGCGGGGACAGGAGCTGCCGCTCCCGCTGTTCGCTCTCCTCCCGAAGGGTCATGGCTCTCACCGCCTTTCCGCCGTGTTCTCCTATTACCTATATACGATTTATTTGGCTAAAATCCTGCTAAATTGAAAAATTTTCTCAAACTTTTTTTCGCGGGGCATCCCGCAGGACCTCCCCCAGCTCCGCCGGCGCGAAGCGCCCGGCGGACAGCTCGGTGATCCGGCGGGAAAATTCCGCCGTCTGCTCCCTGGGCAGCAGGATATGAAGGGTGACCTGGGCGCCGTACTCGGTCTCCCCCGGCACGCCCCCCAGGGCGGCGGCCTCCTGCCGCACCCGCTCAAAAAAGGGGTAGGGACAGGTGACGGCCAGCTCCGCCCAGGTCCGCACCACCGAGATGCCGGCGGCGTCCAGGGCGTCCTTGGCGCTCTGGGTATAGGCCCGCACCAGTCCCCCCGCCCCCAGCAGCACCCCGCCGAAGTACCGGGTGACCACACAGCACACATCGGTGACCCCCTCCCGCTGGAACACATTCAGCATGGGCTGGCCCGCGGTGCCCTGGGGCTCCCCGTCGTCGGAATAGCGCACCGGCCCGTCCTGGATGAGATAGCACCAGCAGTTGTGCCGGGCGTCGTAATGCTTTTTCCGGGTCTCCTCGATGCGCTGCCGGGCCTCCTCCTCCGAGGAGACCCGCCACACCCGGCCGATGAAGCGGGAGCGCTTCTCTGTAAACTCCGTCTCGCTGTGCCCGGTGGGGATGAGGTACTCCGTCATGTTCCGCTCTCCTCCTCATCGGGGAACAGTTTGATGTCCAGGGCCTGGCACAGGCGCAGGAACACCTCCATAGAGGGGCTTTTCTTCCCGCTCTCGATCTCGTTCATGAACGACTGGGTGATCCCCACCTGCTTGGCCAGCCTGTACTGGCTCAGCCCGAGCTTCTCCCGTTTTTCCCGAATCACGGTCCGATAGTCTTTCACATCCATCACCTGAGGATATTATAGCTCACAGCTATCCCTCAGGAAATATATAGCTTTCAGCGATTGACATAGACCCGGATCTGAGGTATAATCGCCACAGGCGATATATATGATGCCGCAGAAAGGGGGCCGTATCATGAAAGTGGACTTGTATCCCGAATGGCTGTCCCAATTTCACGAGACCTGCCGCGACCTGACCCAGGATGCGCTGCTCCTCCGCGCCCTGGCCCGGTACGCCCGGGAGGAGTGGAACGAGCCGCTGGTCCGGGCGGAGCTGGCGGACGCCCAGCTGCGCCTGACGGACTACCTCCACCAGCACATCTGGGAGCTCTCCCGCCTGCAGCGGGCCCTCGCCCGCCGCGCCTGACCGTCCCCCGCAGGGGCCTGTTCCCTTCTCCCCCGCCGTGCCGGCCTATTCCTCCCAGGGCTCCCGCCTGGGCGTCCACCCCTCTACCAGGGGGCCCAGCTGCCCGATGAGCCGGGGCGGGCACACCGCGGTGACCTCGATGGTGTCCGCGTACTCCACCCGCTCCACCTTCGCCTCCTGGTACAGCCGGTCCAGCAGCCCGCCCCTGTCATAGGGCAGGTGGATGGTCACCCGGCGCACCCCGGCGTCCAGCACCCGGGCGATGGCCTGCCGCAGCTCCTCCAGCCCCTCCCCCGTCCGGGCGGAGATGGAGACGATGTTCTCCCCATGGGGGCGAATCTCCCCCGTCCACAGGTCGCATTTGTTGAACACCTGGATGCAGGGGGTCTGGGCCACCCCCAGCTCGTCGATGAGCTTGTCCACCACCTCCGCCTGCTCCCGCCACTCCGGGTTGGAGGAGTCGATGACATGGAGGAGCAGGTCGGCGAACTGCAGCTCCTCCAGGGTGGCCTTGAAGGCGTCCACCAGATGATGGGGCAGCTTGCGGATAAAGCCCACCGTGTCGCTGAGGAGCACGGTACAGGTGTCGGACACCTCCAGGGTGCGGGTGGTGGTGTCCAGGGTGTCGAAGAGGCGGTCGTTGGCGGGGATGTCCGCCTGGGTCAGGGCGTTTAAGAGGGTGGACTTGCCCGCGTTGGTATAGCCCACGATGGCCACCACCGGCACCTCGTTCTTCTCCCGGCGCTGGCGCTGGGTGGAACGCACCCGGCGCACCTGGGCCAGCTCCTCCCGCAGCTTTGCGATCTTCCGGCGGATGTGCCGCCGGTCACTCTCCAGCTGGGTCTCGCCGGGGCCGCGGGTGCCGATGGCGCCCTCCTGCCGCTCCAGATGCTTCCACATGCCCAGCAGCCGGGGCAGCAGATACTGGTACTGGGCCAGCTCCACCTGCAGCCGCCCCTCCCGGGTCTGGGCCCGCTGGGCGAAGATGTCCAGGATCAGCCCCGCCCGGTCCAGCACCTGTACCCCCAGATCCTCGGTGAGTGCCCGCTGCTGGGAGGGGGAGAGGGGGTTGTCGAAGATCACCAGGTCCGCCCCCTGGGCCTGGACCAGCTCCTTCACCTCGGCCACCTTCCCCTCCCCGATGAAGGTGCGGGGATCGGGGGCGTCCTTGGCCTGAAGCACCATCCCCACGCATTCGCCCCCCGCTGTCTCCAGCAGGGCCTTCAGCTCCTCCAGGGAGGCGTCCGAGGCGTTCTCCTCCCGGGTGAGGGCGGGGGACTTCAGCCCCACCAGCACCGCCCGCTCTATGGTCTGCTGCGCATGTTTTTCCGTCATAGCTCCTCCGTGAACCGTTCTCTTTCGGTATCCTGTCTTCTCAGTCCCTGGCCAGGACCTCCACGATCTGGCCGATATACATGGTGTGGAAGTCCCGCTCCGGGTACCACTTCTCCCGGATGTCCGCCGGGATGTTGGCCGGGTCCATGGGCTGGGCGAACCGCTTGCGGCACACCAGCACCAGCCGGGCCTCCTCGAAGTAGGGCGCGCCGCACGCGGCGGTCTTTACGGTAAAGCCGCATGCCTTGATCTTGTCCGTGTCCCGGCCGCTTTTGGCGCCGCACAGGGCCAGCTCCCGCCGGTGTTCCCTCCCGAAAAAGGACAGGGTGAAGTAATCCTCCCGGTCCAAAAACTCCTTGGTATAACGCTGTGGGCGGACATAGCAGGTGGCGGCGGGCGCCCCCCAGATCACTCCCAGGCCGCCCCAGCTGGCGGTCATGGTGTTGCACTTCTCCGCCGTGCCGGCGGTGATGAGCATCCACTCCTCCCCGATGAGGGAGAAGACATTGTCCTGAAGATCGTAAAGCATGGAGAATTCCTCCTTTGCAGTCCGTATGGCGTGCACTCCCGCGCCCCTATTGTATGCGGCGGCAGCGGGGCCATGCTTCGTTATGCAAAAAACCCCGCATCGAAACCGATGCGGGGTTTTGTCTTCGGCATTACTTGCCCAGCCCGTACTTCTTGTTGAAGCGGCTGACGCGTCCGCCAGTATCCACCATCTTCTGCTTACCGGTGAAGAAGGGGTGACACTTGGAGCAGACCTCGACCCGGATGTCCTTCTTGGTAGAGCCGGTTTCGATCACATTACCGCAGGCGCACCGGATGGTAGTCTGTCCGTAATTGGGATGGATGCCTTCCTTCATTTGTGTTCACCTCTTTCTCGTTCAAGGTACCATTCTTTCAAAAGCGCATGGATTAGTATAGCATGGCTTCGTCGAAAATGCAACTACTTTTGCGGTGTTTTTGAGAATTTTTTTCTTTGTCCCTACGGCTGTCACAGCTCCACCGCCCGGTCAATGCAGAAAAACCACAGCGCGCGGCGCACCACCTTCCGTCCGGTGATGCGCTCCAGCGCCTGGCGGTAGGCCTCCATCTGCGGGCGGTACTCCTCCGCCCGGGCCTGTACGCTCTCAGGGGTAACCCGGTCGGTCTTGAAGTCGATGAGCACGATGCCCTCCGGCTCGTCCAGCCAGCAGTCCACCACACCCTGGAGAAGCACCTCCTCTCCCGGAGGGCTGTCACGGTAGTACCGGTCCGCCGGAACCAGCAGGGAAAATTTGAACTCCCGGTGGAGTCCCCGGCTCTCCCGCACCTGCCGTCCCAGGGGGGAGCGGAAAAAGGCCAGAAGCCGGTCCACCTCCACCGCCGCTCCCTGAACGGGGGTGAGCAGCTCCCGCTCCACCAGCCGGGCGACCTCCGCCGTCAGGCTCTCTCTGCTATCCGCGGCGGCAAAGTCCAGATACTGCATGGCCAGGTGCTGGGCCACCCCCCGTTCCGCCGGGGTGAGCCCCAGCGCCTCCTCCGCGAACCGCGGGCGGCGCAGCGCTCCGCCGGTACGGGGCGGACGGGGCGCCTCCTCCGCCGCCTCCCGGTCCAGCTCCCGTCCCTTCAGCTGGGTGGCGGTGAGCTTGGAGGGGATATGTGCGCTGGCGGCATAGGGATAGCGCCACCGCAGCCGCTCTTCCAGGCCGGAGAGGTCCCAGCTCTCCGCCGCCGTCAGGCGCACCTCCTGCCGGGCGGGCTGCTCCAGCGGGGCGGACGGCTGAAGGGTGATGCGCCAGGGTGTGCCATACGCCTCCGCCGGCACGGGAGAGGGACAGCCGCCGGGGCGCAGCACCCCCGCCTCCGGACGGCACAGCGCCGCCAGCAGCACCCACTGTCCCACCGTGTCCCGGGACAGCAGAGCCTGGGGCTCCACCGGGAAGCCCGCGTCCTCCCACAGGCGGTCCAGCTCCCGCCGGCTGTCCGCCAGGGTGCAGGATAGGATAAGCTTTTCCCGGGCCCGGGTCATGGCCACATACAGAAGCCGCAGCTCCTCCGCCATCATCTCCCGCAATAATTGGACGGACACGCCCCGCCGGGCCAGAGTGGTGCTCTGGATCATCCGCTCCCGGTCCAGCCACTTGGGCCCCACCCCCAGCTTGGGGTGGAAGAGCACCGGCTTATTCAGGTCCTCCCGATTGAGCCGTTTGGACAGGCCGCACAGGAACACCACCGGGAACTCCAGCCCCTTGGATTTGTGGATGGACATCAGGCGTACCCCGCCGCCCTCCCGGCCGGGCGCGGAGACAGCCACCCGTCCCCCGGTCTCCTTCAGCCGTTCCAGATAGGTGAGGAAGCCGAACAGCCCCTTGTGTCCCCCCTCCTCACAGCTGCGGGCCAGCTCATAGAGCGTCAGCAGATTCCCCCGGCGCTCCTCCCCTCCGGGCATGGCGCCGAACAGGGCGGGCAGGCCGGTGCGGTCGTACAGCTCCCAGATCAGCTCGTGGGCCGCCCGCTCCCCCGCCCGCAGGCGGAGCTGCTTCAGCTCATCCAGGAAGCGGCGGCAGTCCTCCTCCCCCTCCTGGGCGGCCCGCACCACAGCGGAATAGAAGTCCCCCTCGCTCCCCGCCCGCAGATGGGCCAGCCGGTCAGCGGAGAAGCCGTACACCGGAGAGCGCAGCACCGAGATCAGCGGCACATCCTGCCTGGGGTTGTCCACCACCTGGAGGAGGGAGAGGGCCACATTCACCTCGGTGGCGGCGAAGAAATCCCGGTCTCCCTCCGCCTGCCAGGGGATGCCCTGTTCATTCAGGGCCCTGACATAGTGGTGGAGCACCGTCCCCGGAGAGCGCAGCAGGATGACCACATCCTCCGGCCGCAGGGGGCGCTGCCCGTCCCCCTCCCGCACCGGCAGGCGGCTCTCCAGCAGCTCCCGGATCCGCCGGGCGGCCCAGCGGGCCTCCAGCAGGCTGCGGTCGGTGCGGGGGCCCTCCGCCTCCTCCCCGTCCGCTTCCCCCTGCATGTCGATCACCGTCAGCTCCACGCAGGGCTCCGCCGCCGGGGGGTATTCCGCCCCGGGGTACAGCCGCTCCTGGTCCGTATAGGCCATCTCCCCGAAGGCGGGGGACATGACGGCGGAGAACACATCGTTCACCGCCGAGAGGATCTCCCCCCGGGAGCGGAAATTCCGGGAGAGGATCAGCTTCCGGGGCTCCCCCTCCGCCGCCCGGTCCGCCGGACGGAAGGTGCGGTATTTCTCCAGGAAGATGGTGGGGTCGGCCAGGCGGAAGCGGTAGATGGACTGCTTCACATCTCCCACCAGAAACAGGTTGCGCCCCTCCCGGGACAGGGCGGTGAAGATGGCGTTCTGCACCTGGTTGGTGTCCTGGTACTCGTCCACCATGATCTCCTCATACCGCCGGCTCCACTCCAGGGCCAGAGGAGTGGGCGCCCCCTCCCTGTCGGTGAGCAGGGCCACGGCGCAGTGTTCCAGATCGGAGAAGTCCAGCAGTCCCCGGCGGCGCTTCTCCCGGTCAAATGCGTGGGAAAAATCCTCCAGCAGGGAAAACAGTCCCCGCACCGCCGGCGTCACGGCCCGCAGGTCGGAGAGCAGGGCGGCGCTGCCGTCGGCAAAGCGCTGGGCCAGCTTCTCCATCCGGTCCTTACAGGTCTTGCGGATGCTCTTCACCCGCTCCGCCTCCGCCGTGGCCTCCATCTTCTTCCGCCCTGCGGTGGGGAAGGGGATGGGCAGCGCCCCGGCGGCGGCGTCCCACCCCTCCTCCGCGGCGGCCAGGAAGCGGTCCAGCCCCGCCATCGTCTCCGCAACGGTGGGGCCGTAATTCCGGGACAGCCCTGCCTCCGTATCGGTGAGTCGGAGGCACTCCGCCATCCGCCCCCGCCAGTAGCGGACCTGCTCCGCCGCGTCATCCAGAATCAGCGCCCCCCAGGGGGTGTCCGCCGCGTCGGCGATCCCCTTCAGGTCATAGGCGTGCAGCTGCTCCGCCAGCCAGCCCTGGGGATCCGGGTGGCTCTGCACCTTGTCGTACATGTCCAGCACGATCTGCATCAGCAGGCTGTCGTCCCGCCCGGCGGAGAGGGTGTCCACCAGCTGGGCGAAGTCCCCCTCCGGGTCCAGGTCCTCGTACCGCGCCTCCAGCACCTCCTCCAACACCTGCTGGCGCAGGACGCCCCCCTCCTGCTCGTCGCACAGGCGGAAGTCGGGCTCCAGGTCCAACAGATGGCCGCATTCCCGCAGCAGATCGGCGCAGAAGGCATGGATGGTGGAGATCTGCGCCTTGTACACCAGGGCGGTCTGCCGGCGCAGGTGCCGGTCCCCCGGACGCTGGGCCAGGCGGCCGCTGAGCTCGTCGGCGATGCGGGCGCGCAGCTCCGCCGCCGCCGCCCGGGTGTATGTGATCACCAGAAAGCGGTCGATGTCGCTCCCCCGCTCCACCCGGTCCAGCAGCCGCTCCACCAGCACTCGGGTCTTGCCCGAGCCCGCCGCCGCCGACACCAGCAGGGCGCCGCCCCGCTCGGTCACCGCCTGTCTCTGTTCCTCTGTCAGGGGAAAGCCCATGCTCCCTGCCTCCTTCGCCTGGGTGCCTCTCTGCGCCCTATTCTCCGTACACCACCAGCCGGGTGACCCCGTCGTCCCCCAGCCAGACGGTCTGTCCGCCTCCCGCTGTCCCGGCGGAGAAAAAGTCCACCCGCCACATCTCCGCCCCGGCGTCATAGGCCGCCCGGGCGGTGTCCCAGGGGACGGTGCACTCCCCCTCCGCCCGGTGGACCGCCGCCTGGACGCCGTCCACCGGGCCCGGGGCCTTTTGGACAAAGCCCTCCGTCACCACCCCCGGGTCCCCCGGCCGCCAGAGAGCCGCGTCCTCCTCCCAGGAGAAGGACCCGGGCACCTCCGGCGGAGCGATGGGGGCGGCGACCCGGTACCACGCCCCCTCCAGCAGCAGGAAGGCGTCCTCCGGCCCATTTACCACATAGGAGAAGGCCGTTCCCTCCCCGTCAGCGGGGGCAAAGTCGTACGCCTCGCCTCCCTCCGCATCTCCGGGGGACTGCCCCTCCGGAGCGTCATAGGGCCGGTACTCCAGCTCTGCCGCCCACGCCCGCAGCTCGTCCAGTCCCTCTCCCTCCGCGGTCCAGAGGGTCTGTCTTCCCGCCAAGGTGTGGGTGACCTCCGCCTCCGTCCCGCTGTCCAGCCAGTCGGGGAGGGGCGGCGTCTCCCCGCCGGCGCATCCCGCCGGCAGGACCGTCAGCAGGGCCGCCAGCAGGGCCGCCAGCAGGGCCGCCAGCAGGGCCAATCCGCCTTTTTTCTTCATTTCATCGCCTCCTCAGCTCTGGATGGGGCCCCACAGGACCCCCTCATTGATTCAGACGCAAAGAACGCGGGAATGTTTTCGGCCTCCTCAGTTTTTCAAAACCAGAGGGCTTTTTCTTCCCGGAATACCGGTTCAGGCCCTGCGGCATAGGGGTCGTACCGCTCCAGGTTGCAGCCGAACTCCTGGAGGAAGGCGATCTTCCCCTCCGGGGTCCACCTCAGAAGAGACATCCCCTCGAAGCGCTGCACCGTCCCGTCCGCCATCTCACAGCGGAAACGCCACCGGGCCGCCGACTGGTCCCCTTTGTGGAAGAACTCTCCCACCGTCCACTCCGCCACCCGGCCCCGGGTGTTCCACTCCCGGAACCAGTGGGCGATCTCCGCCGCCCCGCAGTAGGCCGGGCCCCAGCTCTCGATGTACTCCGCCTCTTGGGTAAAGAGCTCCGTGATCCCCCGGTCCTCCCGGTCCACCCACATGGCGCACCAGTCCCGGAACTTCTCCTCCCGTTCCTGCTCTGTCATGGCGCATCCTCCTCTCGCTCCGCCGCCCCGCCGGGGCGGCATCTCTCAGTCCTCTCCGGTCTGCTCCACCTGCTCCCAGAAGCGGCGGGCGTCCATCCGGGGCAGCCAGCGGCGGCAGTCGCCCCCCCGTCCCTCCTCAAAGTGGCAGGCGGCGGCATAATCGCAGTAGAGGCATCCGTTTTTCTGTTCTCCCCTCCAGAAGGGGTCGGCGGTGATTTTGCCGGCCGCCAGCTCCTGGCATACCTCCCGCAGCACCTTCTCCGTGTGCCGCTTCAGACGGCCCAGCCGCTGGGCGGAGACCAGGCTCTCCCCGGTGATGGCCCCCGTCCTGGTGATCCGCACCGGCAGGAAACGCACGCCCCCCTCGCCGGGCCGCTCCATGGCCGCCAGCACCGCCGGATCGTCCAGCACCAGGCCGTGGCGGCGCAGCTGCTTGTCCACCGCTTTCTGCCGCTCCTCCTCGCTCATGCGGCGGCTGCCCTCCACCAGGGCCTCCCGCGCCGGGAGATAGAGCACCCCCGCCGGCTCCACCGGCAGGTGATACAGCGCCTCTCCCTTCTCCTGCAGCGTGAAGAGATAGAGCAGCATCTGCAGCCCCATCCCATTCCAGATCTCCGTCAGGTCAAAGGATTTGCGCCCCGTCTTGTAGTCCACCACCCGGAGGTAGAGCCGCCCGTTGTGCACCCAGCCGTCCACCCGGTCTACAAAGCCGGAGATGCGCACCTGCACCCCGCCGTCAGACACCTCCACCGGGGGCAGATCCCCCTTCTCCCCGAAGCCGAGCTCAAAAGAGATCGGCTGGAAGTCAGAGGCGGCCAGCTCGTCCAGCACCTGGTCCACCACCTGGTCCACCGTCCGGCGCAGGCGCTGGAAGAGATAGCGGAACCGGGGCGTCTGTCCCTCCAGGCCGCCCAGCTCCTCCGTGACATAGCGCTCCACCGCCTGCCGGGTGAGCGCCCGGCGGCGCTCCCGGGACAGAGCGGCGGCCCCGCCCTCCTCCCGGGCGGCGGTGAGCACCTGCTCCAGCACCGCGTGGACAAAGGTGCCGTATTCCGGGGCGTGGAACCCCGCCGGAGCGCGTGGCTCCGCCCGAAGCCCGAATTTCATGAAATAGGAGAAGTGGCAGGTCTTGTATTGATCCAGGCGGGATGCGGACATGGGGATGCGGGCGCCGTACAGCTCGGACACCGCCCGTTGGGACAGCGACCCCCGGGTCCACTCCCCGCTGCGCTCCAGGCGCTCCATCAGGGGGCGCTGCTCCGGCAGCTCTTTCAGCAGCTCCCGCAGCCGCGCGTCCCGGCCCGCCAGCTCCGCCGCCGGACCGGGGGCGGTCAGGCGAAAACGGTCCTTCAGCGCCCGCTCCTCCTGCCGCCGGAGGTCAGGAAACAGCCGCGTCAGCCGGTTTACCAGAAAGGAGGGGCGCCGCTCCCCCCCATCCGCTCCCGTCGGAGACCAGGTGACATACAGCCTCCGGGACGGCTGGGCACAGGCGGCGTAGACGATGGTCATCTCCCGGGCCAGCTTCTCCTCCCATCTGGGGGCCAGGCGCAGGCCGTATTCTGACAAAAGCTCCCGGTCCTCGTCCGTCAGCAGTCCGCTCCCCTCTCCCCGGGCGGGGAGGTTCCCGTCATCTGCTCCCAGCAGAAAGAGCACCTTGACCTCCCGGTTGACGATGCGGGGCATCTCCCCCGCCGTCACCCGGTCCAGAGAGACCGGGATGGTGCCCACATCGTACTGGGACAGCACCAGCCGGAACAGCCGGGCGAACTCCTCCCGCTCCAGGCTCTCCTCTCCCAGCAGGTCGGCGCACTGTTCCAGGGCGCTACACAGGATGTCCCACAGCTGGCTGTACTCCTCCGCCAGCACCAGTTCCCCCTCCCGGGCCAGTTCGGCGGTGCGCGCCGTCAGCCGCTCGGGCAGACGGATCTCCTCCAGATATCTGTAAAGCGATACCGCCTGCCCCTTTCCGGTGAGATCCCGGTCCTTCCGCAGCCGCTCCAGAGGGGCGGTGACCTGCCTCCGGGCGGCGTTGAGGCGGTCCAGCAGGGCATGGTCCTCCCCGGTAAATTTCCGGCCGTATCCGGCGGGGTGCATGGTCCAGTCCCCGCCGGTCCACCTGCTCCCCCGGATATCCCACTTCAGGACATAGTTCTCCAGCAGGTCCCGGTCCTCCTCCGACAGGTCGGTGAGCCCCGTCTTCAGAAGGCGGAACACGCTGTCATACTCGTAGCCCCGGGCGGCCACCTCCAGAGCACAGGACACCAGGGTCATCACCGGCTTGCTGAGGATCTCCCCGGTGCGGGAGAGGAACAGCGGCAGGTCATAGCGGCGGAACACGCTCTCCAGCAGATGGCCGTACTCCCCCATGTTCCTGGCTGCCACGGCGATGTCCCGCAGGCGGTATTCCCCGGTGCGCAGCAGCTCCCGGATGGCGGCGGCGGTCCACTCCACCTCCCCCCGGGGGGTAACCGCCTGAAACAGGGCCAGCTCCTCCCCGGAGGGGGGCGGCGTCCCCTCCGGCCGGTCTGCGAACAGGCTGCGCTCCAGCCAGGCCAGAGCGGACCCCTCCGGGAAGCGGCGGGGCTGTCCCAGCGTCTCCACCCGGAGGGCTGTTCCATCCTCCTCCGCCAGGCGCATCAGGCGGCGGGCGGTGCGGCGGGCGGCGGCGAACAGCTCCCCGCCGTCCTCCTCCAGTCCGTCGCAGGTGAGGGCCACGGTCATCCGCCGCGCCCGGGCCGCCAGACGGCGAAGCACCTCCTCCTGCTGGGTGGTGAAATCCGTAAACCCGTCAATATAAAGGTCAATTCCTTCCCCCCATTGGCACTGCTCCAGCTGCTCCGCCAGCCGGGTGAGCCGGTCCATGGGGTCCAGCGCCGCTCCCGCCAACAGCGCATCGTAGGCGCCGCAGATCAGGGCCAGGTCCTCCAGCTTCTCCCCCTGGAGCCCGCCCTGCTCCTCTCCCACCCGGGCCAGCTCGTCCAGGGGGATTCGGTAGCTTTTCAGCTCATCCACCGTGGCCAGCAGGCCGGAGAGGAACGCGGGCCGCCGGGCGGGACGCCCATATTCCTTCAGGCGGTAGGCCACCGACTGCACCGCCCGGTGGAGCAGCAGCATCCGCCCGCCCCCGTCCAGCACCGGCCGTGCAAGCCCCCCTGCCTGAGCGGAGACCCGGCTGGCCAGCCGGGTGAAGGAGAGCACCTCAGCGTACAGGGACACCCCGTCTCCGCCCCGGGCGCACAGGCGGCGCTCCGCCTCGTGGGAGGCCTGCTCCGGCACCAGCAGTACCTGGGGACGCCGTTTCCCCTCCCGGCAGATCTCCTCCAGCATCCGGGCGGTCTTTCCGCTCCCCGCCCGGCCCAGCAGGATGGTCAGCATGTTCTCCCACTCCCTTCCCTGTCTCTTCGCCCCTTCAGGGGCGGATCAGGGGTATTTTATCATAATTTCCCCCTCAGGAAAAGGACCGGACGCCTTTTTCAGGCGTCCGGTCCTTTTCCTTGGACTTTTCAGCGGGCCTCACCACATCCCGTACCGCTCCAGCTCTGTGCGCAGGCTGACCAGCGTCAGCTTGCGGGCCATAAGCTCCCGGAAACGGACCGTACGGTCCTTTCCCTGTGTCCGGAGCTGCGCCAGCTGATCGTGGATGGCCTCCTGCTCCTCTGTCAGCGCCTGGACCATGTCCTCCAGCCGGGCCAGGCGGACGGCAGCCTCCGCTTTCCGCTCGTCCGGCAGGACAGGGCCGTCTGGCGTGGAAACAGTCAATCTCTTCATGCTCTCTCCTCGCTTTTCCGGCAAAAGTACGGCCCGGCGCGTCGGATGCGCGCCGGGCCGCCTCAAAATATTCAGGAGGGGTTGACGGTATAGTTGGGGGCTTCCTTGGTGATATAGATATCGTGGGGGTGAGACTCCCGCAGGCCGGCGGCGGTGATCTGGATGAACTGGGACTTGCTCTGCAGCTCGTCGATGTTGTGGCAGCCGCAGTAGCCCATGCCGGAGCGAAGGCCGCCCATCAGCTGATAGATGGTGTCACCCACATTTCCCTTGTAGGGAACGCGGCCCTCCACGCCCTCGGGCACCAGCTTCTTGTTGTTCTCCTGGAAGTAGCGGTCCCGGGAGCCGTTGGCCATGGCCGCCAGGGAGCCCATGCCGCGGTAGACCTTGAACTGACGGCCCTGGAAGATCTCGGTCTCCCCGGGGGACTCTTCGCAGCCCGCCAGCAGGGATCCCAGCATCACCACGCTGCCGCCGGCGGCGATGGCCTTGGCCACATCGCCGGAGTACTTGATGCCGCCGTCCGCGATGATGGGGATGCCGTACTCCGCGGCCACCCGGGCGGACTCGTACACCGCGGTGATCTGGGGCACGCCGATGCCCGCCACCACACGGGTGGTGCAGATGGAGCCGGGGCCGATGCCCACCTTGACACAGTCGGCACCCGCCTCGATGAGGGCGCGGGTGGCCTCCGCCGTGGCAACATTGCCGGCGATGAGCTGTACATCGGGATAGACCGCCTTGATGCGCTTGACGCAGTCCAGAATGTTGTGGGAGTGGCCGTGGGCGGAGTCCAGGGCCAGCACATCCACCCCCGCCTCTACCAGGGCGGCGGTGCGGTCCAGCACATCGGAGGTGACGCCGATGGCGGCGCCCACCAGCAGGCGGCCCTTCTCGTCCCGGGCGGAGTTGGGGTACACCTCCGCCTTCTCGATATCCTTGATGGTGATCAGGCCCTTCAGGTGGAAGTCCTTGTCCACGATGGGCAGCTTCTCGATCTTGTGCTTGCGGAGGATCTCCTTGGCCTGGGCCAGGGTGGTGCCCTCGGGCGCGGTGACCAGGTTCTCCTTGGTCATCACATCGTCGATGAGCTTGTTCATGTCGGTCTCGAACTTCATATCGCGGTTGGTGATGATGCCGATGAGCTTTCCGTTCTCACAGATGGGCACGCCGGAGATACGGAACTTGGCCATCAGTTCGTCCGCCTCGGCCAGGGTATGGCCGGGGGCCAGCCAGAAGGGGTTGGTGATGACGCCGTTCTCCGAACGCTTGACCATGTCCACCTGCTCGGCCTGCTGGCCGATGGACATGTTCTTGTGGATGATGCCGATGCCGCCCTCCCGGGCGATGGCGATGGCCATGCGGGACTCGGTCACCGTATCCATGGCCGCGCTGATCACCGGGATATTCAGGGTGATCTTCTTGGTGAGCTTGGTATGCAGATCCACATCGGCGGGAAGGACATCGCTCTCCGCGGGGATCAGCAGGACATCGTCAAAGGTCAGTCCCTGCTTGAGGAATTTGCTGCTGGCATCCATATTGATCATTCCATCCAACTCCTTCTGTTCCTGAATTTTATCCATTCTACGCTCTTTTCCTTGGGCCTGTCAACTGGCTTTTTCCCCAATTTTCCCCCCGGTGCGCACGCCTCCTCCCGGGGAGGCTCACAGAAGCCCCAGGGTCATGCTGGCGTCGAAGCGGACGGCGCCCCCGGCATCCTCCCCCCGGACCAGGAATTGCTCCCCCTCCCGCAGGGCCAAGATGTCCAGGGTCTCCCCCGGCCAGCACTGGGCCAGATAGCCGATCTGCATCTCCTGCACAAACTCCTCCGGGCGGCGCCCCTCCAGGTGGACGGCGTCACAGGCGAAGTCGGCGTAGCGGGTGTTGTTCACATGGCCGTTGATGTCGGTGTCGCTGTACCGCAGGGGGCGGCTGTCGGCGCGGGTCAGTCCGTCGGGCAGGCGGAGCTTGGACAGAGTTTTCTCCTTGCACAGCTCCCCGCCGCCGTGCCCCGCCAGCTCCGGCACCTGGGACAGGCGGAGGATGTGCTTGTCCTCCGGGCGCAGCAGCACCCAGACGGACACCGACTCCCCCACGCGCTCCTCTCCGATCTGAATATCGAAGTCACGGTACATCATGGCCCCCCGGCTCTCCCGGTACCAGGTGCGCACCACTGCCTGTTCATCCCATCGCAGCGGCCGCTCCAGCCGGAACCAGATGCGGCTGAGCACCCACACCGCCCTGTACTTGTCCCCCAGCGCCGAGCGGCCAAAGCCTCCGTCCTCCGCAGCCCGGGTGGCCGCCTCCTGCAGGTGGCCCAGCAGGGCGGAGGGCCGGCATTGCCCCAGTCCGTCCACATCCCGGCTGTCGATTCTGAACTCATGCTCGTAAAACACTTGTCACGCCGTCCTTTCCCCATGGAAAAATCCGCACAGATGCGTTGCCATTTTTTATTTCCTATGATAAACTATTTAAAGTTTTGTGTTTCCTTCCATCATCTGAAAGCAAGGAGGCCTGCTCCATGCGGGATATTCTGTCCCGGCTGCTTCCTCCCGCCGTCTTCTATCTTGTCTCCTTTTTGATTCTGGCCGCTCTGCTCCCCTGGGCCGCGCCGCCGGAGCCGGAGCCGCTGCCCCCTGCCGGGACGCTGTCCATCGACCGGTATCTCACCCTGGGCACGGCGCAGGCGGCCTCTTCCTCCGGGGCCGGCCCCATGTCCCCCCGCGTCTGTCCGGCCCAGGGGCTGGTCCGCACGCCGGAACCGGTATCCCTTCCCATTCTGATGTACCATGACATCAGCGAGACGGGAAAGGGCGGCTCCACCATCGCCTATGACACCCTGCGCGCCCATCTGCTGGCCCTGAAGGGGGCGGGATATCACACGGTGAGCCTTCAGCAGATCGCCGATTTTGTCCTGTGGGGGGAGCCCCTGCCGGACAAGCCCATCCTGCTCACCTTCGACGACGGATATCTCAGCAACTACGAAAAGCTCTTCCCCCTGCTGGAGGATCTGAACATACAGGCGTCCATCTTCCTCATTGGGGTGCACACCGGACGCACGGAATACAAGGGCACCTGCTCGTCCATCAATCCCCACTTCTCCTACGCCCAGGCCCGGGAGATGCTGGAGTCCGGCCTGGTGAGTCTGGGCAGCCACACCTATGACATGCACCGCTACGCCCCTCTGGAACCCAAGGATCAGGCCCGTGAGGGGGTGCTCCCCTTGAAGGGGGAGGGCCGGTCCCTCTACTGCCTGCGGCTGGCGGAGGACTTCCGCCTCTCCTCCAGGCTGCTCACCCGTTATACCGGCGAGGCGCCCATCGCCCTGGCCTATCCCCAGGGGCTGTACACCCCGGAGAGTGAGGCCGCACGGCGGCAGGCGGGCTATCTCCTCTCCTTCACCGTGGAGCCGGAGATCAATGTCCTCCGCCCCGGCGCGGTGGAGAGCCTGTCCCTTCTGGGGCGGTACTCCATTGACGACATCTCCGCCCAGGCGCTGCTCAAGCTGCTGAACAAGGAGACGGCCGCGCTGGAACAGAAGGACTGCGTCACTCCCTGCCCCGAATGGTGAGGGTGGTACGGCAGCACAGGTCCTCCAGGTCGTCGTCACAGGCGGCGGGGATGCGCAGCACCCCCCCGCATCTGGCACAGCGCAGCTGCACCGCGCTGTGGTCCACCTTCAGCGACCACTCCCTGCTCCCGCAGGTGCAGGAGATACCGCCCCGGGCGGCGATGTCCTTCAGCTCGGAGAGCACCTCGTGCATGATGACCTCGTTGAGGAAGGTCCCCTTCTCCTCTCCCTCGCCGGAGAGCTGGTCCGCCGTCTCCTCCATGCGCCGGGCAGCGGCGTAGACCTGAGCCTCCTCCCCCACCGCGCAGCAGGGCAGCCCGGAGGCGGCACAGGTGAACGCCATGGCCCGCCGGTCCAGCAGATCGGCGGCGGCACACTGGACGCGGTGGCTTCTGCCGCAGAAGGCGCAGGGGATCTCCGCCTCGAACCGGTCCCCCAGCGGCTTCAGCTTCAGCTCGGATTTCCCGCAGGGGCAGGGCAGACGGCTGTCCGCCGCCGCCAGCTGAAAGCGGCTTCGCTGCACGATCACCAGCTGCCGGCAGGATGGACACAGATAGGCAATGGTACGGGGTTTCTCCGATTCCATGGGGCTTTCTCCCTCCTCTGCCCCCCGCCGTCCGGGACGGCATGGGCGGCATTTGTCTGTAAAAAGACATTTTCGTTTATTATAACGCATTTCCCACCGCTTGACCAGCGGCGGCGGACAAATTTTACGCGGTTTTTCCACCCGGACAAGACCGCGAGGGGAGCGATCTTTCATGAAGCGTGTTCTGCTGCTGGCCACCGGCGGCACCATCGCCTCCCGGGAGGGAGAGCACGGGCTGGCGCCCGGTCTGGCCGCCGAGGGACTGCTGCGCCACCTACCCGAGCTCAGAGAGCACTATCTGGTGGACACCAGGGACATCCTGGACCTGGACAGCTCCAACATCCAGGCGGAGGAGTGGCAGACCATCGCCCACGCGGTGTGGCAGGCCCTGGGCCGGTATGACGGAGTGGTGATCACCCACGGCACCGACACCATGGCCTATACCGCCTCGGTGCTGAGCTATATGCTCCAGGATCTGGACCGCCCGGTGGTGCTCACCGGCTCTCAGATGCCCGTGGGCCGCCTGCTTTCCGACGCCCGGGCCAACCTGGCCACCGCCTTCTCCGCCGTGGACCTGGGGCTGCCCGGGGTGATGGTGGCCTTTGACCACAGACTGATCCGGGGCTGCCGGGCGGTGAAGGTGCGCACCATGGCCTTCGAGGCCTTTGAGAGCGTCAACGCCCCCTATCTGGCCCAGGTATACGCCGACGGCCTGCGGCCCGACCCGGCGGCTCTGCGCCCCGCCGCCCCCGGCCGCTCTCCCCGTCTGGCCGACCGGCTGTGTACCGATGTATTCCTGCTGAAGCTGATCCCCGGCACCAACCCGGACATTTTTGACAAGCTGACTGAGCTGAATGTCCGCGGGGTAGTGCTGGAGACCTTCGGGGTGGGCGGACTGCATTTCGTCCGGCGCGACCTGCTGCCCAAGCTGGAGCAGCTGACCCGACGCGGAGTGGCAGTGGTGGCATGCAGCCAGTGTCTGTACGAGACCAGCGATTTCTCCCTCTATGAGGTGGGACAGCGGCTGCTGGACTGCGGGGTCATCCCCGCCCGGGACATGACCACCGAGGCCGCAGTCACCAAGCTGATGTGGGCCCTGGGCCAGACGAAGGACCCGCAGCGGGTGCGGGAGATCTTTGACACCGACTACGCCGGGGAGGTCACCCTGCCCGGCTGAGGCAAGGAAAGCGGGAGCGGCACCCTGATATGGGGTGCCGCTCCCGCTTTTTCCATCATCTTCCGTCGGCTCGTCTCCCGGCCATCGGGAACGCCCTCACAGCGCCTCCTCCGCCGCCCGGAGCACGATCTCCATGGCCTGGATGCGGGCGCTGCGCTTGTCCACCGAGTTGAGGATATGCCAGGGGGCGTCGTCCGTGCTGGTTTTGGCGATCATCTCATCCACCGCGGTCTGATAGAGGTCCCACTTCTCCCGGTTGCGCCAGTCCTCCTCGGTGATCTTCCACTGCTTGGCGGGGTCGTTCTCCCGGTCGTGGAAGCGCTGCAGCTGGGTGTCCTTGTCGATGTTCACCCAGAACTTCACCAGCACCATCCCGCTGTCGGTGAGCTCCCGCTCGAACTGGTCGATCTCGTCATAGGCCCGGCGCCACTCCTCCTCGGTACAGAAGCCCTCCAGCCGCTCCACCATCACCCGGCCGTACCAGCTGCGGTCGAACACGGCGATGTGTCCCGTCTTGGGCAGGCGGGTCCAGAACCGCCACAGATAGTGGCGGGCGGCCTCCTCCGGCGTGGGGGAGGCGATGGGGTGCACCTCATAGCCCCGGGGATCCAGTCCGGAGGTAAGGCGCTTGATGTTGCCCCCCTTACCGGCGGCGTCCCACCCCTCGTACACCACCGCCAGGGGCACCCGGGCTCGGTAGAGGCGGTTGTGCATCTCCCACAGCTTTTTACGATACTTTTTCAAGAGGCGGCGGTACTCCTCTTTTTTCATCTGCCCCTCCTCCGGGCACAGGGCCACCGAGGGCATGGGCCGCACCGGCCAGGTCAGCTGCTGTGCCGGCGGCGCCGGGCGCCGCTCCAGGGCCTGGGTAAGGCGCTGATAGAGAAAGTCCGCCGCATCCAGCAGCCCCTGGGCCCCCAGGGTGGCGTCGATCACCTTCCAGGGTGCCCACTCTGTCTGGGTGGCGGCAAGGCAGCGGTCGAACAGCTTCTGCGCCCGGTGGTAGTTCTTGTTCTGCCGCCGGTCGTCCCGGTTCACCCGCCAGGCGGTGTCCTTGTCCTCCTCCAGGCGGTCCAGGCGGGCCTTCTGGGTCTCCTCATCCACATGGAGGAACAGCTTCACCAGCAGATATCCCCCCGCGGCCAGCTGCCGCTCCATGACCCGGGCGCTCTCCAGGCGGCGGTCCAGCTCCTCCTCGGTCAGGTCCCCCTTCAGGGAGCTCCAGACCAGATCGTCCATCCAGCCCGAGTCCAGAAACAGGATCTTCCCCGCCGGCGGGATGCGCTCCATGTGCCGCTTCAGGAAGGGGTAGCGCTCCTCCTCCTCGGTGGGGAACTTCGTGCCCACCACCCGGTAGAACCGGGGGTCCAGCTCCCCGATGAGGGACTGGAGCAGCACGCCCTTCCCCGAGGCCGCCCAGCCCTCCACCTGCACGATCACCGGCAGGCCCGCCTCCTTCAGCTTCATCTGCAGGCCGGCCAGCTCCTTCCGGCGCGCCTTCAGCTGTTCCCTGCAGGCTCCCTCCTCCTGGCGGTCCTCTCCAAATTTCCACTGCTCCAGCATGGTATCGCTCCTTTCCCGCGCGCGGATGTCTCTTGGTCTCAGTTTACACCTCATGCGCAAAAGATACAAGGGAATTTCTCCCGCCCGGGCGGTCCGCCGCGCATAGTTTCCCGGTGCAGGGGACAAACTAAGCCTCAGCATGAGCATGGGAGGTGGGAATATGGCGGAAAGATCCGTGGGGGCGCGTACCTGGGCGCTCCCCTCCCGGCCCGTCATCGCCGGGGCGGCCAACGCCGCAGGCCGTAAGGAGGGGGAGGGTCCCCTGAAGGACACCTTTGATGCCGTCTGCCCCGACGACACCTTTGGTCAAAGCAGCTGGGAGAAGTCGGAGAGCGAGATGCAGCGTCTGGCCCTCACCGGGGCCCTGGCGCGGGCCGGCATCTCCCCGGAGCGGCTCAGCGCCCTGTTCGCCGGAGACCTGCTCAACCAGTGCATCGGCTCCTCCTTCGCCGCCCGGACGCTGGGTGCGCCCTATTTGGGACTGTACGGCGCCTGCTCCACCATGGGGGAGGCACTGACCCTGGCGGCGCTGACGGTGGACGGAGGCTATGGGGACTGGGCGGCGGCGGCGGCCTCCTCCCACTTCTGTACCGCCGAGCGGCAGTACCGCACTCCCCTGGAATACGGCTGTCAGCGTCCCCCCACCACCCAGTGGACGGTCACCGGGGCCGGGGCCGTGGTGCTGGCACGGGAGGGAAAGGGGCCCAGGGTCACCCATGTCACCCCGGGGCGTGTGGTGGATCTGGGCATCACCGACACCAACAACATGGGGGCCGCCATGGCGCCCGCCGCCCACGACACCCTCTCCGCCCACTTTCAGGACACCGGGCGGAGCCCAGCAGACTATGACCTGATCCTCACCGGCGACCTGGGGGACCTGGGGCGTCAGCTCCTGCTGGAGCTGTTCGCCCGGGACGGTGTGGACCTCTCCCCCAACTGCACCGACTGCGGCCTGCTGATCTACGACCGGGAGCGGCAGGATGTCCACTGCGGCGGCTCGGGCTGCGGGTGCTCGGCGGCGGTGTTCACCGGGCACATTCTCCGGGGGATGGCCGCCGGCCGGTGGCGGCGGGTGCTGTTCTGCCCCACCGGGGCGCTGCACTCCCCCACCTCCGCCCTGCAGGGGGAGTCCATCCCCGGCATCTGCCACGCGGTGGCCCTGGAGGCCCCTGGGAGAGAGGAGGAGGACCATGGAGTATCTTAACGCCTTTCTGTGCGGCGGGGGGCTTTGCCTCATCGGACAGGTGCTCATCGACCGCACCTCCCTCACCCCCGCCCGCATCCTGGTGTGCTATGTAGTGGCCGGGGTGGTCCTGGGGGGCCTGGGGCTGTACGAGCCCCTGGTACGCTGGGCGGGGGCGGGGGCCACGGTGCCCCTCACCGGCTTCGGCTATCTGCTCTCCACCGGAGTAAAGCAGGCGGTGGCGGAGCACGGGCTGCTGGGCGCCCTCACCGGCGGGATCACCGCCGCGGCGGGGGGCATCACCACAGCTATCTTCTTTGGCTATCTGGTGGCGCTGCTTTTCAAGGCGAAGCCCAAATAACACAAAGGTCCGGTCCGGCGTATGCCGGACCGGACCTTTGTCCACAGTCGCTATCCCCGATAGGGCCGGTAGCCCCGTCCGCTGCCCCGCTTGATGGTACGGCCCATCCGGGGACGGGTACGCAGCCACACGATCAGGGCGATGAGGACGATCACCGCCGCCACGAGCCCCACCACAGCCAGCGTGAATCCGTTGGGATTGACCAGCAGGTCCACCGGGTTCCAGCTTGGGGTCACCTGCTTGCGCCCGTCGGGCTGGCTGTAATCCGGGGACATCTCGCCGCCCATGGACTGGAGATAGCCGGCGATGGCCTGCCACTCCTTCACCTCCCGGCCCTGGGCGTCGTGAAGGATATAGTCCTCCAGCCGCGTCATGTCGATGGGCTGTCCCTGGGCGTCCCGGGGGGTGATGGACAAAAGGCCGAAGGAGCGGCTCTCCACCTCCCCCAGCATCTGCCCGCAATACAGCCCTGTCACCACCCGGTAGAGCTGATCGTCCTGAATGGGGACGGCGGTGCCGTCGGGGAGGCGCAGGCGCGCCTCCATCACCTTGTTGAAGATCATCCGGTGCGGGTTGAAGCGATACTCCACCCCGGCGCAGAACAGCTGGGCCTCGTGCATCAGGGGCTGGACCGAGGCGTCCACCTCCAGTACCCGGCGCAGGTCCGCCCCGGTGAGGTACACCGAGACGAGGGGATACCCCGGCGTGCCGTCCGCCCCCATGCCCAGGGGCATGGCATTGAACACATCGGACACCGTCACCTCTCCCACGGGGATGGTATCCCGGATGATCCCCACGGCGGTGACCGTCAGGGAGACGGGGACATATTCCTCTCCCTCCGCCTGCTCCGCCGCCCAGAGATAGGCGTCTGCGAACAGGTTCCCCAGGGTGGACTCATGCTGGGCGGCGGAGAGGGTCTCCACGCTGTCAAAGGGATAGTTGTTATGGAGCAGCACCTGGTCGAAGGTCATGTCAAAGCGGGAGAGATAGTCCTCCTCCACCTCCCTCTGGTACTCCTCCACCAGCCGGGCGATGGACCGGTCCTGGGCCAGGGTCTCGTCGATGGGCATCAGCTCATAGCCCGCCAGGGCCACCCTGCCCTGCTCATCCACCGTCACCTCCAGCACCCCCAGATTGCGGCAATAGTCGCCGGCGGAGACGATGAGGGTGTCCCCCACCTGGATGGGCTGGGTGAGGGTGGTGTGGGTATGGGCGGAGATGATGATGTCGATGCCGTCCACCGCCCGGGCCAGCTCGTAGTCCTCTCCCTTCCCGTCATCCGTCCCCGAATGGGACAGGCAGACCACCACCGGCTCCCGGCCGTAGGTCTCCGCACAGGCGGCCGTGGCCTCCTCCACCACCCGGCGGGCAGTCTCGGCGGGGTCATGGAACACCATGCCGGACATGGGGGCGTAGTCGGCGCTCTCCTGTCCCATCAGGCCGAAGATCACGAAGGGGACGCCCCCCCGCTCCAGCAGGACATAGTCCGACACCCCGCACTCCGCGAAGGCCTCCCGCACCGCCCGGGCGTCGGCGCCGTCCCCCTCCTCCCCCTCCGCCGGGGGCAGGAAGTTGGCCTCCACCAGGGCGGGCAGGCGGTCGCCGCTGTCCGCCGCGGCCCGGAGCATCGCCGCAAAGCCGGCGGCGCGGTAGTCGTACTCGTGGTTGCCGAAGGTGACCGCGTCATAGCCCAGCGCCCCCAGCATCCGCAGCTCCAGGGCCGCAGTGGAATAGGCGGTCTGGAACAGGGTGCCCATGGAGAAATCCCCCCCATCCACCAGCAGAGCGTCGGGATGAAGGGCACGCTGTTCCTGAATGGCGGTCATCAGCCGGGCGGAGCCGCCGTACTCCCCCCCGTCCGCCTCCCGGGTAGGCAGCAGGCGGGAGTGCATATCGTGGGTGAACAGGATGGTGGCGGCCGCTCCCTCCTCCGGCGCACCGGCGGCTCCGGCGGCGGCGGCACCGCACAGCAATACAGTCAACAGGGCGATGAGGGTCATCCGAAGCAGAAATTTCATGTCACGCCCCCCTTTCATCCTTTATTCTGCCATAATTCTTCCAAAACCACAAGAGGCTCCTCTCCCTCTTTTTCCCTCCGTCTGCCGGGCATGATCCCCCCTTCCGCGGCGCATACTCTGTCTGAGGTGATCTCTTCCATGTCAAAGTCTCAGTCCACGCCAAAAAATCGCCCCAGAAAGGAGCCGTTCCCCCTGTCCGTCTATCTCCCCGGCCTTTCCAATGTGGGATCCGCCGGAGAGTGCACCGGTCTGATCCCCCGCCCCCCCGCCGACGAGGGAGAGGAGCGCAGCTACCGTCAGCTGTCCCCCACCGAGGCCGAGGAAAATAATTAAAGTTTAATTTAACTCTTGACTTTAATAAAATTAAATGTTATCTTTAATTTAGTTAAAGAAACGAGGTGACCGCAATGTCTGTGGAGATGCTGCCCGACTGGATGGCGGAGCTGGAGGAGGAGGACCTGGCATTCATCAAGCGCTTCCTCCTCTCCTCCGGGTCGCTGAAGGAGGTGGCGGGGGCGTACGGCGTCACCTACCCCACCGTCCGGCTGCGGCTGGACCGGCTGATCCAGAAGATCCGCCTGGGGGAACAGACGGGGGCGGACCCCTATGTCTCCCTCATCAAGCGCCTGGCGGTGAACGACAAGCTGGACTTCGACACCGCCAAGCTGCTCATCCAGGAGTACAAACGGAACAAAAAGGAGGGTACATAATGGATTTCATGTCCATCACATTTCTCTTTGGGCTGATTCCAGCCCTGTTTTTCCTGCTGCTGCCCGCGGCGGCGGTGATCGCCCTGCAGGTGTGGCTGTGCCGCCGGGACAGGCAGTGGCTGGGCCTGATCCTCCCCGCCCTTACCCTGGTGCTGAGCCTGACGGTCTGCCTGGGGGCGTTGGCCTTCTCCACCATGACCACGGTGGGCAGCAGCACCGTGCTGGAGGACGGCACCGTGGTGGAGGGGCCCACCGAGACCCAGGTCCATATCCAGGACCTCACCCCCCAGGACGCCGTCGCCGCCGCGGCCCTCTTCCTGGTGTTCAACATCCCCACCGCCGTGCTGCTGGGTATCTGGTTCTATCACCGCAGCCGCCGGGCCCTGCGGGAGGAGCTGCGGAAGATGACGGTGCAGGACCTGGAATAGCGGCAGGCCCCTCTCCCCGGAGAGGACCCCCGGACGAAACACATCGCCCCCGCCGGACACACAGTGTGTCCGGCGGGGGCGATGCCGCACTTTCAAAATTCGGGGCGTGTCCTGTTCGTCACAGGCCGTTGACGATGTGCTCCGGCCGCTCCCCCGCCGCATGGCGGCGCAGATTGGCCCAGGACATGGCCACCTGCCGCCGGAAGGACGCCCCGGTGACCCCGCCCAGATGGGGGGAGAGGACCAGCCGCCGGGCCGCCTCGTGGGGGAGGTGGAGCAGGGGGCTGTCCAGGGGGAGGGGCTCCTCCTCCATCACATCCAGGCCCGCGCCCCCCAGTCTGCCCGACCGCAGGGCCTCCGCCAGGGCATCCTCGTCCACCAGGGCGCCCCGGGCGGTGTTTACCAGCACCGCCCCCGGCTTCATCAGCCCCAGGGTCTCCCCGCAGATCAGGTGGCGGGTCTCCGCCGTGGCGGCGGTGTGGAGGCTCACCACATCGCAGCTGCCCAGCAGATCGTTCAGGGGCAGATAGGAAAGCCCCAGCTCCTCCGCCAGCTCCGGCTTGGGGGTGCGGCTCCAGTAGCACAGGCCGCAGCCGAAGGGCCGCAGGCGCCGGGCGGTCTCCACCGCGATGCTCCCCAGGCCCACCAGTCCCACCCGGCAGTCGGACAGCTCCACCATGTCCTCCACCATCACCCGGTCCTTGCACTGGGCGAAGCGGCCGGCGAAGATCTCCAGCTGTCCCTCCACCAGAAAGCGCTGTACCGCCAGGATCAGCATCACGGTGTGCTCCGCCACCGCCCCGGCGTTGGTGCCGGCGCAGTTGCACACCGGGATCTTCCGGGCCGCGGCGGCGGCCAGGTCGATCCTGTCGAAGCCCACCCCCTCCGCCTGGATCAGGCGCAGACGGGGCATATGGTCGATCAGCTCCCGCCCCACCTCTGTGGTGGAACCGGTATAGAGATAGTCCGCGTCCCCGGCGGCGGCCAGGCGCTCTCTGTCGGTCATCTCCAGGCAGTAGACCGCCTCCCACCCCTCCGGGATCTGCCCGGGGGCGCCGTAGCGGGCCACCCGCTCCCGGGGCACCAGCATCATCACCTTCGCCATGGTCACTTCCGATCCAGCCGGTCGGCCAGGGCCCGCAGGTCCCGCTCCGCCTGGTTGATACGGCGGCCCAGGTCCCGGTGACAGGTCACCTCGTCCGGGGTCATCTCATCGGCATCCTCCAGCTGGGAGGCCATGTTCCGCAGCTGAAGGGCGCACTCCCGCAGTGTCATGCTCTGATCAGACATAGGCGTTTCCTCCTCCCCGGTGGGCGCTGAACATGGTCTTTTCGATCTCCAGCAGCCGGTCGCATTCCGCCACCACATCGTCCCCGATGGCGGCCAGTTCCCCGGCCAGACGCGCCAGCTCCGCCAGTTCCTCGTCGGCGGCGCCGGTCAGCCCCTCCTTCAGGGCTGCGCAGTCCAGGCCCATCTGGCGGATGCGTCCCCCCTGCCGGCGGCCCTCGGCGTAATCCACAGAGATATAGGACATCGTTTTCCCTTCCTTTCTAACACTAAAGAAATCCAGCGCCCCCGGCACAGGGCCGGGGACGCCTTTCTGCCGGTGCTATTGTACACCACACCCGGCAGGGTTGCAAGAGAGGATTCACTCCTCCCCGCCGGAGAGCAAAATCCGGTCGTTGTCCAGCGCCCGTCCGGCGCCCTTGCGGAAGCGCTCCAGCAGGTCGTTCACCGTCAGGCCCTTCCGCTCCTCCCCGCTGATATCCAGCACGATGCGGCCGGAGTCCATCATCAGGGTTCGGTTGCCCATGGCCAGGGCGTCCTGCATGTTGTGGGTGACCATCATGGTGGTGATGTGGTGCTCCTCCACCACCTGGCGGGTGATCTCCAGCACCTTCTCCGCCGTGGCGGGGTCCAGGGCCGCCGTGTGCTCGTCCAGCAGCAGCAGCTTGGGCGGATTCATGGTGGCCATGAGCAGGGTCAGCGCCTGGCGCTGCCCGCCGGAGAGCAGGCCCACCGGCTGCTTCATCCGGTCCTCCAGCCCCATGTCCAGCAGGGCGAGCCGCTCCCGAAACCGGTCCCGATCCGCCTTGGTCATGTGGGAGAACCAGCCGCCGCTTCCCGCGGCCAGGGCCAGGTTCTCCTCGATGGTCATCCCCGGCGCGCTGCCCCGCATGGGGTCCTGGAACAGCCGGCCGATGCTCCTGGCCCGCTTGTACTCCGGCAGGAAGGTGATGTCCCGCCCATCCAGCAGGATGGTCCCCTCGTCGGTAAAGAAGCTGCCCGACACCGCGTTGAACAGGGTGCTCTTCCCCGCTCCGTTGGAGCCGATGATGGTGGTGAAATCCCCGGGGGCCAGGTGGAGAGAGAGGTCGCACAGCGCCTTCTTCTCATTGACGGTGCCGGGATTGAAGGTCTTGGAGATGTGGGAGAGGGTCAGCATCTCAGTTTCCCCCTTTCGCCGCACCGGACCGGTGGGCCAGCCGGCGGCGGATCATGGGCCAGCGGCTCTTGAGATAGGGCCCCGAGATGGCCAGCACCACGATGACCGAGGACACCAGCTTCAGCATGAAGGCCGGCATGTCAAAGCGCAGGGCGATGGTGTACACCAGGCGGAAGATGAACGCGCCCAGCACCACCCCGCAGGCCCGGGTGAGGATGCCCCCCCGGCCCAGGATGGTCCCCCCGATGAGCAGGGAGGCCAGGGCGATGGTCACCATTCCGGTGCCGATGTTCACATCCGCCGAGCGCTGGGACTGGGCCAGCAGGCAGCCGGACAGGCCGGTGAAGGCGTTGGCCACGCACAGCCCCACGATGGTGGTGAACACCGGGTTGATGGAAGAGGAGCGCACCATGTCCGGGTTGTTCCCCGTGGCCCGGATGGCCAGCCCCAGCCGGGTGTTGAGGAACAGAGTGAGGAACACCACCACCAGGATGACGGCGATGCCCGCCACCACCAGCTTGTACTGGTCCTCCAGAACCGTCCCCTCCAGCAGGTCCCGCACAATGGTGAACACCGTGGTGGTCTGGTTCATGTTGAGAAGGGACGAGCCGCTCATCACCGCGATGTTGATGGAGTAGAGTCCGGTGTTGACGATGATGCCCGCCAGCAGGCTGTCCACCCCCATCTTGGTCTGGAGCAGGGCGGTGATGAACCCCGAGCACACCCCCGCCCCCATGGCCGCGAAGATGGCCAGGAAGGGGTGGCCCGAGATGGCCACCACCGCCCCCACCGCGGCCCCCAGGGTAAAGCAGCCGTCGGTGGAGAGGTCGCACACATTCAGCATGGTATAGCTCAAAAACAGCGCCAGCACCGTCAGGGAACAGATCAGTCCCAGTTCCAGGGCGGTCTGGATCAGCGCCAGATCCACAGCGCATCCCTCCTCTTTCTATCACGCCGGAGGGACCGGAGCGTTCGCCCCGGCCCCCGGCCCGCCCGGCGGCTGTTCCGCCGGGCATTCGTCTGTTCTGATGAAGTTACCCCTCCAGGTCGTCGAAGCTCTCGGCGGTGGTGATGGACTGCACCTTGGTGCACAGCGGGGCGAAGGTCTCGGCGATGGTGTCGTAGTCCAGGCCCAGGGCCTCGCAGGTCTCGATGTTCACGGTGGCGGTGCCGTTGTCGAAGGTCATCACCGGGGTGGCGGCGGGGTCGGCCCCGTTGACCAGGATGTCTGCCACCATGTTGGCGGTCTCCACACCCAGGTTGGCGTAGTCCACGCCGTAGCCCAGGAAGGCGCCGTTGAGGGCGAAGGAATCCGCGCCGGTGTAGTGGGGGATGCCCGCGTCGATGAAGGTCTCATAGATGGCCAGCTCAGCGGTCATGATGGTGTTGTCGGTGGGGGTAAAGACGGCGTCCACCCCGTCGGACACCAGGGCCTGGGCGGCCAGCATCACCTCGTCGGTGGTGGTGCCGGTGCGCTCCACATACTCGATGCCGTTGGCCTCCAGATACTCCTTGGCGTGGGCGATGGGGGTGGTGGAGGAGTCCTGTCCGGCGTCGTACAGCAGGCCGATCTTGTCCGCGTCGGGGTCGGCGGCGAAGATGAGCTCCATGATGGCGTTGGTGTCCAGATAATCAGAGGTACCGGTGATGTTGGAGCCGGGCGCCTCCAGGCTGGCCACCACGCCGGTGCTCACCGGGTCGGACACGGCGGAGAACACCACGGGGATGCCGCTGTCCTCGGTGGCAGACTGCATGGCGGTGGCCACAGGGGTGGCCACTCCCACCATCAGGTCCACATCGTCGGCGATGAAGTTGGCGATGATCTGGTTGAGGACGGTGGCGTCGGCGTTGCAGTTCTCATACTCCACCTCAAAGGTGACGCCGTGCTCCTCCCCCAGGGCAATCAGCTGGGCCTGAATATTTTCCACGATCTGGTTCAGAGAGGCGTCGTCCACATAGTTGCAGATGCCCACCCGGTACACCGTGCCCCCGGTCTCGCCGGAAGAGGAGGTGTTGGTGTTCTCCGCCTCCCCTCCTCCGCCGCAGGCAGTGAGGGACAGGGCCAGGGCGGCCGCGGCGGACAGGGACAGGAGCTTCTTCAGTGTGTTCTTTTTCATGGTGTTGACCTCCATTTGTTCGCCCCGCAGGGCTTTGATGTGTTTGGGTGGGCGATGGAGGGGCCGTTGCCGGCGGCCTTTGCTTAGAAAACAAAAAGTGCTTTTGTCCCCTGTTGGGACAAAAGCACTTGCTTCTGCGATACCACCCAAATTGACGCTTGCGCGTCCACTCGCTTCACGCGCCATCACGCGTGCCCGATGGATAACGGGTGGGGTCCCGTCGGCATCTACTGAGGTCTCCCTGTTCAAGCCGCCCTCGAAAGTCCATTCACCGGCCGTTCCCTGCTCCGTTCCCACCATCCGGAGCTCTCTGAAAGTTCCCTGTGCCGGTTACTTCTCTTTCTCACTGGTTTACTGTGGATGAAATTGTTGGTGCTATTATACGCACTCTCCCCCCACTTGTCAACCCCCTTTTTCAAATTCTCCCTCCTCCCGGCGGGTGGAGGCCGGGGCGTTTCTCCTGCGCAGGAAGGAGAACTTGGTCTCGGAGCACACCACCGCCACAAAGATCAGGGCGAAGCCCGCCAGCAGCCGGGGGGTCACCGGGTCGCCATAGAACAGCACGGAGCACAGCACCCCGAACACCGACTCCAGGGACAGGATCACCGCGGCGGAGGCGGGGTCGGACCACACCTGGCCCACATTCTGGAACAGCAGAGCCACGGTGGTGGCCATGACGCACAGATAGGCCATGGGCAGCAGCACATCCGGCCGGGTGAGGGCCTGGGCTGGGAACTGCTCAGTGAGGGCGCCGCCGATCCATGCGTACAGGGCCGCAAAGGCGAACTGGAACACGGTGAGCAGGAAGATGTCCTTCCCCGGGGACACCTTGGCCACCGCCACGATATGGCTGGCATAGAACACCGCGCAGATCAGGGTGAGCACATCTCCCCAGGTAATGGTGAGGGAATCGGTGAGGGACACCAGCCCCACCCCGGTGACGCACAGCACCGCCGCCAGGATGTTGAAGCGGTCGGGCCTCTGCTTCGCCACCAGCCAGTAGAGAAAGGGCACGATGACGCAGTACACCGCGGTAAGGAAGGCGTTTTTGGAGGGAGTGGTTCCCGCCAGGCCGAAGGTCTGCACCGAATAGGCCAGGAACAAAAAACCCCCGATGATGGCCCCCCGCCACAGGTAATCGGGGGTGAAGGTCCGCCATTTCTTCCAGCACACCAGCCCCAGCAGCACTGCGCCGGCGGTGAAGCGGATGGCCAGCAGGAAGAAGGTAGGCATCACATCCAGGGTGTTCTTCATGATGAAGAAGGAGGAGCCCCAGATGAATGCCGCGGCAAACAGCATGGGCTTGGCCAGTTTCCTCATGACGGCGGGATGTTCGGAATGCATGATCTCATCAACTCCAGTTTGCAAAGGGTGGTCTCTCGTGCTATGATAGGCTCATCCGTCCCGGCATACCGGGACACAAAGCAGAAGGAAGGCCGCATGGCATGCGGCGGAAGGAGGAGGCGCCATGGCGCTCACCCCGCAGGGGCGGCTGACGCCCGAATTTTTTCTCCGGGACACGGTGACGGCGGCCCGGGAGCTGCTGGGCACCTATCTGGTGCGGATGCAGGACGGCGTCCCCCTGGTGGGGCGCATCTCAGAGAGCGAGGCGTATATCGGCCGGCGGGACCGGGCGTGCCACGCCTATGGGTACCGCCGCACCCCACGGACCGAGACCCTCTTCGCCCCGCCGGGCACGGTGTACATCTATCTGATCTATGGGATGTACCACTGCCTCAATCTGGTCACCGAGGCGGAGGGGGAGCCCGCCGCCGTACTGATCCGGGCGGTGCAGCCCCGGCACAATTTTGATATTTTATCAGAGAACCGGTTCGGACGCAAGTGGCAGCAGCTCACCCGGGCACAAAAATCCCATTTGTGCGACGGGCCCGGAAAGCTGTGCCGGGCCATGGCCCTCACCCGGGCGGAGAACGGCATCTCCCTGGCCGGGGAGGAGTTATTCGTCGTCTCCTCTCTGCCCTCCCTTGGACTGCCCCCCTGGCCGGGGGATGAGGCGCCCCTGCGCATCGCCGCCGGCCCCCGCATCGGGGTCGACTATGCCGGGGAGGACGCCCGGCTCCCCTGGCGCTTCACCCTGACCGATGAAGGAGGAAGATATGTACCTCTTTGATTTTGACGGCACCCTGGTGGATTCCAACTTCGTCTGGGCGGACATCGACCGGGACTTTCTGGCCCGGCGGGGCCTGGCCCCCACGGCGGAGTACACCGATTTCGTGGCCCACTCCATCTTCCCCGCCGCCGCCCGGTTCACCCGGGAGTATTACCAGCTCCCCGACAGCCCGGAGGAGATCATGGCGGAGTGGATGTCCATGGCCCGCCGGGCCTATGGCGAGACCATTCCGCTGAAGCCCGGGGCCCGGGAATACCTGCTGCGCTGCCGGGACGAGGGGGCGGAGCTGGCGCTGTTCACCTCCTCCCAGCCGGAGCTGTGCCGCCTGTGCCTGGACCGCCACGGCCTGACGGCGCTGTTCCGCCATGTGGTTTTTGCCCAGGAATTGGGCGTAGAAAAACGGGATCCCCGGTGCTTCCCCCTGCTGGGCGAGCACCTGGGGACCCCGTTGTCCCGCTGTATCCTGTTTGACGACTCCCCCGCCGCCTGCCGAAGCGCCATGGCCGCGGGGCTGACGGTGGTGGGGGTGCGGGACGGCTTCTTCCTCCCGGAGGAGGACCAGGTCCGCGCCGCCAGCCACCGGTACATCACTGGCTTTGACCAGCTGCTTGCCGAGCCCTTTCCTCCTCCAGTTCCCGGGCGAACAGCCGACTGGTAAACCAATATCCCGCCGCGATGGCCAGCGCCCCCGCCACCACCTTGGCGGTGAACATGGGAATGATGTACGCCTCGTTGGTGGCGACGGTAAAGCCCAGGTGGGCCCCCAGCATATTGGACATGGAGGCGGCGAAGGCCCCCATCACCACCTTGCCCCGGACATTCATCTCCCGGTAGGAGACGAAGGAGGGCACCACGCTGGACAGGGACACCAGCGCACAGCTGACGGTGACGGCGTTCACTCCAATCAACTGGCCCAGCCGCTCCAACGGCTTCTCCGCCACCCTGGTGAGGAACCACACGAAGGGGATGGTGCCCGCCAGGGTGATGGTCACCGACCCCACCGTCTGGAACCCGTCAGTGATGGGGTTGATCCCCTCCACCAGGGTCAGCCCGGTCATCTGCTTCACCGCCCCCAGAATCAGGCCGATCATGATCACCACCACAAGCCCCCGGGAGAAGATCTGAAAGCCCCGGATCATTTTCTGAGGCACCAGGGCCAGTCCCAGAATGATGAGCAGGGCGATGATCACTACAGGCACCAGGTTGTGCAGCACCGTCATGGGCGGCAGTCCCGCCGCCAGGCCGCCCACAAAGCAGCCGATGGGGTCCACCATGAACCCCGCCAGGACGCCCACGGCGAAGAACCGGGTGTCCTCTTTTTCTATGATCCCGCAGGCGGTGGGGATGGAGAAGGAGATGACGCCCCCCATCACCGAAGCCACGATCAGTCCGCCGAAATAGGCCATCTCCGGATCCTCCGCCAGCTCGGCGGCGATGGAATACCCCCCCGAGTCGGGGGCCAGGATGGTGCCGGAGAACATGGCGGGATCCGCACCCAGCAGCTGAAATACGGGGACGATCACCGGTGCCAGGAGGGAGGAGACCACCGGGGCGATGCAGATCAGGCCCAGGATGCTCAGCGCCACCGTCCCCATCAGGCCGAAGCCCTTTTCAAATTCTCTTCCGAAGCCAAAGCGGCAGCCCAGGCACCGGTCCAGGGCGCCCAGCACAAAGAAGACCGCCGCAATGGCCATTACCACCTGGTTCGGGGTCATGCTCCCCCCTCCTTTTCAAACAAGCGCTTACAGAAAAACAGCGCCAACGGCAGCCCGACCACCGCCGCCGCCACCTTGGCTCCCATCATGGGGATGATGTAGCTCTCATTCACCGAGGCCACATACCCCAGGTGCGGCCCCAGAATGTTTGCAGAGGTAGCTGTAAAGGCGGAAACCATCACCTTTCCCCGGGTATTCATATCCTTCATGGTGGCATAGGCTGGCACGACACTGGCCAGAGAGACGAAAAATCCCGCGATGGAGGCTCCGTTTACTCCAAGCCGCGCCCCCGTCCGCTCCAGGGGCTTCTCCAGCGTGCGGGTCACCAGCCAGATCAGGGGCAGGGCGCCCCCCAGGGTCAGGCCGATGCTCCCCACGGTGAGGAAGCCCTCGGTGATGGGCTGCATATCCTCCACCAGGGCCAGCCCCGTCAGCTTCTCCACCGCCCCTGCGGCCAGGCCGATCATGATCATGATCAGCAGCACCTTGGCCATGATCTGGAACACAACGATGGTCTGCCGCGGGAACAGCGCCAGGCCGAAGATGACCACCGCCGCGATGATGAGCACCGGCGCCAGATTGCGCAGGATCACCATAGTCTCCAGCCCCGCCAGCCAGCCTCCCACAAAGCCGCCCAGGGGCACCCCGATGAAGCCGCACAGCATCCCCACCGCCAGATGACGCACATCCTCCTGCGCAATGAGCCCCATGGCCACCGGGATGGCCATGGTGATGGCAGCGCCGAAAATGGAGCTGACCACCAGCCCGCCGAAATAGCCCAGCTCCGGGTCCTCCGCCAGCTGCTCTGCCACCGCATATCCCCCGGCGTCCGGCGAGAAGAAGGTGCCGGCGAACATGGCTGCGTCCGCCCCGAAGAAATGGTATACCGGCACCACCACCCCCTGCAGCAGCTCCGCCACCGCCGGGGCGATACAGGTCAGACCCAGCACGCTCAGGGCGATGGGACCCATGAGCTTGAAGCCCCGCTCGAACTCCGGTCCGAAGCCGATGCGGTTGCCGATGCAGCGGTCCACCGCCCCCAGTACGAAAAAGACGGCCAGGATGGCCATGACCACCTGATTCGCGTTCATCTCTCTTCCCCCCGTTTTCTCCACACTTCCCGAAACAGCCGCCGCCCCAGCAAGGCGCTCAGCGGCAGGGCCAGCACGCCCCCCACCACTTTGGCCCCCACCATAGGCAGGATCATCTCCTGATCCGTCATGGCGATGAAGCCCAGATGGGCCCCCGCCATGTTGCCGACGGTGGCAATGGCCGCCGCCAGCAGCACCTTCTCCCGCGCATTCAGCTTCTCATAGCTGAGGATGGCGGGAACAAAGGTCACCGTGCAGATCAGGATGCTCACCAGCGAGGTGTCGTTCATCCCCAGCCGGCTCCCCACCGCGTTCAGCGGCCGCTTTCCCGCCCGGGTGACGAAATAAATCAGAGGCAGCGCTCCCGCCATCGTGATGGTCACCGACCCGATGATGAGAAAGCCGTCCTCCACCGGGTTCATCCCCGGCAGGATCACCAACCCTGTCATGGCTTCCACCGCCCCCAGAGCCAGTCCCGCCATCACCACCACGCCCAGTCCCCGGGCGAACAGCTGAAACCCCCGGATCATCCGCTGCGGGATCAGGGCCAGTCCCACCACGATCAGTGCCGCCAGCAGGATCACCGGGACCAGGTTTTTCAGTGTCTTAACGGGGGACAATCCCATCATCAGCCCTGCCGTCAGGCAAGTGATGGGGGCCACCGCAAAGGCGGCCAGCACTCCCACGGCGAAATAGCGCAGGTCTTCTCCCTTCAGCAGCCCGCAGCATACCGGGATGGCAAACGCCACCACGCCGCCCAGAATGGCCGCCACCAGCAGCCCGCCGAAACGCACCATCTCAGGGTCGTCGGACAGCTCTGCCGCAATGGAGTAGCCGCCGCAGTCCGGGGAGAGGATACAGCCGGAAAACAGGGCCGGGTCCGCCCCCAGGGCGGAAAACGCGGGGACCACCACAGGCTGCAGCACCCCGGCGATCACGGGGGCCATGCACACCAGTCCCACCACATTCAGTCCCATAATTCCCAGCATCTCAAAGGCCCGTTCCAGCTCACCGGCCAGGCCCAGGCGGTTGCCGATACAGCGGTCCAGGGTGGCCAGCACCACGAACACCGCCAGCACCGCCATGATGATCTGGTTGGCGTTCACCCCATCCGCCTCCCCGCCGCGGCGTTCAGCCGCGTTTTTTCATATGCTTGGATGCAGAGTTCACCATCAGGCGCTTGGTGCCCACTTTGTCAAAGGCGATCTCCACCAGGGCGTCTCCCCCCATGGGCTGGAGGGAGAGCACCATCCCGGTGCCGAAGGCGGTGTGCTCCACCATGTCCCCCTTCCGCAGCTCCAGGGCGGGGGCGGCCCGCCCGCCGCCTGAGGTCCTGGCCGCCGGGCGGGCATGGGAATAGCTCCCGCCGGGATAGCCGCTTCCGCCGGCATGGCCTCCGCCATAGCCGCCCCGCCGCTCCCCGCCGTAGGGGGCCGCGCTCCGGCGCTCCGGGGTCCGTTCCGTCCCCCGGGCCGCCTGGCCATATCCGCCTCCCCGGCGCTCTGCGCCATAGGAGCCTCCCCGTCCATAGGGGGCGGCCGCCTGCCCCGGGGCGCTCCAGTATCCCGCCGCGTCGTCAAAGGCAGCGGCCCGGCGGCCCTCCCGGCGCAGATACTGCTCGGGGATCTCCTCCAGAAAACGGGAGGGCAGGTTGCTGCTGGTGCGGCCGAAGAGCATCCGCTGGGCCGCGCAGGTCATGACCAGCCGCTCCTTGGCCCTCGTCATGGCCACATAGCACAGCCGCCGTTCCTCCTCCATCTCCTCCGGCTCGCCGATGGCCCGGACGCCGGGGAAGATGCCCTCCTCCGCGCCCACCACGAACACCACAGGGAATTCCAGCCCCTTGGCGGCGTGCATGGTCATCATCACCACGCAGTTCTCACTGTCGTCCTTCTGGTCCAGGTCGGTGTACAGGGCGATCTCATCCAAAAAGCCCGCCAGGGAGGGCTCCTCCCCCGCGTTTTCCAGATAGCCGTTGATGGAGGTGAGCAGCTCCCGCACATTCTCCAGGCGGGTGCGGTCCTCCACCGTGTTCTTCCCCTCCAGCATCACCGCATAGCCGGTGCGGGCGAGCAGCTCCTCATAGAAGTCGGGCAGGGGCATGGTGCGAGACAGCTCCCGCAGACCATCCATCAGGTCGGTGAACTGGGCCAGCCGTGGGGCCGCCTTCTGCAGGTCGGGGTACTCCCGGGGATGGCTCACCACCTGCCACAGGGACTTCCCCTCCTCCGCGGCGATGGCCTGGGCCCGCTGCACGGTGGTCTGGCCGATGCCCCGGGGGGGATTGTTGATGATGCGCTGCAGGCGCAGGTCGTCGTCGGGGTTGTTGAGGACACAGAGGTAGGCCACCATGTCCTTCACCTCCGCCCGGTCGAAGAACCGGGTGCCCCCGAAGATGCGGTAGGGGATGCCGTTGCGCTTGAAGGCGTTCTCCATCTGGTTGGACTGGGCGTTCATCCGGTAGAGCACCGCGTGGTCCTTCCACGGCCGCCCCTGGGCGTAGCCGGCGAGGATCTGCCCCGCCACATACTGGGCCTCGTCGTTCTCGTTCATAGCGGTGTAAAGGAGAATCGGTTCCCCCCCGCTCTTCTCGGTCCACAGCTCCTTGCCCTTGCGGCCCTGGTTGTTGCGGATCACCGCATTGGCCGCCCCTAAGATATTTCCGGTGGAGCGGTAGTTCTGCTCCAGCCGGATCACCCGGCAGCCCTTGTACTGCTGCTCAAAGGAGAGGATGTTCTCGATGGTGGCGCCCCGGAAGCGGTAGATGGACTGGTCGTCGTCCCCCACCACGCAGAAGTTCTCATACCCGCCCGCCAGCAGGGAGGCCAGCTGATACTGCAGGTTGTTGGTGTCCTGGTACTCGTCGATGAGGACATAGCGGAACTTGCGCTGGTAGAAGGTGCGCACCTCCTCAAACTGCTGCAGCAGGCGCACGGTGTGGAGGATCAGGTCGTCAAAATCCAGGGCGCTGGCCTCCCACAGGCGCTTCTGGTACTCGGCGTACACCTCCGCGATGCGAGTGAGGCGGAAGTCGCCGCTGCTGCGGCACTCCTCTAAGTACTCGGGTCCCAGCTTCATGGCGTCCTTGGCCCGGGAGATATAGCCCAGGATGGTCCGGGGCGGGAACTGCTTGTCGTCCAGGTTTTTCTCCCGCAGGATGTCCTTGATGACCCGCAGGCAGTCGTCGGTGTCGTAAATGGTGAAGGAGCTGCTGAAGCCCAGCCGGTCGATGTCCCGGCGCAGGATGCGCACGCAGGCGGAGTGGAAGGTGGAGGCCCACACATCCAGGGCCGCAGGGCCCAGCATCCGCTCCAGCCGGTCCTTCAGCTCCCCCGCCGCCTTGTTGGTGAAGGTGATGGCCAGAATGGTCCACGGCGCCGCAGGGTCCAGGCGGCACAGCGCCTCCGCCCGCTCCCGCCGGGCCGGGTCGGGATGGGCGGCGTAGTCCTCCAGAAAGGCCAGGTCCTCTTTCGTCACCCGGTCGGGCACCTCCACGCTGTCCGAGCCCCGTCCGTATTTCATCAGGTTGGCCACCCGGTTGATGAGCACCGTGGTCTTCCCGCTCCCCGCCCCCGCCAGAAGGAGCAGCGGCCCCTCGGTGGCCAGCACCGCCTGGCGCTGCTGGGGGTTCAGCTTGGCGAACTCCCCCTCGATCACCGCCCGGCGGGCCTTGCAAAATCTCAGTTCCTCGTCTCTGTCCAGCATGTCTCTCTCCCTGTCTGTCTCTCTGTCCGGTGCCGTCCCGGGGGGGCAGTCCGGTAAAAATCTAACAGTCATTTTACCTTTTTTCCGCGCCGGGGTCAAGAATCGCTTTCTCTGCTCCGGGGACAAAATTTTGCGTCCCGGCGGGGTGCCGCCCTCTTTACCAACAGGGCAGAACTGTGGTAAGATAAGGAAAACTGCTAAGAGAGGGGACAGGCCATGGACACACCGGTGGTGGGGCGCTTCGCCCCCAGCCCCAGCGGGCGGATGCACCTGGGCAACCTGTTCTCCGCCCTGCTGGCATGGCTGTCCGCCCGCTCCGCCGGGGGGCGGATGCTGCTGCGCATCGAGGACCTGGACCCCGACCGCTGCCGCCGGGAGTTCGCCCTGCAGCTGATGGATGACCTGCGCTGGCTGGGGCTGGACTGGGACGGGACGCCGGTGTGGCAGAGCGAGCGCACCGCCCTCTACGCCGACGCCTTCTCCCGGCTGGAGGGCCGGGGACTGCTCTACCCCTGCTTCTGCACCCGGGCCCAGCGGCTGGCCGCCTCCGCCCCCCACCGGGACAACGGCGAGCCGGTCTACGACGGGCGGTGCAGCCGCCTCTCCCCGGCGGAGCAGGAGGTCCTGTCCGCCCTCCGCCGCCCCGCCTGGCGCCTCCGCGTGCCCGACAGGGAGATTGCCTTTACAGATCTCTGCCGCGGCCCATACCAGGAAAACCTCCTCCGGGACTGCGGGGACTTCATCCTCCGCCGGTCCGACGGGGTGTACGCCTACCAGCTGGCGGTGGTGGTGGACGACGCTCTGTCCGGGGTGACGGAGGTGGTGCGGGGGAGCGACCTGCTCTCCTCCACCCCCCGGCAGAGATACCTCCAGGAGCTGCTGGGCTTTCCCGCCCCCCGGTACGCCCATGTCCCCCTCCTGCTCTCCCCCGGCGGCCGGCGGCTGTCCAAGCGGGACGGGGACCTGGACATGGGGGCGCTGCGCGCCCGCTTCTCCCCGGAGGAGCTCACCGGCCGGCTGGCCCGGCTGGCGGGACTGCAGGAAACGAACGCCCCCGTCTCTCCCAGGGCGCTGGCGGGCCGCTTTTCCTGGGAAATGGTTCCCCGGGCGGACATCGTGGTGCAGCCGGAGACATTCGGTTGACATAATTTTTCTTTTTCATGAAAGGAGCCTGAACCATGGAAGCGATCCAGGAAGTCTACGAGTATCTGAAAGCCTGCGGCACCTTCTATCTGGCCACTGCGGAGGGGGACCAGCCCCGGGTACGCCCCTTCGGGGCGGTGGACCTGTACGAGGGGAAGCTGTACCTTCAGACGGGGAATGTTAAGCCCGTTTTTGCCCAGATGAAGAAAAACCCCAAGATCGAGCTGTGCGGCATGGCCGACGAGGGGACCTGGATCCGGGTCACCGCCCAGGCCGTCCAGGACGACCGGATGGAGGCCCGGCAGCACATGCTGGACGCCAACCCAACCCTGAAGCGCATGTACGCCGCCGACGACGGCAACTGCGAGGTGGTCTATCTCCAGAACGCCGCCGCCCAGTTCTGCTCCTTCACCGCACCACCCCGCACCGTACAGTTCTGAACTCGTCTCCACACCAAAGAAGGGGCGGACCGCCGATGGCGGTCCGCCCCCGTTTCCTTCGCTATCTCCTAACTTCTATCTGAATTTACCGCCCCATGACCCGTGCCATCTGGACCATGGTCACGGCCACCTCCGCCCGGATGGCGGTATTGCCGGGGGCGAAGGTCCCGTCGTCGTTGCCCCCCATGATACCAAGCTGGTAACAGAGCTCCACGCCGTCCCGGGCGTAGTCCGCGATGGACGCGCCGTCGGAGAAGCTGGGCGTGCCGCTGTTCACCGGCGCGGCGGTGTAGTCGTAATTGCTCAGGAAGCTCCCGAACAGCGCCGCCATGTCCTGCCGGGTGATGGCCGCCTCGGGGTCGAAGCCATTGAGCATCCCGGCGGGGATCAAATCATGATCCTTCGCCCACTGGATGTGGTTGTCATACCAGTTGGGCCCGGAATTGGTGGGCAGGGTGTCCCCCGAGAACTGGAACAGCACCGCCAAAAACTCCGCGTAGGTCATGTTCGCCTCCGGGGCGAAGGTCCCGTCCCCGTTCCCCGCGAACAGCTTCTTCTCCGCCACCGTCTCCACAAAGTCGTAGTACCACGCATCCGGCGTCACATCCGTGAAAGTGGGCTGGGGCTGCTGCGCCTGGGCATCCACGCCCCGGACAGCTTGAAATCGATGGGTGCCGTCAGACAGGGTGATCCCCAGCACATAGGTATTGTTCTTCACGGCATAGAAGACATCCCCGGGGTACATCCAGGGGTCATAATTCTCGATGTGATAGGCGATATAGAACTCGTCTGCCAGGGAGCTAATGGGACGCAGCCCCGTACCTGCGGGGTAGAGATAGACGGCGTACTGCTCGCCGCTGAATGCCACGGTCCCGTCGGTGCCCAGGCACTCGGCGCTGGCGGTGAGGATGGGGGACAGGTCGGGAGCCTCCTCCTCCTCGGCTGTCACTGTGATGCGGAGGGTGACCGTGACGGTCTCTCCACTGCTGTAAATGCTCAGTTCCTCCGTATAGGTGCCCGGCTGCAGATTGCTGTAAGGCGCAATGCTGACCGTTTTGCTTTCTCCCGGGTCGAGATAATTGGAAGTGGGGTTCTCATAGTGAAAATGGCCGTTGGAAAAATCAAGGGTCACCATATCGCGCCTGGGCCCCACATTGGTGATGGTAAAGGACTGAGAGGGGACACTGTCATATCCCTCCATCACCGTGCCAAAGTCCAGGGAAGTCCTCGACACGGAGACCCCCGCCTCGGACTGTCCCGGCTGTTCGGGCTGTTCGGGCTGCTCCGGCAGCTCCGGCAGGGGGCTGCCCTGGGCGAGAATGACAAAGGGCACATAGCTGGGATCCCCCCCGTAGGACGACACGGCCCCCGCCGGGACATAGAGCGGGGTGTCTATGGAGAAGGTGTTCTGCTCCACAGCGGGCGGTGTGGAGCCCAGGAACTCGGCGTACACCAGGCCGCTGTCTTCAAACGCTCCGCCCTCGATGGCGGTGACGCTGGCGGGGATGGTGATGCTGGTCAGCGCCGGGCACCGGTCGAACGCACGCCAGCCGATGGTCTCCAGCCCTTCGGGCAGATCGACTCGGGCCAGGGCATTGCAGTCATCAAAGGCATAACCTCCAATCTCTCTCACACTGGACGGGATCGTGATACCGGTCAGGGCAGAACAGTGCTCAAAGGCACCGCCGCCAATCACCTCCACACCCTCTTCGATGGTGACGCTGCGCAGGGAAGTACAGCCTTCAAAAGCATAACCGCCGATCTCGCTGACACTGCCGGGGATGGTGACGCTGGTCAGGGCGTTGTATGCAAACGCGTACCTACCGATCGCGGTCAGGCTGTCCGGCAGGTCGATGCCGGTCAGCCGGTTGTATTGAAACGCGTCATTATCAATGACGGTCAGTCCGTCAGGCAGGTCCACGGAGGTGAGGTCGCAGTTGGTAAAAGCGCCGGCCCCGATCTCAGTGACGCTGTCCGGGATGGTGACGCTGGTCAGATTTGTGTGGGCACACAGACTTTCTGGGAGACGGGTGATCCCGTCAGGGATGACCAGGCTGGTCAGACCGCTTTTTGCAAAGATACCACCTCCCGACTCCCCAAGCTCCTGAAGGCTGTCCGGCAGGTCGATGGAGGTCAGGTCGGAGCAGTTATAAAAGGCGCTCGGGCCGATGGTGGTGATGGTGTCCGGCAGGGTGACGCGCTGAAGGCTGGTGCGGGAATAGAACGCGCTCCGGCCGATAGAGGTGACGGTGTAGCTTTGTCCGTCCTCACCGGTGATGGTGCCCGGAATGTCCGCCACAACGATATTGGGTTCCGACCAGGTCACCTCTGCGGTCATGGTGCTGCTGTCCAGCTCATAGGTGATACCGTCGATCACGGTCTCAGCCTCCTCCGCGGACGCCGGCAGGCAGGCCACGGACAGGACCATACACACCGCCAGCATTAGAGACAAGAAACGGGACGCTCGTTTTTTCTCCATATCGCTTCCTCCTTTTAAAAATACAGTCATGTTCATCACAGAGCCCTCTCCGCGGTCTTGCCTGGCTGACCGGGCTTTTATGTTTTTATTGTACCGTCCGTTCCGCCAAAAAGCAATATGCTGGCTGCATAGGGTCGCAGTTTCTTCTGCCTCCGCCGCCGTCTCTCCCCGCTTTTTTCTCCCTCCCCCTCGACAGGCGCCGGCGGCCGTGTTACACTGAAAATGAGCCGCCCTCCGCTTTGGGCCGGCTGAAAATTCTGTGGATTTAGAAAGGATGAGCGCCATGTATCAGATCAGCAATTTCACCGACAACGACGATGTAAAGGTCATCGACTCTCTGGGGCCCTTCTCCGTGGTGGAGTATCAGCGGGACCTGAGCGTCTCTCCCGCCAGCGCCGCCACCGCCTATTTCAGCAGCGCCATGAATGTCCGCCGCCGCCAGGTGCTGTGCGACCTGAGCAAGGCGCAGATCACCCTTCAGGCGGGGGCCATGCAGTGGACGGTGGGCAATGTCAATGCCACCACCGGCGTCAAGGGGGTGGGCGACCTGTTCGGCAAGGCCCTGCGGGGCGGGGTCACCGGCGAGTCCGCCATCAAGCCGGAGTACACCGGCGACGGCCTGCTGGTGCTGGAGCCCACCTATAAGCACATCCTGCTGGTGGACCTGGCGGACTGGAACGGCTCCATCGTACTGGACGACGGGCTGTTTCTGGCCTGCGACTCCCGGCTGCAGCACAAGGCGGTGATGCGCTCCAATGTCTCCTCCGCCGTGGCGGGCAACGAGGGGCTGTTCAATCTGGGGATCACCGGCAGCGGGGCCCTCTGCCTGGAGTCCTTCTGCCCCAAGGAGGAACTGATCACCATCACCCTCCAGGACGATGTGCTGAAGGTGGACGGCAACATGGCCATCGCCTGGAGCGGCAGCCTGAACTTCACCGTGGAGCGCTCCGGCAAGTCCCTCATCGGCTCCGCCGCCTCCGGCGAAGGGCTGGTGAATGTGTACCGGGGCACCGGGAAAGTGCTCCTGGCCCCCGTCCGGGACTGACCCTCACTTCTCCACACAAAAACCGGCGCGCCCGCAAAGCAGCGGACGCGCCGGTTCTATTCTGATTCAGCTGTCATCCCGCCACAATGATCCGGATCTGTCCGCCGGCGGAGGGGGCGGCATCACAGTAGAGGGTCAGGTCATAGTTGTCCGCCAAAGCGGCGGCCAGGCCCTCCTCCCCGCTCAGCCAGGTCTCCGAGTCCTCGAAATAAACCTGCACCTGATCAGACACGGGGTACTCCTCCCCATCTGCCTCCGCATACCAGCTGCCGTCCTGCTGGAAGAAGTCGTCCACCCCGCTCCCGGTCAGGGTCGTGAGAGTACGCACCGCCATCACCCGCTCATAGCTGTCGCTGTACCGCCCCAGGGCCAGCCCCACATACCGCCCTCCGGTGACGGACTGGGTGCACAGCATCTTCCCCGTGCTCCCCTCACTGTTGGTGAGGGCGGCGGCCTGGTTGTAGGCCTCCATGGTGCCGCTGCCCAGGTTGATGCCCTCGCTGCCCGAGTAGACCGAGACCCGCCCGTATTCATAGCAGTTGCCGGTGACATCCTCCAGCAGCAGCACATCCACCTGTCCGGCGGAGTTGACATGGTAGTAGCTCACCGCCGAGGCGGAGAGGCTGTCCGTCCAGGTGATGTCCTCCAGGCCGGTGGAAAAGGCGCCCTGCTCCCCCTCCAGGTCGCAGACATAGCCGCCCCCCGCCCACTCGTAGACTGCCAGAGCCGAGGCCAGCTCCAGTTCTCCCAGCGTGCCCGCATCGAGGTCCAGCGTTCCGGCGGCATCGGAGGAGGCCGCCGAACAGCGCAGCCGGGTGGCGGAGGAGGCGGTGACAGTGACCAGGCCGCCCCTGTCCTCCTCGTCATAGTCCATATCCTCCGCCGACAGGGCAACGCCGCTGCCGGCCAGGGTCACCGACCGCCCGTCCTCCGCGAGCACCCCTACCATCTCCGCGGAGAGCTCCGCGGCGGGATAGGCCGCCGCCACCTTGCAGTCGTCGGTGAGCAGCAATGTCACCCGCTGCCCCAGGGACAGCTCTCCCAGGGTGTCCCAGGCGCTCTCCAGCACCTCCAGGGAACAGCCCGCCACCGTCACCGTCTCGGCGGCGGTGACGCTGGGGGACGCCGCGGTGAGATAGCCGCTCACCCGGTAGTCGGACACCCGGAGGGTACCGCTGGCGGCGTCGTAATATCCCACATCATAGGCGGCGATATCCCCGCTGTCCGCTGCTGCGCCGTTTTTGGTGATGGAATAGCTCCCCGACACCCCCAGCGCCCGGGCCAGCGAGCCCGCGGAGGCGGCGGTGGCCACCGCCGTCTCCGACGAGCTGCCGGTGCCGCCGGAGAGCCAGAGATAGGCGATGGACCCGGCATCGTTGTAATACAGGCGCACGGTGCTCCCCGCTCTGGCGTTCACCTGGAGATAGCCGCTGGTGCTGTACGGGTAGGTCTCGCCCCCCGAGATGACCACCGCGCCGGAGGAGATGCGGTAGCTGGTGCCCGAGCGGTCGGTGAGGGTAGAGGCGGTGGCGGAGTCCACGGTGAGCTCCAGGGTGCCGCCGTCCTCCGGCAGGAAGCCCGCCGCCCGGCCGCTGCTGTCAAAGAGCAGGGTCCCCAGATACCCCTCCAGGGTCTCGCTCTGGGTGAGCTTCTGGGTGTAGTAGGCCGTCTCGCCGGCGGCGGTGTCATAGACCATCAGCAATCCGTCCGAGCCTCCGTAGGAGGCGTCGGTGTCCAGCAGGATGACCTCCCCGGTGGAGGAGATGCCGCTGATGGTCTCGTAGTAGGGCTGGTCTGAGCCGTTGACCTCCGCCTTCATGGCCCGGTAGAGCAGCACCGCCGCCTCCCCCCGGGTCAGCTGGTCATAGGCGCCCAGTCCCAGCCCGTCGGACAGGCCCAGGTCGTCGCAGAAGCCGGTGTAGTCCAGCGGCCACACCGAGCCGATCTCCGCGCTGGTATAGCCCAGCATCCGCAGCAGGATGGTGGCCATCTCCCCATAGGTCACCGGGTCGTCGGGACGGAAGGTACCGTCCCCGTTTCCGTTGACGAATCTCTGGCTGTAGGCCAGGTTCACATACCCGTTGTACCACGCCGAGGCGGGCACATCGGTGAACAGGGTCCGCCGGGCATAGGTGCTCACCTGGCTCCCCAGCCCGGCGGCGTTCACCGCCATGGTGCAGGCCTGGGCCCGGGTGAGGGTCTCGTCCGGACTGAAGGCGGTGGACGAGGTGCCCGACACCACCCCCATCCCCTGCAGGGCCGCCGCGGCCACGGCGGTGTCCTCGTCGGAGATATCGGTGAAGGCCGCCCCCGCCCCCACGGGCAGCGCCGTCAGGCACAGGGCCAGGCACAGGATCAGCGAAATACACTTTTTCACACAGGGTCCCCCCAGTTTTTGTTTCTTGCCGGATCTATATCACGGTCATTGCCGCCGGCACCAGAAGGTAGGCTGCCAGCAGGGCCAGGAAGAAGGCCGCAGAGGCGGCCAGGCGTTTTGCCATACTGTCTCCCCCTCTCTAATCCGCCCGCAGGGCGTCCACCGGCTGCAGGCCGGAGGCCTTCACCGCCGGATACAGGCCGAAGCCCACCCCGATGGCCAGGGAGAACAGGAAGGCCGCGGCGGCCATCCACACCTCCGGCATCAGGATCAGGTCATAGATGAGCTTGCCCAGGATCAGGGAGCCGGCGTAGCCGATGAGGATCCCGATGACCCCGCCGCAGCCGGACAGCACGGTGGATTCCACCAAGAACTGCCCGATGATCACCCGGCGCTGGGCGCCGATGGCTTTTTTGATGCCGATCTCCCGGGTGCGCTCGGTGACGGTGACCAGCATGATGTTCATGATGCCGATGCCCCCTACCAGCAGGGCGATGGCGGCCACGCCGCCCAGCACCACCTGGAGGGATGCGGTCTCATCCTCCGCCGCCTCCATGGCGTCGTTGCCGTTCTCCACGGTGTACTCCCCGGTGTTGGTGTCCACATGCTCCGCGCACCACCCCCCTCCACCTGGTCCATCACCGTGGTCATATCGGCGGAGGAGGCCACCTTGATGGTGAAATCGGTGACGGTGTCGGTGGAGAGCATCTGGCGGTTGAGGGTATAGGGCACCACGATGGCGTCGTCCATGCTCTCCTCCGCCCCGCCGTCCTTCTGGTAGAAGATCCCCACCACCGTCAGGGGGGTGCCGTTGACCATCAGCTTTTCCCCGATGGGGTCCTGAAAGCCGAACAGGGCGTCCGCCACATAGGAGCCGATGACGCACACCTGGCTCCGCTCGTCGATATCCAGCTCCAACAGATCCCGCCCCTGGTCCAGGGTATAGTTGTTGCAGGCGGACCACTGCTCGTTGCCGAAGTAGATGACGGCGGTATCGCTGGTATTGGCGCCGTACTTCAGGGTGCCGGAGGTGGAGTAGCTGGGGGTCACCCCGGTGATGATATCGGACAGGTTCTCGCCGACCCAGTCCATGAACTCCCCCGACTGGTCGGTGGTGTTGCTCCGGTCATAGCTGACGATGGAGACATTTACCTTGTTGACCCCCTGCTTCTCGTAATAGGCCGTCAGGTCGGCGTTATACCCCTGCACCACCGACACCAGGATGAGCACCGCCCCCACCCCGATGATGATACCCAGCATGGTGAGCAGAGACCGGATCTTCTTATCCAGCACCGACTCGAAGGCCATTCTGATGTTGTCCATCCCGCTCCCCCCTCAAAGGTTGGCGTTGAGGGCGCGGCTCTCGTCGGGGATGTTGGGCCGGTCCTCCACGATGTGCCCGTCCTGGAGGCGCACCACCCGCTCCGCTTTGGCGGCAATGCCATTGTCGTGGGTGATGAGGATGATGGTGGTCCCCAGGCCGTGCAGGCCCCGGAGGATGTCCAGCACCTGCTGCCCCGTTTTGGAATCCAGGGCGCCGGTGGGCTCGTCGGCCATGATGATGGGGGAGGCGGTGGCGATGGCCCGGGCGATGGCTACCCGCTGCTGCTGCCCGCCGGAGAGCTGGGTGGGCCGGCTCTCCGCCTTGGCGGTGATGCCCACCGCGTCCAGGGCGTCCATGGCCCGCTGGTACCGCTGGGCGGGCTTCACCCCCTGATAGGTCATGGGGAGGGCCACATTCTGCCACACATTCAGGGACGGGATCAGATTGTATCCCTGGAAGATGAAGCTGATCTTCCGGCTGCGGATCTCCGCCAGCTCCCGCTCGGTGCGGTGGGCCACCGGGATGTCGTCCAGCATGTACTCCCCCCGGGTGGGGATGTCCAGGCAGCCCAGGATGTTCATCATGGTGGATTTCCCCGAGCCGGAGGCCCCCACGATGGCCACAAACTCGCCGTAGTCGATGGACAGGCTCACCCCATCCAGGGCCCGCACCTCGTTCTCCATACCCTCGGCATAGATCTTATACAGATCCGTAATCTCGATCAGTCCCATGCACTCAGCCCCCCGGCATCCCGCCGCCCATGCCTCCGCCGCCGAAGCTGGGCATGTTTCCGCCGCCCATGCCTCCGCCGCCGAAGTCGGGCATCCCGCTGCCGCCGCTCTCCTCGGTGCCGTCGGTGGAGGTGGTGTCGCCGCCGGACGGCGCCGCGTTCTGATAGCGGAGGAACACCGTGGCCCCCTCCTCCACGCCGGAGAGGATCTGGACATAGCTCTCGTTGTAGTCCCCCGCCTCCACCGGCACGGTATAGTAGCCGTCGGGGTAGTCGGTGACGCTGCCCCCCTCCTCCTCCGGGTCGATGGTCTCCTCCGGCCGGCTGTCCGACTGCACCAGCAGGTAGTAGCCGTCGTCATAGGTGCACAGCGCGTCGATGGGGGCCAGCACCGACTCGCCGCTGCCGCCGCTGGTGTCGATGATGTAGTACACCGTCACGCCGGAGGAAAGTTCCCCCTCCGAATCGATGGTGATGGTGGCCTCGAAGGTGCTCACCCCGCTGCTGGAGGAGGTGGCCTCCAGGCTGAGATAGGTGAGGGTGGCGGGGTAGTACACCGGCTCGGCGCTGGAGGAGGTGGTGCGGTATACGGTGACCTCCATCCCCTCCTCCACATAGTCCACATTCAGCTCGTCGATGTTCACCGTGATCTCCATGGAGTCCTGGTTGTAGATCATCACGGTGCCGCTGTCCTCCCCGGTCATGCGGTCGGTGGAATAGTCGGCGTACACCACCTGTCCGGTGATGTCGGCATAGCGGGTGTATTCGGTGTCGATGGACTCCTGCAGATCCGCGATCCGCTCCTCGTAATACTCGATCTGCTCCTGGGCGGACTGGAGCTGGCTCTCATAGCTGGAGGCATCGATGGAGAACAGCAGTTCTCCCGCCTGCACCTCCTCATAATCCGTCACATAGACCCCCAGCAGCTCCCCGGCGGCGCCGGCGGTGATGGTCTCCTCGTGGTTATACTCCAGCTCGCCGTCCCCCACGGCATAGATCTCGCCGCCGTCCGCTCCGGTAAGCCAGCAGGTGGCGCTCATCCCCTCCGCCAGGGACCCCGGATTGGTCACCTGTACCGTCACCGCGAAGCAGGGCATGCCCTCTGCAGTGACATAGTTGACATAGTCGATGCCGGTCACCGTACCGGTGAGCACCAGCATCTGGTCGGAGACGGAAACCGACACCTCCATGCCGGTGTAGATCTCTTCCTCATAGGCATAGCTGAAGTAGAGGGTGGTCTTCATGGCGCTGTCGTCCACCAGCGTGGCCAGGACGGTTCCGTTCTGCACATTTTCTCCCGCCTCCACCTGGATGTCCTCCACCCGTCCGGCGAAATCGGCGGTGACATTCTGGCTGCTGACATTTTCCTGCAGCTCCTCATACTGCTCGTACAGATCGGTCAGCTCCAGCTCATACTCCATCATCTCATCCTCCACCTCGGAGGAGTCCAAGACATAGAGCAGATCGCCCTCCTCCACCTCGTCCCCCGTCTCCACATACCACTCCAGCACGGTCCCTGAAACGGTATAGGTCACCGAATCCGCCGGTGTAGTGGTGCCCGAGCCCTCCAGGGCCTCGTTGAGGTAACCATAGGTGGTGGTTCCGGTGACCGCCGTCCGCTCCTCCTCCGCGAAGAAGAGGAAGTACAGCCCGATCCCGCAGGCGACGAGCGCCGCCGCCAGCACCGCCAGCAGGATCACCCGCTTGACGGTCCACCGCTTTTTCCCCGGTTTCTTCGGCCCGGACCGGCGGGGCAGCCGGTCCCGCAGCGCCGATAAAAGCCCTGTCCCTCTCTTCTCCTCCACAGTCTCCTGTTCCATGATCTGCTCCATGGGCGATCCTCCCCTGTTCCTCCCGGCCTTGCCTCTCCGGCGTCCGGGTTCATGTTCCCTGTTATCCTATCGGGGAGTTGTGATGAAGTTATGGTGTCACTCTGAATAATTTTTAAAACCGTACTTTTCCCCCTCTGCGGCAAAATACGGCGGAGGGCGCGCCGTTTCGCGCGCCCTCCGCCGTTCGCCATGCTGACTCTCAGTCCTCCCGCACCGGGAGGGTGAAGGAGAAGGCCACCCCGTTCCGGGTGTTCTCCGCCCGCCAGGTCCCGCCGTGGCGGGCCACCACATTCTTCACGATGGCCAGGCCCAGGCCGGCGTGGACCTCCCCGTCCCGCACCCGGGCCTCGTCCACCTTGTAAAAGCTGTCCCACACCTGCGCCAGCCGCTCCTCCGGGATGCATCTGCCCTGATTTGCCACGGTGAGGGTCACGGTGTCCCCCTCCCGCCGGACCTCCACCGCCACCTCGCCTCCCTCCGGGGTGTGGACGGCGGCGTTGGAGAGAAAGTTCTTCACCGCCATCTCCAGAAACCGGGGATCCCCCCGCACAGGGCACGGCTCCTCCAGAGCGGTGCGCACCCGGCAGCGCTCCAGCACCGGCGCCATCCGCTCCACTGTCTCCCGGCACAGAAGGCTCAGGTCCAGCGGCCGGGTGTCCATGGCGGACAGGCCGTTCTCCAGGGAGGACAGCTCCAGCATCCCGCCCACCATCTCGCTCAGCCGCCCCGCCTCGTCGATGATGGTGTCGCAGTAGTAATCCTTGTCGATGCCCTCCACATTGTACTTCAGGTTCTCCGCGTACATCTGCAGCAGGCACAGGGGGGTCTTCATCTCGTGGGAGACGCCGGCCACGAACTCCCGGCGCATCTGCTCCAGCTGCCTCTGCCGGTCCACATCCTCCTGCAGCCGCTCGTTGGCCCGGCGCAGCTCCTCAACGGCGGCGCTGAGGTGCTCCGCCATGCGGTTGACGCTGCCCGCCAGGTCCCGCAGCTCCCGCACCGGGACGCTCTCATCCGCACGGGCGGAGAAGTCCAGGTCCGCCACCTGGCGGGAGACCCGCTGGATGTTCCGGATGGGTCGGATCATTCGCCGTGCAAAGAGGACGCTGGCCAGGATCCCCGCCGCCAGCACCACCCCCACGATGTAGAGGGCCACATGGTTGAAGGCGGCGATGCTGCTCTCGATGGATGCCACCATCACCCACAGCAGCACATAGCGCTCCTCCCCCTCATAGGAGAACTTCCCCGTCAGCCCCAGCTGGGCGTCCTCCTCCCCCGACCGGGTGGGCAGCTCCCGCACCTCGGGCGTCTCAGAGAAGGAGACCGCCCCGTCAGGCATCGGGAAGGGCGGCTCCCCGCCGTACTGCGCCCCCATGGGGCGGCTGGTGTAGATCAGCTCTCCCCGCTGGTCGTAGATGGCCACCCGGATGTTCTGCACATCCTCCCCCTCCCGCAGCAGCTCGTACAGCTGCTGCGGCGAGTCGGTGTAGTTCTCCCGGATGTACTGGAAAAAGGTCTCCATCTCCGCCTCCTTCTGCCCCAGGAAATAGGCCCGGGCGAAGAAGGCCCCAAAGATCAGCTCTCCCGCCGCCACAATGAGCAGCAGCGCGGCGCACAGACCCAGCAGCAGGGTCCGGATGGAGGGCGGCCTTTTCATGGCTCCGCCTCGAACTTATAGCCCACCCGGTACACCGTCTGGATATACCCGGCGTGCTCGCCCAGCTTCAGGCGCAGATTCTTCACATGGGTGTCCACCGTCCGCGCGTCCCCCTCGAAGTCAAAGCCCCACACATGGTCCAGGATCTGCTCCCGGGAGAGGGTACGCCCCTGGTTGCACACAAAGCAGTACAGCAGGTCGAACTCCCGCCGGGTCAGCTCCAGCGCCGCCCCATCCACCGCGGCGGTGCGCTGCTCCGGGGCGACGGTGACGGCGCCGGCGGTCACTGTCTCCGTCCGCTCCATCCCCGCCCGGCGGAGCACCGCCTCCATCCGCGCCAGCAGCAGGGTGGTGGAGAAGGGCTTGGGGATGTAGTCGTCCGCCCCGCATTGAAAGCCCTGGAGCTGGTCGTACTCCTCCCCCCGAGCGGTGAGGAGGATCACCGGCGTCCGGGGGGAGAGGCTCCGGATCTCCCGCAGGACGGAGAAGCCGTCTTTTTCCGGCATCATCACATCCAGCAGCACCAGGTCGATCTGCCCCTCCTGCCGGGTGAACGCCTCCAGCGCCTCCCGCCCGTTTTCCGCCTTCAGCACATGAAAGCCGTTGGCGGACAGCAGGTCTCCCAGCGCCCGCAGGATCCGCACCTCGTCGTCCGCCAAAAGCACACACCGCTTTCTCTCATACATGACGGCGCTCCCCCCTCTCCTCTTCCGGGCCTTGACAAATGGCATATGCTCCCATTATAAAAGTGCTCCGGCCTTTTTGTCAACGAAGAAGCGCCGCAATTACCAGGGCTGTGTGACCGGGCCGTCCTTTCCTCCAGAGCGTGCTTTGCCTTCTGGAACAAACCACGCCCCCATCTCCTTTCTGTTCCACAGTCCGATCTCGCCGCAGATCCGCCGGGCGACCTGGATGTAGTGCTGATAGAGCACGCCAAACCGGTAGACATAGCCCGGCTTCCACGGTTTTGCCTTCCCGCAGAAATGCAGGACCGCGGTGTGTTCCATGACCCACCGCAGATCGTGCTCGCCGGCACTGCGCAGCAGGTAGTTGTTGTAATTGCGGGCGTCATAATTCCAAAGCGCGTCGTCCAGCGGCAGGATGCGCCTGCCGTACAGGGCGTTGAGCAGATCCTGATCGGGCAGAAGCAGCTCCATCTTGTGCTCCGCCACATAGCGGAAGATCTCCTCCGGCTCGATCTCCCGGCGGCCTGCCCTCAGGTCCATCAGAAGCACGCCGGAGTTATAGTAATCGCTGCCGCTGTTCAGCCGCACCCGGTTGACATTGTTGGCCAACTCAGTCTTTCCCGTGTGTGCCGCCGCCGCGAACAGATTGCCGTTCAGTTCCGTCTCCCACAGGGGACGCAGGGCATTGATGATCAGGATATCCGGATCCAGATAGAGGACCCGGTCCAGCGACTCCGGAAGCAGCCGGGAGGCCAGCAGGCGGTAGTACATCTCCTTGGGATACTGCTGGGTGGCGGGGGCGTTCCCAAACAGGGCGTCGTCCACCCGCACCGGGTAAAACTCATATCCAAATGCCTCGCTCTGCCGCGCCACCGTATCCAGCCCCGCCGGAGAGATGTCGCTGTAGAGCAGATACAGCGCCACATGCTCTCCGGCGTTGTTCAGGCGCAGAGAGGTAAGCAGCACCTGAAGCTGCGGCACATAGTGTTCATCCAATGCGGCCAGAATCGAAATGGTATCCATATATCCTCCTTACAAAATATGCCGTTCCCCCCTGCAAGCGGGTGCTGGACGGGGCGATTTTCCTGTGTTAAAATAAGGCATCACGCAAAATTTCAGGTAATGGAGAGATGATGCTGTGGCAGTAGATATGAAGCAGATGATCGCAGAGACATTGACCGCGCTGTTGCAGCGCAAATCCGTGGACAAAATCACCGTCAAGGAACTGGTGGACGCGTGCGGAATCAGCCGTCAGGCGTTCTATTATCATTTTCAGGATATCATGGAAGTGATCGAATGGATCACCGCCCGAGCTCTCCAAAACGCAGTGGATGTCAGCCTGGCTGCTCCCTCCGCCCAGGAGGCAATCAAGGCTGTTATCCTCGCGCTGCGGGAGAACAAGCGTCTGATCCAGCATCTGATGGCCTCCCAGCGCCGTGCCGAGATCGAGCGTCTGCTGGTCCAATCCACGCGCGTCTATCTGGAGAAAATGCTCCGGGCCAAGGCCACCGGTCTGTCCATCAATCCCAGCGATTTGGAGACCGCCATCAACTTTTACTCCTATGGTCTGGTGGGGATGCTCATCGAGAATCTGAACGGGAATCAGGACCCCGATCTGCTGTCCAGGCAGTTCTACGGTCTTCTCACCGGAGAGATCTGGAGTCCGGAAGTCGCAGCGGACCGGCATCAGGCGTAAGTCTCCTGGGCCACGGCCCCATCATAGCAGAATGGGCGGCTGCCGAATATGGATGATTCTTTCTAAGTGTATAGACAGGCTCCCGGATGTGTCAAGTCCTTTGACACATCCGGGAGCTTGTCTATACACATCGGCAATATTGAACATGGCGCAGACGGGGCATCCCTGCTATAAAAAAGCAGAACATCCGGTCTGAGGAGGACAGTATCCATGGAACTGAAACAGGGGATCTTCGCCGTCAAGCTCTGCCAGTTGGAGCAGGAGTATGGGCGGCTACTGAGCCGGATCCGGCTTTTGCAGGTGAAGGAAGCGTCACAGCTTCAGGAAGAACTGGAGCGGCTTCACGACGAGTATCAGGAGCGCAGGCTGCTGCTGGCCGAACGCGTCCAGGCAAGCAGGTCTCCGGCGGTGGCCGCGCTGGCCCAGGCGCAGCTGGATTTTGCCCGCCGCGCGGACCGCATCCTGCAGGAGGAACTCCCCAATGAGATGCGGGGTCGAAACCAAAGTTATGCAGAGGACCAGGCGGAGGCCATGTCCCTCTATGCGGAATACGCCATTGATTTCGCCACCCAGGCCATGCGTTATGCGCTGATCACAGCCCTGTCCGCCATGATACTGCAGCGGCGCTCCGAGCACGAGGCGGCGGAGCACGAGCAGGAAGGAGACCTGACATGAACGAGGTAAAAACGCCGAAAAAGCCCCTGATCTATTACTATGTGATCGTACTGCTGGTGCTGATGCTGTTCAACTTTCTGGCCATGCCCTGGATGGCCCAGCGGCAGATCCGGGAGGTGGACTACAACACCTTCGTCGAGATGGTAAAAAGCGGCGAGGTCGGCCGCGCAGAGATTCAGGAGCAGGAAAACCGCATTCTGTTCACAGACCCGGACGAGACCGTCATCTACAAAACCGCCATGGTGGGCGACCCCGACCTCATCCAGCGGCTGCTGGACGCGGATGTCCCCTTCTATGGGGAGGAGATCGAGCAGGCCTCTCCCCTGCTCACCTTTCTGCTGTTCTGGGTCTTGCCCATTGTAATTTTCGTCGCCATCGGTCAGTATATGTCCAAGCGGATGATGAAGAATGCCGGCGGCCCCAACGCCATGATGTTCGGCAAGTCCAACGCCAAGGTGTATGTCAAGTCCTCCGAAGGCATCAAATTCTCCGATGTGGCCGGCGAGGATGAGGCGAAGGACAACCTGAAGGAGATCGTGGAATACCTCCATGACCCCAAAAAGTACCAGGAGATCGGTGCCTCCATGCCCAAGGGCATTCTGCTGGTGGGCCCTCCGGGCACCGGCAAGACCATGCTGGCCAAGGCCGTGGCCGGCGAGGCCAATGTCCCCTTCTTCTCCATGTCCGGCTCGGAGTTTGTGGAGATGTTCGTGGGCATGGGCGCATCCAAGGTCCGCGATCTGTTCCGTCAGGCCAAGGAGAAAGCTCCCTGCATTGTCTTCATTGATGAGATCGACGCCATTGGCAAAAAGCGGGACGGCCAGCTGGGGGGCAATGACGAGCGGGAACAAACCCTGAATCAGCTGCTTACTGAGATGGACGGCTTTGAGGGCAACAACGGCGTCATCATCCTGGCCGCCACCAACCGGCCCGAATCCCTGGATCCCGCGCTCACCCGCCCCGGCCGCTTTGACCGCCGGGTTCCGGTGGAGCTGCCCGACCTGAAGGGCCGGGAGGATATCCTGAAGGTCCACGCCAAAAAGATCAAGGTGGCCGAGGATGTGGACTGGGGCAAGGTCGCGCGCATGGCCTCCGGTGCCAGCGGCGCGGAGCTGGCCAACATCGTCAACGAGGCCGCCCTGCGGGCGGTCCGTGACGGGCGCCGTTTTGCCACCCAGGCCGACCTGGAGGAGAGCATCGAGGTGGTCATCGCCGGCTATCAGAAGAAGAACGCTATCCTCACCGACCAGGAGAAATGGACGGTGGCCTACCACGAAGTGGGCCACGCCCTGGTGGCCGCCATGCAGACCCACTCCGCCCCGGTGCAGAAGATCACCATCATTCCCCGCACCTCCGGCGCGCTGGGCTACACCATGCAGGTGGAGGAGGGCAATCACTATCTCATGAGCCAGGAGGAGCTGGAAAACCGCATTGCCACCCTCACCGGCGGCCGGGCGGCCGAGGAGCTGATCTTCCACTCCGCCTCTACCGGCGCCTCCAACGACATCGAGCAGGCCACCAAGCTTGCCCGGGCCATGATCACCCGGTACGGCATGAGCGAGGGCTTCGGCATGGTGGCCCTGGAGACGGTGAATAACCAGTACCTGGGCGGGGACACCTCCCTGGCCTGCTCCGCCGAGACGGCGGCGGAGATTGACAAGCAGGTGGTGTCTCTGGTGAAAAAGCAGCACGAAAAGGCTGCCAAGATTCTGGAAGAGAATCAGGACAAGCTCCATGAGCTGTCCAAGTATCTCTATGAGAAGGAGACCATCACCGGCGACGAGTTCATGGAGATCCTGAACCGCTGACTTCCCGCTGACGAAGTGCGGGAGCGGCCGTCCCGCCGCACCGCGCCCCGGAATGTCAAAATCGATTTTTCAAAGGAGGAGGGCATCCGCTTGGCGGATGCCCTCCTCCTTTGTCTGTTTTGAACCGGCGTCTGCCGCCGTCAAAAGGCCGCTAAGACGCGGGAAACACTTGGGGCCCATTGGTCAAACCCGCTTTAGGGGATGTGGCCGCCGATGGCTTGCCCTGCTCTTTTCCAAGGTAATTTCCGTCACACTTCAAAAGCCGTTTGACTTTCAAGACGCGGTCCACCGGTCAGTTACATAAGCTGTTATGACAGGTATAATACTGAGCCCCGCTTTCCGGAACCAGGTAGACTTCCGTGAACAGAGCAATCTCCTCCAGCGTCTTTTCCGCCTTCTGTGTTTTATCAGCACCGCCAGTCCGCCGGATTTTCCGGTGCTGAAGCAGATCTGGAAATCGTTCAAATTACAGCTGATTGGCCCCTTCTCTGAGCCATTAGGCCCTTTACATTATGAGGGCAGGGGTATTAAAGAATCCAACTTAACTGTTCCACACCTCTACTACAAGTTTCCACCCAAAGACACTATTGAACGCGCACTTTCACTTGAATTTTTTCACTTCAAGCCACGAGGCTTAAATCCGCAGCAGCATTATAAAGTGAAGAACTGGTCCAGACAATCCTGAAGGATCAGACGCAGTACGGTTGTCTTCCGTCCGCTTCCGCAGGATATGTGACATTGTCAGCTATAAAGCTAAAACCATTCATGCCTGTACTTTGGTTTCATTCAATTTATCTATAGTTCATGATCTCTGCGAAATAACACAATTTAAAAAGAAGCTTGTACGGATAAGAACTTGGCAGACTTTGGTCGCCCGTACGATCTTTGTCCTCCAAGTCTCGCAGTCTTGTATCTGGATATTTTCACCTTTTTGTGTGCTTTAGCAGCAATCCGGCTGACCCGCAGTGCAGACGGCACTTTTTCGCTGCAGATTTCCGGCCTGTGGCCGGGAATTGCACACCACATCTGCCGACGCGTTTTGAAGGCCAGCCACCGCGAATTGACGGGCTCAGCCTGAAGCCCCGCGGAAGCGGGTACGATTTGGATGCGTGAAACAGCAGGATAAATGTGCGATGTGTTTTGCGTAAATAAAAACTCGTCGCAAACGACATACCGCTTGCGACGAGTGGAACATCGCAACACTATAGATGCCGCTTAAATTGTCTTACACAACAAGCATTTACAGCGATCGAGAAATTAAATTCATAAGTTAAACGATAAAATGCAGATTCAGCGCAGATTAAACCGGAGTCTCACCGCGATCGCGGAGCGCACTATTTAGTTTCAATTGAACTCTTGTCATCCATTCAACATCACAACCGAATGTGTTGTCTAAATAGTGTAACTCGGCTTCCTTTGCTGCTCTTCGAATATCTTGGGTATCATATCGATATGGATTGTTTGCAATTTCTTCAATCATGTCAGGCGAAAAGCGTTTTAAATGCCAAGTCAATTTTGACACCCCCCTTTTGTACAGTATATCACTCCCTAATTGCTTTTTCAATATTGGTTGCGATTCTTATATGTCATTTGTCTAATAGCTTTCTAACCTCATCAATGAAAATTTTCTCGCCATTTTCGACAAATAGTCTAAGGGATAACTCTTCACAAAAGAAACTGTCCAATAAAGTTGTTCCTTGTACATATTCGGGCTTATTTTCACCAATATTAAACTGCTCGAGAGAATTCAATCCAAGCCCAAATAACTTTTTATAAGTATCTGTATTAATCAGCCAGACGATTAGTTTTAGATATTCATCCTCAAATAGGTCACTGTGATGAAGTATATCTTCAATCTGCCTCTGAATTTCATTTAAGGTATCACTTATTATGTATAGAGTATATGGGTTATAAGTCATTAAAACCTGCGATGTTTTGAAAATTCCTGAACATTGCTCTAACCATATCCTACGACCCGGACTATGAGAGTCGACAAACGCTTTCAAAGATATGTTATCTGTCTGTCTCCAATCTTCATTCTGTGTCAGCAAAACAATAAGCCTATTTATCAAATCAGCAAGATTACTTTTACTTGCAATTACAGCAGATTGCATCTCCGCAATCTTGCTTTTATATGGAGTAAGTACGGTAATATAATAAAAGATATATCCGGTTATTACAGAAAGCGCTAAAGTATTTGCTAAGACACCGGAATAATACAGTTCAATTGTTGCTGCTTCCCAACGTAGGAGAACAAAATGATATAATAATACGTAAACAGATGAAATAATGAGAGCAACTTTCAACTTTTTATTAGCAAGTTTGGTTGCTGTTTTTTGAGCAATAATTTCTGCCTGTGAAATACTCATATTAAACCTCAATATATTGATTTGATAATCTCCAGCATTCCAATGCAAACTTATGACAACTGTTGATGTTTTTCTGTTACTACGCTACAAAGTAGTTAAGCATTCAAATTTCCATTGATTTAACTCATGGAAATTTTCAAACATAGTGGTGACTTCCCTTGTGACACTATAAAAATAACCAGCTTACTATGTACCTATAAACCTTACTCTGATATCGTCAATTGAGCCTGAATATGGTGTAGCAAGCCTAAGCAACCTTCCTCCACATCCCGCCAGGTCGTATCGAAATCGCCGGTGTACCACGGATCGGCTACCTCGCCGGGACGGTTGGTAAAGTCCATCAGAAGATGCATCTTGTCGGCAAAATCGCCGCCGCAGATGCGGTACATACTTCGCAGGTTGGCATGATCCATGCCAATCAGGATGTCGTATTTCTCGTAGTCGCTGTTCAGCAGTTGGCGGGCTCTCTTGCCGGAGCAATCGATGCCATGCTCGGACAGCTTGCGGCGAGCCGGCGGATACACCGGATTGCCGATCTCCTCTGTGCTGGTGGCTGCCGACTCGATCAGAATGCTCTGCTCCAGACCGGCCTTCTTCACCAGATCCTTCATAATAAACTCGGCCATCGGGCTTCTGCAAATGTTGCCGTGGCAGAGAAAAAGTATCTTGATCATACGTTGAACACTCCAATTTGCTGTCTTCGCATTCAGTATAGCACGGAACCTCTGATTCGTCGAGGAGGACTTCCAGATGGGCCTCTGCCGCAATCTTTTTCTGGAGGTCAGCCTTTGACCACCCGAATTGCCGGGTAGCGCGCAAGTACCAGCGCCGTTCTTCCAGACTCAGTTCTGCTTCCAGAATGACCACATTGTGTGTCCAGCTGACCTCCATGGCCAGCTTCAGCAGTTCCGGTTTCCCACCATACATCCGGTAGAAATCCCGCATCCGGCGCAGGTTGCGGGGAGAGAAGCCGGAAGCATCCTGGTAACGGTTTTTCAGGTACTCGGCAGCTGCGACTGCAGCACCCTTTTCTGGTCTGTCACAGACCAAAGTGCCCAGCTGGCAGTACAGTTCCATCTGAGACATTCCGGTGGCCATTGCCGTATCCATAGCGGCAAACATGGCAGAGTAATCGATGTTTTTGCGGATGTTCATGGCTTCCTCCTTTCCGGCAGAATCTGCCTTATTCAGAAACAGGCCAAAGAGAAACGCAGGAGTATTTCCTGTGCTTCTCTTTGGCCTGTTTATACCACTTGCACCATCTGCTCCCAGAGCAGAACGAAGCGGTTGTCGATGATCCTGTTGTCGTGGTAATGTCCGAACAGCCAGTAGTGGAACTTGGCTTGTTCTCTGACTTCCTCCAAGAAGTCGGTCAGGTGGTCGTGGACATATCCGCCGTTTCCCAGTATGTCAACAATATTGCTTGGGGCGCAGTGGGTGATCACATAGTCCACCTCATAGTGAATGCGTTCCAGATTGCGCCGAGCTTCTTCATACTCGGACTTACTGGGAAGCTCCTGTTTCCACCAGGAGTGATGGTTGACCCGGAAGCGGGCGCCCATTCTTCGGAGAGCCCAA
>CALWZP010000009.1 GCA_944386055.1 uncultured Oscillospiraceae bacterium | reverse complement strand
TGACCGCCGGGCCGCCGTTGCGGGTCCCCCGTCCCCCGTCAATGGGGGTTCTCAGGGGGAGCGGGGCGTGAGGAGACCCGCCCGCAGCGCAGCGGAGGGCGCGGTCTCCGTGCCCGCGCCCCCTGAGCGCGTCTTTGGGTACTTTCTCCGCGTGGAGAAAGTACCTCGCCCGCTGGCGAAACCCCTCGTCCCTGGAAAGGGGCACCACCCGGGCCGGTGAGGACACCGCCCCCAGCGAAACCGGGGGATTCCGGGCGGAGGAGATCCGCCCGGGCCCCATGCGGGAAAAAGGGCTTGCGGGCCGGGCCCTTCCGGATTACAATAGAAGGTGACTTTGACGCAGACAGGGGGCGTTTCATTTTGGAGGACACCAAGTGGCTGGAGGTGGCCATCGACACCACCCAGGACCGGCTGGAGGAGGTCTCCGCCCGGCTCATGGCCAACGGCATGACCGGCCTGGTCATCGAGGACGAGGCGGACTTCCGCCGCTTTCTGGAGGAGAACCGGCAGTACTGGGACTATGTGGACCAGGAGCTGCTGGACCGGATGCGCGGGGTGACCCGGGTGAAGTTCTATGTCACCGACGACGAGACGGGCCGCGCCCAGCTGACGGAATATCTGCGTGGCATCGACCTGCCCTATACCACCGCGGTGCTGGGGGAGAACGACTGGGCCCACAGCTGGCAGAAGTACTATCAGCCCATCCAGGTGGGGGCGCGGCTGTATATCGTCCCCGACTGGATGCGGGACCGGCCGGTGCCTGAGGGCCGGGTGCCGGTATACCTGGACCCGGGGCTCACCTTCGGCACCGGGTCCCACGCCTCCACCCAGCTGTGCCTGGCCGGGGTGGAGGAGGCGGTTCGCCCCGGCGCCCGGGTGCTGGACCTGGGCTGCGGCAGCGGCATCCTTTCCATCGCCGCCCTGGTCCTGGGGGCAGGGCGGGCGGAGGCCGTGGACATCGACCCCAAGGCGGTGGATGTGGCCTATGAAAACGCCGCCCTCAACGGCATCGGCCGGGACCGCCTGACGGTGCGGGCGGGGGATGTGATCTCCGACCGGGCGCTGGCGGAGGAGCTGGGGCGGGCGCGGTACGACCTGGTGCTGGCCAACATCGTGGCGGATGTGATCATCCCCCTGTCCTCCCGGGTGCCCGGACTGCTGGCGGAGGGGGGACTGTTCCTGTGCTCCGGCGTCATCGACAGCCGGGCGGAGGAGGTGGCCGCCGCCCTGGCGAAAAACGGCCTGCGGGTGACCCGCCGCCGGGAGAAGAGCGGCTGGGTGGCGCTGGAGGCGCAGCTGGCATGAGGGGACACGGACATCGCCCCGCCCCCGCCGCAGGACGGGCAGGGAGGCGGAGATGAGACAGGCCAAGGTACAGGATGTGGTCTTCCCGCCCCGCCGCCGGGTGGTGGCCGTCAGCGATATCCACGGCAATCTCCCCTTCCTGAAGGGGCTGCTGGACAAGATCGGCTTCTCCCGGGCGGACATCCTGGTGCTGGTGGGGGACATGATCGAAAAGGGCCCCGCCAGCCTGGACACCCTCCACTTCATCATGGAGCTGTGCCGCACCCACACGGTGTACCCCGTGGCGGGCAACTGCGACGACCTGGTGCCCGAGTTCGCCCTGGGGAATGGGGAGGGGGACGCCCCCTTCTTTCTGCGCTATCTCTCCGTCCGGCCCCAGAGCACCCTGCGCCAGATGGGGGCGCTGGCCGGGGCGGACCGGGCGGACACCCTGGAGGACCTGGCCCGGCTGCGCCGGGCGGTGCGGGAGCGCTTCATGCCCGAGCTGGAGTTTCTCCGGGACCTGCCCACCGTGGTGCGCACCCCCGAGCTGCTGTTTGTCCACGGCGGGGTCTCCGACGAGGAGCACCCGGAGCGGCTGGACGCCTGGCACTGCATGAAAAACGACGACTTCCGGGACCAGCGGCCCCACTTCCGGCGGTGGTGCGTGGTGGGCCACTGGCCGGTGACCCTCTACCGCCCCGAGATCCCCAGCGCCGCCCCCATCGTGGATGTGAACCAGCACCTGGTGAGCATTGACGGGGGGTGCGTGCTGAAGCTGGACGGCCAGCTCAACGCCCTGATACTCCCCGACGCGAGATCCCAGGACTTCACCTGGACCGCCTTCGACGGCCGGAGGGTGGCGGAAGCCCTGGCGGACCAGGCCGACTCCGTCCGCTCCAAGAACATCCGGTGGAGCGAGCACGAGGTGGAGGTGCTCGTCCCCGGCCCCGAGTTCTCCCGCTGCCGCCACACCGCCACGGGGTACGAGATGGACATCCTCACCCGCTACCTCAAGGACCCGTCGGCCCGCTTCACCACCTGCGAGGACGCCACCGACTATGAGCTGCCCGTCACCGCGGGGGACCGGCTGTCCATCGTGGAGGAGACCAGCCGGGGGGTGCTGGCCAAGAAGCACGGGGTCACCGGCTGGTACCGGGGGCCGCTGCGCTGGCCAAAAGAATCCTAAACACCCAGGCGGCGCTTCCAAGAAGCGCCGCCTGGGTGTGTTTTCTCTGCCTGTCCGGCCCATTCGCCTTTCCGTGTGCCGCGCCCCGGTCCGCCGCGGCAAAAAGTGGAGGAGGGCGCGGCGCCCTCCTCCCCCAGGCGGGTTATTTGTACTTCACCGCCGTGCCGTAGGCGATGACTTCCGCGGCTCCCTGCATCACCGACGCGGAGCCGTAGCGGATGTTGATCACCGCGTCCGCCCCCAGGCGCTCCGCCTCGTCCACCATGCGTTTGGTGGCGATCTGCCGGGCCTCCACCAGCATCTCGGTGTAGCCGGTGATCTCGCCCCCCACCAGGGTCTTCATCCCCGCCATGAAGTCCTTGCCGAAGTTTTTGGACTGCACCACGGTGCCCCGCACCAGGCCCAGGGCCTCGATCTCTTTTCCCGGGACATACTCAATATTCAGCAGCAGCATCTTGCTCTCCTCCTTTGATCTCCTTCATTCGTTGTCTCAGGGCCACCCACACGAAAGGGATGGCCAGCAGGTCCCCCGCCGTCAGGATCAGCAGCAGGGTCCGCAGCCAGAAAAAGTCCCACGCCAGGGCACAGCCCCACAGGAGCAGCGCTCCGGTGGCCAGCTGCACCGCCGTGAAGATCAGTGCGCTGGTCCAGGCGCCCCGGCGGGCGCGCCGGTCAGTATTGCCGGGCATCGTCCTCTTCTCCTCCTTTCAGCTCCTTCAGGCGCTGACCCAGGGCGGCCAGCACCCCCGCCGCCACTGCCAGTCCCAGCAGGGCGACCAGCGCCATAGTCCACGCCGCCGGCGTATGCCAGCCCCCCGCGGCGCCGAAACTCCACAGGGCGGGGAGCACCAGCGCCGCCGTGGCCGTCACGGCGCCCAGGGCGGCCAGCACGGCGGCCCGCCGCCGGCGGCGGGAATCAGTACTGCTTGGCATCCTCCGCCTCTCCTTTCTCGATCTCCTTCACCCGCTGCACCAGGGCCAGCACCACCCCGAGGATGATGGACCCGGGGATGGCCACCAGCACCGCCACCAGGGGCAGGGGCGGGGCATCCTCCGTATCGATGGAGAAGCCCCACAGCATCAGGGCGATGAGCCCCGCCATGAGCAGGATGGTCAGCAGGGTGATGGCCGTGGGGATCACATAGTGCAGCCCCTTGATGTCCCCGCGCTGCTTATCCTGAAAGGTGGTGCCCTCCCGCTCCATCTCCTCCATCCGGGCCAGCAGGGCGTCGGCGTCCAGATCCTCCAGCCGCTCCTCCCGCACGGTGAGGGAGGAGCACAGCTCCATGGCCCGATCCAGATTGCGCCGCTCCCGCTCCAGGGTGACCAGATGGCGGCGCATCCCGTCCCCCACCGTGTGGGCCCCCGACTGCATCTGGCGGATCTCCTCCAGGGAGAGGCCCAGCTTGCGCAGCAGCTTGATCTGCTTGAGCTGGCTCACCTCCCGGCCGCCGTACTCCCGGTAGCCGTTTTCGCTGTTGCGCCGGGGGGAGAGCAGGCCCTGCTCCTCGTAAAACCGGATGTTCTTTTTGGTGATGCCCACCTGGGCCTCCACCTCGTTGATCTTCATGCGCCGTCCCTCTTTCCTCCAGATTATGATACACCCTCCCCCTGGTGGAAGGTCAAGAGGGTTTCCGCCTTTTCTTCCAGATAGACCCGGCGGGCCAGCAGCGCCAGGCCCACTGCCAGCACTGCCGCCAGCACCTCGGTGAGCAGGGTGGACACCGGGCTGGTCACCACCGCGGCAAAGTCCACCAGCGCGTGGAGTCCGATGGCGGCCGGGAACCAGTACCATCTCTCCCTCCGGACCGCCGCGGTGTACACCAGCACGGAGAGGGAGATGTGGATCACCATCGCGAACAGCCGCTCCACTCCGGACACCAAATACAGGGCCGCCGGGATGGAGGCCATCTGCTCCAGAGAGGCCATCCCCGCTTCTGTGAGCGGGACACCCATCAGCGCCTCCACCCCGGATATGCCGCCGCGGTTCAGCGCCTGGGCGATGAGAAAACTGTTCAGCATGGCGCTGCCCACCAGCAGCACCGCCTCGATCCCCCCGTGACCCGCCCCGTACATCAGGGCGTCCTGGGGACCCCGGGTCCACCGCCGGCCAAGGCGGAAGGCCGCGTAGCGGCCGCACTCCTCAAAGACCCCCGCCATCAGCCCGCCGAACAGGCCGTACAGCCAGATGTTCCCCGCGATCACCGCCCCGGCGGGCCCGTAGAGCACCGCGCGGTTGATGCTCCCCTCCAGCGTCAGGGCGAACAGGGGAAACACCACGCACCCCAGCAGGAAAAAGCGCCAGCGCCCCCCTCTTCGCCGCCAGAAGAGCACGGCCAGGATCAGCGGGAAGAGCAGGGTGAACAGCCCCACCCCCGCCATGGCCGCCATAGAGGCGGCAGAGATGGTCCAATCGTTTGTCATCTTGTCTCAGCTCCTTTCTGCCCGCATGGTACACCCTCCTCCAGGGGGAAAGTCAACCTCATTTTCTCCGCTATTCTGCCCCTTTTCCCATCTGAAATCCCCTCCCCCTGGCGGACCCTTTCCGGCGGGGGAGGGGATCTCGCCGTCCGGAGCCCGTCCCCCTGCTCCCACGATTCCATCTTGTCTTTTGGCTGAAAAAATGATAGAATATTGTATTCTGAATGTGAAGTGTCCCAGGATGGAGGAAATGCGTTGAATACTGTCACCACCACAATCCCCCGGGAGGAGATCCGGCGGCAGCTGGACCTGTGCCGGGACATCGCCCGGCTGCTCCCCCGGGGGGCGGGGCAGCCCGCCGCCTTTGTGGACACCTACGGCTGCCAGCAGAACGAGGCGGACTCGGAGCGGCTGCGGGGCTATCTCCGGGAGATGGGCTTCTCCTTCACCGCCTCGGAGGAGGAGGCCGACCTGATCCTCATCAACACCTGCGCCATCCGGCAGCACGCGGAGCACCGGGTACTGGGCAATGTGGGGGCGCTGGTGCACACCAAGCGCCGCCGGCCCGGGCAGATCATCTGCCTGTGCGGCTGCGCCATGCAGCGCCCCGGCATGGCCGAGGAGATCCGCCGCTCCTACCGCCATGTGGACCTGGTGTTCGGCCCCCACGCCCTGTGGCGGTTCCCCCAGCTGCTGCTCCAGGTGCTGGAGGGGAAAAAGCGGGTGTTCTCGGTGGAGGACAGCCCCGGCGCCATCGCCGAGGGCATCCCTATGGTGCGGCAGGACCCGCTGAAGGCCTGGGTGTCGGTGATGTACGGGTGCAACAACTTCTGCTCCTACTGCATCGTGCCCTATGTCCGGGGGCGGGAGCGCTCCCGCCGGCCGGAGGACATCCTCTCGGAGGTGGAGTCCCTCGCCCGCGCCGGCTGCCGGGACATCACCCTGCTGGGGCAGAATGTGAACTCCTACGGGAAGGACCTGGGGCTGGGGGTGGACTTCGCCGACCTGCTGGAGCGGGTCAACGCCGTGCCCGGGGACTTCCGCATCCGCTTTATGACCAGCCACCCCAAGGACGCGGGGGAGAAGCTGTTCCAGGCCATGGCCCGGTGTGAAAAGGCCGCCCCCCACATCCACCTGCCGGTGCAGTCGGGGTGCGACCGGGTGCTCTCCGCCATGAACCGGGGGTACACCCGGGAACAGTACCTGGAAAAGGTCCGCCGGCTGCGGGAGCTCATCCCCCATATCGTGCTCACCTCGGACATCATCGTGGGCTTCCCCGGGGAGACCCGGGAGGAATTCCTTCAGACCCTGTCCCTGGTGGAGGAGGTGGAGTACGACGCCCTGTTCACCTTCCTGTTCTCCCCCCGGCCGGGCACGCCGGCCGCCGCCCTGCCCGACCCGGTTCCCCCGGAGGAGAAGCAGCGGAATTTCCAGCAGCTGGTGGACGCCCAAAACCGCATCTCGGCGAAAAAGCACGGCGCCTATGTGGGCACGGTGCAGCAGGTGCTGGTGGACGGAACCTCCGACGACCCCGACCACCCTCTCACCGGCCGCACCCCCGGCGGGCGGCTGGTCCACCTCTCCGGGGAGGCCGGCCTGGTGGGCCGGCTGATCCCCGTGACCATCACCGGCTCGTCCACCTGGGCCCTGTTCGGGGACCCGGCGGCGGCCGAGACGATACAGCATAACCATCACGATCAGGAGGTCTCGCAAGTATGAGCAGCAAAGGTCAACGCAAAGGTAAACGCCAGCCCAAGCCCCGCCCCAAGCAGGTGGCCGCTCCGCCGCCGCCCAAAACGCCCCACCCCGTGCGCACCGCGCTGAAGATCCTCGCCGCCCTGGTGCTTCTGGGCACGGTGCTGTTCCTCATCATCGGCTGGGGCTCCATCCCCGACCAGATCCCCATGAATTTCGACGAGGCGGGAACCCCCACCGAGTTCACAGGGAAGAGCTATCTGATCCTGATGCCCGTAGTGGGCGCGCTGCTGGTGCTGATGGTGGCCGCCCTGGTCAACGACAACCGTGTGTGGCGCTTCCCCTTCGGTGTCCGGGATGAGGCCCGCAAGCAGGTGGACTCCATTATGAACAACGCCATGCTTCTCCTCACCGTGGAGATCGAGGTAATCTTCCTGCTGCTCACCCTGTCCATGGCCCTGTCCTGGCAGATGCCCGACCTGGTGATGCCCGGCCTGATGGCGGCGGTGATCGTCACCGTGGTGGGCGGCAACATCCTGTGCTATCTCATCGGCGGAAAAAAGAAGGACCGCGGCTCCGGCTCCGGCGGGCTGGGGGGCGGCAGTTCCTTCAGCGCGCCCCCCAACTCCCTGGCCCGCCGGTACTGAGATCCGCTGTGCGGAGTAAGGAGGTCCCCCTGTGGCTGAACTGACCCCCATGAGAAGACAATATCTCCAGATCAAGGAGCAGCATCCCGACTGCATCCTCTTCTTCCGGCTGGGCGACTTCTATGAGATGTTCGACCAGGACGCCCTCACCGCCTCCCGGGAGCTGGACCTCACCCTCACCACCCGGGACCGGGGCAAGCCGGAGGAGGAGCGCACCCCCATGTGCGGGGTGCCCTACCACTCCTACCTATCCTATCTCAGCCGCCTGATCCAGAAGGGCTATAAGGTGGCCATCTGCGAGCAGACGGAGGATCCCGCCACCGCCAAGGGGCTGGTGGACCGGGAGGTGATCCGCATCGTCACCCCGGGCACCGTGGTGGACGCCTCCATGCTGGAGGAGGGGGAAAACAACTTCCTGTGCGCCGTCTACTGGGACAGCGCCGGGGCGGGGGTCTGCTTCTGCGACATCACCACCGGCCAGACCCAGGCCACCGCCTTCCACGGCCCCGACCGGCTGGACCACCTGATCAACGAGCTGGGCCGCTTCTCCCCCCGGGAGGCGGTGCTCAGCGACGGTGCCTTCGCCCTTCCGGCGCTGCGCCAGGCCCTGGAGGAACAGATCGGCTGCCGGTGTGAGAACGGGGGGGAGGCCCCCTTCCGCACCGATGTGGCCCGGTCGGCGGCAGAGGGACAGTTCCGCAACTGCTCCGACCTGCCCGCCGACGCCCCCGAGGCCCTTCAGGCCGCCGGGGCGCTGGTGGCCTATCTCCATGAGACACAGAAGACGGGGCTGGAGCATATCAACACCCTGTGCTATTACTCCGGGGGGCAGTTTATGGAGCTGGACCTCACCGCCCGGCAGACCCTGGAGCTCACCGAGACCCTGCGCACCAAGGAGAAAAAGGGGAGCCTTCTGTGGGTGCTGGACAAGACCCGCACCGCCATGGGCGGCCGGCTGCTCCGCGCCTGGCTGGAGCGACCGCTGCTCTCCCCCGCCGCCATCCGGCGCCGCCTGTCTGCGGTGGACGCGCTGGTGGGGGACACGGTGCGCCGGGAGGAGATCTTCCGCTGCCTGCGGGAGATCACCGACCTGGAGCGGCTTATCGGCCGGGTGGTATACGGCGTGGCCGGGGGGCGGGACCTGGTGGCCCTGTGCGCCGGACTGTCCGCCGTGCCCCGGCTGCGGGAGCTGCTGGAGGGGCTGGACGCCCCCCTGCTGAGGGAGCTGTGCGCCCAGATGGACGACCTGCCCCAGCTGTGCGGCCTGATCCGCTCCGCCCTGGTGGACGAGCCCCCCTTCTCCGTGCGGGAGGGCGGGATGATCCGCCCGGGGTACAGCGACCAGGTGGACCAGCTGCGCAGCCTGATGACCAACGGCAGGGACATGGTGGCCGCGGTGGAGGCCCGGGAGAAGGAGCGCACCGGCATCAAAAACCTGCGGGTGGGGTACAACAAGGTCTTCGGCTATTACATCGAGGTGACCAAGTCCCAGATCGGCCTGGTCCCCGACCACTATGTCCGCAAGCAGACCACCACCAACAGCGAGCGGTACATCACCCAGGAGCTGAAGGAGATGGAGCACACCATCCTCTCCGCCCAGGACAAGGCGGTGGCCCTGGAGTACGAGCTGTTCACCCAGCTGCGGGACACCGCCGCGGGGCAGGTGGACGCCATCCAGCGCACCGCCGCCGCGGTGGCCCAGGCGGATGCGCTGACCTCCTTCGCGGTGGTGGCGGTGAACAACCACTACTGCCGGCCGGAGGTGGACAGCTCGGGCCGCATCGAGATCACCGAGGGGCGCCACCCGGTGGTGGAGCGGATGCTCTCCGACAGCCTCTTCGTCCCCAACGACACCCGCATGGACGGGGAGGATGACCGGCTGGCCATCATCACCGGCCCCAACATGGCGGGCAAGAGCACCTATATGCGGCAGGTGGCGCTGATCTGCCTCATGGCCCAGATGGGCTCCTTCGTCCCCGCCCGCAGCGCCCGGCTGGGGGTGGTGGACCGGGTGTTCACCCGCATCGGAGCCAGCGACGACCTGGCCGCCGGCCAGTCCACCTTCATGGTGGAGATGAGCGAGGTGGCCGCCATCCTGAAGAACGCCACCCCCCGCTCCCTGCTCATCCTGGATGAGATCGGCCGGGGCACCAGCACCTATGACGGCATGTCCATCGCCCGGGCGGTGCTGGAGCACTGCGCCGACCCCAGGCACCTGGGGGCCAAGACCCTGTTCGCCACCCACTACCACGAGCTCACCGTGCTGGAGGGGCAGCTGCCCGGGGTGAAGAACTACAACATCGCCGCCAAAAAGAAGGGGGACGACATCCTCTTCCTGCGCAAGATCGTCCGGGGCGGCGCCGACCAGAGCTACGGCATCGAGGTGGCCAAGCTGGCCGGGGTGCCCGACCGGGTGCTGCGCCGGGCCCGGGAGATCCTGGCCGAGCTGGAGTCCGGCGGCCCCGCCGCCCCCGTCCCCGCCCCGGCGGGGGAGGAGGACGGCCAGGCGGGCTTCGGCGACCTGGCCGCCGCCCAGGTCGCCGAGGAGCTGCGCCGCACTGAGCTGGACACCCTCACCCCCATCGAGGCGATGAACCTGCTCTTCCGGCTGAAAAAGGAGCTGGAGGGGTAGGGGCCGAGAGAAGCTGGCCTGGGCCACGGCTCGGCCTGCCATCCCCCTAAAAACCTCCCTTGAAAAGGGAGGCGGCACGGCGAAGCCGTGACGGAGGGTTTCTTCCTCCGCCCCTCTCCGTGGCCCCGGCAGGAGACGAGAAACCCTCAGTCACCGCCTTCGGCGGCGACAGCCCCCTTTTCAAGGGGGCTTGAACGATCTCGCCCGCCGATTCCGGCCCCTTTGTAGGGGCGCTTCCCAGACCCGCCCGCATTCTGCGCCCCGCCCGCAGGTCCCCGCCATGGTGAGGCGCTCCCCCGTCGGGAGCACCAAGGCAACGATTCCCGCCAGGGGGCGGCAGCAGGCGGGAGAGAGTCCATCCGATTTTGATGCGCCGAGGGAAATGGCACCCGCTCTCAGGTCACCATGAAAGGAGATCCTTAAGAACCATGGGTTCTTAAGCGCGTCTTTGGTTCCTTTCTCCGCGCGCAGAAAGGACCTCGCCCTCAGGCGAAACAGCAATACAAATCTCAGGACAGCGGAACGCCCGCAGAAGAAAAAATTTTGATTTTTAAGGAGGTGACCCCCATGCCGGACATCCATATCCTCGACCCCCATGTGGCCGACCTCATCGCCGCCGGCGAGGTGGTGGAGCGGCCGGCCAGCGTGGTAAAGGAGCTGGTGGAAAACGCCATCGACGCCGGGGCCGGCGCCGTCACGGTGGAGATCGCCCACGGGGGCATGTCCCTCATCCGGGTCACCGACGACGGCTGCGGCATCCCCCGGGGGCAGCTGGCCACCGCCTTTCTCCGCCACGCCACCAGCAAGCTGCGCTCCGCCCGGGACCTGGAGGCCATCGGCACCCTGGGCTTCCGGGGGGAGGCCCTGGCCGCCATCGCCGCCGTGGCCCGGGTGGAGGTGCTCACCCGCACGGCACAGGAGGAGCTGGGCAGCGCCCTGTCCCTGGAGGGGGGCGTCCCCGGCCCGGTGGAGGAGGCGGGCTGCCCCGCCGGCACCACCATGGTGGTGCGGGACCTGTTCTTCAACACCCCCGCCCGCCTGAAGTTCATGAAGAAGGACTCCGCCGAGGGGGCCGCCGTCTTCTCGGTGGTGCAGAAGCAGGCCCTGGCCCACCCCGAGGTGTCGGTGAAATTCATCCGGGACGGCAAGCAGGAGCTGCTCACCCCCGGGGACGGGCAGCTGCGCTCCGCCCTGTACGCCGTGCTGGGGCGGGAGCTGGCCCTGGGCATGATCCCGGTGAAGGGCACCGGGGAGGAGGACATCACCGTCTCCGGCTTCGTCTCCCTGCCGGTGTGCTGCCGGGGGAGCCGGGGCTATCAGTTCTTCTTCGTCAACGGCCGGCCGGTGAAATCCCCCCTCCTCACCGCCGCGGTGGAGGGAGCCTACGCCAACCAGAGGATGGTGGGGAAATTCCCCGGCTGCGTCCTCCACCTCACCACCCGGCTCAGCGCGGTGGATGTGAATGTCCACCCAGCCAAGACCGAGGTGAAGTTCGGCCAGGAGCGCCGGGTCCACGCCGCGGTGTACTACGCCGTCCTCTCCGCCCTGGAGGGGGACCGCTCCCGCCCGGCGGCGGAGGTGGCCCGGCCCAAGGGGCACGACACCGTCACCCCCAACCAGACCGTCCTGCCCCACCCGACGGCGGGGCAGGCGGGGGGGACCCTCACCCTCTCCGACCCCCTGCGGGCGGGGGGGAGCGCCCGGACCGCCGCTCTGGACCCGGCCGTCCTGCGCCGGGAGGCCGCCCGTGCCGGGGGAGAGGGCCGGCTGACCGGAGGGATGGGGGAGCACCGCCCCGGCATCCCCCCCACGCCGGACGCCGTCCCGTCCCATCTGCCGTCCAGGCGGACGGGGGCTGCGGCCCCTCCGGCGGGGAAACCCGCCCCGCCGCCGGCCCGGGAGGCAGCGCCCCCGCCCCGCCCGGCTCCTCCTCCAGTCTCCCCGGCGCCGCCGGAGATACCGCCCGCCTCTGCCGCCCCTTCCCCGGCGGAAGCCCCCATCCCGGAGGCCGCCCCCTGGCGGGTGGCGGGGGAGGTGCTGAACACCTATATCATCGTGGAGCAGGGGGACACGGTGCTCCTCATTGACAAGCACGCCGCCCACGAGCGGATGAACTTCGACCGCATGAAGGCGGAGGGCTATACCCCCATGGTGCAGGCGCTCCTCTCCCCGGTGACCTTCACCCCCCCGGCGGAGGAGGGGGCGGTGCTGCTGGAGCAGGCCCCTTTGCTGGAGCAGTTCGGCTTCTCCGTGGAGGACTTCGGCGGCGGCGCCCTCATCGTGCGCCAGGCCCCCTATGATGTGGACCCGGGGGACATCCCGGACACCCTGTCCCAGCTGGCCCAGCGGCTGCTGCTCACCGGCACCGCCGACCCCCGGGCCGCACGGGACGACCTGCTGCACACCATGGCCTGCAAGGCGGCCATCAAGGGGGGACAGAAAAACGGCCCTCAGGAGCTGGAGCGGGTGGCCCGGGCGGTGGTCACCGGGCAGGTGAAGTACTGCCCCCACGGCCGGCCGGTGGCCATCCAGCTCACCCGGGGGCAGCTGGAGAAGCAGTTCAAACGGAGCTGATGCGGAGAGAGGAGCGGATGACGATATGACCTGGGACGAGGCGCTGGAGGCCCTGCAGGGGCGGCTGGGGGGAGAGCGGCTGGGCTCGGTGGCGGAAAACTGCCCCAGCGGACTGCTCCGCACCCAAGTGGAGGGTATGCCGGTGACCCTCTCCGCGGCCCGGGAAATGGACAAGAGCGGACGCATCCGCATCCTGGCCGCGGCCCCGGCGGAGCTGGAGCGCCCGGTTTTTCTGGAGGTCAGCCGGCGGCTGCCCGTCCCCGTCCAGTCCCTTCTGTCCGACTACGAGCCCTGCTCCACCGGCCGGGAGGAACTGGACCGGGAGCTGTATGTGGAGTGCAGCGACCCGGATTTCCCCCCGCTGTTCTTCGGGGAGACGGCGCTGTCCGCCCTGCTGCTGGCAGATTCCCATGCCCGCCTGATCCTCCGCCCTGCGGGGGGAGAGGGGCCCCTCCACACCGCCGTGGGCTGGTCGGCACGGCCCGCCATCGGGTTTGACGGGCAGCTGTACCCCTCTTTTCCCCGGTCCGCCCTGAACGAGGAGGAGACGCTGAAGCGTCTGGAGGGGCTGCTCCGTCTGGCCGCAGCGGCGGCGGACGCCGCCCGGCGGTGGAGGTGACCTGGGGCTGTTCGGTCATCCGGGCAGGGCGGGGGCGGGTCCTTCTCCTGCTGGTGGTCTGCGGCCTTTAAGCTCTGTGCCGTTGTTTCGCCTGAGGGCGAGTTCCTTTCTGCGCGCGCAGAAAGGAACCAAAGACGCGCTTAAGAACCGGATGGTTCTTAAGGATCTCCTTTTCATCATACCCTGAGGGCGGGTGCCGTTCCATTCGGCGCCGCATGGCCGAACTGCTTCAGCGTCCGCGTGCTGCCGCCCCCTGGTGGGGGTCGTTTCCCCGGTGCTCCCGACGGACAGGCGCCTTACCGCGGCAGTGACCTGGGGCGGGGGTACAGGATGCGGGCGGGTCTGGGACCCGCCCCTACAAAGGGGCAGGGATCGGCGGGCCCCCGTCCGAGCCCCCTTGAAAAGGGGGCTGTCGCCGCCGTCAGGCGGTGACTGGGGGTTTCTCGTCTCCTGCCGGGGCCACGGAGAGAGGCGGGGGAAGAAACCCTCCGCCACGGCTTCGCCGTGCCACCTCCCTTTTCAAGGGAGGTTTTTGAGGCATCTCCGAACCGATGGCGCGCAGCGCCGAGGACGCCAAGGTGTCGGTCGAACGCTGAAACTCTCGATCTGCACCCCCAGTTCCCGTCCCAGCGCAGAAGGCCCCGCTCCCCACCCCACCACCATGCCCGGTGGGATGTGCCAGGCCAGGCGCAACAGAGACCCCCGGCGGGGAATTTTGAAGAGACAGGCAGGTGATCCCATGCCCCCAAAAGTTCTGGCCATCGTGGGCCCCACGGCGTCCGGCAAGACCCGGCTGGGGGTGGCCGCCGCCCAGGCACTCAACGGGGAGGTGGTGTCGGTGGACTCCATGCAGGTCTACCGGCGCATGGACATCGGCACCGCCAAGCCCACTCAAGAGGAGATGGAGGGGGTCCCCCATCACATGATCGATGTGGCCGAGCCGTGGGAGGAGTTCTCGGCGGCCCGGTATGTGGAGCTGGCCGCCCCCTGTGTGGACGACATCCTCGCCCGGGGCAAGGTACCCATCCTGGTGGGGGGCACCGGGCTGTATCTGGACTCCCTGCTCTCCGGGCGCACCTTCGCCCCCCGCTCCACCGGCTGGCGGGAGAAGCTGCAGGCCCGGGCGGAGGAGGAGGGCACCGGCCCCCTGCTGGAGGAGCTGCGGGCGGTGGACCCGGAGGCCGCCGGGCGGCTCCACCCCGCCGATGCCAAGCGCATCCTCCGGGCCCTGGAGATCTGGCACGAGACGGGGATAACCATCACCCAGCACGACCGGGAGAGCCGGGCGCGCCCGCCCCGATATCAGGCCCTGCGGGTGGGACTGTCCTTCGCCGACCGGGACCGGCTGCGGGCGCGCATCGACCGGCGGGTGGACGAGATGATGGACCGGGGGCTGGCGGGGGAGGTGGCCGCCCTGCTGGCGGAGGGGGTGCCTCCCCGCTGCACCGCCATGCAGGCCATCGGCTACAAGGAGATGGCCGCCGTCCTGACGGCAGGGGGGGATCCCGCCGCCGCGGCGGAGGAGATCAAGCTCCGCTCCCGGCAGTATGCCAAGCGGCAGCTCACCTGGTTCCGTCGGGCAGCGGACACCCGGTGGATCCTTTGGGAGGGCCGTCCAGATTTTTCCATTGCCTTGCAAAAAACGACCGGTTTCGCCAGGGCGTTTGGCATAGGATAGAGGCACTCCGGCGGACAAGCCGCCGAACAGAAAGAAGGAGTGCTGACGATGCAGAAGACCAACAATCTCCAGGATATCTTCCTGGCCCAGGTGCGCCGGGACCGGCTGGGCGTGACCCTGTTTTTGATGAACGGCTTCCAGATGCGGGGCCATGTCACCGGCTTTGACGCCTTTACGGTGATCCTTACCAGCGATGGCAAGCAGCAGCTGATCTACAAGCATGCCATCTCCACCATTGTTCCGGAACGGCCCGTCCCCCTGACAGACCCCGCCGCCGGAGCCTGATCCGTTCCATTCAGACAGAGAGACCCCGCCGCGCGGGGAAGGAGCTTACGCGACATGAAGCAGGGAACCCTTTTCACCCGGATCGCCATTCTCGTTCTTTTCTTGGGAGTGGTATGCTACCTGGGGATCTACGCCTGGCAGGGCCTTACCGATCCCTTCACCACCACGCTGGCCTACGCCTACACCCAAAACGACAGCGTGGAGGCGGACGGCATCATCGTCCGCCAGGAGCAGGTCGTCCCCGGCCAGTCCGGCATTGTGTCCCTCCGCTTTGACGAGGGGGAGCGGGTCGGCGTGGGACAGGCCCTGGCCTATCTCTATCAGAGCAGCGAGGCGGTGGAGCGCCAGCACACCATCCGCGCCCTGACCCTGGAGGCCCAGCAGCTGGAGTACGCCATGAACCAGACCGACTCGGCGGACATCGCCCGGCTGGATCTGACCATCATCGAGGAGACGGTGGCCCTGCGTGCCGCCGCAGCCAGGGGGGACTTCTCCCAGCTGGAGGACCAGGTGCTGGAGCTGAAGAGCACGGTGCTCCGGCGCAGCTATACCTACGGCGAGACGGGGGACACCACCCTTCAGGACCAGTACCGCCAGATCCAGCAGGAGCTGTCCTCCCTGCGCAGCCAGGCGGAGCAGGACACCCGTTCGGTCACCGCCCCGGTGTCCGGCACCTTCTCCGCCCTGGTGGACGGCTACGAGACGCTGATCACCCCCGACACCCTGGGCGACCTGACCCCATCCTCCCTGGAGGCCCTTTTGGACCGGCAGGTGGAGGAGGACACCACCGCCCTGTGCAAGCTCATCACCGACCCCCGCTGGTATTTTGCCGCCATCCTGGACACAGAGGACGCCCAGCGCCTGCAGGAGGATGATGTGATCACTCTCCGCTTCTCCCGGGACTTTTCCGGCGACCTGGCTGCCCGTGTGGAATCCGTCAGCCCGGAGGAGGACGGGAGGATGGTGGTGATCTTCTCCTCCTCGGAGGGGCTGGCCCAGACCACCCTGCTGCGCCGGCAGACGGTGGAGATCATTTTTGACAGCCGCTCCGGCCTGCGGGTGCCCAAGCAGTCGGTCCACCTGTCCCAGGAGACAGTCACCGACCCGGACACCGGGGAGGAGACCACCCGCACCGTCTACGGCGTGTACGCCGTGGTGGGCGCCCGGGCGGAATTCAAGCCGGTGGAGATCCTGGAGGAGAGCGGGGAGTTCTATATTGTGGCCTCGGTGGCCTCGGACAAGACCGCCCTGCGGGCGGGGGACGAGATCATCGTCTCCGCCCAGGACCTGTACGACGGCAAGGTCGTCAGATAAGGCCGCACAGGCCAAGAGAGAAAGAAGGAATTTCCATGTCCATCGCAGAGAATGTGCAGGCGGTGCGCGTCCGCATCGACGCCGCCGCACGGGCGGCGGGGCGGGATCCCGGGGAGGTCACCCTGTGCGCCGCCACCAAGGTCCAGACCTCTGATACCATCCGGCAGGCCATCGCCGCGGGGATCACCGTGTGCGGGGAGAACCGGGTGCAGGAGATGACCGCCCACCTGGCCGACGACGCCTACCGCGGGGCGCAGCTGCACTTCATCGGCCACCTGCAGACCAACAAGGTCCGCCAGGTGGTGGGGAAGGCAGACCTGATCCAGTCGGTGGATTCCCTCCACCTGCTCCAGGCCATCCAGGCTCAGGCGGAGAAGCTGGACCTGGTGCAGGACATCCTGCTGGAGGTGAACATCGCCGGGGAGGAGAGCAAGAGCGGCCTGCCCCCGGAGCGGGCCGTTCAGCTGGCGCTCCAGACCGCGGCGCTGGACCATGTGCGCCTGCGGGGACTGATGGCCATCCCGCCCCCGGTGGACGCGCCGGAAAAAAATCGTCCCTTTTTCGCGGCAATGTACCAGCTTTTTGTTGACATAAGACGGAAAATAGACCATAATGGTTCTGATATAGACTGTCTGTCCATGGGGATGAGCGACGATTTTGAGGAGGCCGTCGCCCAGGGCGCCACCCTGGTACGGGTGGGCACCGCCCTGTTTGGCCCCCGGCCGCCCCGGACAGGCGCTGTATGATATTCCGTGGGAGGTTGCGATTATGAGCTTTTTGGATGAATTCAAGCGCCTGGCCCGCCCTTACGAGGACGAGGAGGAGGACGACGACTTCGAGGAGCTGGATCCCCCCCCCGCCCGGAGCCAGCGCACCAGCCGGTCTGACCGGATGGACAGCACCTATGCCCCTGAGCCAGATAACCGCCGCAGCAACAAGGTGGTGAATATCCACACCACCACCCAGCTGCAGGTGGTGCTGGTGAAGCCCGACCGGTTCGAGAACGCCGCGGAGATCGCCGACCATCTGCGGGAAAAGCGCACCGTGGTGCTCAATCTGGAGCAGACCAACAAGGAGATCGCCCGGCGGCTGCTGGACTTTTTGTCCGGCGTGGCCTATGCCAACGAGGGCAAGATCAAAAAGGTCGCCATCTCCACCTACATCATCACCCCGTACAATGTGGATATTTTGGGTGATCTCATCGACGAGCTGGAGAACAACGGCCTGTATTTTTGACGCCGCGGCACAGGCCGGATATGTGCACACAGAGACGGGACCCGCAGGACCCGGGCCATAAGGGGGATTTGGAATGCTGACACCGCAGGAGGTTTCGGAGCACGCCTTTTCCAAGGCGGGCTTCGGGGGATACAACATGGCGATGGTGGACGAGTTCCTCGACCTGCTCACCGCCGATTACACCAGTCTTTACAATGAAAACGCCGTACTGAAGAGCAAGATGAAGGTGCTGGCGGACAAGGTGGAGGAATACCGCTCCACCGAGGAGGCCATGCGCAAGGCCCTGCTCACCGCCCAGCGCCTGGCGGACGACATGGTCAAGGAGGCGGAGGCCAAGAAGGCCTCTCTGCTTCGGGAAGCGGAGAGCGACGCCCAGCGCCGCATCGACCAGCTCCACCAGGAGATCCAGACCGAGGAGCTGCGCCTGTCCGCCGCACAGCAGGCCACCGCGGAGTATGTCAGCAAGGTCCGGGCCATCCACCAGCAGGGGCTGGCCCAGCTGGACGGACTTTCTTCCCTGGTCGCTCCCGCCGCTGCGGTCAAGTCCGGATTGGACACCGACCCGGTGAGCGTGGCCGCCATGGAGATCGAGGACACCATCCAGAAGCTGATGGCGGAGGAGATGCCCCAGTCTCCCGCTCCCCAGCCCCAGGCTGACCCCGAGGATGACGACGGGGAGGAGGAGCCGGCCGAAGACACCGGCCGCATCTCCGACCGCCGCCCCTTCCGCACCCGCGGCCGCCGGGAGGAGCCGGAGGAGGATGACGAGGCGGACGACGAGGAGCCGGAGGATGGGGAACCCACCCGGCGGATCAATTTTGACAATCTGCAGTTCGGCCGGGATTTTGAGATCCGGTAAGACGCATGACAACACCGCCGTGGGGCAAAAGTCCTACGGCGGTGTCGTTTTCCCCGGCGGCCTCTTCCCTGGGGCCTTTTTCTTTCAGCATCTCTGCTCTCTGAGGGCTGCGCCGTTTGAGGGAACAGGGCAAAATACCGGCAGGCCGGTCACGCGCCGGTCCGCCGGTATTTTTTGCTCTCCGCCACCGCCAGCTCGTCGCAGCAGTTGTTGTAGGGATTGCTGGCGTGGCCCGCGTCGTCGCAAGCTCCGCATCCCGCGCCCCGCCGCATGCGGCGGGGCTTGCTCGCTTCGCTGCTCCTCCTTTCCCATCTGCACCCGCTGCGCTGGGCTGCAAATGGGGTCCCGGCGGTGGGTCAAGGGCCACCCGTTATCGGAACTTCCGGCTCTCCGTCACCGCCAGTTCATCGCAGCGGTTGTTGTATGGATTGCTGGCGTGGCCCTTGACCCAGTGGAGGTTCACCCGGTGGACCTGGCACAGCTCCAGCAGCCGCTCCCACAGGTCGGGGTTCAGGGCGGGCTTCTTGTCTCCCTTCACCCAGCCCCGGGCCTTCCAGCTCTTGGCCCAGCCCTTCTCCAGGGCGTCGATGACATATTTGGAGTCGGAGTACAGCTCCACCTGGCAGGGCTCGGTGAGGGCCTCCAGGGCGGTGATGACGCCGGTGAGCTCCATGCGGTTGTTGGTGGTGCGGGCCTCCCCGCCGGACAGCTCCTTCTTATGGGGGCCGTACATCAGGATCGCCCCCCAGCCGCCCGGGCCGGGATTCCCGGAACAGGCGCCGTCGGTATAAATGGTGACTGTCTTCATCCTATCCTCCCCAGGTCCTTCCTTCGGGGAAGGCGCCTGCCTGCGCGCCGCCGGGGGCGGTCTTCGTTTCCCCTTACCCACCCGCACAAAACCGGCGTCCGGTCGTCAGAAAAAGGTGTGAGCGTGCCCGTGTAACTGTTCCGGACATCCTCATAAACCGGGAGTCGAACCCGACGAATGGTCCCGCTCGTTGCCAGTAATCGTGTGCCTATCTGCTCCGGCACGGGGAGCTTGACGCCCGCCTCTTGTGCTGCCGTACCGCCCCCGGGCGGCAGTCTTTCATCGCTCTGCCAGTTCGATGGTCCAGTTGGCCTCCTGGATCGTCTCATCCAGTTCCCGCAGCTGCTTGGACTGCCGGTCCAGCTCCTTCTGCATCTCCCGGACATTGACCGCGCTGCGCACCCGGATCTCCCCCACCGTGCGGCGGTTCACCAGGGCACTGGCGGAGTGCAGGAAGTCCCGCTGGATGCGCAGCTTTTCCTTCCGGCACTCCCGCCGGGCCAGCAGATCGGACAGGGGGACCCCGTCCACCAGAGCGGTGCTGTTGGTCCGGTTGATCCGGGCTATCAGGTCCTCCAGCTTCGCGCAGTTCTCCTCCAGCTCAGCCAACAGCTCCGCAGGGTCCTCCGCGGGGTTCTCCCCCTCCTGGACCAGGGCGTTGTTGTCCAGCCGGCTCTCCAGCTGGCGGATGCGGTCCTGCAGCTCCGCGCGCCGGGACAGGGCGTTGGCCAGTTTCATATTGTGTTCCTCCTTCCCGTCAGTCCTCTGGGGTATCCTACATCTCATGACGGTGCGCGCGGGAAGACGCTCCGCCCTTGCGGTGGACGGTGCCCATCACCATAAAGTCCGTCAGACCGGATGCCAGGGCGCGGTTGACCTCCCCTCGGTCCAGTTCCAGGATCTGGGTGGTCCCCTTTACCAGGGCGCGGATGGGGTTGGGCTGCGGAAGCGTCTGCTCCTCCCGCAGCTGCCGGGCGATCTCCTCCGCCGTCCGTTCGGCCAGGCTGACCATCTCCCGCTGCTGCTGGGAGGTGATGTACGCCTCCTGGACCAGATTTTCCACATTGTCCTCAAACTCCCGGCGCAGATCGGTCAGTTCCTCCGGTGTGAGACGCATCACCGCCTCCGCCGCGCAGTGGTACATGGCGAACAGGGCGGGCAGGGTCCTGGTCAGCTCCGGCGCCCCCTGCCGCTCCAGCTCGCTCTGGGCCTGATACAGATGCCGCCACAGGTCTGCGCTGACATGGGCTGCACGCTCTTGAGAGGGATAAATCATGGCGTGCTCCTCCTTTACAGCTCCCACAGGATCTCTTCCCGCTTTTTCTCGTACTCCTCCCTGGTGATCAGTCCGGCGGCCTCCAGCTCCTTCAGCTGCTCCAGCCGCTCCCGGATATCAGGCTCGGCAGGGGAGGGAGGCGTATCCCCCGGCTGATCCTCCGTCTCGATCTCCATGGAGGCCACGCCCTTTTTTCCAAAGGCGTTGATGCCGTTGACCACCGTGATCCCCACGGCCACCGCCGTCCACAGCAGGCCGAAGGGCCCCGCCATGGGGATGACGGCCAGCAGGCCGATGATCACGAATGCGATCCCCACCAGAAAGCTCAGCAGGGAGGGGATCCGTCCGGGGCGAACCCGGGCTCTCCGCCGCGCCACGGATCAGCCCTCCTCGGGCGTCTCCGGGGCCTGGGCGGCCTCGGGTGCCTCCGCACCGCCGGAAGGCTCCTCCGGCTCCTTGTCCGCCAGGGCGATGGCGATGACCCGGTCTCCCTCCTCTTTAAAGCGCATGACGATGACCCCTTGGGTGGCCCGGCCGGCGGTGCGGATCTCGTCCACCGCGGTGCGGATCAGGGTGCCCCCGGCGGTGACCAGCAGCACATCCTCGCTGCCGTCCACCACCTTGATGCCCACCACCGGACCGGTCTTCTCGGTGAGCATATAGTTCTTGATGCCGATGCCGCCCCGGTTGTGGACGGAGTACTCCTCCACCGGCGTGCGCTTGCCATAGCCGTTTTCGGTGATGGTGAGCACCGCCTTCCCCGGGGTGGCCCGGGCGGCGCCCACCACATAGTCGCCCTCCCGCAGGCGAATGCCCCGCACGCCCACGGCGGTGCGGCCGGTGGGCCGGACATCGTTCTCGTCAAAGCACACCGCCATGCCGTCGTGGGTGGCGATGAGGATGTTGCGGGACCCGTCGGTCTCCCGCACCTCCATCAGCTCGTCCCCCTCCTCCAGGGTGATGACCCGCAGGCCGTTGTTCCGGAGGTTCTTCAGGGTGCTCACCGGCAGACGCTTCACCGTGCCGTTTCGGGTGACCATCACCAGATAGCGGTCCTCGCTGGTGATGTCCCGGGTGTGGATCATGGCGGAGATCTTCTCCCCCATCTCCACCTGGAGCACATTGACGATGTTGGTCCCCCGGGCGGTGCGGCCCGCCTCGGGGATCTGATAGCCCTTCTTGCGGAACACCCGGCCCTTGTCGGTGAAGAAGAGGATATAGTCGTGGGTGGAGGCGGTGAATACCGTGTTCACATAGTCCTCCTCCCGGGTGGCCATGGACTTCTTACCCATGCCCCCCTTGCCCTGGGCGGCGTACTCGCTGGCGGAGGTGCGCTTGATGTACCCGCCGGCGGTCATGGTAAACACACACTGCTCCTCGGCGATGAGGTCCTCGATGTCGATCTCGTCGGCGACATCCTGGATCTCGGTGCGCCGGTCGTCCCCGTACTTGTCGGCGATGGCCTGGAGCTCCTCCTTCAGCACCTGGGTCTGGAGCTCCTCAGAGGCGAGGAAGCGCTCGTAATAGGCGATCTTCTCCTCCAGCTCCTTGTACTCCGCCTCCAGCTTCTCCCGGTTCAGCCCCTGCAGGGCGATGAGCCGCATGTCGCAGATGGCCTGGGCCTGCACCTCGTCCAGGCCGAAGCGCTCCATCAGCCGGTCCCTGGCGTCGTCATAGCTGGAACGGATGATGCGGATGACCTCGTCGATATTGTCCTGGGCGATGAGCAGCCCCTCCAGCAGATGGGCCCGCTCCCTGGCCTTCTTCAGATCATACTGGGTGCGGCGCAGCAGCACCTGGCGCTGGAAGGCGAGATACTCGTCCAGGATGTGCCGCAGGGACAGGATCTTGGGCTGCTTCTGGTCCTCGGTAAGGGCCAGCATGATGATGGAGAAGTTGCTCTGCAGCGCCGTCTGGGCGAACAGGCGGTTCAGGACCACCTGGGGGTTGGCGTCCCGCTTGAGCTCGACGACGATGCGCATGCCGTTGCGGTCGGTCTCATCCCGCAGGTCGCTGATGCCCTCCAGCCGCTTGTCCTTCACCTGCTCGGCGATGTTGCGGATCAGCTGCCGTTTGTTCACCTGATAGGGCAGCTCGGTGATGATGATGCGCACCCGGCCGTCCTTGCCGTATTCCTCGAACTCCGTGCGGCCCCGGATGATCACCTTGCCCCGGCCGGTGGCATAGGCCTGGCGGATCCCCGCCCGGCCCATGATGATGCCCCTGGTGGGGAAGTCGGGTCCGGAGATGTGCTCCATCAGGTCATAGACGGTGGCCTCCGGGTTGTCCAGCACGCAGATGCAGGCCCCGATGACCTCCCGCAGGTTGTGGGGGGGAATGTTGGTGGCCATGCCCACGGCGATGCCCGAGGAGCCGTTCACCAGCAGGTTGGGGAAGCGGCTGGGCAGTACCCGGGGCTCCTTCCGGCTCTCGTCGAAGTTGGGGTCCCAGTCCACCGTGTCCTTTTCGATGTCCCGGAGCATCTCGTTGGCCATCCTGGCCATACGGGCCTCGGTATACCGGTAGGCCGCCGGGGGATTGCCGTCCACATCGCCGAAGTTGCCGTGGCCGTCGATGAGGGGGTAGCGCATGGAGAAGTCCTGGGCCAGGCGGACCAGGGCGTCGTAGACGCTGGCGTCCCCGTGGGGGTGGTAGTGGCCCAGCACCTCGCCCACGCAGGTGGCGGATTTCTTATAGGGCTTGTCAGGGGTGAGCCCCGTGTCGTACATGGAGTACAGGATGCGGCGATGGACGGGCTTCAGGCCGTCCCGCACATCAGGCAGGGCGCGGCCCACGATGACGCTCATGGCGTACTCGATATAGCTGTTCTCCATCTCGGCCACCAGGCCGGACTCGGTGATCGCCTGGTTGGGAAAGGCGATGTCCTCAGGCTTATAGCTGCGGTTATGTCCCATTCTGCGTCACCTCCTCAATAGTCCAGATTGACGGCATAGCGCGCCTTTTCCTCGATCCACTGCTTCCGGGGCTCCACTTCCTCCCCCATGAGCACGGTGAACACCTGGTCGGCGGCCAGGGCGTCGTCCAGGGTGATGCGCCGCAGGGTGCGTTTTTCCGGGTCCATGGTGGTGTCCCACAGCTCGTGGGAGTCCATCTCGCCCAGACCCTTGTACCGGTTGATCTCCACCTTGGCGTTGGGGTTGTCCGCCCGCAGCTCGGCAGAGATGGCGTCCCGTTCCGCGTCGGAGTAGGCCACACGCACCGTCTTGCCCCGGGTGAGCTTGTAGAGGGGGGGCACCGCGGAGTACACATAGCCGTGCTCGATGAGAGGGCGCATATAGCGGAAGAAGAAGGTGAGCAGCAGGGTGCGGATGTGGGCGCCGTCCACATCGGCATCCGCCATGATGATGATCTTGTGGTAGCGGAGCTTCTCCAGGTTGAACTCATCCCCGATGCCCGCCCCCAGGGCGGTGATCACGGGCTGGAGCTTGTCGTTGCCGTACACCTTGTCCGCCCGGGCCTTCTCCACATTGAGCATCTTGCCCCACATGGCCAGGATGGCCTGGAAGCGGCTGTCCCGCCCCTGGATGGCGGAGCCGGCGGCGGAGTCGCCCTCCACGATGTAGATCTCGCACAGGGAGGGGTCCCGCTCGTTGCAGTCCTGGAGCTTGTCGGGCATCTGGCCGCTCTCCAGGCCGGTCTTCCGGCGGACGGACTCCCGGGCCTTCCGGGCCGCCTCCCGGGCGCGGGAGGCCGTCATGGCCTTGTCCAGGATGGTGCGGCCCGCGGCGGGGTTCTCCTCCAAAAACTGCTCCAGCTTGTCGGAGACCACCGCGTTGACCAGGGTGCGGATCTCGCTGTTGCCCAGCTTGGCCTTGGTCTGGCCCTCGAACTGGGCCTCCTCCAGCTTCACCGAGATGACGGCGGTGAGCCCCTCCCGGCAGTCCTCGCCGGAGACCTTGTCCTCCCCCTTCAGCAGGCCGGTCTTCTTCCCGTAGGCGTTGAGCACATTGGTCAGGGCCCGCTTGAAGCCCTCCTCGTGCATGCCGCCCTCGGGGGTGTGGACATTGTTGGCGAAGGAGACGATGACCTCGTTATAGCTGTCGTTGTACTGCATGGCCACCTCGGCCATGGACCCGTCCTTCTCCCCGGCCATGTAGATCACCTGGTTGTGGAGGGGGGTCTTGTTGCGGTTGATATAGGCCACGAACTCCCGGATGCCGCCCTGGTAGTGCATGGACTCCTCCTGCTCCTGCCCCGGACGGCGGTCCGCGATGAGGATGCGCACCCCGGCGTTGAGGAAGGCCTGCTCCCGCATACGCTTGTGGAGGGTCTCATAGTCGTACACCGTGTCCTCGAACATCTCGGGGTCGGGCTTGAAGATGACCTCCGTCCCCGTGCGGCCGGTGGTGCCGATGACCTTCATCTCCTGGGTGATGTTTCCCCGGGAGAACTTCATCTCGTAGATCTGGCCGTTCTTGTGCACCCGCACCTCCAGCCACTCGCTCAGGGCGTTGACCACGCTGGCGCCCACGCCGTGGAGGCCGCCGGACACCTTGTATCCGCCGCCGCCGAACTTGCCCCCGGCATGGAGGACGGTGTACACCACCTCCAGGGCGGGCCGGCCGGTCTGGGGCTGGATGTCCACCGGGATGCCCCGGCCGTTGTCGGTGACCCGGATGATGTCCCCGTCCAGAATCTCCACCGTGATGTGGTCGCAGAAGCCGGCCAGCGCCTCGTCGATGGAGTTGTCCACAATCTCATAGACCAGGTGGTGCAGTCCGGAGGAGGAAGTGGAGCCGATATACATACCCGGGCGCTTGCGCACCGCCTCCAGCCCCTCCAGGACCTGGATCTCCGCGGCGTTGTACTCGTGATCCACCGCGGTGGAGCTGTGCTCCAGTCCCTGCTCGTGTTCCAAACTTTCTGTCATAGCAAAACCTCCCATGAGGAATTCGGAATCAGAATCGGGGGAATCCCCGTGTCCGGCCTTTGCCGGAGAGCGGTGGTCCGGCGCGCCCCGGGTGTACACCGTCCTTCTTCTCTCTCTTCTCTCAACCTTTGATTTTTTCCTTTACTCCAGCGTCCGGTTCTCCGCCCGCTTCAGCAATGTGGCGGTGGACAGCTGGGACAGATATACCCGGGGACCGTTCCGCCCCTGGCACAGTACAAAGGACTTGGGCAGCTCCTCGCTGACATTCACCACCCGGCCCTCCCGCTGGGCCTGATCCAGAAAGCGGCGGGTCAGATGGGAATAGCTGCTGTTGTCCAGGTCGAACAGGCCCAGGATCTCGCTGTCCTTCACCACCACCGACTGGCCGAGATGCAGGTACATAATGGCTCCTCCTTCCTCTCCTGTGCTTTTATGCGTTTCTCAGAAATCAGCGGATCACCCGCGGGCCCCAGATCCGCTTCCACAGCCGCCAGCCCAGCCAGCAGCCGATGAGGCAGAACACCGCCGGCAGGCCGGGGAAGATGATCAGCTGGGTCACCGGAGAAAATTCCTCCGTCTCCCACAGGCTCAGCCGCCCCGCCCCCACCGCCAGGGCAAACACCACCGCCAGCGCCGGGGGCAGCGCCCGCCACAGCTTCCGCCGGGGGAGGCGGCAGCTCAGATACTCCATCAGCACCCCCAGCCCCAGGGGCAGGGCGCAGAATAGGCCGATGACGATGGGCACTGTGGGCACCTCCTCAAAAATCAAAATTTCTTCTGTGGGCATTTCATTGCCCGGCGGTCTGTGCTGTTGTTTCGCCTGAGGGCGAGTTCCTTTCTGCGCGCGCAGAAAGGAACCAAAGACGCGCTTAAGAACCGGATGGTTCTTAAGAATCTCCTTTCATGGTGACCTGAGGGCGGGTGCCGCTCCCCTCGGCGCAACAAATCGAATGGACTCTCTCCCGCCTGCTGCCGCCCCCTGGCGGGGATCGTTGCCCCGGTGCGCCCGACGGAGGAGCGCCTTACTGCGGCGGTGCCCTTGGGTGGGATACAGAGCGGGCGGGTCTGGGAAGCGCCCCTACAAAAGGGACGGGAGCGGTAAGTCTCTGATCGTCCAAGCCCCCTTGAAAAGGGGGCTGTCGCCGCCGAAGGCGGTGACTGGGGGTTTCTCCTCTCCCGCCGGGGCCGCGGAGAGAGGCGGGGGAAGAAACCCTCCGTCACGGCTTCGCCGTGCCGCCTCCCTTTTCAAGGGAGGTTTTTAGGGGACCGGCCCCTGCACCGGGCATACCGCCCGCCGACTGGTGCCAGGGCAGGCAGCCCCTTTTGTAAGGGCGGATATCATCCGCCCTTACGAGATCAGCTTCCCCTCCCGCACCCGGAAGGCCGCGCCCTTTTCCAGCCCCTCCAGCTTCTCCTCCTCGCAGCAGGTGATGAACACCTGTCCCCCCCGAATGCGGTTCAGGACGAAGGATTGCCGTTTTCCGTCCAACTCGGAGAGCACATCGTCCAGCAGCAGCACCGGCCACTGCCCGGTGTCCTCCTGGATCAGCTCCCGCTGGGCCAGCTTCAGGGAGAGGGCGGCGGTGCGGGTCTGCCCCTGGGAGCCGTACTGCCGGGCGGAGACCCCGTCGATGTCCACCGCCAGGTCGTCCTTGTGTGGGCCGGAGAGGCACTGCCGGCTGTCCAGCTCCGCCTGCCGGTGGCTCTCCTGGTGGGCAAGGAGCTGGTCCAGAATGGCCCGGGGGGGCGCCAGAGGGTCGGTGACAGTGGACACCGTCTCATACCGCAGCTCCAGCGCCTCCCGCCCGCCGGAGAAATCCCGGTGGATGGCGGGGGCCAGGACGGAGAGCCGCTTGACGAAGTGGGCCCGGTAGTGGATGAGCACCGCCCCCGTCTGGGCCATACGCAGGCTGAAGTCGTCCAGGGTCTGGAGCAGATCGGGGTGCTCCGGCCAGTCCCGGAGGATACGGGTCTTGTGCTCGTAGAGCCGGCCGTACTCCGCCAGGGCGGCGGCGTACCGGGGGCGCAGCTGGCAGATGGCGCTGTCCAGAAATCTCCGGCGCTGGGCGGCCCCCTCCCGGATGAGGGACAGGTCCTCCGGGCAGAAGAGCACCGTGGTGAACAGCCCGGACAGCTCCGCGGCGGACTTTAGCTTCACCCCGTTGGAGAAGAGCTGCCGCCCCTTTCCCCGGAACAGCCTGGCCTCCAGGGTGAGCGCCCGCTCCCCGGTGTCCGCCTCCCCCTGGAGAAAGGCGGAGTCCACCCCCCACCGGATCAGCTCCCGGTCGTACCGGGCCCGGTGGGACCGGGCGGAGGAGAGATAGGCGATGGCCTCCAGCAGATTGGTCTTGCCTTGGGCGTTGTCCCCGTAGATCAGGTTCACCCGGGGGTGGAACTGGGCCTCCAGGTGGACATAATTACGGAAATAGTCCAGGGCGATCTCTTTCAGGATCACCGGACCGTCAGGACCAGCTGGTCCGCCACCTGGGCCCGGTCCCCGGGGCGCAGCTTTTTGCCCCGCATGGTGCACACCTCGCCGTTCACCAGCACCTGGCCCGCCTGGATCAGCTCCTTGGCCTGCCCCCCGGTGCCCACCGCTCCGGCGAACTTCAGAAGGTCCTGGAGCTTGATGAACTCGGTGTGGATCTGGATCTCTTCCTGCCGCATGGGATCCCCCCTCACTCCGCCTTCAGCCGCACCGGGAGGACCATATAGAGGAAGTTCTCCTCCCCCTCGGTGGGCAGGATGACGCAGGGGGCCACCCCGGTGGTGAGCTCCAGACGCACCCGGTCCGCCGGGGCGGCCTTCAGGGCGTCCATGAGATAGCGGTTGTTGAAGCCGATCTCCAGCCCGGTTCCGTCCCCGTCGATGGGGCAGTCATCCTTGCCGTCCCCGATGGCGGTCTTGGTGCTGATGCGCAGCACGCCGTCCCCAAAGACGCAGCGCAGGGGACTTTTCAGCTTGTCGCTGATGATGAGGCTCACCCGGTCGATGGAGGCGAGGAGCGCCTTGGTGTCCCCCTCCACCTTGATGGTGTTGTTCCGGGGGATGGCGTTGCGGTAGGCCAGGAATTCCCCCTCCAGCCGGCGGGAGATCAGCATGGTGTCCCCCACCTTGAACATGATGTGCCGGGAACCCTGAACCACCGAGATGAGATCCTCAGTGTCGCCGCAGATGCGCTCCACCTCGCCCAGGGCGGCGCCGGGCACCACGAAGGAGAAGGCGGCCTCGCCCTCCTTTTTTTCAATGGCCTCGTGGCGCAGGGCCAGGCGGTAGCCGTCCACCGACACGACGGTCAGCCCACCCTCGTCCACCTCGAAGAGGGAGCCGGTATGGATGGGCCGGCTCTCGTTGTCGCTGACGGCGAAGAGGGTCTGGGCGATCATGGCCCGAAGCAGGTTCTGCCGGATCTCGAAGGAGTTCTGGTACTCCACCACCGGCAGCTCGGGGAACTCCTCGGCGTCGGTGCCCAGGATGTTGAACTCGGTGTTGCCGCAGCAGATATTCACCGAGTAATTGTCTGTGGAGAATACCACAACATCGTCGGGGAGCTTGCGCACCAGCTCCCCGATCAGCCGGGCGGACAGCACCAGGGAGCCGGGGGCCTGGATCTCGGCAGGGACGGTGGTGCGGATGCCGGTCTCCAGATTGTAGCCGGTGAGGCACAGGGTTTTGTCCGCCTCCAGCAGGATCCCCTCCAGCGCGGGGATGGAACTTTTGGGGGAGACCGCCCGGGAGGCCACGGAGATGGCCGCCTGGAGCAGCGCTTTTTCGCAGGAGAATTTCATGGTGACACAACCTTTCCGCGCTCTCCTCCGCCAGGGAGGAGAGGAGTATTATTTCGTAATAGCGGTGGTAGGGAAAAACATTGTGGAAAACCGCCGCAAGGGACTGAGAGAGAAGGGATACCGCTTCCACAGGGGCTGTGGAGAAAACGATGAGGTTTTCCACAGAGGAGAGGCGGGGAAAAAATAATCCACAGGGAGATTCCCACATCTCCACAAAATCCGGTGGAGTTGTGGACAACTCAGCTTTCGAAGTGTGCGTTGATGTTGGCGGTGATGTCCTTGACCACCTCGGCGATGTTGGGGTCCTCTTTGATGAGCTTTTCAATGCGGGTGAGGGAGCTGAGGATGGTGCTGTGGTCGCGGTTGTCGAACTCCCGGCCGATCTCCTTCAGAGAGAGGGTGGTCATCCGCCGGATGAGATAGATGGCGATCTGCCGGGCCAGAGAGGTGTCCTTGGTGCGCCCCTGGCCCCGAAGGACCTCGTTTTCGATGTCGTAGAACTTGCAGACCTCCTCGATGATCAGGTCGGGGGTGGGGAGGATGTCCGACTTGTCCTTGAACATGTCCTGTACCGCCCGGGTCACCGTTTTCACATCCACGCTGTCCCCCAGCAGGTCCTGAAAGGCCAGGATCTTGTTCACCGTCCCCTCGATCTGCCGGACATTGGAGGTGATGTTTTCCGCCACGAACTGGAGCACCGCGTCGGGCAGCTCCATCCCCATGCGGATGGCCTTGTTTTTGATGATGGCCACCCGGGTCTCGTAGTCCGGGGGCTGGATGTCCGCCAGCAGGCCCCACTCGAACCGGGTTTTCAGCCGGTCGTCCAGGCGGAGCATTTCCTTCGGGGGGCGGTCGGAGGTGAAGACGATCTGCCGCTTGGCCTCGTACAGGGTGTTGAAGGTGTGGAACATCTCCTCCTGGGTGGAGGCGCGGCCCGCCACAAACTGCACATCGTCCATGAGAAACACATCGGCGGAGCGGTATTTCTCCCGGAACTCCTGGTTTTTGTTGTCCCGGATGGCCTGGATCAGCTCGTTGGTGAAGGCGTCGCCCTTGATGTAGACGATCTTGAAATCCGGGCGGGCGTCATGGATGTGGTGGGCAATGGCATAGAGCAGGTGGGTCTTGCCCAGGCCGGACTCCCCGTAGATATACAGGGGGTTATAGCTTTTGCCCGGGTTTTCCGCCACTGCCACCGCCGCGGCGTGGGCGAATTTGTTGGAGGAGCCCACCACAAACCGGTCGAAGGTATACTCCTCGGTTCCCGGGAGAAAGGACTCGTCCCGGCTTCTGGTCTGTCTCCGGTCCACCTCCCCCTGGGTGAGCACCTCCACCTGAAATTCGGCGGAGAACAGCTCCCGCAGCGCGGCCTGAATGGCGGGGAGGTACCGGGAGACGATGATATCCCGCTTGAATTCGGTGGGGGTATAGAGGGTGAAGCAGTCCCCGTCCAGAGAGAGGGCCTTGGCGTCGTCAAACCAGGTGTTGATGGTGGTGGAGGTCATCTCCTTCTCCATCAGGGAAAGGATCTTGTTCCAGATATCCTCAGGTATGTTCATAGAAGCTCCCCTTTGGTATTTCAGGTCAAAAGGCCGGCGGAAAAGGCCGGAAAAGTGCTTGTGGCAGAACTAACTAATTATATCATAAACAGCGCTCTGCCGCAAGGGAAAGGCCGGGGAAAATATCAACGGCCTTGTGGAGAAAAAGGATTGAAAGCACAAAATGTAGTGGTTCTTTTCCCGGCAGGGAAAAAAGATGATTTCTCCTGAGAAAATGGGTGTTGACAGGGGTTTGCACCTTACGATATAATATCAACCGTTCCGCACCCTGCGGACATTTCATTGTGACGACCGCAGTCTCTTTCCGGACTGTTGTGGAGTCGGACGGGCCGTCCCGTCCGAGATTGAGTACAGGAGGTGTACCCCCATGCTGAGAACCTATCAGCCCAAGAAGCGTCAGCGCTCCAAGGTGCATGGATTTCGTAAGCGTATGGCCACTGCCAACGGCCGCAAGGTCCTGGCTCGCCGCCGCGCGAAGGGCCGTGCTCGTCTCACCTACTGATGAGGCGGAAAGGAAATATCGTCTGAAAGGGGCGGAGGATGCACATCCTGCCGCCCCTGCGAAGCATATGCAGCATCTTTGAGAGAGGGCGGGGACGGTGAAGCAGACGGTCTCCCTGAAACTGAATCGTGATTTCCGGCGGCTGTACCAGAAGGGGACCTCCGCGGTAAATCCATTTCTGGCGGTATACTGCCGGAAAAACCGGCTGGGGCACAACCGGCTGGGACTGACGGTGGGCACCAAGGTGGGACATGCCGTGGTGCGCAACCGGGTCCGCCGCCGGCTGCGGGAGAGCTATCGTCTGCACGAGGACCGGTTCCGCCAGGGATACGACATCGTGGTTGTGGCCCGCGCCAGGGCCGCCGGCGCCCGCTATGCCCAGCTGGAGACCGCGCTGCTGCGTCTGGCCAGGCGGCTGGACCTGCTGCGGGAGGAGGAGACGCCGTGAAGCGCGTATTGCTGGCGCTCATCCGCTTTTACCGCGGGTATATCTCTCCCATGCGCCCTCCCTGCTGCCGCTTCATCCCCACCTGCTCGGAGTACGCCCTGGAGGCCGTGGAGAAATACGGCGCCCTGAAGGGCGGGTGGCTGGCGCTGAGACGAATTTCCAAATGCCATCCCTTTCACCGGCAGAAGTCCATTGAATACGACCCGGTACCCTGACGGAGTGCCGGAACACCTGGAGGTATCAACGGAATGGAATTGATCCTGACCCCATTTTCCGCGCTGCTGCTGTTCCTCTATGATTTTCTGAGCAGCTACGGCCTGGCCCTGATCGCCTTCTCCCTGATCATCAAGGTGATCCTGTTCTACTTTTCCCTGAAGGGAAAGAAGAGCATGATCCAGATGAACCTGCTGCAGGGAAAGATGCAGCAGATCCAGAAGCAGTACGGCAAGGACAAGGCGCGGTACAACCAAGAGATCCAAAAGCTCTATGAAAAGGAGCACATCAACCCCATGGGCGGCTGCCTCTGGTCCCTGGTGCCCATGATCGTGCTGATCCTGCTCTACTACATCATCCGGGAACCCATCTCCTATCTGATGGATGTCCCCCGGGATATGATTGAGACCATCGCGGAGATTACCGGGGTGGCCAACACCGGCGCCTATCCCCAGATTTATATGGCCCGCGCCATGAACGACCCGGAGGTACTGGCTGCGGTCAAGACTGCTCTGGGCGACGCGGGTGCCGGCGTGTTCAGCATGAACTTCGACTTTTTGGGTATTGATCTGTCCCAGATCCCAAACTGGAAATTCTGGACCCAGCCCATGACCTGGGGAGAGAACTTCGGCCTTCTGTTCCTGGTGCTGGTATCCACCGCCCTGAGCTTCCTGTCTATGTGGGTGAGCCAGAAGACCAACAAGCTGAACAAGAACCAGCCCACCGGCAACAGCCAGGCCGACCGCATGACCCGGCAGATGATGTTCATCATGCCCATCATGTCCCTGTGGATCGGCTTCGTGATGCCCGCCGGCCTGTGCGTATACTGGATCGCCAACAGCGTGTTCACCATGCTGCAGGAGCTGATCTGCAGCAAGATCCTGAAGAAGGATTACGAGCGTGCCGCCGCCGCCCGGGAGGAGCAGGAGCGTCTGGAGAAGGAAGAGATCAAGCGCCAGAAAGAGGAACGCGCCGCCCGCATCGCCGCGGAACAGGAGGAGGCCAAGAAGAACAAGGGCAAGCGCAAGCCGCACGCCGCCAAGCCCGCCAAGAAAAAGGCGTCCACCACCGAGGAGGGCCGGGTGGGCATCCGGCCCTATGCTCGGGGACGCTCCTATGATCCCAACCGATTCGGCGGTGTGACTCCCTACCGGGATATCAACGCCGCCCCCATCGCCGATCTGCCCGGCAAGGACCCCGCACCCGAGGAGGAGGCTGTCCCTGAGGAGGACACCGTCCTGACCGGGCAGGAGGCCATCGCCGCCGCGGAGGAGCCCGCCGCCCTGGAGCCTGCGGAGGAGTCCACCCCTGCAGAGGAGCCCGCAATGGAAGCGGAACAGGATCTTCAGGAGGAAGCCGCCGGCTCTGCGGACGGCGAAGAGGCCCAGGAGGAGGACCCCGGCAAACGCACCGAAAAGAAGAAGACCTCTGACGACGAGGAAGTGGAAGAGATCTGAGATAACGGGAACTCACCGATAAAGGAGTGAATCGCGATATGTTGAAGTGGATCGAGACCACCGGACGCACCGAGGACGAGGCCGTTCAGGCCGCCCTGCGGGAACTGGGAATGGACCGGGACGATGTGTCGGTGGAGATTATCGACCGGGCAAAGTCCGGATTTTTGGGCCTGGGCAGCAGCCCCGCCAAGGTGCGGGTGACCTATGAGGTCCCCGATAAGGCGGAGGAGCCCGCGCCCCAGGAAAAATTCGTGGCCGCGGAGGAAAAGGTGACCGTGGCGGCCGTCCTGGATCAGGAGGAAGAGATTCCTGACGCCCCTGTCCGGGAGGAGCAGCCCTCCGCCGAGGATGTGGGAAATGAACCCATGGCGGAAAAGATCGAGGCGTTCCTCACCGGCCTGCTGGCCCACATGGAGGTTTCCGCCCGGCCCGTCATCACCCGGACGGAGGAGGGCAGCTACAAGGTGGAGCTGGTGGGTTCCGGCCTGGGGGCCGTCATCGGCCGCCGGGGGGAGACTCTGGACGCCATCCAGCAGCTCACCAGCTATGCCGTCAACCGCGGCCTGACCAAGCGGGTGCGGGTGCAGATCGACGCCGAGCACTACCGGGCCAAGCGGGAGGAGTCCCTCCAGCGCCTGGCGGTGAAGATGGCGGGCAAGGCGGTGAAGTTCCGCCGGAACATGACCCTGGAGCCCATGAACGCCTATGAGCGCCATGTGATCCACACCGCGCTGCAGGACTATCCCGATGTGACCACCTATTCCACCGGGACCGAGCCCAACCGCCGCACCGTGGTGGCCTATGCCCCCGGCGAACACCGCTGACCAAGAAAAGACCCGGGAGGGGCAGCCTGTTTGGCTGCCCCTTCCGTCTGTTTTATCCTGAAATGGACGGAAATTTCCCGGGGAACGAAAAAAACACTCGCATATTCCGGGAAGATGAAGTATAATATGGGTACCATGTATGCTGGACGCAGTCTGCCCCAGCGCATCCGCGGACACGGCCGCCGGGAATGACCCGGCGCAGTCTCACAGTCAGGAGGGATTGGATATGAAATTGATCATTGCCATTGTGAATCGGGACGACGCCTCGGCGGTGACCCAGGCGCTGACCAAAAAGGGATTTTCATCCACGAAGCTCAGCACCACCGGCGGCTTTCTGATGGCCGGCAATGTCACCATCTTGATCGGTGTGGATGAGGAGCGGGTCCAGACGGTGATCGACATCATCAAGGAGCAGTCCCACAGCCGCAAGCAGATGATCCCCACCACCACCGAGATGAGCTATGGCTATTATCCCAGTATGCCGGTGGAGGTCACCGTGGGCGGAGCCACCATCTTTGTGGTGGATATCGACCGGTTTGAGCGGGTGTGATGGAGTGGAAGGCGCTGGCGGGCAATCCGGCCATCAAGGAGCGTCTGGCGGCCCAGAGCCGGGGCAGGGGACTGTCCCACGCCTATATCCTCTCCGGTCCCCCGGGATCGGGAAAGAGGACGCTGGCCTCTCTTTTATCGGCAGCCATGGTGTGTACCGGACCGGAGCCCCGTCCCTGCGGGACCTGTCCCGCCTGCCATAAGGCGGAGGCGGGCATCCACCCAGACATCATCACGGTGGAGGGGGAGAAGGGAAAGGACCTGACGGTGGCCCAGATCCGCCAGATGCGTGCCGACGCCTATATCCGCCCCAATGAGGGGGCGAGGAAGGTCTATCTCATCCAAAATGCCGGGACCATGAACGCCAGCGCACAGAACGCCATGCTGAAGCTGCTGGAGGAGGGGCCGCCCTATGCGGCCTTTCTTCTGCTGGCCGAGTCGGAGGACGAGCTGCTGCCCACCGTGCGCTCCCGGTGCGAGGTGCTGCGCCTGGCCCCGGTGGACCGGCGGGAGGGGGAGGCGTGGCTGCGCGCCCGGTTTCCCCAGCTGCCGGCGGAGGAAACGGCCGCGGCAGCCCTGCGCTGCGGCGGTATCCTGGGCCGCGCCGTGGCGGAGCTCGACGGCGGCGGCGAGGAGGAGCGGGAGCTTCTGGACCTGGCAGTCCGCCTGGCGGACACCGTGGAGTCCGGCGATGAGCTGGGCCGGATGGAGCTGACGGCGTCCATGGAAAAATGGGAGCGGGAGCGGATGGAGCGTCTGCTGTCCGCGCTGATCGGCGAGCTGGCGCGCCGCCTGGAGTGCCCGGGCCGGAGCGAGGGGCAGCGCCGCCGGTGGATGGCCTGCATTCAGGGACTGCGTCCGCTTCAGGCCGCCTGCGGCTTCAACGCGGCGCCGGGGCATCTGGCCGGCTGGCTGTGCGCCCAGCTGTCCCAGACCCCACAATGATTCAGAATTCGGAGGAATACTCTGTGACAGAAATCGTGACCATTCATTTCAAGGGCGGCGGAAAGCAGTACTACTTTGATCCCTGCGGCCTCGTCCTCCAGCCCGGAGATCAGGTGGTGGTGGAGACCGCCCGGGGCATGGAATTCGGCCAGTGTGTGTCGGGGAATACGGAGGTGGAGGACACCGCCGTGGTACAGCCCCTGCGCCCTGTGGTACGGCTGGCCACTCCGGAGGATATCCAGACGGTGGAGCAGAACCGGGAGAAGGAGCGCCGGGCGTTCCGCATCTGCGAGGAAAAGATCCGCCACCACGGACTGGATATGAAGCTGGTGGAGGTGGAGTACAGCTTCGAGGGGAACAAGATCCTCTTTTTCTTCACCTCGGAGGAGCGGGTGGACTTCCGCGCCCTGGTAAAGGACCTGGCCGGCACCCTCCACGCCCGCATCGAGCTGCGGCAGATCGGGGTCCGGGACGAGGCGAAGATGCTGGGGGGCCTTGGCATCTGCGGCCGGCCCTTCTGCTGCGCCAGCTTTCTGGATGAATTTCAGCCCGTCTCCATCAAGATGGCCAAGACCCAGAGCCTGTCCCTCAACCCCACCAAGATCTCGGGCACCTGCGGCCGGCTGATGTGCTGCCTGAAGTATGAGCAGGAGGCCTATGAGGAGCTGGTGAAGCAGTGCCCCAAGGTGGAGTCCTTTGTGGAGACGCCGGACGGCGCGGGGACGGTGTCCTCGGTGAGCCTGCTGCGCCAGCAGGTGAAGGTGCGCCTGGACCGTGCGCCGGAGAGCCCCAAGTGCTATCACAGCTGCGAGCTGAATGTGATCCGCAACGGAAAGGGAAAGCGGCCGGAGGGCTATGTGGAGCCCCCGCTGTCCCAGCTGGCCTATCTGCGCCAGACGCCGCCGGAGGAGGAGCGCGCCCTGGAGGGGATGGAAGAGTTCACCGCCTCTCTGGAGACGACTTTTTTCCAGGAGGAGCTCTCTGCGCCGGAAAAGGAAGGGGAAGGGAAGAGCCGCTCCCGCCGGCACCACCGGGGCCGGGGAGGAAAGGGCGGCGAGCGCCGGGAGGGCCAGACAGGCGCTCCCAGGCAGGAGCAGACGGAGGAAAAGCCGGCCTCTCCCAAGCCCCAGGACCAGGGGGACAAGCCCGCCGGGGAGAAGAAACCCCGCAGCAGGCGCCGCTGGCACCGCCGCCCCAAAAAACAGGGGGACGGCGGGCAGCCGGCTGGATGAGAAAAAGAAAAGAGGACGGACCGAATCATCGGTCCGTCCTCTTTTTATCAAAGGTCCGAGGTCCTGGCGGCGGGTGATGGCACTTTTCCTGCGGGCGGTCCGCGGCCCTGAGGCTTGTACTGTGTTTCGCCTGAGGGCGAGTTCCTTTCTGCGCGCGCAGAAAGGAACCAAAGACGCGCTTAAGAACCCATGGTTCTTAAGAATCTCCTTTCATGATGACCTGGGGGCGGATACCGCTCCCTTCGGCGCAGCAAAATCGGATGAACTCTCTCCCGCCTGCTGCCGCCCCCTGGCGGGGATTGTTTCCCCGGTGCGCCCGACGGGGGAGCGCCTTACCATGGCGGGGAACTGGGGCGGGGTGCAGGATGCGGGCGGGTCTGGGAAGCGCCCCTACAAAGGGGCCGGAATCGGCGGGCGAGATCGTCCAAGCCCCCTTGAAAAGGGGGCTGTCGCCGCCGTCAGGCGGTGACTGGGGGTTTCTCGTCTCCTGCCGGGGCCGCGGAGAAGGACGGGGGAAGAAACCCTCCGTCACGGCTTCGCCGTGCCACCTCCCTTTTCAAGGGAGGTTTTAGGGGGATGGCGGGCCGATGGGGATATCGGCCCCTACGCAGGAATCAGAAATTTCAGACAGGCCTGGGAAGCGCTCCCACAAAGGTCAGGGAACCCCACACGGACTCGTCGGCGCGAGTTCCACATCCTTCGATTCCCCGTGAACGGGAAAGCTCACTCGTTTCACTGCGCCACCTCTCCCCGCCTGAGCCGCTGGCGCTGGGCTCAGGCGGGGGACCCCGGATGATGGGCGCGGGTCACTCCTCCTCGGTCTCGGTGACGGCGATGTGCAGTTCGTCCAGCTGAGCCTGGGTCACCACGCCGGGCGCGCCCATCATCAGGTCCTGGGCGTTCTTGTTCATGGGGAAGGGGATGACCTCCCGGATGGACTCCTCCCCGGAGAGGAGCATCACCATCCGGTCCACCCCCGGGGCGATGCCCGCGTGGGGGGGCGCGCCGTAGGTGAAGGCGTGATAGAGGGCGGGGAACTTGGCCTTCACATCCTCCTCACCCAGGCGGACCAGCTGGAACGCCTCCACCATGATCTCCGGGTCGTGGTTGCGCACCGCGCCGGAGGAGAGCTCCACCCCGTTGCACACCAGGTCATACTGATAGGCGGTGATGCTCAGGGGGTCCACTTCCCCCGCGGCGGCCCTCTTCAGGATCTCCAGTCCGCCGTTGGGCATGGAGAAGGGGTTGTGGCAGAACTCCAGCTGGCCGGATTCCTCGCCGATCTCGTACATGGGGAAGTCCACAATCCAGCAGAACTCATACCGCTGGGCGTCCATGTGCTCCGGGCACAGCTGGCCCAGCTTGGCGCGCAGCACGCCGGCGGTCTTCTGGGCGGTGAGCCGGGGCCCGGCGGTCAGGCCCACGAAGGTGCCGGGGACGAGCTCCAGATGGGAGATCAGCTCCTCCTTCCGCTCCTGGAGGAATTTGGACACCCCGCCCACCAGCTCGCCGTTCTCGTCCAGGCGGAACCAGTAGGCCTTCTGCCCGGTCTGTACCTCCACATCGGCGCACAGCTTGTCGATCTGCTTCCGGGTGGCGGCAAAGCCGGTGACCGGCACCGCCTTCACCACCGCCTCCGCGAAGGGTCCGAAGCCGCAGTCCGCCAGCAGGTTGGTGGCGTCCCGCACGGTCAGGTCGATGCGCAGGTCGGGCTTGTCCGAGCCGTAGGTCTCCATGGCGTCCAGATAGGGGATGCGCCGGAAGGGGGCGGTGGAGGCGATGTCGTACTTCCCGTACTTGGCGAAAATGGGGGGGAGCACCCGCTCCAGCACCCTGAACACATCCTCCTGGTCGGCGAAGGCCATCTCCATGTCCAGCTGGTAGAACTCGCCGGGGGAGCGGTCCCCCCGGGCATCCTCGTCCCGGAAGCAGGGGGCGATCTGGAAATAGCGGTCAAAGCCGGAGGCCATGAGCAGCTGCTTGAACTGCTGGGGCGCCTGGGGCAGGGCGTAGAACTTGCCGGGGTGCTTGCGGCTGGGCACCAGGTAGTCCCGGGCCCCCTCGGGGCTGGAGGCGGTGAGGATGGGGGTGGTGATCTCCAGGAAGCCCTCCGCCGCCATGGCGGCGCGCAGGGCGGAGACCACCTGGCAGCGCAGGACGATGTTGTCCTTCACCTCGGGGTTGCGCAGGTCCAGGTAGCGGTATTTCAGCCGCTGGGACTCGTCCGCCTCCCGGCTGCGGCGGATGGGGAAGGGCAGCTCGTTGTGGCGGCAGCGGCCCAGCACCTTGATCTCGGTGGGCACCACCTCGATGTCTCCGGTGGGCAGCTTGGGGTTTTTGGAGTCCCGCTCCCGGACGGTGCCGGTGACCCGAAGGGCGGACTCCTTGTTTACTCCCTTCACGGCGGCGAGCATCTCCTCGGTCTCGATGACCACCTGGGTCACTCCGTAGAAGTCCCGGAGGACCAGGAAAGCCAGGTTCTGGCCCACCTCCCGGATGTTCTCCAGGAAGCCCGCCAGGGTGACGGTCTGGCCCACATGCTCCAGTCTCAGTTCCCCACAGGTGTGGGTGCGGTTTTGTGTCATGATGCAACTCACCTTTCTGATCCACGAGATTGTCGGGCAAAGGCCTTCAACCCGTGATATTTTGATGAAATATTACAAAAAGTATTTTACCAGAACTTTTTGCGGCGTCCCGGCCCCGCCCGGGGGTGTGGAGCACAGCCCCCACGGGGGTCATAGGGGTGAAGCCCCTATCCCGAAATTGGGTGGCGGGTGGGTTTGGAAAAATTTTCGCCTGCGGGCAAGGTACTTTCTGCGCGCGGAGAAAGTACCCAAAGACGCGCTCAGGGGGCGCGGGCACGGAGACCGCGCCCTCCGCTGCGCTTCGGGCGAGTCTCCTCACGCCCCGCTCCCCCTGAGAACCCCCATTGACGGGGGACGGGGGACCCGCAACGGCGGCCCGGCGGTCACAATCGGCGCGAGGGGATCGAATGGCGCACGCTCTCTCTCCCGGCCCACTGGGGCCTGGCTCGAGCGGTGGTCAGGACCGTCTGCCCCCGCGAAGTGCGCCTGCCTTGGCACTTGCCACCGGGCGGAGCGGTGGAGTGGGGAGCGGAGGCTCTCTGCGTTCGGACGACGGCTGGGGCTGCGGGTCGAAGACCTCAGCGTTTGACCGATACCCTGGCGGCCTCGGCGCTGCGCGCCATCGGTTCAAGGCACCCAAAAGCCTCCCCTTTCGGGGAAGGTGGCCCGAAGGGCCGGATGAGGCATTTCCCCGCCAAGGCACCCTACCTCCCACCGCGTCCTTCCGTAGGGGCGGGTCCCAGACCCGCCCGCCCACGACCCCCGCCCGCGGGGCGCGACGACCCGGCGCGCCATCCCCCCAAAAACCTCCCTTGAAAAGGGAGGTGGCACGGCGTGAGCCGTGACGGAGGGTTTCTTCTCCGTGCTTCTCTCCATACCCTCGGCAGGAGACAAGAACCCCCCAGTCACCGCCTGACGGCGGCGACAGCCCCCTCTTTTCAAGGGGACTTGAACGGGTGCCCGCCATGGCAAAGCGCCTGCCCGTCGGGAGCAGAGGACAACAGTCCCCCACCAGGGGGCGGCGGGACCATCCCTTTGATTTGTTAAGGGCGCTGTGACCTGTCTGCGGGAACAGGCTGGCCGTGGATGCGGATGATGGCGGCCAAAGTGTCATACTGTCCGCGGTCTGCGGTGTAAGCGTACAGACCATCTGCCCTGCCCACCGTGAGCTGTCCTCCGCTGCCAAAGGTCAGGGACAGGAATTCCCCATTGTCCAGAGCCAGGGAGAGCTGGACTGTTCCGCTCGTCTCCTGTCCCAGCCGGTCCCGGGGGCCGGCCAGGTTGAGGAGGGTAGCCCGGTAGCGCCCTTCCTCCAGGGCGGCCGTCAGGGCCGCGCCCACGGGGTCATCCGGGGTCAGGCCGTCGCCGGTCTGCCAGACAGAGATGTCCGCCACCGACCCGCCGTCGGTGATCGTCAGGGTCGCCTCGTTATACAGGGCGGAGAGCGAGACCACCTCCGCGTTCCCGACGATGGCGTCCAAACTCCGCGCCCGGGTATACCACAGGCCCAGCGCGATCACCACGGCCAGCAGAGCGGCAGGGAGGAGGAGCCGGCGCCATTTTGCCATGGGAAACACCTTCTTTTTGTATGATCTACTGGAGATATTACAAATTGGGCGGATGGAGGGGTTACTTTTCCTCGATGGGGGGAGGGTCCAGCCGGCGGCCTGGTGGGCGGCGATGCGCATCTGGGCTTCCACGGGGGAGAGGGGTGCCTGCTCCCCAGCGGCTATGTCCTTTAGGGAGACCATCCCCTTTTGAATCGGCAGGGATGAAAGTGAAAAGTTCTTCAAAAATCTGTTTCATGGCGGTCCGGACAGCGCGGATCACTCCGCCGCCAGGGCCCACAGGGCGTCCCCAAGGGCCAGGGCCGGGTCGGGTCCGGCGGGATACAGCGGCAGCTCCGCCGGGCGGCCCTGGGTGCCGTAGCGCCATCCGTGGGGAGAGTACTGCAGGGTGAAGTCCCAGGACCCGGACTCCCCGGCGGCCAACGAGACGATGATCTGGTATGCCTGTCCCTCCACGGCGGCGGACTGGCTGCCCAGCTCCGCCAACCCAGGTACCACGCGCAGAAGAGGTTCCAGAGGAGAGCGGCGGAAGGACAGCCCCTCCAGCTGCTGGAGCAGCGAGTCGAAGCCCGCCTCTCTCCGGACCAGCCGCAGGGAACGCTGGGCGCTGTCGGCGGTGCCGCCCTCGCTGCGGCGGATGGTGACGCTGATGTCATCAGGAGTCTGCTCCAACCCCAGTCCGTAGAGATCCAGCGGCCGGGTATACCACAGGCCCAGCGCGATCACCACGGCCAGCAGAGCGGCAGGGAGGAGGAGCCGGCGCCATTTTGCCATGGGAAGCGCTCCTTTCTGTATGATCTGCTTAAGATATTACAGACAGTACTTCTCCTGAGCCGGGCGGCGGGGTCATTTTTCCACGATGGGGGGGAGGGTCCAGCCTGCGGCGGCCTGGGCGGCGATGCGCGCCTGGGCCTCCTCGGGGGAGAGGAGCGCCTGCTCCCCGGTGGCCATGTCCTTCAGGGAGACCTTCCCCTGGGCGATCTCGTCCTCCCCCAGGAAGAGGACGAAGGGCACCCCCAGCTTGTCGGCGTAGGCCATCTTCTGCTTGAACTTCTTCTGCTCGGTGTACAGCTGGGTTCGGATGCCCCCCTGGCGCAGCCGGGTGGCCAGGGCGATGGCGGGGGAGAGCTGCTCCGTCATGGGCAGGATGAGCACATCCGCCGGGGCGGTGGGCAGGTCGGGGTTCAGCATCCCCTGCTCTCCCAGCACATAGAACAGCCGGGTCAGGCCGATGGAGATGCCCACTCCGGGGAGTTGCTTCTCGGTGTAATATTCCGCTAAGTTATCATACCGGCCCCCGGAGCACACAGAGCCGATCTCCGGATGGTCCAGCAGAGCGGTCTCGTACACCGTGCCGGTGTAGTAGTCCAGCCCCCGGGCGATGGTGAGGTCCACGGCAAAGTGGTCCTCGGGCACCCCGAAGTCCCCCAGGTGGCGCACCACGGCGGTCAGCTCGTCCAGCCCCTCGTCGAAGAGGGGGTCCCGGCCCCGCCAGTTCTCCAGGGCGGCAAGGACTTCTCCATTACAGCCCTTGATGCCGATAAATTTCAGGATCTCCTCCGCCTGGGCCGGGGCCAGGCCGATCTCCTCCCCGGTGAGAAGGGCGGCCACCTTTTCCGGGCCGATCTTGTCCAGCTTGTCCACCGTGCGCATGATGTCGGGGGCCTGATCCGACAGGCCCAGCATGGCGTAGAAGCCGTTGAGGATTTTCCGGTTGTTCACCCGGATCTGGAAGCGGCGCAGCCCCAGGGCGGTGAAGGTGTGGTAGATGATGGCGGGGATCTCCGCCTCGTTGAGGATGTCCAGCTTTCCGTCCCCGATGATGTCGATGTCCGCCTGGTAGAACTCCCGGAAGCGGCCCCGCTGGGCCCGCTCCCCCCGGTACACCTTGCCGATCTGATACCGGCGGAAGGGGAAGGACAGCTCGGCGTAGTGCAGGGCCACATACTTGGCCAGGGGGACGGTGAGGTCAAAGCGCAGGGACAGGTCGGTGTCCCCCTTGGTGAAGCGGTAGATCTGCTTCTCGGTCTCCCCCCCCGCCTTGGCCAGCAGCACCTCGCTGGCCTCGATCACCGGGGTGTCCAGGGGGGTGAAGCCGTACAGGGAATAGGACCGGCGGAGCAGCTCCATCATCCGCTCCATCTGCTGCTGGGGCTGGGGGAGCAGCTCCATGAATCCCGACAGGGTGCGGGGCTTTTGTTTGGCCATTGCGATCGCTCCTTGTATTTTTCAAAATAGATATTACGATAAGGACTGAAGTTCAGCCCTCGCTGGCGGCCTTGTCCAGCGTCTCGCCAGTGAGGCGGTAGCAGGTCCAGTCCTCCATGGGCCGGGCGCCCAGGGAGAGGTAGAACTGGATGCTGGGGCGGTTCCAGTCCAGACAGGACCACTCCAGCCGGCCGCAGCCCCGCTCTTTGGCGATCCGGGCCAGCCGGCGCAGCAGGGCGCCGCCGCAGCCCTTTCCCCGGTGCTCGGGCAGCACGAACAGGTCCTCCAGATAGATGCCCGCCCGGCCCAGGAAGGTGGAGAAGTTGTGGAAGAACAGGGCGAAGCCCACCTCCGTCCCCTGGTCGCAGATAAACAGGACCTCCGCCTTCTTCTTCTCAAAGATCCACTCGTGCAGAAGCTGGGGGGTGGCCACCACCTCATCGGCCAGATGTTCATACTCCGCCAGTCCCCGGATGAAGGTGAGGATCAGCTGGCAGTCCTCCGGCTGTGCAAAACGGAAGGTAAACGGTTGGGACATGGAAACAGGACCTCCTTGTGCAGATAAAAAGATGCTCTCGTCCCGCAGACTATGGGACGAGAGCATGACGCGCGTCATACTTCGTGGTGCCACCCACATTCAGGCCCCGCCGGGCGGGACCCCTTTCCGCCCCTTTGTGCGGCGGGCCTCCGCGGGCGTCTCCGCCCCCGCTCTGTCCCTGTCACGGACGCCTCCTGCCGTGGGGCGCTTCCAGCCGATGGCGCCCCTCTCTGTCCGGCGGTGCCGGCGCCCCTCCGGCCCTGGGGCCTCATGGGACTTCCTTGCGGTGATGCTATTCTATCAAAGGGGATGCGGCGTGTCAAGGCGTCAGGTGGCCAGGGGCTTGTTCCCCCGCACCATCTCCCGCCAGTCCAGGTCTCCCCGGGCCAGCCCGTGGATGAGGATCTCCGCCGTGGCGATGTTGGTGGCGAAGGGGACGGAATACTGGTCGCACAGCCGGGTGATATACCGCAGGTCGCCCTCCAGCTCGTCAGAACCGGGGTCATTGAAGAAAATGACCATGTCGATCTCGTTATAGGCGATGCGGGCGCCGATCTGCTGGCTGCCGCCATGGGTATGGGAGAGGAAGAGGTGGACCGGCAGGCCGGTGGCCTCGGCCACCAGACGGCCGGTGGTGTTGGTGGCGCAGATGGTGTGTTTGGACAGAATGCCGCAGTAGGCGATACAGAATTGGACCATCAGTTCCTTCTTGTGGTCGTGGCTCATCAGCGCGATATTCATCCATACCTTCCTTTCTTCTCTCGTGTGGATGCGGCGTGGTTCAGCGCAGGTGCATAATGGGCACCCGCAGCCCCTCCAGCCGCTTGGCAATGTTCCAATAGGCCCGGGCGGCTCCGTCCCCCCGGGTAGCCAGGATCAGGGGCTGGCCCAGATTGGCGGCCAGCATGACCTGCTCGTCTTCGGGTACCACCCCCAGCAGGGGGAGCCCGGCGGTATTCATGGCGTCGTCAATGGTGGCGCGGAGCCGGCGCAGCAGCTGGGGCTGCACCCGGTTCACCACCAGCTGTACCGTGGGGACGGTGAGCTCGCCCACCACCCGCTGGGCGTCCCGCAGGGCGGAGGCGTCGCTGGTGGAGACCACCACCGCCCGGTCCGCACCCTCGGCGGCCAGGCGGAAGCCGGCGCCCACTCCGGCGGGGGAATCCAGCAGGATATAGTCGTACCGCTCCCTGGCCTGCCGCAGCAGGGGGAGCATGGCGCCGGGGGAGAGCCCCTCGGGGGAGCGCAGAGGCGCCGTCAGCAGAGACAGCCCGGTGAGCCTGGGGTGGGGCACCGCGGCCCGGTCCAGGTCGCAGCGGCCCTCCAGCACATCGGAGAAGTCCATCAGCACCCGGTCGGTCATCCCCAGGGTGATATCCAGATTGCGCAGCCCGGCGTCCATGTCGATGCACAGCACCCGACGGCCCAGCGCCGCCAGGCAGGAGGCCACACCTCCGGTGAGGGAGGTCTTTCCCGTCCCGCCCTTTCCTGAGGTGACCACGATCACGGTACCCATAGCGCAGCCTCCAGTCATAAAAGTGTATCACATTTGGTGGAAAGGTTCAAGGAAATTTTAAAAAATCCCGAAAAAAGCAGCAAAATCCCGAAAATTTCCTCACAGAGGGGCTTTCTGGATCCTGGCCCACCGCCGGGGATAGCCGGAGGGCGTGGGGGAGGTCTTTCGGATGCGAACCACCCGGTGGGAGACCGGAGCGCCGGGGACAGCATAGTCCCGGCAGTCCTCCACCTCGCCGCCCAGGGTTGTCAGGGCGTGGGCGGCCCCCTCCACCTCGCCGCCGCAGCCGGGGCCCTTCATGGCCAGGAACAGTCCTCCCACTCTGACATAGGGCAGGCACATCTCGCACAGTACCCGCAGCTCCGCCACCGCCCGGGCGGTGGCGATGTCATAGCGGTCCCGGTGCTCCGGACGCAGGGCCTGCTCCTCCGCCCGGCCGTGAAGGCGGACTACATCCTCCAGCCCCAGCTGGCGGCACACCTCCCCCAGCCAGTCCAGCCGCTTGGCCAGGCCGTCCAGCAGGCACACCTGAAGGGAGGGCACCAGGATCTTCAGCACCAGGCCGGGAAAGCCCGCCCCGGTGCCCACATCGATGAGGGACTTGTTCCGAAAATCGCAGCAGGGGAGAAGGGCGGCACAGTCCAGCATATGCAGACGGGCCACCTGGTCCGGCTGGGTGATGGCGGTGAGGTTCATCACCTGGTTCTTCTCCAGCAGCAGCCGTCCGTACAGGGCCAGCTTTTCCGGGGCGTCCGGGGGGACCTGACCCTCCAGGCCCATCTCCCTCAGGCCCGCGCGGATGATCTCTTCCATCTCCGCACCGCCTCAGCCCAGCTGGGCGGCCACCCGGGCCACCCCGTCCGCCAGACTGTAGATCCCCACCGCGGCGGCCAGCACGCCGATCACCGCCGCCCCGGCGAGGGAGCGCCCATCCCGGCGCAGCTCTCTGGCCCGGAGGACCTGCAGGGCGGTCATGGCGAAGCAGGCGGGGGCCACCATGATCCCAGCCGCGCCCCGGATCAGGGAGCCGGTGGCCAGCCCATAGGTGGACAGGGCGATGAGGATGAGCATGTATACAATGCCCATCCACGCCAGCACCCGCTTGGCGGGGGAGGCGGGGGTGTAGGAGGGCTTGGATGCCTGGGGAGCGCCTTCTCCCTCGGGGCGCTCCGTCCCGTCGGGCAGATTGTTTTCCTGGGACATGGTCACACCTCTTTTCCCGGCGCAGTCATGCGCCCCGTTCCTTCAGCAGATCCCGGATCTCTGTGAGCAGCTTTTCCTCCTGAGAGGGCTCGGGAGGGGCGGGGGGCGTCTCTTCCTTTTTGCGGTGAAGGTGGTTGAGGGCCTTCACCAGGCAGAACACCGCAAAGGCCATGATGAGAAAATTGAGGACGGCGTTGATGAAATTGCCGATCATCAGGGCGCCGCCTCCGGGCAGCTGGATGGCCAGGGCGGCCAGCGCCTCGTTGTCCCCGGCAAAGATGCCGAGAATGGGGTTGAGGATATCGTTGACCAGGGAGGTGGTGATGCTGCTGAAGGCGCCGCCGATGATGACGCCCACCGCCAGATCCATTACATTACCCCGGGCGATAAAGACTTTGAATTCTTTCCAGAATGACCTCATGGGTATAAATCTCCTTATGGAATGGGCGCGCGGCGGAAGCGGCGCGTCCTGTTGGCGGTCAGTTTCCCTTGGGGGTCAGAAGCGCCAGGCCGCCCATATAGGGCTGGAGCACCTGGGGGATCTTCACCGTGCCGTCGGCCTGGAGGTTGTTTTCCAGCAGGGCGATGAGCATGCGGGGGGGCGCCACCACGGTGTTGTTGAGGGTGTGCGGCAGATAGGTGCCGTTTTCCCCCTTCACCCGCATCTTCAGCCTTCTCGCCTGGGCGTCGCCCAGGTTGGAGCAGGAGCACACCTCGAAGTACTTCTGCTGCCGGGGGGACCAGGCCTCGATGTCGCAGGACTTCACCTTCAGGTCGGCCAGGTCGCCGGAGCAGCACTCCAGCTGCCGGACCGGGATGTCCAGGGAACGGAACAGCTCCACGGAGTACCGCCACATCTTCTCATACCAGGCCATGGAGTCCTCGGGCTTGCAGACCACGATCATCTCCTGTTTTTCAAACTGGTGGATGCGGTAGACCCCCCGTTCCTCGATGCCGTGGGCCCCCTTCTCCTTGCGGAAGCAGGGGGAGTAGGAGGTGAGGGTCTGGGGCAGACTCTCCTCCGGGATGATCTGGTCGATATAGCGGCCGATCATGGAGTGCTCGCTGGTTCCGATGAGGTAGAGGTCCTCCCCCTCGATCTTGTACATCATGGCGTCCATATCGGTCTGGGACATGACGCCCTCCACCACATTCCCGTGGATCATGAAGGGGGGGATGCAGAAGGTGAATCCCTTGTCGATCATGAAATCCCGGGCGTAGGCCAGCACCGCCTCGTGGAGCCGGGCGATGTTCCCCAGCAGGTAGTAGAAGCCGTTGCCCGACACCCGGCCGGCGGCGTCCATGTCGATGCCGTTGAAGGACTCCATGATCTCGGTGTGATAGGGGATGGGGAAGTCGGGCACCACGGGCTCGCCGAAGCGCTCCACCTCCACATTGGCGGAGTCGTCGGGGCCGATGGGCACCGAGGGATCAATGATGTTGGGAATCTGGAGCATGATGTGGCGGATCTGCTCGGCCAGCTCGGTCTCCCGTCCCTCCAGATAAGCCAGCCGGTCGGCGTCCGCTTTCACCTCCGCCTTCAGAGCCTCCGCCTCCTGGAGCTTGGAGGGATCCTTCTTGGCCTGACCCATCAGCACGCCCACCTGCTTGCTCTTGGCGTTGCGGGCGGCGCGGAGCTGGTTGGCCTCGGTCATGGCGGCGCGGTTCTCCTCGTCCAGGGCCAGTACCTGATCCACCAGGGGCAGCTTCTGATCCTGGAACTTCTTTTTGATGTTCTCCTTGACGATTTCGGGATTCTCCCGGACAAATTTGATATCCAGCATGGCTGTGTCACCTCAATGTTCAGATTGGATGCTGTGGGGAAGGGGGCGGCCGCCCCCCGGGATGTTTCCCGTGAAACACCGGATCAATAGAGCCGGTCGTAGATCTCCTGGAACCGGTCAGCGGGGGAGAAACGCCCGGTGTCGGTGACGCTCTCGGCGGGGAGGTCCTCGGCGGTGAGTCCCGCCTCCTCCATCCCCTGGATCAGGGAGCGGGCGGTGGTGTACCGCCCCCGGACGAAGGCCTCGTCGATCTGCCAGAACCAGTCCATGGCCTGAGACTGACGCGCCAGAGCGTCCCGTTCCTCCTCCAGGGCGTCCCGCTCCTCCGTCAGCTGTGCCGCCTGATCCTGCAGCTCCTCCACCTGGTCGGTGAGGGCGGCGTTCTCCTCCGTCAGGCGCAGGTTGTCCTCCTGCAGGGTGCTGATGGACTGCATGGCGGACACCGACTGGTTCAGTCCGTCCAGCATCTGGGCGTTGTTCCGCTGCTGCATGAGATAGGACAGCAGGATCAGCGCGCAGGCCGCCAGGAACAGCAACAGGATATACAGCAGCACCGAGCGCTGCTTGTGCACCGTGCGGGGGCGGCGTTCCCGCTTCTCCGGCTCCCGGCCGGGGGTGGGAGTCTCGCGCTCGTCGCTCATAAGGCACCTCCGCCCTGGCGGGTCAGCAGATCCAGCAGAGCCTCCAGATCCTGTTCATTATAGTATTCCAGCTCCACCCGGCCCTTTTTCCGGCCGGGGAGGATGCGCACCCGGCGCCCCAGACGGCCGGAGAGTGACTTGGCCGCCTCCTGGAGGTAGAGGGCGTTCTGCCTGGCGGGGGCGGCGGACTTGGGCTTTTCCTTCCGGCCCTCCGCCAGTTTTTTGGCCATCTGCTCCGCCTGCCGCACCGACAGGCCCTCCTCCACGATGCGGGCAGCGAAGTCCTCCCGCAGGGCCTCGGGGGCGGCGAGCACCGCCCGGGCATGGCCGGCGGAGAGCTTCCCCTCCTCCAGCAGCTTTCGGGCGGCGGGGGGGAGGGTGAGCAGCCGCAGAGCGTTGGCGATGGCGGGACGGGACTTGCCCATCCGCTGGGCCACCGACTCCTGGGTCAGGCCGTATTCCTGGATCAGGGTCTCGTAGCCCAGTGCCTCCTCCACAGGATTCAGATCCTCTCGCTGGAGATTTTCGATGAGGCCCAGCTCCATCACCTTGCGGTCGTCCGCCTCGATGATAAGGGCGGGGACCTGCTCCAGACCCGCCTGCTTGGCGGCCCGCCACCGGCGCTCCCCGGCGATGATCTGGTAGTAGCCGGAGGAGAGGCGGCGCACCGTCAGGGGCTGGAGGATGCCGTGCTCCCGGATGGAGTCGGCCAGGTCGGCCAGGCTGTCGGCGTCAAAATGTTTCCGGGGCTGGTTCAGCCCCGGCTCGATCTGGGCGATGGGCAGGGTGACAGAGCCGCCCTCCTGGCTCTGGAGAGAGACATCTCCCATCAGGGCGCCCAGGCCCTTGCCCAGGCCCTTTGCTTTTGTCATGGGTTACCGTTCCATCCTTTCTTGACCGCGCCCAATGGCGCGGGATACCGGGCGTTTCACGGGAAACACTCCGGATTCAGCGCTGCGCGCGCAGGAATTCCTCTGCCAGAGCGGCATAGGCCTCCGCCCCCCGGGAGAGGGGATCATAGGCGCAGATGGGCTTGCCGTGGCTGGGCGCCTCGGACAGGCGGACATTCCGGGGGATGACGCTGGCGTACACCTTCCCGGGGAAATGGCGCTTGACCTCCTCCGCCACCTGAAGGGACAGGTTGGTGCGTCCGTCGAACATGGTGAGCACCACCCCCTCCAGGGACAGGCCGGGGTTGAGGGATTTTTTGGCCAGCCGCACGGTGTACAGCAGGTCGCTGAGCCCCTCCAGGGCGTAGTACTCGCACTGCACCGGCACCAGCAGGGTGTCCGCGGCGCACAGGGCGTCCAAGGTGAGCAGCTCCAGGGAGGGGGGGCAGTCGATGAAGATCTCGTCGTACCGCTTGGTGAGCAGACTCAGGGCGTCCTTCAGCCGGAACTCCCGCCGCTCCATGCCGATGAGCTCTACCGTGGCCCCGGACAGGGCCTTGTTGGCGGGGAGCAGATCCCCCCAGGGGGTGGAGACCACCGCCTTGGCCGGGTCGGCGTTGTCGATGATCACATCGTAGATGCTGGGACTGACCGACTTGTCCACCCCAAAGCCGGAGGTGGCGTTCCCCTGGGGGTCGAAGTCGCACACCAGTACCCGCCGGTCCAGCTGGTGGAGGGCGGCGGCCAGGTTGACGGTGGTGGTGGTCTTGCCCACTCCGCCCTTCTGGTTGACGACGGCGATGATCTTTGCCATAGTGCACCGGTCCTTTCTCCCGCCGCCGGAGAGGGGACGGGCAATGCCGGCCGGACCGCAGAAACAGGCCCGCGGCCAGCCCGGCAGAGCCTATTATACAACGGGGGCCCGGAGCATTTCAACTGTTTTCTCCCCGCCTGGCCAGAAAAACCAAGGCGGAGTGTTTCACATGAAACACTCCGCCGGGCCGGCCGGTTCCGCGGCCCTGAGGCTTGTACTGTGTTTCGCCTGAGGGCGAGTTCCTTTCTGCGCGCGCAGAAAGGAACCAAAGACGCGCTTAAGAACCCATGGTTCTTAAGAATCTCCTTTCATGGGGACCTGGGGGCGGGGGCCGCTCCCATCGGCGCACCGAATCGAATGGACTCTGTCCCGCCTGCCGCCGCCCCCTGGCAGTGGTCACTCCCCTCTGCGCCCGACGGAGGAGCGCCTCACCGCGGCAGTGACCTGGGGCGGGGGTCGTGGGCGGGCGGGTCTGGGACCCGCCCCTACGGAAGGACGCGGTGGGAGGTAGGGTGCCTTGGCGGGGAAATGCCTCATCCGGCCCTTCGGGCCACCTTCCCCGAAAGGGGAGGCTTTTGGGTGCCTTGAACCGATGGCGCGCAGCGCCGAGGCCGCCAGGGTATCGGTCAAACGCTGAGGTCTTCGACCCGCAGCCCCAGCCGTCGTCCGAACGCAGAGAGCCTCCGCTCCCCACTCCACCGCTCCGCCCGGTGGCAAGTGCCAAGGCAGGCGCACTTCGCGGGGGCAGACGGTCCTGACCACCGCCCGAGCCAGGCCCCAGTGGGCCGGGAGAGGGAGCGTGCGCCATTCGATCCCCTCGCGCCGATCGTGACCGCCGGGCTGCCGTTGCGGGTCCCCCGTCCCCCGTCAATGGGGGTTCTCAGGGGGAGCGGGGCATGAGGAGACCCGCCCGCAGCGCAGCGGAGGACGCGGTCTCCGTGCCCGCTCCCCCTGAGCGCGTCTTTGCCTCCTTTCTCCGCGCGGAGAAAGGAGGTCGCCCGCAGGCGAAACCCTGCTCCCCTGGAAAGGGACGCCACCCGGGCCGGTGAGGACACCGCCCCCTGCCAGACCAGGGATTTCGGACGGATGAGCCCCGCCCCCGCAAAAGGCGCGGGATCCCAGGCAGATCCGCACCCATGGCCTCCTAAGGTCAGACACCGGAGCTCCGCCGCCCCTTGGGCAGCCGGATGGTGAGGAGGATGGCGTCCTCCTGGTCCTGCCGCTGGCAGCAGGCGTCTACCCCGGCGGAGCGGATCAGCTCCAGCCCCCGGGTGACGGTATTGAGGAACAGCCGCACATCCCGGATGACATAGGTGGGCCTTTTGGCGGGGGGCTCCGGCGGCTGGAGGAGGGACTGGATATACGCCTCGGTCCGGGCCACCGTCAGATCCTGGGCGATGATGTGCTCCGCGGCCTTTCGCTGGGCCTCCGGGTCCTCCAGCCGCAGCAGGGCCCGGGCGTGGCGCTCGGAGAGGCGGTGCTCCCGCAGCAGGGCGACTACCTGGGGATCCAGACGGAGCAGCCGCAGCTTGTTGGCCACGGCGGGCTGGCTCTTCCCGATGCGGCGGGCCACCTCCTCCTGGGACAGGCCGTAGGTGCGGATAAGCCTGGCCAGGGCCGCGGCCTCCTCCCACCAGTCCAGATCCCGGCGCTGGAGGTTCTCCACCAGGGCCAGCAGGGAGGAGTCCTCCCGGTCCACCCGCAAGACCAGACAGGGGACGGCGGTCAGCCCCGCCAGCCTGGCGGCCCTCAGCCGCCGTTCTCCCGCCACCAGCTCATATCCCTCGGCCCCCGCCCGCACCGTCAGCGGCTGAAGGATGCCGTGCTCCCGGATGGAGGCGGCCAGCTCCTCCAGCCCCTCCTGGGAGAACTCCTGCCTGGGCTGGTCCGGGTTGGGCCGGATCTGATCAGGGGAGAGGAAGAGGAGCTTGTCCTCCTCCTTTTTGCGGAATAATGCCATACAATCACCCCTTTTTTCAAAAGTTTACCATATTATGGAAGATATAACGCGTCGAAACCGGGCGGAGGGAGAGGGGAGCGGAGCGGGCGTGCCGAAGGCGCGGGGCGGCCCCGCAGAGGGCGCAAAAAACCCCCGTCCAGACGGGCGGGGGTTTTTGACAGCGGGACAGCGGGAAGGGAGCGCGCTCATCCCTCCATGGCGTTCAGCACGGCGGCGCAGCGGTCGCACAGCTCGGCGTGGTGGCCGGGGGTGCCGATGGCGTGGCTGTGGTTCCAGCACCGGGGGCACTTGGGGGCCTGGGACAGCTCCACCGCGATGGTGCAGGGGATGAGGCAGTCCTCCGCCTTTTCACCCTGGATGGGCTCGGTGGTGACGGTGACGGCAGATACGATGCACAGGGAGGCCAGGTCGGTGTCCGCCAGGAAGGCGGCGTCCTCCGGGGAGACGGACAGGGTGATCTCGGTGTCCTGGGCCTTCTTGAACACCCCGGCGTTCCGGGCGTTCTCCAGGGCCTTGTTCACCGCCTCCCGCAGGGAGATCAGCTTTTCCCACCGGGCGGCGTCCTCATGGGACAGGGCCAGAGCGGGGTCATAGCCGGGCATGTCGTTGAGGAGCACGCTCTCCCCGTCCGCGCCGGCGCCGTGGCGCATGGCGTGCCAGATCTCGTCGGAGGTAAAGGCGAGGATGGGGGCGATGAGCCGGGTCATGCCGTCCAGAATGGCGTACAGCACCGTCTGGGCGGAGCGGCGGGAGGCCTCGTCCCCGCAGTACAGCCGGTCCTTCAGGATGTCCAGGTAGAAGTTGGACATGTCGGTGACGCAGAAGTTGTACACCGCGCGGTACACCCCGTGGAACTCATAGCGGTCATAGGCCTCCCGGCAGGTGCGCACCAGGTCGTTGAAGGAGGCCAGGGCGAACCGGTCCAGCGCCTGGAGCCGGTCATGGGGCACCCGGTCGGCGTCGGGGTCAAAGTCGCACAGATTGCCCAGCATGTACCGGGCGGTATTGCGGATCTTCAGATAGGCCTGGGAGAGCTGCTTGAGAATGTCAGGGGAGATGCGCATGTCCTGGGTGTAGTCGGCGGAGGACACCCACAGGCGGAGCATGTCCGCGCCGTAGTCCTTGATGACCTCGTCGGGGGAGACCGCGTTGCCCAGGGACTTGTGCATGGCCTTGCCCTCGCCGTCCACCGTCCAGCCGTGGGTGATGATCTGCTTGTAGGGGGCCACCCCCTTGGCGGCGATGGAGGTGAGCATAGAGGACTGGAACCAGCCGCGGTACTGGTCGCCGCCCTCCAGATAGACATCGGCGGGGAAGTGGAGCTCGGGGCGCTCGTCCAGCACGGCGGCGTGGGTGGAGCCGGAGTCGAACCACACATCCATGATGTCGCTCTCCTTGGAGAAGTGGACGCCGCCGCAGTGGGGGCAGACGAAGCCCTCGGGCACCAGCTCGTCGGCGGTCTTTTCAAACCAGATGTTGGAGCTGTGCTCCCGGAACAGGGCGGAGATATGGCCGATGGTCTCGTCGGTGACGATGTCCGCCCCGCACTGGTCGCAGTAGAAGATGGGGATGGGCACGCCCCACACCCGCTGGCGGCTGATGCACCAGTCGCTGCGCTCGGTGATCATGGAGGCCATGCGCTCCTTGCCCCAGGCAGGATGCCACTGGATGCCGTCGCAGCTCTTCACCGCAGCGTCCTTGATGGCGTCCACCGAGCAGAACCACTGCTCGGTGGCCCGGTAGATGATGGGGTGCTTGCACCGCCAGCAGTGGGGATAGGAGTGGGTGATGTGCTCCTTGGCCAGCAGGAAACCGGCCGCCTCCAGATCCTCCACCACCATGTCGTTGCCCTTGGAATAGAACTGGCCGTTATACCGCTCGTCGGTCATGACGCCCTTGGCGTTCACCGGCACGGGGGTGCCGATGTGGGTGAGGCCCGCCTCGTCGTACTGCCGGCAGATGCTGAAGTCGTCGGCGCCGAAGCCGGGGGCGGTGTGGACGCAGCCGGTGCCGGCGTCCAGGGTGACATGCCCGCCGCACAGCACCACGGAATCCCGGTCGAAGAGGGGGTGTTTGGCGGTCATCAGCTCCAGCTCGCTGCCCCTCAGGGTGGCCAGGGCGGTGCAGGCGGCATAGTCGATCCCGGCGGCCTGGCACACCTTCTCCGCCAGACCGGCTGCCAGGATATACACCTCGCCGCCCGGAACCTGGAGCAGCACATAGTCAAATTCGGGGTTGACGCAGATGGCCATGTTCCCCGGGATGGTCCAGGGGGTGGTGGTCCAGATGACGAAGAAGAGCCTGGACAGGTCGCAGAACTGCCCCAGCTTCCCCTTGTCATCCCGGACGGGGAATTTCACGAAGATGGTGGTGCAGGGGTCGTCCTGGTACTCGATCTCCGCCTCGGCCAAGGCGGTCTGGTCGTGGGGGCACCAGTACACCGGCTTCATGCCCTTATAGATATAGCCCTTTTTGGCCATGGCGCCGAAGATCTGGATCTGCTTGGCCTCAAAGGCGGGCTTCAGGGTGAGGTAGGGATCGTCCCAGTCCCCCAGCACCCCCAGGCGCTTGAACTGACTGCGCTGCTTGTCCACGAAGGACAGGGCGTACTCCTTGCACTTCTCCCGGAACTCGGTGGTGGTCAGCTCCTCCCGCTTCACCTTCTTGTCCTTGAGGATGGCGGACTCGATGGGCAGGCCGTGGGTGTCCCAGCCGGGGACATAGGGGGCCTGATACCCGGTCATGTTCCGGTGCTTGACGATGATGTCCTTGAGGATCTTGTTCAGGGCGGTGCCGATGTGGATGTTGCCGTTGGCGTAGGGCGGTCCGTCGTGGAGGACGAACCTGGGCTTGCCCTCGTTCCGGGCGACCATCTTGTGGTACAGGTCGTGGTCGTACATCTCCTGGAGCATGTCCGGCTCCCGCTTGGGCAGGGCGGCCCGCATGGGGAAGTCGGTCTGGGGCAGGTGGACGGTCTTGTTGTAGTCCATGGGGATTACCTCCGATGAAGAAAGAATAAGGGATGAACGGTTTGGAGCGCAGGGATGCGGCTGTCCGTTGGTGCTAATAGTGCACGATGACCCGGCGGCAGGTCTTGCAGATCCAGGCCTCGGGGAAGGACCCCTGGCACAGGTTCACATCGTCCTTGCCGCGCAGGATGGTCCATTTGTGCTCCTTAGGGCTCCACAGCAGTCCCTTGCCGAAGATCCGGCCGGACTCCATGGCCTGCCCGCAGATGGGACATTTGAATTCCATGGGGATACCTCCGATGAAAAATAAACGCGCCCCTGTCTCACAAAGAGACAAAGGCGCACACCTCTGCGGTACCACTCTTCTTGCCGGGGCGCGGGGTCCCGGCCGCTTGGGCGTGAGATAACGGTCACATCCGGCGGAGCCTACTGGGAGGGGGCGCCTCCGTTGGGTCCGCGGCTCCAGGGGGATGTTCTCCGGGGCGCGCCCTCCGCCCTTGCACCGGCCGGGCGGCTCTCTGAACTGGCGCTTTGCACCGGGTACTGTCCCTGTCATCGCCTGCTTGCGATATCGATTTCCTATCTTATCGCCCTTTTGACGGTTTGTCAACAGGGAAGGGAGGATTTTTCCCCATACCGCCGCCGCTTGCGCCGGCGGTATGGGGGTGGTACAATGGGGGCATCCTGATCTTCAGTACAAGAGGGAGGATGTCCGGCATGAAAGGTCTCTCCGGGCTCCGGCCTTCGCTGCCGCCGCGGCAGCTGGCCAAGGAGCTGCTCTGGATGGTGGCGGGCACCGGCCTGGTGGCCGCGGGCTCCTATTTCTTCAAATTCCCCAACAACTTCTCCACCGGCGGGGTCACCGGCCTGGCGGTGCTCATCAATGCGGCTGTGCCCGCCGTCCCCGCCTCCGACCTGACGGCGGCGCTGAACCTGCTGTCCCTGCTGCTGGGCTTTGCGGTGCTGGGCCGGGGCTTCGGGGCGCGGACCATCTTCTGCACCCTGCTCTTCTCCGCCATGCTGGCGGGGCTGGAGGCGGCGGTGCCCCTCTCCGCCCCCCTCACCGACCAGCCCCTGCTGGAGCTGTTGTTCGGCGTGCTGCTGCCTGCTCTGGGCTCGGCGCTGCTGTTCAACATCGAGGCCAGCACCGGCGGGACCGACATCGTGGCCATGGTACTGAAGAAATTCACCTCGCTGGACATCGGGATGGCCCTGCTGCTGTCCGATGTGCTCATCGCCGGGGCTACCCTGTTCATCTATGACATCCGCACCGGCCTGTTCTCCCTGCTGGGGCTGATGCTCAAGTCGGTGCTGGTGGACTCCGCCATTGAGTCCCTCAACCGCCGCAAGAGCTTCATGGTGGTCACCACTCTCCCCGAGGAGGTGTGCGACTTCATCACCAAGCGGCTGCACCGCAGCGCCACCTATTGGACCGCCACCGGGGCATACTCCGGGGAGGAGTGCACCGTGGTGCTCACCGTCATCTCCCGGGGACAGGCGGTGCTGCTGCGCAGATATCTCCGGGGGGTGGACCCCCACGCCTTCATGGTGGTCTCCAACTCCAGCGAGATCTTCGGCAAGGGCTTTTTAAGGGCATGACACAGGGCGCGGGGGCAAAAGCTCCCGCGCCCTTTCACACCTATCCCCGGATGCCCGAGAGGATCAGCCGGTCGGACAGGGCGGCCATCTCCTCCGGCGGCTCGACAAAGCCCCCCAGGGCCCAGGACCGCACCAGTCCCACCGTGCCGCCCACCACGAATTCCAGGGCATAGCGGGACGACCCCAGCCCCGGCAGCGTCAGCCCCTGCCACTCGTGGAGGCACTTGCGGTAGATCAGGCCGTTGAGCCGCTGGGAAAAGCGGTCCACCGACTGCCGGTCCAGGAACACCCGGCACAGGTTCCGGTTTCGCCCGATGAAGCGGAACACATCCAGCAGCAGGGCGGAGGTGTGCTCCATCACCTCCTGCTGAGGATAGGAGTCCAGCAGGCCCTCCAGCTCGCTGAACAGGGCGTTCTCCGTCTGCTCCAGCAGGTCGTAGATGTCCTTATAGTGGGTGTAAAAGGTCCCCCGGTTCACATCCGCCAGGTCGGTGAGCTCCCGGACCGTGATGTCGTGGATGTCCTTCTCCAGCAGCAGCTGGGTCAGCGCCTGGCGCAGCCGCTCCTTGGTGCGGCGCACCCGGCGGTCCTCTTTTTCCGGCGCCATGGCGTCCCCCCTCCTCCGTTCGTTTGTAAACTTTTCGTGATAATGGACATAAGACGGGGGCAGTGTTGGTTTCCATACAAAAATGTGCGGAAATGACCATTGCAACCCCGGATGATACCATTATAATAAAAGAAAAGGGTGTAATCAACACCTGTTTTTTATCGGACAGGAGGGGCCGCCATGTCATACATTTCCCTGGAGCATGTGGTCAAACGCTATCAGATGGGTGAGGTCACCATCACCGCGGTGAACGACATCAGCTTCACCATCGAGAAGGGGGAGTTCGTCATCGTGGTGGGGCCCTCCGGGGCGGGCAAGACCACCGTGCTGAACATCCTGGGCGGGATGGACAGCTGCACCGAGGGCACCATCACCGTGGACGGCCAGGAGATCAGCGGCTACAGCGCCCGGCAGCTGACCACCTACCGCCGGTACGACATCGGCTTCGTGTTCCAGTTCTACAACCTGGTGCAGAACCTTACCGCCCTGGAGAATGTGGAGCTGGCCGCCCAGATCTGCCGGGACCCGCTCCCCGCCCGGGATGTGCTGGTCCATGTGGGGCTTGCCGACCGGCTGGACAACTTCCCGGCCCAGCTGTCCGGCGGCGAGCAGCAGCGGGTGGCCATCGCCCGGGCCCTGGCCAAAAACCCCAAGCTGCTGCTGTGTGACGAGCCCACCGGCGCGCTGGACTATGTCACCGGCAAACAGATCCTCAAGCTGCTCCAGGACACCTGCCGACAGCAGGGGATGACGGTGGTGGTCATCACCCACAATACCGCCATCGCCCCCATGGCGGACAAGGTCATCCATGTGAAGAACGGCCGAGTGGACCGCATCGACCGCATTGAGCGCCCCACTCCGGTGGAGGAGATCGAGTGGTAAAAAGATACGAACTGTAATTTTTAAGAGATATATTACAAAACGGACCTGAAATTGGGAGGCAAAGCCCCATGAGACCACGGCATAACCGCATCCTCACCGACACCATGCGGGAGATCCGGCACACCTTCAGCCGGTTTCTCTCGCTGCTGGTGCTGTCCGCCCTGGCGGTGTGCTTCCTGGCGGGGCTGCGGGCCACCGCCCCTGACATGAAGATGTCCGCCGACCGCTATTTTGACCAGCAGCGGCTGATGGACCTGCACATCCTGTCCACCCTGGGGCTTACCGAGGGGGATGTGGACGCCCTGGCGGCCCAGCCGGGGGTGCTCCAGGCCCAGGGGGCCTGGTCGGTGGACGCCATCGCGGGACTGGAGGACAGCGAGTATATTGTAAAGGTATTGTCCTATTCAGAGGAAGACGCCATCAACGCCCCCGCCCTGCAGGAGGGGCGGATGCCCGAACATGCCGGCGAGTGCCTGGCGGAGCCGCTGCTGATGCGGGAGGCGGGGCTGTCCATCGGGGACACCCTCACCCTGGACACGGGGACGGGTACCTATGAGGACGCGCTGTCGGTGACCGAGGTGACCATTGTGGGGGTGGCGGACTCGCCGCTGTACCTGGGCATCGAGCGGGGGTCCTCCACCCTGGGCACCGGGAAGGTGGCCGCCTACCTGATGATGCCCGAGTCCGCCTTTACCATGGAGACCTACACCGACATCTACCTGCTCATGGAGGGCGGGGCGGAGCTGCTGACCTACAGCGACGAGTACGACGACCTGATGGACGGGTATATCGACCAGCTGGAGCCCCTGGGGGAGGAGCGCGCCCGGCTGCGGGGAGACGAGGTGCGGGACGAGGCCGACGAGGCCCTGGCGGACGCGGAGCAGAAGCTGGCCGACGCCGAGGAGGAGGTGGCCGCCGAGCTCTCTGACGCGGAGGCGGAGCTGGCCGACGCCCGGCGGGAGCTGGACGACGGGTGGGCGGAGTACTATGACGGCCTGAACACCTTCCGCACCGAGATCGCCGACGCGGAGGCGGAGCTGGCCGACGGGGAGCAGGAGCTCTCCGACGCCCTGACCGAGCTGGAGGACGGCGAGCGGGAGTACGCCGATGCCCAGCCCGACCTGACCGAGGCGGAGCAGGAGCTGGCGGACGCGGAGGCGGAGCTGGCGGACGCCAAGGCGCAGCTGGATGACGCCCAGAAGCAGTACGACGCCGGTCTGGCCCAGTATCTGCTGGGGATGGACCAGTACCAGCAGGGGCTGGCGCAAATAGAGGCCACCATCACCTCCACGGCCCAGAGCACGGCTGCGGAGACGGCGGCCCAGCTGGCCCAGGCGGGTCTAGCCCAGGCGGGCATCCTGCCGGGAAACCCTCTTTATGAGGCGCTGTATCAGCAGGCCTACGACCAGGCCTACGCCCAGGTCTATGACACGGTATATGCCCAGGTCCAGGCGCAGGTCTACGCCTCTGACGCCTACGCCCAGCTGCTGGCGGGGAAGGAGGAGCTGGATGTCACCCTGGTGATTCTGGAGGCGTCCAAGCGGGAGCTGGACAGCGGCTGGGCGGAGTACAACGAGGGCTACGCCGACTATCAGGACGGCCTGCGGGAGTATCAGGACGGCCTGGCGGAGGTGCAGGACGCCCGGCGGGAGCTGGACGACGGCTGGCAGGAGTACTACGACGGGCTGGCGGAGCTGGAGGACGGCCGGGCCACCCTGGAACAGGAGCGGGCGGACGGACAGCGGGAGCTGGACGACGCCCTGGCCGAGCTCAACGACGGCGAGGCGGAGTACAACGACGGCTATCAGGAGTACCTGGACGGCAAGGCGGAGGCGGAACAGGAGCTGAACGATGCCCGGAAGGAGCTGGAACAGGCCCAGCGGGATGTGGCGCTGCTGGACGAGGCGGAGTGGTACATCCTGGGCCGGAATACCAACGCCGGCTACGCCAGCTTCGGCATGGATGCCGACCGGATGGGCAACCTGGCCACTGTGTTCCCCCTGATCTTCTTCCTGGTGGCGGCGCTGGTGTGCCTGACCACCATGACCCGCATGGTGGAGGAGCAGCGCACCGCCATCGGCGGGCTGAAGGCCCTGGGCTTCTCCCGGGGCGCCATCGCGGTGAAGTATGTGGGCTACGGCTTTCTGGCCAGCGCCGTGGGCGCCCTCATCGGCCTGGCCGTCGGCCTGACCCTGCTGCCCTGGATCATCTGCACCGCGTGGTCCATCCTCTACGCCTTCGGGGACATCGTGTTCAGCATGGAGCCGGCGACCTCCGTGGCGGCCTGTGCGGCGGCGGTGGGAGTGGTGACCCTGTCGGCGCTGGCGGCCTGTCTGTCCACCCTGACGGCGGTGCCGGCGGAGCTGATGCGGCCCAAGGCGCCCCCCATGGGAAAGCGGATCCTGCTGGAGCGCATCGGCCCGGTGTGGCGGCGGCTGTCCTTCAACCATAAGATTACCCTGCGCAATCTGTTCCGGTATCAAAAGCGGTTCTGGATGACGGTGATCGGCATCGGGGGGTGCGCGGCCCTCATCGTCACCGCCTTCGGCCTGCGGGACTCCATCCTGGATGTGATGGATAAGCAGTATGACGAGATCTACTATTACACCGCCCAGGTGGGGCTGGTGGACGATGTCACCCCCCAGGAGCTGCGGGAGGTGGAGCAGCTGCTCTCGGACAGCCCTCTGGTGGAGGACTATGAGACCTGCCGCTCCGAGACGGTCACCGCCCAGAGCGGGGACTACTCGGTGGAGTGCTACCTCCAGACCGCGGGCAGCCAGGAGGAGCTGGAGCGCTTTGTGAACCTGCGCCACCGCACCGACGACACGCCGGTGGTCCTTCCCGACGACGGGGCGGTGCTCACCGAGAAGCTGGCCTCCCTGCTGGGGGTGGAGCCGGGGGACACCTTCACCTTGGATGGAGATGTCCGGGTGGAGGTGAAGGTGGCGGATGTCACCGAGCACTATATCCAGCACTGGATCTATCTCAGCGACGCCTATTATGAGGCGCTGTTCGGCGCGGCGCCGGAGGATAATCTGATCCTGGTGGACTGCCCCTTCGGGGAGTCGGAGGAGTCGGAGGCGCTGGAGGCGGAGATCGTCGCCCTGGACGGGGTGACCTCCCTGTCCCTCATCTCGGACACCCGGAACACCTTCACCTCCAGCCTGGAGAGCGTGGACTACGCGGTGGTGCTCATCATCGTGTGCGCCGCGGCCCTGGCCTTCGTGGTGCTGTTCAACCTCACCAACATCAACATCACCGAGCGCATGCGGGAGCTGGCCACCCTGAAGGTGCTGGGCTTCTACGACCGGGAGCTGTCCGCCTATGTCTACCGGGAGAATGTGATCCTCACGGTGTTCGGGGTGGCCCTGGGGATGGTGCTGGGCAAGCTGCTGCACCAGTGGCTGATCCTGACGGTGGAGATCGACCTGCTCATGTTCGGGCGGTACCTCAGACTGGACAGCTACCTCTGGGCGGTCCTGCTCACCGTCCTGTTCTCCCTGGCGGTGAACCTGGCGGCCCACTGGAAGCTGAAGAAGCTGGACATGGTGCAGTCGCTGAAGAGCGTGGAATAAGAAAAAAGGATGCGGCGGGGCCGCGCCCACACTGGGCGCGGCCCCGCCGCTCTTCTGCTCACCGCCGCTTCCGCCGCCGGCGCAGGGCCTTCTCTCCCTCGCACACCAGCACCGGGACCAGGGACAGGATCAGCACCGCCGTCCACTCCCGCAGGGTCAGGGGGCACACCGAGAAGGCGTCCATGAGGGGCGGCAGGCACAGCACCGCCAGCTGCAGGGCCATCCCCACCAGAAAGGCCTTCACCATGGCGGGATTGGAGGTCAGCCCCAGGCGGAACAGGGACTGGTCCTCGCTGCGCACATCAAAGGCGTGGAACAGCTGGCAGAAGGTGAGGGTGGCGAAGGCCATGGTGTTGGCCGCCGCGTCCGCCCGGACGGGCTCTGCCAGCACCCAGCCCCCCAGCCAGTAGGCCGCCAGGGTCAGCCCCCCCACCATAGCCCCCTGCCAGGCCAGTCGGAAGGTGAAGGCGGGGGTGAACAGGGGCTGTCGGGCATCCCGGGGCCCCCGGGCCATCACCCCCGGTTCCACCGGCTCCAGCCCCAGGGCCAGGGCGGGCAGCGAGTCGGTGACCAGATTGAGCCACAAAAGCTGCACCGCCTCCAGCGGCCGCTGGGAGAAGTTGAGCACCGTGGCCAGAAACAGGGTGAGGATCTCCCCGATGTTGCAGGAAAGGAGGTAGTGGATGGCCTTGCGGATGTTGGCGTAGATGCCCCGGCCCTGCTCCACCGCTTTGACGATGGTGGCGAAGTTGTCGTCGGTGAGGATCATGTCCGCGGCGCTCTTGGCCACATCGGTGCCCGAGATGCCCATGGCGCAGCCGATGTCCGCCGCCTTCAGGGCGGGGGCGTCATTCACCCCGTCCCCCGTCATGGCCACCACCGCCCCCCGCTTCTGCCAGGCCTGGACGATGCGCATCTTGTGCTCGGGGGACACCCGGGCGTACACCGAGAAGCGGTGCACCTCCTGCTCCAGCAGCTCCTGGCTCATGAAATCCAGGTCCGTCCCGGTGATGGCCAGGTCCCCCGGCCGGAAGATGTCCAGCTCCCGGGCCACCGCAATGGCGGTGAGCTTGTGGTCCCCGGTGATCATCACCGGCCGGATGCCCGCGGCGTGGCACTGCGCCACCGCCCGCCGGGCCTCCCGCCGGGGCGGATCCATCATCCCAGCCAGGCCGGTGAACACCAGTCCCTCCTCCAGCGACTGGAGGGACGCGTCCCCGGCGGGGAGGCGGGGGATGACCTTCACCGCGCAGCCCAGCACCCGCAGGGCCCCCTCCGCCATCCGGGCGTTGGCCCGCTCCACCTCCCGGCGCAGGGCGGGGGTGAGGGGGACCACCCGCCCCTCAGGCCCGTCCAGGATGTGGGTGCACCGGCCCAGGAGGACATCGGGGGCCCCCTTCACCAGCACCCGAAGCTCGCTCCCCCACCGGTGGACGGTGGTCATCCGCTTCCGGCGGGAGTCGAAGGGCAGCTCCGCCGCCCGGGGGTGCTCCGCCTCCAGCCGGGCCTTGTCCAGCCCCGCCCGGGCCGCCGCCTCCGCCAGGGCCACCTCGGTGGGGTCGCCGGCCAGGGCGCTGCCTCCGCCGGGGCGGGGGAGGGGGGCGGCGTCGTTGCACAGGGCGCCCACCACCAGGGTGGCCTTTTTCCCCGCCTCCCCACGGCTCCACACCTGGGTGACGGTCATCCTGTTCACCGTCAGGGTCCCCGTCTTGTCCGAGCAGATCACCCCGGCGCAGCCCAGGGTCTCCACCGCGGGCAGCTTCTTCACGATGGCGTGGTAGGCGGCCATCCGCTGTACCCCCAGGGCCAGCACGATGGCCACGATGGCGGGCAGCCCCTCGGGTATGGCCGCCACCGCCAGGGAAACCGCGGACAGGAACATCTCCAGCATGGGCACGCCGTACAGCAGGCCAACCCCGAACATCACCGCGCACACCCCCACGCACACCAGGGATAAGGTGCGGGAGATCTCCCCCATCTTCCGCTGCAGAGGGGTGTCCCCCTCCTCCTGGCTCAGCAGCAGGTGGGCGATGCGCCCCACCTCGGTGTCCAGGCCGGTGCCGGTGACCACGCACCGGGCCCTGCCGCCGGTGATGACGGTGGAGGAGATCACCATGTTCACCCGGTCGCCCAGAGGGGTGTCCGGGGGGAGGGACTCCGCCGCCGATTTGGAGACGGGGAGGGACTCCCCGGTGACGGCGGACTCGTCGGCGGTGAGGGCGGTACACTCCAGCACCCGGGCGTCGGCGGGGACCAGGTCCCCCGCCTCCAGCAGGATGATGTCCCCCGGGACCAGCGCGCCGGTGTCCACCCGCTCCGTCCGCCCGTCCCGCACCACCCGGGCCAGGGGGGCGGACATCTGCCGCAGGGCGTCCAGCGCCCGCTGGGCATTGTCCTCCTGGGAGATGGAGATGACGGCGTTGAGCACCACGATGCCCAGGATGATCACCGCCTCGATCCAATCCTCCCCGCCGGTGGACAGCAGGGACAGTGCCGCCGCGGAGAACAGCACCAGGATCATGGGGTCCTTCAGCTGCCCCCACAGCCGCCGCCCCAGGCCGGGCCGCCGGGGGGGAGGCAGGCGGTTGGGCCCGTATGTATCCAGCCGCTGGGCGGCCTGCCGCCCGGTGAGGCCGCCGGGAGAGGCGTCCAGCTCCTTCAGGACCTGGCGGGGGGTGAGAGAGTGCCATTGACGCACGGGGACCACGCTCCTTCTTCTGTGGGGTCGTCCCGGCGGGCCGGGACAAGTTCCCTATCAGTATAGAAGGGGCGGGGGGAAATTATGACCGGGCCGGGCAAATTTTCCGGACAAGCGGAAAGCGGGCCCGCCCATGCCGTGGGCAGGCCCGCTTGGAGCGCGGGAAGGGAGGATCAGCCCTCTGAGACGCTCTCCCGGAAGGCGGTGAGGGCGGTGTAGAAATTCCCCAGGTCCAGACTGTCATAGGCGTCGGTGTACTCCACCGTCTGTCCGTCTACCCGCTGGTACAGGGTGTCGTCCAGCCGGGCGGAGGCCAGGGTGGTGCGGTAGTCCTCCGGGTCCACCGACAGGCGCAGGATGATGTGATAGCCGTACTCGCTCTCCACCACCTCGCTGATCTCCCCCACCTCCAGGGCCAGGGCAGTGTCCTCAAAGGCGGAGACCATCTGTCCCACCTGGGTGGTGTAGCCGTCGGGATTGGCCTCCAGACCGGTGTCCTCGCTGTACTCGTTCATCAGCTGGTCGAAGAGGGTGAGGGGGTTCTCGCTCTCCCGCAGCTGGGCGAGCAGCTCGTCGGCCAGGGCCTTCTTCGCCGCGACGGTCTCGTCGTCCAGGGGCTCCCCGGTGGTCATGTCCATGGTGAGCAGCAGGATGTGCTTGGCCCGGTAGATGCCGTTCTCGTCGATGTAGCTCTGCAGGTCCGCCTCCGTCAGGGGCTGGGTCCCCTCCGGGCCGTACAGCCGGTCGATGAGGGCGGAGTAGAGGTAGAACCGGGTGAGAAGGTCCCGGAAGCCCTCCTCCGAGATGGCGGACTGCTGCAGGCGCAGGGCGTACGCCTCCTCGCTGCCCAGGGTGTCGATGGTCTCCTGGATGTCGGCGTCCAGGGCCGCCTGCTCCTCCTCGGTGAGGGTGATGCCCAGCTCCCCGGCGTACAGCTGGGCCTGCCGGTAGAGGGAGACGGCGTCCAGGGCGTTGGTGCGCACAAAGCTGAGCGTGCTCTCATCGCTCCAGTCCAGGTTATCCACAGACCCCAGATAGTAGTTCACCAGATAGTCGGCGGAGTAGGCCGCCCAGTACAGGTACTCCTCGGCGGTGATTTCCTGCCCGTCCAGGGTGAACAGGACCTCGTCGGCGGGGATGCCGGCGGTCTGCTGGATGATGTCGTCGCTGGCGGTCTGGCCGCCGCCGCTGCAGGCGGCCAGACTGACGGCCAGGGCGGCGGTCAGGGCCAGGGCAGCAAGGGATTTCAGTGCTTTCATGGTATCCTCCTTGTGGTTCTTGCCGCCGCTCGGCGGCGGGAATGACGGGTGGGGTCAGGGGGCCTTGGCGGGGGCGGCGTCCGTCCCGGCGGGCTGGGCGGCATAGTCCTCCACCAGCTTTTGGGCGCAGCGCAGGGGGTCCTCCCCCTTCCGCAGGCGCAGCACCAGGCAGGGCTTCTCCCCCGCGGAGAAGAGCAGCCGCCCCCGGTATGCGGTACCGCCGCACAGCCGGGACACCCGCTCCAGGTCGAAGTGGTCCAGGAAGAAGCTCAGCTCGGCGCCCTTCTGCTGGATATCCGAGATGCCGCACTGGGCGGCCTGGGCCCGGAGCAGGGCCACCGAGATCAGGTTGTTCACCGGCCGGGGCGGGTCGCCGTAGCGGTCGATGAGCTCATCCACCAGGTCGTCCGCCTCCGCCTCGGTGCGGATGCGGGCGATGCGGCGGTACAGGTCCAGCCGCTGCTCCGAAGAGGGGACATAGCGGTCGGGGATATTGGCGGAGACGGTGAGGTCGGCGGCGCACTCGGTGCGCTGGGGAGGGCTCTCCCCCTGCTGGGTGAGCACCGCCTCCTCCAGCAGTTTTAAGTACATGTCGTAGCCCACGCTCATGAGGAAGCCGGACTGCTCGGGGCCCAGCAGGTTGCCCGCGCCCCGGATCTCCAGGTCCCGCATGGCGATCTTGAAGCCGGAGCCGAACTCGGCGAACTCCCGGATGGCGGACAGCCGCTTGGTGGCCACCTCGGTGAGCACCTTCCCCCGGCGGTAGGTGAGGTAGGCGTAGGCCCGCCGGCTGGACCGGCCCACCCGGCCCCGGATCTGGTGGAGCTGGGCAAGGCCCAGCTTGTCGGCGTCCTCGATGATGAGGGTGTTCACATTGGAGATGTCGATGCCCGTCTCGATGATGGTGGTGCACACCAGCACATCCACCTCGCCGTCGGTCATGCGGCTCATCACCTGGTCCAGCTCTTCCTGGGTCATCTTGCCGTGGGCGATGTCCACCGTCACCTGGTCTCCCAGCATCTGCCCGATGCGGGCGGCGGTGCGGGAGATGGTCTCCACCCGGTTGTGGAGGTAGTACACCTGGCCGCCCCGCTCCAGCTCCCGGCGCATGGCGTCCGCCAGCACCCCCCAGTCGTGCTCCAGCACATAGGTCTGCACCGGCTGCCGGTCCTGGGGGGGCTCCTCGATGATGGACATGTCCCGGATGCCGGACAGGGCCATGTTCAGCGTCCGGGGGATGGGGGTGGCGGACAGGGTGAGCACATCCACCTGGCGGGAGAGCTCCTTGAGCTTCTCCTTGTGGGTGACGCCGAAGCGCTGCTCCTCGTCCACCACCAGCAGTCCCAGGTCGTGGAAACGCACATCCTTCTGGAACAGCCGGTGGGTTCCGATGAGCAGGTCGATCTGCCCATCCTCCAGCCGCCGCAGGGTCTGCTTCATCTGGGCAGGGGTGCGGAAGCGGCTGACCATCTCCACCGTCACCGGGAATTTGGAGAAGCGCTGTACCGCGGAGAGGTAGTGCTGCCGGGCCAGCACGGTGGTGGGCACCAGGATGGCGGCCTGCTTGCCGTCCAGCACGCACTTCATGATGGCCCGGAAGGCCACCTCGGTCTTGCCGTAGCCCACATCGCCGCACAGAAGCCGGTCCATGGGCACCGGCTTCTCCATGTCCCGCTTCACCTCGGCGATGCACCGCAGCTGGTCCTCCGTCTCGGTGTACTCGAACTCCTCCTCGAACTCCTTCTGCCAGGGGGAGTCGGGGGAGAAGGAGAAGCCGGGGCGGCGCTGCCGCTCGGCGTACAGGGCGATGAGCCCCTTGGCCAGGTCCTGTACCGCCTTCCTGGTGCGGGCCTTGGCCTTCTCCCAGTCGGTGCCCCCCAGCTTGGAGAGCTTCCGGGTCTCCTGCCCCTCCTCGCCGCCGCCGATGTACTTGGAGATCAGGTCCAGCTGGGTGGCGGGGACATAGAGAACATCGCTGCCGGCGTAGGCGATCTTCACATAGTCCTTCTCCACCCCGTCGGCGGGGAGCTTGACCACCCCCATAAAGCGGCCGATGCCGTGGTGCTCGTGGACCACCAGGTCGCCGGGGGACAGGTCGGTGTAGCTCTCCAGCCGCTGGCGGCTGGAGGCGGCCTTGGGCCGCCGGGGCTTTTTCGCCGGGCCGCCCCGGCCCTCCGCCAGCACCGCCAGGCGGGCCGCAGGGTACTCCATCCCGGCGGACAGCGCCCCCACGGTCAGCAGGATCTCTCCCGGCCCGGGCAGGCGGCGCAGCTCGAAGTCCAGCCCCGCGGACAGCCCCTGCTCCCGCAGCAGGCCGTGGAGGTTTTCCGCCCGCTGCCGGCTGGCGCACAGCACGATGGTCCCCGTCCCCGCCCCGCGGTAGTGGGACAGGTCGGACACCGCCGTCTCCAGACTGGCGCCGTAGTTGGGCAGCTGCTTGGCGGTCACCGACAGCAGGCACCGGGGGGACGCGGGGTAGGAGGAGAGGGGGAAGGGATCCAGATATACCACCGGCCAGTCTGTCAGCAGGTGGGTTAGCTCCTCAAAGGAGAGGATCAGCCGGGTGCAGGGAGGGGCCAGCAGCCCCTCCTCCAGCAGCTGTTTGGCGTCTTCCTCCGCCTGCCAGGCGCAGGTGCGGCCCCGCTCCACGGCCCGGCTGCTCTCTGAAAATAGGATGAGCGCGTCGGGGGGGAGGTAGTGGGCGGCGGTGGTCAGGGTGGGGTAGATCAGGGGGAGATAGCGGTCGATGGCGGGGAAGACATGGCCGTTCTCCAGGGATTCCCGGTCCCGGCGCAGGGTGGCGGCCAGCTCCGGCCCCGCCCCCTTCTCCAGCTTTTTCAGCTGCTCCGCCAGCCCCGCCAGGCCGCCGGGAGCGAGCTGGGGCAGCACCTCGGCGGCGGGGAGGATGCGGGCCTGATCCAGGTTCTCGGTGCGCCGCTGGGAGATGGGGTCGAAGGCCCCCATGGAGTCCACCTCATCCCCGAAGAACTCCGCACGCACCGGCCCCTCTGCCCCAGGGGAGAAGAAGTCCAGGATGCCGCCCCGCAGGGCGAACTGACCCACCCCCTCCACCTGGTCGCACCGGGCGTACCCGGCGGCGGTGAGGGCCTCAGCCAGCCCGTTCAGGTCATAGCTGCCCCCCACCTTCAGGGTGCGGGCCGCCCGCTTCAGCAGGTCGGGGGGGATGGTGGGCTGCAGCAGGGCGTCCACCGTCACCACCAGCAGCGGGACCTCTCCCCGGCTCAGCCGGTCCAGCAGGCCGAGCCGGCGGTGCTCCCACTGTCGGGAGACAGTGGCCGCGTCCCGCAGTGTGAGCTCCCGGGCGGTGAGCAGGGCGGCCTCCTCCCCCGTCAGGGCGGACAGGTCGTCCGCCAGACGGCGGGCCTCCAGCTCGTCGGCGCACACCACCGCCACGGGGCGCTCCCCACGGCGGCGCAGGCCGGCGGCAAAATGGGCCCGGTGGACCGCCGCCAGCCCGGACACCGCCGCGGGGCAGGCGCCCCCTTCCACGGCGGCCAGCAGCTGACCGAACTCCGGGATCCGATCCAAAATGGCAGTGAGCAGATTCATGGGCTACCTCAAAAACAGGAAAATTATGGATATCAAAAGACGGCACAAGCCCCATCCCCGAGGATCCGGGGTGGGGTGTGGATCTTCATCATAGCACAGGGGAGGGGGAGAAGCAAGGGGAAGCTGCGGAGAGAGCGGCATCTGATCCCCATATGCGGAGCGGCGGCCGGCCTCAGAATGTGCCGGCGGACGCGCTCCCAGTCCGCTGGTTTGCGCCCCGCCCCGCCGGACAGATGCGGTCCATCCAGGAAATGAAATGCGGAAGGCGGCCAAAGCCGCCTCCGCATGGGGGAACAGGGCGCGGCTCCGGGGGCCGAGCCGCCTCCGGAACCGCGCCGATGTGTTTCACTGGGTCCGGGCCAGGCCATCCCGGAAGGCCGCCAGGGTCTCCTCCGTCTCATCCAGCCAGTAGGGCCGGGCGGGGGTGTCCCCGTCGAAGTCGGCATAGCTGAACCACACGGCGATCTTGATGTTGGGATAGTCCCCGATGTGGTCGAACATGTTCTCGATCCAGGCCACCTTGTCCCCGCCGATGCTGGAGGAGGCGAACTCGGTGATGATCCAGGGATAATCCCCGAAGTGGGGCCGGTAGAGCGCCTCGATCTCGTCGTAAATGGTGTCGAACTCCCGCCACTGCTCGTTCCACTGGGTGTAGTAGGTGCCGTTGTTATAGCCGGTGACCCCCAGCAGCTGGAAGTACTCGTCCCCGGGGCAGTAGGCCAGGGAGTCGTTCCACTTGGAGGGCGGGGCGTTGCGGTCGTTGGGGTTGAAGATCCAGATGCAGTTGTCCACCCCCTCCTCCTGGAAGATGGCGTAGATGCGCTGCCACACACTGATGAACAGCTGGGGGTCGGCCATGTTCACCACCCCGCCGTAGCTGGTCCAGTCGGAGTTCATCTCGTTGTTCAGCCGGAACAGGAAGGGGTGCCCCCACTCCGCCGCCTGCCGGGCAAAGGCGCGGATCTCCTCGTCCAGCTCCCCCCGGTAGAGGTCCAGCAGGGGGGAGCGGGCGAACATGTCCTCGTTGTTGTTGGTGGTGATCTGGTAGGTCAGCTCCACGATGCGGCCGTTTTCCCGGTTCTCCTCCATGAACTGGGTGGGGAAATCGGTGCCGAAGTGGATGTAGGCCAGAATCACATCGAAGGTGTAGTCCAGATCCTCCTCCAGGGCGGGCACCGTCTCCTGGATGCCGGTGGAGAAGATGTCCTGGGTAAAGATGCCCCAGCGCAGCCGGTCCCCCCCGGCGATGTCCTGGAAGAGCTGGGCGGTCTCCTCCGACCAGCTGTCGGGGAGGGTGAGCTGATAGTCGGTGGAGTAGACCCCCTCCCCGGTGGGGGCGAAGACGGTCATGGAGTCGATGGCGGCGCACAGCTGGTCCCGCAAAGCGGTGTCCCCGCTGTCAAAGCGGCACATCACCCGCAGGTACTCCCGGCTGCCGGTATACACCGTGGCGTAGAGGTACCCGTCGTACACCGCGTCCCCCGGGTCCTGGAGGACAGCGGCGATGAAATCGGTGCCGTTCTCCCCGGTCCAGCGCTCCACGCTCACCCGGTTGTTCTGCTGCCAGGTCTCGCTGAGCAGGAAGCGGTACTGGTAGTGCTCCACATAGCTGGGCACCGTCTCGTCGTGGAACAGGAAGGGGAGGAAGGTGGACAGCTCGAAGGTGACCACATCCTTCAGACTCTCATAGGTGGCGGTCTCCCGGGATACGGTGGCGTCGAAGCCCTCCCCCTCCGCCCGGGTAAACAGGGGGGAGAGGGTGAAGTCAAAGGTGGTCCCCGTCGGGAAGTCCAGCAGATAGCCGTCCAGATAGTTGACTAAGCGGGTGATATTACCGTCTGTATAGACTACCTTCCGGTCGGCCTGGTGGTCAAAGCCGGAGGTGGGGGCGCCGTTGGCATAGTACTGGACGGCGTAGCCCTCCGCCAGGCCGGCGGTCTGGGCGGACTGGGAGATGGGGTCCAGGTTCAGCACCTCGTACAGCAGCGCCCGCTTCACCGGCAGGACATAGGGGTTCTGGGAGGAGGCGAACTCCCACACGCAGGCGACAAGCCCCAGGATCACCAGGCCCAGCAGGCAGCGGGCCCAGAGGGGCAGCTTTCTTTTTTTTGTGTTCATGACAGACCTCCGGTCGGATGATGTTCTTTCAACTGGCCGCGCCGCGGGGCCGGTTTTTGTCTATTATATCGTCTCCCGGACAAAGCCGCAACCCCCAAGCGGCGGGGGTTGCGCAGAAGAGGGAAATCCGCTAAACTATAAGAAGATGGGGGGATGCGGCGTGGAGGACAGGGAATTCATGGCCCGGGCGCTGAAGCTGGCGAAGCAGGCGGCCGTCAGCGGGGATGTGCCGGTGGGCTGCGTCATCGTGAAGGACGGGCAGATCGTGGGGGAGGGACGCAACCGCCGGGAGGAGCGGGGGGACGCCACCGCCCACGCGGAGCTGGAGGCCATCCGGGACGCCTGCGCCCGGCTGGGGACCTGGCGGCTGGAAGGGTGCACGATGTATGTCACCCTGGAGCCCTGCCCCATGTGCGCCGGGGGGATCATCAACGCCCGGCTTTCCCGGGTGCGCTACGGCACAAGGGACGAGAAGGCGGGGGCCTGCGGCTCGGTGCTCAACCTGTTCGAGGAGCCCTTCAACCACCACCCCAGGCTGTACCGGGGCCCGCTGGAAGAGGAGTGCGCCGCGGTGCTTCGGGATTTTTTCGCCGGGCTGCGAAAAAACCCGGAAGATCGGTAGAGATTTAATTCTTTTGTAATAATTGAGGCTGGTTTTGTTAACATAAGAACGGTATCCTTAATCTTGCAAGAGACAAGAGCTTCTTTTCATTCAATCCTCCATTCTGTGGGACCGGGCAGGGAAACCTGTCCGGTCTTGCCATTTGGAGCGATGTTGAGCGCGGCCCTCATCCGTCCGCGCATCTGCGCCCGGAGGGCACCACGCATCCAGTATGCTCTTCGTGGGGGCGGGTCCCAGACCCGCCCGTTTCTCCCAGCCCGTGGAACGCAAGGTTTCGCCCTCAGGCGTAATAAGGACAGGCTTCTGGGCCGCGGACCGCCGGCAAAAGAAAACCCGCCCTCACCCATGTAGAGGCGGATATCATCCGCCTCTACATGGGTGAGGGCGGGGAGGCCCGGAAGATTTAATGCTTTTGTAATACTTCCCGGGTGAATTCTTAACAAGTCCGGGATACAATACATCTTGCAAGTGAGTGTTTCATTTCTTCATTCTATCCTCTTTTTCTCGTGAATGGCCGGACATCCGTCGGGATGTCCGGCTCTTCTTTTCCCGGGAAAAGAAGAGCCGCCCCGGCCGGGATGTTCCCAGGCCGGGGCGGCATGCGTGAGGGGAGGTCAGGAGGACTGACGCAGATTCCCCTGAAGATAGCGGTCGATGGCGGCGGCTGCTTTTTTCCCCGCCCCCATGGCCAGGATGACGGTGGCGGCGCCGGTGACGGCGTCGCCGCCGGCGTATACTCCCTCCTGGCTGGTGCGCATGGTCTCCTCGTCCACGATAAAACAGCCCTTGGCATTGACCTCCAGGGTGGGGTCCGCCATGCGGATCAGGGGGTTGGGGCTGGTGCCCAGGGCCATGATCACCGTGTCCACCTCCATGGTGAAGCGGGAGTCGGGGATCTCGTGGGGGGTGCGGCGGCCCCGCTCGTCGGGCTCGCCCAGCTCCATGTGGACGCAGGCGATCTCGTTCGCCCGGCCGGAGGGACCGGGAAGGATCTCCACCGGATTGGTGAGGAAGTGGAACTGGATGCCCTCCTCCATGGCGTGGAGCACCTCCTCCGCCCGGGCGGGCATCTCCTCCCGGGAGCGGCGGTAGATCACATGGACCTCTTTGGCCCCCAGGCGCAGGGCACAGCGGGCGGCATCCATGGCCACATTGCCGCCGCCCACCACCGCCACTGAGCGGCTGGTGAGACAGGGGGTGTCATAGTCGGGCCGGGCGGCGTGCATCAGGTTCACCCGGGTGAGGTACTCATTGGCGGAGCACACCCCGGGCAGCCCCTCCCCGGGGATGCCCATGAACTTGGGCAACCCCGCTCCGGTGGCCACAAAGATGGCCTGATAGCCCTTGTCGAACAGCTCCTGCAGGGTGAGTATCCGGCCCATTACCATATTGCGGTAGATCTGTACCCCCAGGGAGTGGAGGTCCGCCTCGGTGCGGGCCACCAGATCCTTGGGCAGGCGGAAGGCGGGGATGCCGTACACCAGCACGCCGCCGATGGTGTGGAACGCCTCGAACAGGGTGACGGAATAGCCCAGCTGCGCCAGGTCAAAGGCGCAGGTCAGCCCCGCGGGGCCGGAGCCGATCACCGCCACATGGGTATAGTTGGCGGGGTAGTGGGGCAGGGCGGGGGTGGGATTGTTGGCCAGGTGCCAGTCTGCCACAAACCGCTCCAGCCACCCGATGGCCACCGGCGCTCCCTTGCGTCCCAGGACACAGCGGGCTTCGCACTGCACCTCCTGGGGGCAGACCCGTCCGGTGATGGCGGGCATCCCATTGGACTCCGCGATGATCTCATAGGCCCCCTCGAAGTCCTCCTGGGCCACCTTGGCGATGAACTCGGGGATGCGGATGTTCACCGGGCAGCCCTGGACGCACAGAGGCTTTTTGCAGTGCAGGCAGCGCTTGGCCTCCTGTACCGCCATCTCGGGGGTGTACCCCAGGGTCACCTCTCCAAAATTGTGGATGCGGTCCCGGGGCTCCTGCTGAGGCATGGGGACCGCCTCGAAATTCAAATCAGCCATGCTTCGTTCCCTCCCTTGGTCAGGCGGTCCACCATCTGCTGCAGGTTGCAGCGATGGGCCTCTCTGGACTGGCGCTCCTGGACCTGATAGACCCGGTTGCGGGCCAGCAGCTCGTCATAGTCCACCAGGTGGCCGTCAAAATCCGGGCCCTCCACACAGGCAAACCGGGTCTTGCCGCCCACCGTCACCCGGCAGCCGCCGCACATGCCGGTGCCGTCCACCATAATGGGGTTGAGGGAGACGATGGTCTTCAGACCGTAGGGGCGGGTGACCTCGCTCACCGCCCGCATCATGGGAATGGGGCCGATGGCGATGGCCATGTCGTACTCTTCCCCCGCCTTCAGCAGGTCGGCGAGCTGGTCGGTGACAAAGCCGGGACGGCCATAGCTGCCGTCGTCGGTGGTGATGTACAGATTGGTGCAGTTGTTGCGGAAGGAGCGCTCCAGGCACACCAGTTCCTTGGAGCGGAACCCCACGATCACATCCACATGGGCTCCCGCCCGATACAGGGCCTTGGCCTGGGGAAAGGCGATGGCGCAGCCCACGCCGCCCCCGATGACCACCGCGCGGCGCACCCCCTCGGTGTGGGTGGGATTGCCCAGGGGGCCCACAATGTCCAAAATGCTGTCGCCGGGACCCAGCAGCTCCAGCTTCTGCGTGGAGAGGCCCACCCGCTGGTACATGACGGTGATGGTGCCGCGGACATCGTCATAGTCCGCGATGGTCAGGGGGAACCGCTCGCCCTTGCGGTCCACCCGGAGCATAACAAACTGCCCGGGCCGGGCTTTCTTTGCGATGGCCGGACAGTCCACTTCCAGGTAGGTGACCTGGGAATTCAGATTTCGCTTGGTGACAATGACAGGCATGGGGCGGGGCGCTCCTTTCACGGTGTATTCCAAAATTAGCATAGTGATTATAACAAAAAGGAATATGAAATGCAAGAGGGAGAGGGGAAAAAAGTTTTTGACGCCGGCGAACAGAATATTTCCCTGGAGCAGCGGGGACACTGACGGGTGAAGAAGGGGGGAGATGGAATGTTTGGGAAAAAGCGCCGCCCCATCCCGCCGCCCCACCCCCGCCGCCGGCCGCGGCTGGAGGGACCGCTGACCCTGGAGCGGGTTAAGGAGCAGTTTTCCGACTGCGTGGACTTCGGCACCCGGGAGCTGTCTTTGTGGGACCGGCCAGAGCTGAAGGTGACGCTGTGCTATGTGGTGGGAATGGCCCGGAACGAGCGGCTCAACGACTATATCCTGCGCCCCATGGCCACCGATCCCACCCTGCGGGAGGTGGACATCCGCGGGGCGTACCGCCGCCTGCGGGACGGCGGTATCTATAATATGATGGTACTGGAGCGGCGGGACCTGGACAGCGCGGTGGCCGACCTCATCAACGGCAGCGGCATCCTGTTCTTCCACGGGGTGGAGGGGGTGGTGCTCAGCTGCATGACGGTCACCGAGGAGAAGCGGGCGGTGTCCGCCCCCGAGAACGAGCCCTCGGCCAAGGGGGCCCGGGACAGCTTCGTGGAGAGCCTGCGCACCAACACCTCTCTGGTGCGCAGGCGGCTGCGCGCCCCCGAGCTGCACATCCGGGAGCAGATTGTGGGCCGGCAGACCCTGACGCCGGTGGATGTGATCTGGCTGGACGGCATCGCCGATCCGGAGACGGTGGCAAAAGTGGAGGCACAGCTGGCCGACATCGACATCGACGGAGTGCTGTCCACCGGGAATGTGGAGGAATACCTCACCGGCCAGACCAGGACGATCTTTCCCCTTCTGGCCTATACCGAGCGGCCCGACCGGTTTGCAGACGGGCTGGTGGAGGGCCGTGTGGGACTGATCATCGATGGGATCCCCCTGGGCTATCTCCTGCCCGGCACCATCTCCCAGTTCCTTCGGGCCAGCCAGGACAAGAGCGACAATTGGATCGCCGCCAGCACCATCCTGGCGCTTCGCTACCTCTGCCTGCTGATCACGCTGTTCCTCCCCGCCTTCTATGTGGCGGTGGTGACCTATCAGCCGGGGATCATCCCCACCCGGCTGGCCCTGTCCATCATCGCCGCCAAGCAGGAGGTGCCCTTTTCCACCATCGTGGAGGTGCTGGCCATGCTGGTGGCCTTTGAGATCCTTCAGGAGGCGGGGCTGCGCCTCCCCGCCGCCATCGGACAGACGGTATCCATTCTGGGCGGCCTGGTGGTGGGGACTGCGGCGGTGGAGGCGAAGATCGTCTCCCCTGCGGTGCTCATCGCGGTGGCGGTGGCGGGCATCGCTGGGTACACCATGCCCAGCCAGGACTTCTCCGCGGCGCTGCGGCTGTGGCGTTTTCTGCTGGTGCTGGCTGGCGGCATCGCCGGGCTGCTGGGAGTGGTGCTGGGAGCGGCGGCCCTCATCGTCCATCTGGCCAAGCTGGAGAGCTTCGGGGTGCCCTACCTCTCCCCCCTGGCCGCGGCGGACGGGGCGCATCCGGTGCTGTCCGCTGTGACCCGGGGGCCGCTGCCCAGACACAAGCTGCGGCAGAGCGCTCTGCGCACTCCCAATCGGAGGAACCAGGGATGAGGCGGCTGGCTGCCCTGCTGTTGACGGCCGCCGTCCTGCTCTCGCTGAGCGGCTGCAGCAATCCGGCGGACCGGGCGGCCCGGATGGAGGATCTGGCGCTGCTGCGGGTGCTGGCGGTGGACGGAGGGGATGAGGGCGTCAAAGTGACCGCCGCCACCGGAGAGACCAGCCAACAGCCCGCCCTTGTGCTGCAGGCGGAGGGCAAGACCGTGATCGCCGCCTGTCTGGCTATCCGGGGGGATGGTACGGCCTACCCCTCCTATACCCATCTGGACCAGCTGCTGATCGGTGAGGAGCTGGCCCTGGGGGGACTGGGGGAACTGCTGGAGAGCGTGGAGCGGGATCGGGAGCTGAGGCTGTCCAGCCGGCTGTGGCTGGTCCGGGGCACCGCAGGGGACACACTGAGCGAGGAGACTGCCGGACGGGTGGTGGAGCGGCTGTCCATGCTGGAGGAGATGGCGGGGGTGGGGAGCAACGACATGGACCGCACCATCGGAGCCGCCATTGTCTCTTTGCAGCGCAGCGGAGCGACCTTTCTGCCCGCCCTGACCCTGTCGGAGGAGGGCAACCTGCTGGCGGCCGGCTATGGTGTATTAAAGGGAGACAGGCTGGTGTGCTATCTGGAGGGGGACTGCAGCAAAGGGGTGGACCTGATGCTGGGGATCACCACAGACGATGTGGTGGAGCTGACCCTCCCTGGCGGTCAGGCGGCAGCGGTGCGTCTCAACGGGGTGAGAAGCGGCATCTCCGGGGAATTCCGGGACGGGGTGCTGACGGGGATCCGGATCTCCTCCAAGCTGACAGGGACTGCGGCCCAGCTCCCCACCGACTGGGTCTGGACGGACGAGTCGGTGGGACTTTTGGAGGAGGTGACCGCTGACTGGGCGGAGGACTGTATCCGGCAGAGCCTGGCCATGATGCAGAGCGTCAACGCCGACCCCCTGGAATTGTGCCGCCGCATCGGCGGCCGGGCGCCCGGACATTGGGAGAGCCTGCAGGAGCAGTGGGAGACGGTTTTTCCCGACCTGGAAGTCCTGGCGGAGGCAGAGGTAAAGATGACCCGGTGAGGGGAGAGGAGGGAGTCTATGGGGAGGGACCTGATCTCGGTCAAGCAGCTGATGACCCTGCTGTTTCTGGCGATGCTGTCTCCCGGGGTGCAGCTGACCCCCGGCTGGGCGGCAGAGCGCGCTGGGGCTGTCGGATGGCTGGCCGGGGTGGGAGCGATTCCGCTGCTCCTCCTGCTGGGGTGGCTGGTGTCCGCCCTGACCCGGGATCTGCCGGAGGGGAGGGGGCTGGCGGACGCCCTGTGCGCAGCCCTGGGCCCCTGGGTCGGCCGGGGAGTGGTGCTCCTCTATCTGATTTGGGAGCTGGTGCTGCTGGCCGTAGGGATCCGGCAGTATGGGCAGAAAGTGACCATGGACTACGATGACGAGCGGCTGTGGTTCTGCCTGGTGGTCCTGTGCGTCATGGCGGTGTGGATCGCGTCGGGGAAGCTGTCCGCCTTTGCACGGGCGGGGGAGATCTTCTACCTGGCGATAGCGGCCCTGCTCATTGTGATCCTTGCGGCGGGCGTGCTCCAGATCGACTGGCTGAATCTGGTGCCGGTGGAGCGGGAGGACTGGATGGGACTTCCCGCCGCCGTCGGGGAAGCGGCGGGGGTGCTCTCCGCCGCGGTGTACGGCGGCTTTCTTCTGGAGAAGACCAGGCGGGAGCCGGACGCCGCCGCCCAGCGCCGCCGGTGGACGGTGAAATTCTGCCTGGTGCTGGCGGTCATCCAGCTGGTGATTCTGGGAGGGATGGGTACCCATCTGGCGGCCCGGGCGGAGATGCCGCTGTTTGCCCTGGCCCGGGACATGAGCATCGGCAGCGCCGTCCAGCGGCTGGAGGGAGTGGTGGTCTCGCTGTGGATTCTCAGCGACCTGACCCTCGTTGCCCTGCGCATCTGGGTGGGCGCCGCGCTGATCCGCTGGCTGTTTGGGATCCGGGGGCGGTGGCTGCCGCCTGTGCTGGGCGCGGCCGCCCTGCTGCTGGGGGAGCTGTGGTTCTCTGACCCCTGGGTGCTGAGAGACTTCTCCGCCGCCGTGCTGCCCGCGGGAAATGCAGTGATGGCGTTTGTGTTCCCAGCGGCGGCGCTGGCGGTGCTGCGTCTCCGCCGGAGGAAAACGGGGGGCATATCTTGTGCCTCGAATAAAGGAGAAACGGAAGATGTTGTTATGAAAAAAACAGATGAAAAAAAGGAGAAAAAAGATGCAGAAAAGTGTTGACAAAGCAGGGGTAATTTGCTATATTAGCAAAGCGCCTTTCGGGGGAACCCTGGCAGGAAGGAGAGGGACGGGAGTCCCGGCTCTGGAAAAAAGGGGGTTGACAAACGCTTCGAAAGGTGGTAAAGTA
>CALWZP010000008.1 GCA_944386055.1 uncultured Oscillospiraceae bacterium | reverse complement strand
TAGGGGGTCTTGAAGATCTGGATGGCGCCCTCCTGGGCGATCTGCTCCATGCCCTTGAGGAACTGCTTGCGCTTCATGGTATCCACCGAGCGCACCCGGCGGAAGTGCTCGGGGGCGAAGGTGGGGATGGGGTCGAACTTGAACTTCTTCCCCGGCACACACAAAGTGTCCCCGATGGAGAAGATCCCCGGGTCGAACACGCCGATGATGTCCCCGGCGTAGGCCTCGTCGATGATCTCCCGCTCGGCGGCCATGAGCTGCTGGGGCTGGCTCAGGCGGAGCTTGCGCCCCCCCTGGACATGGTAGACCTCCCCCTCCTTCTGGAACTTGCCGGAGCACACCCGCATGAAGGCGATGCGGTCCCGGTGGGCCTTGTTCATATTGGCCTGGATCTTGAAAACAAAGGCGGAGAAGTCGTCGTCAAAGGAGTCCTTCACCCCCTGGTCGGTGTGCCGGGGGAGGGGCGCGGTGGTCATGCGCAGGAACGCCTCCAGGAAGGGCTCCACCCCGAAATTGGTGAGGGCCGAGCCGAAGAACACCGGGGAGAGCTTTCCGTGGCGCACCCGGTCCAGGTCGAACTCCGCCGCCGCCCCGTCCAGCAGCTCCACCTCGTCGGTGAGCTGCCGGTGCAGCCGCTCCCCGATGAGCCCGTCCAGCCCCGGGTCTCCCAGGTCCACCTCGGTGGCGGTGGCGGCCCTGGCGCCGCCGTTGGAGGTGAAGTGGATGATCTTTCCGCTGCTCCGGTCATACACCCCCTGGAACTCCTTGCCGCAGCCGATGGGCCAGTTCACCGGATAGGTCTCGATGCCCAGCTCGTTCTCCAGCTCCTCCAGTAGCTCGAAGGAATCCCGGGCCTCCCGGTCCATCTTGTTGATGAAGGTGAAGATGGGGATGTCCCGCATGGCGCACACCTTGAACAGCTTCCGGGTCTGTGCCTCCACGCCCTTGGCCCCGTCGATGACCATGACAGCGGAGTCCGCGGCCATCAGGGTGCGGTAGGTGTCCTCCGAGAAGTCCTGGTGGCCGGGGGTGTCCAGGATGTTGATGCAGTAGCCCTCATACTGGAACTGCATCACCGACGAGGTCACCGAGATGCCGCGCTGCTTCTCGATCTCCATCCAGTCGGAGGTGGCCGCCCGGGTGTTCTTCTTGCCCTTCACCTGTCCCGCCTGGGCGATGGCACCCCCGTAAAGCAGCAGCTTCTCCGTCAGCGTGGTCTTGCCCGCGTCCGGATGGCTGATGATGGCGAAGGTGCGGCGTCTCTTGATCTCCGATTCATATTGGGACATATCCATACCTCCAAAGCTGGGGGCAGCGCCCCCGCCGGTCAAACTCTGTGAAACTTAGATATTTTACCACGCGCTCCGCCGCTCACGCAAGGGGCAGGGCATCACCGCGAGGAAATATTGTAAACTTTTTAGAAAAACATTGTATTCCGGCCAAAAATAGAGTACACTATGGGCAGAAATCTCCAAATTGAGGAGGAGGAACTGTCATGAAGATCGCCCGCTTTGTGCTGAAGATCATCGCGGCCTCGCTGGCGCTGGCCGCCGCGGTGTGCGCCATCATCGCCTTCTGGGACAAGATCCTGGACGCCGGACGGGAGCTGTACAGCGCGCTTTCGGAAAAGAAAGCCAACTGCCGATTCTGCCGTCCCGCCGAATACGAGGATTTTGCCGACCTGGACTGAGCCGGCACGGACCGCAGGCGGTCCGGATGACCCCACAGGGAGTCGTCCGGGCCGCCTGTCTTTTTCCGCCGCCCCTTTACCGGGAGGGCTGTGCATGGTATGATGGGAAAAATCGCCCCACAGACGGGGATGGGAGGCAGTGACATTGGAGATCAGACACACCGCGCCGGGTGACCTGCCCCGGCTGCTGGAGATCTATGAATACGCCCGGCGCTTCATGGCACGGCACGGGAACCCCAGGCAGTGGGGCGCCACCCACTGGCCTCCGGAGGCGCTGCTGCGCCGGGACATCGCCCAGGGGCACAGCTATGTCTGCGTCCACGACGGGCGGGTTGTGGGCACCTTCTTCTTTTTGGTGGGGGAGGACCCCGAGCCCGGCTACCGGCACATCACCCAGGGGCAGTGGGCCGACCTCTCCCCCTATGGGGTGGTGCACCGTTTGGCGGGGGACGGGTCGGTGAAGGGGATCGGCGGCTTCTGCCTGGACTGGGCCTTTGGGCAGTGCGGCCACATCCGCATCGACACCCACGGGGACAACACGGTGATGCAGAATCTGCTGCGCAAGCACGGCTTCGTCCAGCGGGGCATCGTCCATGTGGAGGAGGACGACGACCCCCGGCTGGCCTTTGAGAAGAGCGGTGCCTGACACGCGCCCCTGCTGCGGCAGGGGCGCGTGCTTTGTGCTGTTTTTACGACCCTATGCAGCCAGCATATTGTTTTTGCCATAACAGGCAGGTATAATGAAGACAGAGTCCGGCGACAGGCACAAATAAGTTTGTGGAGCGGGCCCGCTCCACACCGTTGGATATCCCACGGGAAGCTTGAAAAGGAGGAAGCCACATGAAGAAGAAACGAGCGCCCAGGCTGCTGTCCATGATGCTGGCGGTGAGCATGGCTCTGGGGCTGGCCCTGCCCGCTGCGGCGGCAGAGACCGGCGAAGCCGGCGCCCCCCAGCTGAAACTCGACCAATCGGAGATCGACCTGGGGAGCTATGCGCCCAGAAGAGTTGGTCAATCCGTTGATTTTTCTCAGCACTCGACTCCGTTCGTTCTCGACCTGAAAAACACAGGGGACAGTCCGATCATTGTTCAATCGATTGATTATGAAGAAAATACAGATCGTACGGACGGGCACTGGGTCGAAATGGATCTGTCCTTCCCATACAGGGACGGTACCATTGCTTCTGGAGAGAGCAAGTCGCTCCGCCTGTATGCGCACGCCACTGCGCAGCGTGACATCTATGGCAGCTTTACCGAGACCACGGTGCTCCATGTGAACACAGAAGACCCTGCAACCGGCGAGACCGCCGTAGTGGATCTTCCGCTCACCTTTTCCTATGAGATCCATCCGGACTATGAGATCAGCCAGACGGAGTTCGACCTGGGTCAGTTCTCCACGGATGAGTTTTACCAGCCGCCGTCGATCAACGGTTACCATGATTTTGATCGTTTCTATGGCTCTGAATATGTGACGATGACCAATTATACGGACAGTCGGTTCACAGACAGCATTGGGAATGGCGCATTCACCGGCTTTGACAACAACTACATCACCCCTTCCGGGGACTACGCGATGCATGTTAATTTCAGTCCCGACATCGACAGTGGGGTCACAGGGGAGGTCCGCCTTTCCTGGGAGCTCTATTATACTGGCGACGAGGTCACGGCCCCGGACACCGCCTCTCTGCCCACCGGGGAATACACGGTCTATATCGAGCCGACCTTCCGGGAAGATGACGGCTCCTTTGATGTGATCAACCACAGCATCCCCACCATAACCTTCACCTTTGAGATCGTGCCCGGGACGGCCCAGCCCGGGGAGCCGGAGGAGCCGCTGGAGCCGGATCTCTCCGTGAGCCCCGGCCACCTGGACTTCGGAATTGTGGACGCCGACGCCGGCCGGCCGGCGGCCGAGACCGTCACCTTGCGCAACACCGGCAACACGGAGCTGGTCCTCCGCCAGCCCACGGCTGACCATTATGAGATCGGCTCCCTGAGCCGCACCACTCTGGCTGCCGGCGAGACCGCCACCTTCACCGTCCGGCCCGAGGACGGGCTGGAGCCCGGCGAGTACGATGAGACCGTCACCCTCTCCACCAACCAGGATATCAGCGCCCGGCTCACCCTGTCCTACATGGTGGAGGGGGACAGCGCCGTCTCCCTGAGCACCTCCGCTCTGAACTTCGGCACAGCGCAGGAGGGGTATGCCCAGCCCGCCGCCCAGACGGTGACGGTGACCAACACCGGAGACACCTCGGTCACCCTGACCCAGCCCGCCGGCATCAGCTTCACCGTGGGCTCCCTGAGCCGTACCACCCTCTCCGCCGGGCAGAGCGCCGCCTTCACCGTGCAGCCCAAGGCGGGCCTGGCGGCGGGTACCTACAGTGAGACCATCTCTCTCCGGGCCGGGGACGCGGGGACTGTCACCCTCCGGGCCAGCTTCACCGTCACCGGAGCGCAGCAGCCCGCCCCCACCTTCACGGATGTGACGGCGGACAAGTGGTACTATGACTTCGTGGAGACGGTGGCGGAGAAGAAGCTGTTTGCGGGGAACGGGGACGGGACCTTCGCTCCGGAGGCGAACATGACCTACGCGGAGTTCCTGGCGGTGCTGTTCCAGTTTTCGGGGGACACCCTGCCCACGGGCTCCGGGCCCAACTGGTATGACAACCACATCCAGTGGGCGAAGGACCATGATTTGATCCCCGCCGGGATGCTCAATGGCTTCGACCCCGAGGCGGCCATCACCCGGCAGGACATGGCGGCGCTGTTCGGGAGCTTCCTGAGCAATTACGACTACACCGCCGCGCCGGTGAACAGCGGCACGCCCAGCTTCTCCGACGGCGCGTCCATCGCGGACTACGCCCGGGACGGCGTGGAGCTCTGTTACCAGCTTGGTATCATGGGGGGCAACGACGACGGGACCTTCGCCCCCGGCAATACCGCCATCCGGGCGGAGGTGGCCGTGACCATGGTCCAGATGGCACGGGTCATGGGACGGTAAATTCAGATAGGAGTTAGGAGATACGAGTTAGAAGATAACGAAGGAAGAGGGGGCGGACCGCCGTACGGCGGTCCGCCCCCTCTTCCTTTTGTCTGTGGTCAGCAGTGTTCCTCCAACCAGGACAGGGCGTCCTCATAGACCTCCTGCCAGTTCTGCTCGTGGAGCATCTCATGCCGCCCGCCGGGGTAGAGCTTCAGCGTCACCTCCCGGCAGCCCGTCCTTCGGAACATCTCATAGACCTTCCGGACGCCCTTTCCGTTGGAGCCAACCGGGTCCTGGTCCCCGGACAGGAAGAGGATGGGGGTGTCCGGGTCCATGCGGGAGAGGTTCCGGGGGGCGGCGATCTCCCGCAGTCCCCCCATCATATCCCGGTACAGCCCCACAGCAGGGGTGATCTGGCACAGGGGGTCGGCCAGATAGCGGTCCACCTGCTTCTCATCCCGGCTGATCCAGTCGGCACCGGTGCGGTTGGGGGCGAACTGCCGGTTATAGGCCCCCAGGGACAGGGTGTGGACCAGGGGGCTGACCTTATCTCCCCCCCGAATCCCGGCGATAAGGGAGCTCAGGATCCGGCCGAAAATCACCAGGGGGGCGGGCTCCTGCCCGGTGCCGGAGAGGATGGCGCCGTCCACCGTGCCCGGCCAGCGGCAGAGATAGGTCCGGGTGAGGAAGGACCCCATGGAGTGCCCGAAGAGGAAGTAGGGCACGCCGGGGAACTGATCTCCCAGCCGCAGGCGCAGGGCGCGGACATCCTCCGCCACCAGGGCCCAGCCGTTTTTGGGGCCGAACCAGCCGAAGCTGTTGTCCCCCCGGGCGGTCTCCCCGTGGCCCAGGTGGTCCTCACCCCCCACGGCAAAGCCGTGTTCGGTCAGAAAGGCGGCGAACTCGTCATAGCGTCCCACATGCTCCGCCACCCCGTGGACGATCTGTACCACCCCCCGTGGCGCGCCCTCCGGCAGCCACAGCCGGGCGTGGCACTGGTGCCTCCCGTCGGAGGAGGGGAAGGTGAAGTCCTGTACGGTCATAGGGCATCCGTCCTCTCAACTGTGATGCCCTCATTATACCCGACGACAGGGGCAGGCGCAAGAGGTCACAGCCGTTCCACCAGCCGCCGCAGCGTCCTCCGGTGCCGTCCGTCGGCCCGGGCCATCTCCTCCAGCAGCTCCCCCAGAGTCTCCTCCTCTGCAAGTCCCATGGCCGCCGCCAGCATCGTCTGGCATTGTCCCTCCCACCAAAACAGCCGCCGCAGCGCCGCCGGAAGGGGCGGCCGGACCCGGCGGGAGGCGGCCGCCGCGGGAGCGGGAGGCACAGGGCGTACGCCGGACAGGAGAAAGCAGGCCGCCGCCAGACGCCTGGCGTGATTCCGCTCCTCCGCCGCCAGGGCGGACAGGGACTGACAGACGCTGCCGGAGGTGCGCCGGGCCAGCTGTCCGTATTCCCGCCCCAAAGCGGCCTTGGCCGCCGTCAGCGCCTGCAGGAGAGACAGGCAGTCCTGCCGCTCCGTTCCCTCCTGCGCAGAAATGGGCAGGGGCGGGGAAGCGGCATTTTCGGTGCTGAAAGCCGGCGCTTCCTCCGACGGAGGGGGCAGCACGAGAAAGGGGCAGTCCACCCGGTCCTCCGGCATCACCCGGGCCCACACCCGGCGGAACAGCGCGTTGGGGTCCTCCTCCTGCCGCCGCAGTTCGTGAGGCATACAGATCCCTCCTGACAGTCACAATTTGTTCTTTCCCATCCTATGCACGCCACCGGCGGGGCGTCCCGGCAGAAAACCCCTGGGAAAATTGCACCGGGCGGGAAAATGCGCTATACTGTCCCTACAAGGAGGGAACGACCATGAGACCGTTTCACGAGTGGAGCGCCGAGGAGCGGACGCGCTATTACGCCGCCCTGCTGGAGCGCATCAACAGCCCGGAGTACTTCTCCAGCCACATCGGGGTAAAGGTGACCCGCATCTCGGACGGCGAGGCGGACGGGGAGCTGCTGGCCGATGAGGACAACTGCAACTCCATGGGCATCGTCCATGGGGGGAGCCTGTACACCCTGGCGGACACGGTGGGGGGCATGGCGGCCTTCAGCCGGGGGTACAGCTGTACCACCGCCTCCGCCACCCTGAACTATCTGCGCCCGGGCCTGATCGGAAAGAAGGTGCTCTGTCACGCCCGGGCTCAGAAGATGGGGCGCACCCTGTCGGTGATCCAGGTGGACATCACCGGGGAGCAGGGCCTGCCCCTGGCCGCCGGGCTGTTCACCTTCTGCGCCATGGCCCCGGTGAACTGGACGGGGGACGGCAGCGAGCTGGCCATCAACCGCTGAGGGCTCCATCCCGAAACGCCCGGCGGAAAATTTTCGCCTTTTCCCCGTAATATCCGCCCGCCCTCTGCGTCATAGAGGGTAGAGAAGGGAGGTACAGACCACATGGAGGACGCCGCCATTGTAAAGCTGTACTGGGACCGGGACCAGCAGGCCATCGCCGCCTCCGACGAGAAGTACGGCCCGCTGTGCCGCACCCTGTCCTTCCGCATTGTCAACAGCAGGGAGGACGCCGAGGAGTGCGTCAACGACACCTGGCACCGGGCGTGGGACACCATGCCGCCCCAGCGGCCGGACAGCCTGCGGGCCTATCTCTGCCGCATCGTGCGCAACCTGTCCATCAGCCGCTATCGCGCCCGCCGGTCGCAGAAGCGGGGCGAGGGGATGGAGGTGCTGCTCTCCGAGCTGGAGGACTGCGTCCCCCGCCGTCCCCAGCGCGGAGGAGGCGTGGGAGAACCGGGAGATCGCCGCCGTCATCGACCGCTGGCTGGACGGTCTGGAGCGGGAGGACCGGGTGATCTTCCTGCGCCGGTACTGGTACGGGCAGCGGGTGGACGAGCTGGCGGCGCTGTGGAGCTGCACCCCCAACCGGATGGCCCAGCGGCTGTTCCGCCTGCGCGGCGGACTGCGCCGGGCCCTGGAAGAGGAGGGCGTGAGTCTATGAGCGAGAAGAGCGAGCGGCTGTTCGAGGCCATGAGCGAACTGAAGGACGCCACCGTGGACCAGGGTGTGGAGAGTCCCCCCGCCCGAAGGCGGTTCCGCTGGAAGCGCTGGACGGCCCTGGCGGCCTGTCTGGCCCTGGTGGTGGGATTGGGGGCCGCCGGCGTGCTCCGCCTGCCCACCCTGGGGGGCGGCGGGGCCGGCCCCGCCGCCGGAGAGGGCGGCGAGACCAACGGCGGCGCCGGCGGAAGCGGCTATGACGGGGGCACCGTCTTCATGTCCTACGCCGGGCCGGTGTTCCCCCTGACCCTCCTGGAGGGGAACGACAGTATCACAGCGGAGCGGGTGGTCACCCTGGACTTCACGGAGACGGACCGCCGGAACGACATCACCGTCACCGACGCCTACCAGCTGACCAACGGCTCTCAGGAGGACCAGACGGTCACCGTGCTCTATCCCTTCGCCGCCAGCCTGGGCAGCCTGGACGAGTACCGGCCTGTCCTCACCCTGGACGGGGCGGCGCTGGAGACCGGTCTGGCGGTGGGGGGCTACGCCGGGGGCTTCCAGGGCACCGAGGGGCCGGGGAGCCCGGGGAGCGTGAACCTGCACCAGGCCCAGAGCTGGGAGGACTACAAGGCGCTTCTGTCCGACGGGAGCTATCTGGCCGGCGCCCTGACGGACGGCCCTGATGTCCATTCCGTCCCGGTGACCGTCTACCGCTTTACCGACCCCTACGGCCCGGAGCGGGACGGCGACGCCGGAATCCCCAACCCAACCATCCGGGCGTACTTCGACCTGGACTATGACGAGACCACCGTGCTCACCTGGGGCTTCCACGGCGCCCGGTACGACCGGGAGGGGGGCACCATGATCCAGGAGTTCTCCATCCCCATGTCCTGGGGGCGGGAGGATGGCCCCTTCTACCTGCTGGTGCTTGGGGAGGACATCGAAAACCTCACCACCCGCGGCTATGTCACCGGGGGCACCGACGCGGACACTCCCACGCTGGAGGGCTGCGGCGTCACGGTGGAGCGGTATGAGAGCGACCTGGACACCATGCTCCGGGAGATCCTGACCCCCGAATGGGAGGAGCGCAGCCAGGGGAGCTACCGCCAGGACGACCTGCGCCTGGGCATCGATTTTGAGACCTTCTACCGGGCGTTCCTGGAGCATCTGCTCTCCTACGGCGTGCTCTCCCCCCAGGCGGCGGAGCGGTACGACGGCGCCTGGCTGGAGGACATGGTGCAGGATATCACCGTGGTGGACCGGGTGTGCTGGGTAACGGCCCAGGTCACCATTCCCGCCGGGGGCAGCGTCACTGTGACCGCCTCTATGGCCAAAGGGGACAGCTATGATTTCTACTGCGGCCACACCGAAAACCAGGGGGTCTCCGGCTATGACCTGGTGACAGCCCTTGGCTCCAACCTCACCTTCACCGGGCAGACCGCCGCCCTGACCGGGTGGGAGGAGATGGAGATCGTCCGGCAGAACTTCGGCTTCGACCCGGAGAACGGCGTCACCTCCGTGACCCTGGACCCGGGGGAGGAGCACTACTATCTGGAGGTGCGCCGGGCGGCGGAGTGAAACAACAGGCAAAAAGAGGGAGCGGACCGCCGTCGGCGGTCCGCTCCCTCTTCTCCTTTTGTTCAGCTGCGCTTGGGGACATACTGTTGGCACAGGCTGTCGTGGCAGTCGAGGGCGGTCCGGCACAGCTCCCCGGCCCGTTCGGCGTCCCCCGGGGCGCACCGGCGGGCCGTCCGGCTGAGCAGCCGCTCCAGGTGGGAACGGTTGAGTCCATCCTCCACCCGGAACAGGCCGGCGTGGCCGCAGTTGCGAAACCGCTCCCCGAGAAGGTACCGGTACCACAGCTTGCCCGGCCCCCGCAGGCCGGCCAGCTCCCCCAGGGCCAGGCCCGCCTCCAGCCCCTGGGTAAACTCGGGGTCAGAGCGCACCCGCCCCATGAGGGACTGTGCCCGGGCGGCGCGGATGTCGGCGGCCAGCTTCCGGGCGCCCGCCGGGGCCTCCTTGGCAAGCCCCACGATGGCCATCACCGCGCCCACGGCCATGATGACGAGATAGCCCAGGAGCACCAGCCCGCCGATCCCCAGGGCCAGCAGAAGGATGGGCCCCAGGAAGGGCAGCAGCACCACCGCCAGCAGGATGCCCGCCGCGATCATCAGGATCAGCGGCATGGTCAGCCCTCCTTGGTGCAAGTCTCGGAGTGCAGGGCGGAGCCGTCGTACCGGATGAGGATGCGGATGGTCCCGTCGGTGAAGGACACAGTGGCGGTGGTAGTGTCATAGGTCTCGGTGGCCGTCATGTCAGTCACGGGGAGCAGGTCGGAAAAGAAAGCGTGGACTGTGCTTCCCATCATGTTGAGGTATATGCGACGGTTCGTGGCCCAATACACCTGTCCGTCCCGCAGGCGAAACTCTGAGTGCATCCTGATATTTCCATCTTCCCCGCCGAAGAAGGTCCCGGTATAGGGGGCGTATGCCTCGTCCGTCACGGGAGTGGTGCCCTCGATCATATCATACCAGGGGTCCGAAAGATTTGCTGCCGGGAGATTTTCCTGATACTCCTCCGCCATCTCCGAGGTGAGGTCGGCGAAGTCCCCGTTGATCACAGTTTCTCCGAAGTCGGCGTTGTCCATATAGGCGATGGAACTGCTCCGGAAATAGAGCGAGCTCCCGTCCGGGTTGACATAGACATAGCCGTAGCCGTCATCCCCCAGGGCGGGGTCCACATCGCCGTCGTAGTCCTCCCCCAGGAGGTAGTAGGAACGGTAGGTGTTCACCCGGTTCCCGCTGGTGATCTCCTCCCGCTGCCCCGAGGACAGCGACCACCAGACTTCCGGCGTCATCTCGCTCATGTCATATTGGCCGCCGCCGCTGGTGGCGGTCCGCCGGGCAAAATCGCCGTAGTAGGTGATCTGACCATCCCGGTCGATCGTGTGGGTGTCGTAATAGCCGCCCACCCCATTGCACAGGGTGTAGAGCGTCCCGCCGTCCTCCATGAGGAAGTCCACGATCTCCCCGCCGTCCAGGAAGGTCTGCCCCTCCAGGACGGGGGAGGAGGTGGCGGCGGACAGGGCGTCGGCGAAGGTATCCCGGTCTCCCGCGTCCCGGGAGAGCTGGATGGCCTGGTCATAGTGCTGGGCGATCTCCTCCACCGTGGCCACCTGGTCGGCGGGGATCTGATAGAAGTCGCCGCCCACCTGGCCGAAGGCAGCCGCGTCCTGGAGCACCTTGTCCAGATAGCTGCCCTGCTCCAGCTCGTTTTCCTGTGAGGTCTCCTCCAGCTCGGTCCGCTCCCGGGCCTCCTGGGCCGCCCCCACGAAGAAGGCGATGAAGCTGTCCCGCAGCTCCTCGTCCTCATAGCCCGCCTGGTTCAAAAGACCCACCACATCGGAAAAGAGACTTTCCACCTCTCCATAGTACAGCTTGTCACCATACCTGGTCTCGATCATCGTAAGGTCGTCCCGGCCAAAATCATAGTTGTGGAGCCCCACCTGGGAAAATTCGTCCACGATCTCCACCAGCCCCCGCTGGAATTTCCTGTTGTCCCGCACCGTCTCAAGCTCCGCGAGATATTCCGGATAGGCCGAGCTGTCGTCCAGATCGAAGGAACCGGAACCGAGATAGTCGAACATCCAATCGATCACACGGTCGGCCTGGCTCTGGGCCTCATTGTTGGACTGGATGAAAAAGAAGCCGCCGACCGCTGCCACGATCACGATGACAACGGCCAGAATGATGATCTTCCCCTTGGACAATACCATATCCATTTCCCCTTTCACAAGGTTTTCACCGTGGGATATCCCACGGTGTGGAGCGGGCCCGCTCCACGAAACTGTCTGTGCCCGATGCCGGGCTTTGCCTCCATTATACCTGCCCGCCCCGGCAAAAACAATATGCTGGCTGCATAGGGTTGGGCTTTTTTGACGGGGCGGGGGCGCTTTCGCGCCCCCCGCTCCGTCTCTGCCGTCCCTCAGGGCTTGTCCGGGTCCAGCCGGTCCTTGAAATACCCCTCCGCGCAGTAGATGGCGGCGGCGGGGTTGTTCCCCGTGACCCGGTCCTTGGCCACCAGGGTGGTCACCAGGGCCTTGGAGTACTTGTAAAACAGGGAGTCGTGCCCCACGCACAGACCCAGGCAGATGTTGAACTGGGTCCCCGCCCGGTTCAGCAACTCCGCCTGGGCGATGGGGTCACACATGGCCTCGTACTGCCCTGGATTCACCCGGTACTCCGGGGGGATGCCCGCCGCGTCCTTGGGGATGGAGCCCGTCTTGCAGGCCACCGAGACCACCTCGAACCCCTGTTTCCGCAGCAGCCGATCCACCACCTCCGCCTCCCGGCGCAGTCCCACGCAGAAGGCCAGGCCCAGGCGGGTGTATCCCATCCGCCGGGCGAACTCCGCCGTCTCCCGCAGACGGGGCCAGCGGCAGTACCCTATGGCCTCCACCGCCGCGCTTGCCACGAAGAAGTCGTGATTCTCCGGCTTGAAATACTCTTGGAGTACCTGATCGAACAGCTCCCGGTCCTGCATGGGACAGTTTTTGGGCATCTGGTCCAACTGCCCGGTACGGCATGCCATCACATGACAGGATGCGCAGGTAAACATAGGCGTGCATCTCCTCTCAGCCCGGACGGGCCTTTTTCTCTATCATAGCACGATCCTCCTTCCCTTTCCACCCCGTATGGAAAAAGAGGGACGCACGGTGCGCCCCTCTTTTTCCGCTTCAATTCTATTCCCCTTTGTATTTTCTCCTGGTCGCAATTCCACCCCGTATATGCCTCTGTGCCTTATTCTCCTCCAGAACGCTCTTCACCTGGAGATAGAGCGGCCGGTTGAAAGCGGGCAGGCGCTCGGAGAGGTCCTTGTGTACCGTGCTCTTGCTGATGTTGAACTTCCGGGCGGCGGCGCGCACCGTCGTCCTGTTCTCTATGATGTAGAGGGCCATCTGGCAGGCCCGCTCCTCAATATTCCCTTTCAACTGTCAACAACTCCCCTATCCCCGCACGATGGTGCGGCGCGCAGATGTTGCTACAGGTATATGCGCCGAGGGGGAGAAACATGACGGGACGCCGGGATTGACAGAAAGGCGGTTTTATAGTATAGTAAAAGAAATTCTGCAGAAAGAAAGGTGCTTTTTATCGTGAGCGATCCTGCCGACCCTGACCCTGCTACATCTGGCTGTCGGGCCTGTAAAGCTGATCTTCCTTCCAACCTGATTCCTCCCATGGGGCGTCCATGGGCGTCGCGCAGAACAGCGGGCAACAAGATGTTGTCCTGTTTGTTGTGCGTTTTTTTGCTGCTGTAAGCCCCGGAAGGCCGGTACATTTCGTGCTTCACAGATATATCTCGATCAAATTCAGGAGGAATTCTTTTGGACACACCCTTATTATGGTTGATTCTGCTTCAATTCGTCTTTATCGCCCTTAACGCCATCTTCGCCTGTGCGGAGATCGCGGTCATCAGCATGAACGACAACCGCCTGGCCCAGCTCACCGCAGAGGGGGACAAGCGGGCCGTGCGCCTCTCCCGCCTCACCGCTCAGCCCGCCGGTTTTCTGGCCACCATCCAGGTGGGCATCACGCTGGTCAACCTGCTCAGCAGCGCAGTGGCCACCGAGAACTTTTCCGACCGGCTGGTGTCCTGGCTGCTGGGCTTCGGCGTGGCGGTACCCCGGGGCGTGGTGCAGGCCCTGTCCATGGCGGTGATCACCATCGTGCTGACCTATTTCACCGTGCTGCTGGGAGAGCTGATTCCCAAACGGCTGGCCATGAAAAAGGCGGAGGCCATCGCCCTGGGAATGTCCGGCCTCATCTACGCCGTGTCCAAGGTGTTCACCCCGGTGGTGTGGCTGTTCACCGTGTCCACCAACGGGCTGCTGCGCCTGATGGGGGTGGACCCCAACAGCACTGAGGAGGGCGACCCGGAGGAGGAGATCCGCCTGCTGCTGGCCGCCGGGCAGCAGCAGGGCACCATCCAGCCCGAGGAGCAGAGCATGATCCAGAACATCTTTGAGTTCGACGACATCTCTGCCGAGGATATCATGACCCACCGCACCGAGGTGACCATGCTGTGGCTGGATGAAAGCGACCAGCAGTGGGAGCAGACCATCAACGAGAGCCGCCACACCGTCTACCCCATCTGTGATGAGACCCCGGACAAGATCGTTGGGGTGCTGGACTCGGAGGACTATCTCCGTCTGAAGGACAAAAGCCGCAAATCGGTGATGCTCCATGCGGTGAAGCCCGCCTACTTCGTCCCTGAATCGGTGCGGGCGGATGTGCTGTTTCAGAATATGAAGAAGACCCGCACCTATTTCGCCGTGGTGGTGGACGAGTACGGCGGGATGAGCGGTGTGCTCACCATCACCGACCTGCTGGAGCAGCTGGTGGGCGACCTGGATGAGGATACCTCCCTCCCTCAGGAGCTGCCCGCCATCCAGAAGCTGGACTCCCGTACCTGGCGCATCCGGGGCAACGCACCGCTGGAGGAGGTGGCCGCTCAGCTGGGCGTGTCCCTTCCGTTGGAGGATTACGACACCTTCAGCGGCTTCGTTTTCAACCTGCTGGGAATGGTCCCCAGCGATGGGAGCACCCCGGAGGTGGAAGACTATGGCCTGACCATCAAGATCACCCAGATCAAGGGGCACCGGCTGGAAAGCGCGGTGGTCTGCCTGTCCGACCCCGCCCCAAGTCAGGCCGCCGCGCAGCACTGACGGCGCGCCCTCTTCCCCAAACAACAGCACAGCCCCGGCGCGGCAGATGCCGCGCCGGGGCTGTGTTATTTTCTCTCCGCTTACGAGGCGGCGGCCATCGTCTCCCCGCCGGTCACCACGCTGCGGGTCAGCTCGCCGGTCTGCGCATTGAGCTGATAGCTGCCGGTGTCAGTGGTGATATACCACACCGGCAGAAGCTGGATGGGGCCGGAAAAGCTGGAGGAGAGGCGGTATGCCTCCTCCACTTCAGTGACCGTTTTGCTCACATCTCCCAGTTCCAGCAGCCCGTTGGACAGGCGGATCAGCGCGCTGGCCGCAGAGATGCACGGCGTTTCTCCCTCCACCGCATAGGCTGTGCCGTTGAGCCGGCGGCCGGGACCGATGGCGGTAAGGCAGTCCTGCTCATACACCAGCACCGCGGTGCAGGACAGCACCGGCGTACCGCCCAGGGTCTGGCAGACAGTGACCTCAATCCGGCTGTCCTCCTCACGCACCTCCAGCACGCGTCCCTGAAAATCCAGGAGCTCCAGGGTCTTCAGGGCGTGCTCCTCCGGCGCGGCGCCGTCCAGAGGGAACTCTCCCACCGGGAAGGCGGCGGAGAACTCGCCGTTGCTGTGAAACTGGACGACCCCCCGGCTGCTGACATAGCGGTATACTCCGGCGCCCCGGTCCTCCTTCACCGTCTCTCCCAGCAGGGCGGCGGCCAGCACATCTTCCCGACCCTGATCCCGCTGTACCTCCATCACCTGGAGGGACATCTCCTCCGGCTCCCAGTTCAGCGAGACATTTTTCTCCTCCAGCAGCGCCACGGCGTTGGCCATGGCCTCCCGCTGGGCAGTCTCGTCCCGCTGCCAGGTGAACAGCGCCAGCCCAGCCAGCATCACATTGGCCGCAGCCAGAATGAGGATGATGATATTTTTCAGCCTGGACCACTCCAAGGAGACCGCCTCCCTTCTCTCAGCGGGTCACGACCCAGCCGGCGGACACCGTTCCGCCGCCGTTGTCCCGGTAGCACAGCAGCAGTTCGCCGCCCTCCCCTTCCAGTGCGGTGACTGCGGCGGCGGCCTGAGTCACCGGGAGAACGGCGCACAGGCTGCCGCTCTGGGTATAGGTGCGGAGGCAGAACACCAGGTCGGTGACCGCTCCATCCTGGAGCACCGCGCTCACCGCAGGACTCCCGTCCCCCCGAATCACCTGGGCCCCGCCGATATAATACTCGAACTCCACCCAGACCGATCCGTCCTCCTGCCGCTCATAGCGGGTGAGCTGCAGTTCCGCGTCCCCCTGCCAGGGGACCGCCACCTGTCGCACCAGCTGGTAGATCAGCTCCATATTCTCCGCCGGAGACGCCTCCTCCTGAACGGTGCTCACCGAAAAGCGCGCTGGAGACGCCTCCCCCGCGGTGAAGGTCACCCGCCCGTCATTCCCCAGGCGCAGGGTGTCGCCGCTGTTGAGGTACACCGTGCCGTCCGGCGCCTCGTAATGAGAGGTGCCCTGGACGCCGAAGCCCAGCTGTTCCAGCACGGAGGCACCGGTCTCCTCCGCCGTCAGCGGATTGACCGCCAGGCATTCCGCCGGCTGGGGCGTCTGGGAAGGCAGCATGGTATAGAAGGCCAGACTGCTGCAGTCCTCCCGCTCGAAGGCAAATTGTGTCCCGTTGGCGGTATAGCCCCGGGCCGCGCTGCTCAGCTGCGCAGTGCTGACCACATCGGTGGCTGCGGCGTAGCAGTACCCGTCGGTCTCATCCAGATAGATCAGCTGTACCTCATCCTGGCGGACACACAGGCTCACCCGGGCGGAGACGCCATCCAGCTGGCTGCCGCTCTCCCCGCCGGACATCAGATCGGCCATCACCGAGAGGGGGAGGGCGCCGGCAAATTCGTAGTAGATGCCCGGGGCGGTGCCCAGGGCATCCTCCCACACCTGACGGCTTACCCGCTGAGGCTCCTGGGCGCTGGTGAGCGCCTCGTTGAGCAGGTCTGCCGCCGTGCTGAAGAGGAGCTGGGTCCCCTGGCTGTCATAGGCGGTGCCGTACCGCCCCTGGTCGGTCATCACCGCCATGCGCACCGGGCGGAGCAGCTGGGTGACATCCACGCTGTCTGTCACCACACCCGCTGTTCCGCTGCCGCGCTGGAGGGCGGAGGAGAGCCACTCCTCCACCTGCCTGCCGTACAGCTGGGGGCGCCCGATCAGCCACAGGGCGGACAGGAGCAGCAGGACGATCACCGCGTCCTTCCCCAGCTCGATCATCCGGCGCTTTTTTCTATCCATGGCCGGGACCTCCAACGGGAAGGGTCATGCGGATGGCCAGACCGGGCCCCGCCTTGTCCACCAGCTCCAGCACCCCCTGGTGCCGGTCCACGATCTCCTTGGCGATGGACAGCCCCAGGCCGGTGCCTCCCGACTCCCGGGAGCGGGCCTTGTCCACCCGGTAGAACCGCTCGAAGATGCGGGCCCGGTCCTTGGGATCGGGGATGCCGATGCCGTTGTCGTCCACCTGCATCCACACCTGGTCCCCTTCCCGCCCCGCGGTGATGGAGATGGTCCCGCCGTCGGGGGTGTACTTGATGGAGTTGGACACCACATTCATCATCACCTGGATGATCCGCTCCCGGTCGGCCACGATCTCCGGCAGGTCGGGCTCCAGGTGCAGGGAGATGGCGTGGTCGTGGCGCTGCGCCTCCAGCAGCACGGCGTTGTACACCTCGCTCACCGCCTTGTCGAAGGGGAAGGAGGTGAGCTTCAGATCCGCCTGCCCCGCGTCCAGCCGGGACAGGGTAAGCAGGTCCTGGACGATATGGGTCATGCGGTCGGACTCCGCCAGAATGACCCCCAGGAAGTCCTTCTCCGTGTCGGGCGGCATCTCCCCGGCATTGTCCGCCAGGGTCTCGGCATAGCTGCGGATGTTGGTGAGGGGGGTGCGCAGCTCGTGGGAGACATTGGCCACAAATTCCCGGCGCAGCTCCTCGTTGCGGCGCATGTCGGTCATGTCGTGGAGCACCACCAGCGCCCCCGCCTGACTGTTCTGGTCAAAAGGGGTGAGCAGCAGCTCCAGATAGCGGCCGTTGACCTCCCGCTGGCTCTGGAGATAGTTGGGACGCTCCAGCTCCAGCACCTGTTCCAGAGGGACCACATCGCCGAACATCTCCTCATAGCGGCTGTCCTGGCTGATGGGACGGCAGAGCATCTTCTCCGCCGCCGGGTTGGACTGGATCACCTGCCCGTCGTTGGAAAAGGCGACCACGCCGTCCGTCATGTGGAGAAAGAGGGTATCCAGCTTGTCCCGCTCGTTCTCCACCTGCTGAATGGTGTCCTTCAGGCGGCCTGCCATCTCATTGAAGGTATTGGTGAGCACGCCGATCTCGTCGTCTGAGTTTACCGGCAGGCGCCGGGAGAAATCTCCCGCCGCCACCTGCTCCGCCCCGGCGGTGAGCTGCCGGATGGGGGTGACCACCGTGCGGGAAAGAAGGAAGGAGAGCAGCACCGAGATGATCATGCCGAAGAACAGCGCCTCGATGATCAGGCGGAACAGCTCGGCGTTCAGGTTCTCCACCGTCTCACGGTTGTCCAGGATGTAGATGATATAGCTGTCGTCCCCCCGCTGGATGGGGATGGCCGCGTCCATATAGTCCGCCGCCACGCTGCTCTCGCTGCTCACCTCTCCGGTGCGCATGGTGTGGAGCAGATTGGGCTTCAGGTCCAGATAGGGGCCCCCTTCGTCGTCGGAGCCCGCCAGATAGTTGCCCTCCATATCCAGAATGTAATAGTTTCGGTTGCGGCCATCCACCCCCAGGGAACCGGCATAGGCGTCCAGAATGGACTTGATATGCTCGGCGCCGTTCTCCTCCCCCTCGGTCTCATTCTGCAGATCCCACATCAGAGAGGTCTCGCTGCCGAAGGTGTTGTTGATCTGGTTGTAGAAGTCCTTCAGATAAAAGCCCGTCACCGAGTTGATCAGAAACGCGCCCACCACCGCCATCAGAGAGACGATGAGCAGCACCATGATCAGCACCAGTTTCATCTGCAGTGTACTGCGGCGCACAGGCGCACCTCCTTTCCGGCCCCGGGGCGGTCACTGCCCGCTGAAGCAGTAGCCCAGGCCCCGCCGGGTGATGATGAAAGTGGGGGCGGCGGGGTCGTCCTCCACCTTCTCCCGCAGGCGGCGGATGGCCACATCCACCGCCCGGACATCTCCCACAAAGCCGTCATAGTTCCACACCCGCTCCATCAGTACCTCCCGCGGGAACACCTTTCCAGGCTGAGAGGCCAGAAAGCAGATCAGCTCGTACTCCCGCTGGGACAGGTCCAGAGGGACGCCGTCCTTGCTCACCGTCATCCGCTCCCGGTCCACGGTGATGCGGCCCCGCACCATCTGCGACTCCCTCTCTCCGGAGGGGGCGGGGGGCGCCATCTCCCCCCGGCGGATATTGGCTTTCACCCGGGCCAGCAGTTCCCGCATGGAGAATGGCTTGGTGATATAGTCGTCCGCCCCCAGTTCCAGACCCAGGACCTTGTCCGTCTCCTCCTCCCGGGCGGTAAGCATGATGATGGGGATGGCGCTGCCCGCCTGACGCAGGGTGCGGCACACCTCGAACCCGCTCACCTTGGGCAGCATCAGGTCCAGAAGGATCAGATCAGGGTTGTTGTCCAGCGCCAGCTGGATCCCCGCCTCCCCGTCATAGGCCTCCAGTACGGTATATCCCTCTCTGGTCAGGTTGAAATTGAGGATATCCACGATGTTCTTCTCATCCTCGATCACCAGCACGGTCTTTCCCACAGCGTGCCCCTCCTTTGCAGTCACTTGTCCAGGATCAGCTTCGCCTTCAGCACGGCGGCCACCGTCTTGCCGTCCTCCACCTGGCCGGAGAGCACCAGCTCCACCAGCCGGTCAAATGGCATCCGGGAGACGGAGAGGAACTCGTCCTCGTCGGGGTGGCTTGCCGTCTGGTGCAGTCCCCGGGCCAGATAGAGGTGGATCTTCTCGTCGCAGAACCCCGGAGAGACATAGACGGCCCCCAGCTCGGTGAGCTCGTCCGGCCGCACCCCGGCCTCCTCCTCCAGCTCCCGCAAAGCGCCGGCCCGTGGCTCCTCCCCCCCGTCCAGCTTCCCCGCCGGGATCTCCAGCAGGGTGCGCCCCAGGGGGTAGCGGTACTGCGTCACCAGCACCGCCCGGCCCGCCTCATCCAGCGCCAGCACCGCCACCCCATCCGGGTGGCGGGCCACCTCCCGGACGGCCTGTCCGCCATTGGGCAAACGCACCTGATCCACCGTCAGAGTGACGATATGTCCCCGGAATATTTCCCGGCTGTCCAGCCGTTCCTCCGTCAGATCCATGCCGGTCTCCTCCTTTTCCCTGCTGTGCGGAATGGTGATAGTGTTTCCATTATATCAGATTTTTCCGTCCCTGCCAACCGTCTTTGCGCCAGGGACGGAGAGGGGGCGGGCCCGGTGGGCCCGCCCCCTCCTGTGTGCGTATGCCGTGCCGCCGTCAGGACAGCACCATTTTGTCGCTGAGATCATCCTCGCCGGCCACCTTGAACTTGTCCAGCAGATCCTCCACCGTCAGCTTTTTCTTCTCCTCCCCGGAGATGTCAAAGATGATCTGCCCGTCCTTCATCATGATAAGCCGGTTGCCGTGGGTGATGGCGTCCTTCATGTTGTGGGTGATCATCAGGGTGGTGAGGTGGTCCCGGGTGACGATGCGCTCGGTGGCGTCCAGCACCTTGGCCGCGGTCTTGGGGTCCAGGGCGGCGGTGTGCTCGTCCAGCAGGAGCAGCTTGGGCTTGATGAGGGTGGCCATGAGCAGGGTGAGCGCCTGGCGCTGTCCGCCGGAGAGCAGCCCCACCTTGGTGGTCATCCTCGTCTCCAGCCCCAGGTCCAGGATCTTCAGCCGCTCCACATACTCCTCCCGCTCTTTTTTGGTGATGCCGGGACGCAGGGTGCGGCTCTTTCCACGGCGGGCGGCCAGGGCCAGGTTCTCCTCGATCTGCATGGTGGCGGCGGTACCTGTCATGGGGTCCTGGAACACCCGGCCGATGTATTTGGCCCGCTTGTGCTCCGGCAGGCGGGTGACATCGGTGCCGTCGATGAGGATCTGCCCCCCGTCCACCGGGAAGGTGCCGGCCACCGCGTTGAGCATAGTGGACTTGCCTGCGCCGTTGCCGCCGATGACGGTGACGAAGTCCCCCTCCTCCAGCCGCAGAGACAGGCCGTTCAGCGCCGCCTTCTCATTGACGGTGCCCGCGTTGAAGGTCTTGCTGATATTTTTCAGCTCAAGCATTTGCGCCGCCCCCCTTTCTGGCGAACCGGTCGAAGTACTTCCCCTTCCAGAAGGGGATGGCCAGGAACACGGCCACGATGAGGGCGGTGATGAGCTTCATATCGTCCGTCTTCAGCCCCAGCCAGATGACCACCTGATACACCAGGTAGTAGATGACGGCCCCCAGGGCCACCGCCAGCAGCCGCAGGGCGAAGTTGCGGAAGATCCGGCCGAAGATCACCTCGCCGATGATGACGGCGGCCAGGCCGATGACGATGGCGCCCCGGCCCATGTTCACATCGGCAAAGCCCTGATACTGGGCCAGCAGGGAACCGGACAGGGCCACCAGCCCGTTGGACACCATCAGCCCCAGCACCTTGGTCACATTGACATTGATGCCCTGGGCCCGGGCCATGTTCAGGTTGGCGCCGGTGGCCCGGAGGGAGGAGCCCAGCTCGGTGCCGAAGAACCAATAGAGCAGGGCGATGATGACGATGACGAACAGGGCGCTGATCAGAATGGGGTTGTTCAGCCCGATCTCCCGCACATCACGCTGGGAGACCAGCAGGTCGTACTGGGTGGCGTTCACCGGGCGGTTGGCCTGCCCCATGATGCGCAGGTTGATGGAATAGAGGGCCAGCTGGGTCAGGATGCCGGCCAGGATCGCGGGGATGCCGCAGGCGGTGTGGAACAGGCCGGTGATCAGTCCGGCCACCATGCCGGCGCAGAAGGCGCCCACCATGGCCACCCACACATTGGCGCCCGCCATGGTGAGCATGATGAAAGTGGCGCCGCCGGTGCACAGGGTGCCGTCCACCGTCAGGTCCGCCACATCCAGGATGCGGAAGGTGATGAACACACCGATGGCCATGATGCCCCAGATCAGCCCCTGAGCCGCCACACTGGGCAGGGCGTTGAACAGACTCATGATGTCCAAATGAATTTCTCCTCCCATAGCTTGCCCGGGGCAAGCCTTATATACCAGGATAGTATAGCAAAAAAGGGCGGAAAAGAGAAGCCCCTTTTCCGCGCCCTTTTTCGTTGTCGTTTTCCGGAAGTTTACTCGGCGGCCTCGATGGCCTCATAGCCCTCCAGCGGAGTCAGCCCCAGCGTCTCGCACATGGCGGCGTTGTACTTGGGGGTGAACTGGGGCGCGTACTCGATGGGCATCTCGGCAGGGTCGGCGCCATTGACCAGGATCTCATAGGCCATCTCGCCGGTCTTGTAGCCGATGTCGTAGTAGCTGATGGTCAGGGTGGCCACGCCGCAGCCGGAGCAGATGCCCTCCTCGCCGGCGATGATGGGGGTGCCGGCATCGATGGCGATGTTGCCGATGAGCTGGGTGTTGTTGGCACAGGTATTGTCGGTGGGGATATACACCACATCGCTGTTGGCGCAGGCGGTGGTGGCCACGGCGGACAGATCATTGGAGTCGGAGAAGGAGTACTGGGTACAGGTGATGCCCGCCGCCTCCAGATATCCCTGGACGGTGTCCACCTGATACTGGCTGTTGGGCTCGGCGGAGCAGTAGAGCAGACCCACGGTCTGGGCCTCGGGGAACCACTCCTGGATCATGGCCGCCTGCTGATCCAGAGGGGCCAGGTCAGAGGTACCGGAGACATTCATGCCGGTGGTGCCGGTAAAGCCGTCGATGCCCAGGGCCACGCCGTACTCGGTGATGGAGGTGCCCAGGATGGGGATGTCACCGGTGGCGGACACCGCGGCCTGGAGAGCAGTGGTGCCGTTGGCCATGATCAGATCCACATTGGAGGCCACGAAGTCGCCCACGATGGTGGTGCAGTTGGTGGCCTCGCCGGAGGCGTTCTGATACTCAAAGGTCACCTGGTCGCCCAGCAGCTCGGTGAGGGCGTCCTGGAAGCCTTCGGTGGCGGAGTCCAGGGCCACATGCTGCATCTGCTGCACGATGCCCACGGTATAGGTCTCGCCGGCGCTCTGGGACTCCCCAGGGGCAGGGGAACTGGTCTCGGTGCCGGCGGTGCCGGTCTCCTGGGGCTCTTCATTTCCGCCGCAGGCGGACAGGCCCAGGGCCATGGCCAGCGCCAGAGTCAGGGCGAGGAATTTGGAAAGCTTTTTCTTCATCGGTTTCATCCTCCATGCTTGCTCGTGTTGCTTTAGTGCTTTTAATGGTTAAAGAATTGCTGTGAGAAAAAGACCCACGACGGGGTTGTGTCTATTATAGCCCTCCGGTCCCATTTGTCAAGTCTTTTTCCCGCTTTTTCCTTTCCGGCATCTTTTCGTGGACTTTCCGTGGAAATTGTGGTAAAATACCTCCAATCTCATGTGACGGCGGTTCCGCCGTCCGCGGCGGGCCGCTGCTGGGCGCTCCGCCGCGGGAAGAGGTGCTCTTGTGAAACAGGTCATAGAAGGCGTGGCCTTTGACAATCTGACTCTGGACGAGGCGGTCTGCGCCGGGGCGGAATTGGTCCGCTCTTCCGGCTTCCACTATGTGGTCACCCCCAATCCGGAGTTTATTCTGCTGGCCCGGCAGGACCCGGAGTTTCTGCGTCTGCTCAACGGGGCGGACCTGACCATCCCCGACGGGATCGGGGTGATCTACGCCGCCAAGCTCCTGGGCCGTCCTCTGAAGGGGCGTGTGCCCGGCATCGACTTTGCCAGCGACCTGATGGCCGCCCTGGAGCAGTCCGGCGGTGCCCGAGTCTATCTTCTGGGCGCCAAGCCCGGTGTGGCGGAGGAGGCCATGGCCAATCTGTCCGCCCGCTACCCCGGCCTGACCTTCTGCGGCTGCGGGGACGGATATTTCAAAGACGACGCCGAGGCGGCCCGGCGCGTGGGGGAGGGCGCCCCCGACCTGCTGCTGGTGTGCCTGGGCGCCCCCAAGCAGGAGAAGTGGATGGCCGCCCACGGGCCGGAGACCGGGGCCCATCTGGCCATCGGGCTGGGGGGCGCCCTGGATGTCTACGCCGGCCGGGTGGAGCGGGCGCCGGAGCGCTGGCAGAAGCTGGGGCTGGAGTGGCTGTACCGCCTGAAGAAGGAGCCCCGGCGCATCGGGCGGATGGCCCGGCTGCCCCTGTTCCTGCTGGGTGTGGCGGCCCGCCGCCTCACCGAGCGGGACCGCAAGGCCGGGCGCGGCCCGGAGGAGGGATGACCATGGCGGGAAAGCTCATCGTGTTCGAGGGGACGGACGGCTCGGGCAAATCCACCCAGTTCGCCCGCATGTGCCAGCGGCTGGAGGAGGAGGGCGTCCCCTTCCACCGCATCGTCTTCCCCCAGTATGATCAGCCCTCCTCCGCCCTGGTGCGGATGTACCTGGGCGGGGAGTTCGGCGGCAGTCCGGGAGATGTGAACCCGTACGCTTCCTCCTCCTTTTACGCAGTGGACCGCTTTGCCTCCTACCGCAAGGTGTGGGGAGAATACTATCAGGCGGGGGGACTGGTGCTGGCCGACCGGTACACCACCTCCAACGCCGTGCACCAGGCGGGCAAGCTGCCCCCCGGGCAGTGGGAGGAATTTTTCCGCTGGCTGTATGATTTCGAGTTCCGGCGTCTGGGACTGCCCGTCCCTGATCGGGTGATCTATCTGGACATGCCCACGGCTCAGGCCGTGGAAAACCTGCGCAGCCGGGAGGCGCGCACCCACACCCACGGGGATATCCACGAGGTGGACACCGACTATCTGGCCACCTGCCACCAGGCGGCCAGGCTGGCGGCGGAGACCCTGGGCTGGACCACCGTCCCCTGTGTGGACCAAAAAGGACTGCGCACGGTGGAGGACATCCATGGGGAGATCTGGCGCATCCTCTCCCCATATCTTCTGTGACCACAGCGGACAATCGCTGCGGGGAATCAAGGAGGGATCCCAACTATGGTCGATATCCTGCTGGCGGACGGTTTTGAAGAGGCGGAGGCCCTGGTCACCGCCGATCTGCTGCGCCGGGGCGGCTGCGAGGTGACCCTGGTGGGGCTGGACGGGCTGACCGTCACCGGCGCGCATCACATCACCGTCACCGCGGACGCCACATTGTCCCAGGTGTCCACCGACGATCTGGAGATGCTGGTGCTGCCCGGCGGACTGGGGGGCGTGGAGAACATCCGGATGAACCTGTTCGCCCTGGCCTTCATCCAGTCCGCCCGGGACAAGGGGGCCTATGTGGCCGCCATCTGCGCCGCCCCCACCATTCTGGCCCACATGGGCATCCTGGACCGGCGCAGCGCCGTGTGTTACCCTGGCATGGAGAACCAGATGTACTCCGCCGTGGTGAAGGAGGGCTGTCCCGTGGTGGCGGACGGCCGCATCATCACCGGTGAGGCCGCCGGGGCGGTGTTCGACTTCGGGCTGAAGCTGGTGGAGGTGCTCAAAGGCGCTCAGGCCGCCCAGCAGGTGCGCCATGCCGTCTACTACCGTCACTGAGGAAAAGCGCCGCCTGCGCGCCGAGCTGTCTGCCCGGGCGCGGGACCTGTCCCCCGCCGCCCGGCGGGAGAGCGATGCGGCCCTGTTCCGGCAGCTGGCACAGCTGCCCGCCTTTCAGCGTGCGGAAACGCTTTTCCTCTTTCTGGGGGTGGGAGACGAGCCGGACACTCTCCCCCTGATCCGTGCCCTCCACCGGGAGGGGAAACGGGTGCTGCTGCCCCGGTGCATCCCGGGGCGGCGGATGGAGTGCCGGCGCTTCACTCCGGAACTGCCTCTGGTCTCCAGCCCCTTCGGAATCCCCGAACCTCCGTCCGAGGCGGAACTGGTCCCCCCGGGCGAGATCGGCTTTGCCCTGGTCCCCGCCCTGTGCTACGACCGGCGGGGTTACCGTCTGGGGCATGGGGGCGGATACTATGACCGGTGGCTGGCGGGCTTCTCCGGCTTCTCTGTCGGGCTGTGCCGGGATCTGCTGCTGCAGTCCCTGGTCCCGGCGGAGGAACATGACCTGCCTGTCCACATGGTGGTCACCGAGACTCTTCTGCTGCCCGGCGATGCCCGGTAGCATGGCATGGAAAAGCGGGGCGTCCGCAGACGCCCCGCCCTCCCCTATGCACCGGAACAGGTCAGCAGCAGCTGCACCCGTCATTGCAGCCGCAGCTGTTGCTGCTGCAGCTGTTGCAGCTGTTGCCGCAGCCGTTGCCGCAGCCGAAGAGGATGATCAGGATCAGGATGATCCACAGGCAGTTGTTACCGCCCCAGTTGTTCCCACAGCACATGAATGATTCACCTCACTATAAATTTGGGGCCCCGCACAGCGGGAAGCTCCATCTGCCTTATCTTATGAGGGCAGCTTATCCACCGTTCCACGCCCTCCCCTTTCCACTCCGCTTTTTTCACAGTCTGAAAGGAAGGTTCCTATGTCACAGCAAGACCACACCCCCTCCTCCCGCCCCCGGCGGCAGAGCACCGGGCAGACCTCGGGGCAGCGTCCCCGCACACACAGCACCGCCCGCCGGCGCAGTCAGCGCCTCCCCGCGGGGATGAGCGCCCTGCTCTATGCAGTATTCATCATCGCCGTCTCCTTTGTGCTGGCCTGCATCTGCTGGCTGGCGGCCAACGATGTGCTGGCTCTGAACAAAGATCCTCTCACCGCCACGGTGGTGGTGGAGGATGGGGACTCCTTCGGCGATGTGGCGGACAAGCTGAAAGACCAGGGCATCATCGAGAACAAGCTGCTCTTCAATCTGTTCGCCACCTTCACCGGGACCAAGGACGACATCTCCCCGGGCATCTATGTGCTCAACACCGACATGGACTACCGGGCCATCCTCACCAACATCAGCTCCCGCTCCACCTCCCGGGTGGAGATCACGGTGACCATCCCCGAGGGCCTCACCCTGGCGCAGACCTTTGAGCTGCTGGAGGAAGAGGGGGTCGCCACAGTGGGCGAGCTCAATGATATGGCTGCCACCCACGACTACGCCTTCTCCTTCCTGGCGGACATCCCCCTGGGAGAGGCCACCCGGCTGGAGGGCTATCTCTATCCCGACACCTACAACTTCTACCTGAACCAGGATCCCCTGTATGTCATCAACCGGCTGCTCCAGGGCTTTGACGCCCGGGTCACCGATGAGATGCGGGAGGAGATCTCTCAGGGAGATTACACCCTCCACGAAATCCTCACCATCGCCTCCCTCATCGAACGGGAGACCGACGGCACCGACCGGGCCCATATCGCCTCGGTGATCTACAACCGTCTGGAGAATGTCAACGCCTCCGCCGGCACCAACGGCTATCTCCAGATCGACGCCACCCTGACCTATATCAACGGCGGCAATGTACCCACCGACGCGGACCGTCAGATCGACTCCCCCTATAACACCTACCTCTATCCCGGCCTGCCCCCCGGACCCATCTGCAATCCCGGACTGGCCTCCATCCAGGCGGCCATGAATCCCGACGATACCAGCGACTATTACTATGTCCTGGGGGACGACGGACAGCATCACTTCTTCCAGACCTACTCCCAGATGCAGAACTTCATGGCGACTCAGGAGCGCTATCAGTGACCCCTGCCGCCCACTCCCCGCTGTGGGCCGTGCCAGGCACGGCCCACAGCGCTGTCAAGGAGGTCTCCTTATGACGCCAGCGAAACCGGAGCTTCTCTCCCCCGCCGGGGACATGGAGCGGCTGCAGATGGCGGTGGCCTATGGCGCCGACGCCGTCTATCTGGCCGGCACCGAGTTCGGCATGCGCTCTTTTGCCGGCAATTTCTCCCCGGAGGAGCTGTCCCGTGCCATTCGATTCTGCCATCAGCGCGGGGTGGCCGTCCATGTCACCTGCAACACCATGCCCCGGGACGAGGAGGTGGACCGCCTGCCGGAATGGCTTGCCTTTCTGGAGCAGGAGGGCGCGGACGCGGTGATCGTGGCGGATGTGGGGGTGCTGGCTCTGGCCAAGCGTTGGGCCCCCCATGTGGCCGTCCATATCTCCACCCAGGCCAGCGTGGTGAACCACCAGTCCGCCCGGGCGTGGCACGACCTGGGGGCCAGCCGGGTGATCCTGGCCCGGGAGCTCTCCCTGGAGGAGATCGCCCGCATCCGGGCCAAGACCCCGCCGGAGCTGGAGCTGGAGGCCTTCGTCCACGGCGCCATGTGCGTCAGCTATTCCGGGCGGTGCCTGCTGTCCAACTACATGACCGGCGCGGGGCGGGACTCCAACCGGGGCGCCTGCGCCCAGCCCTGCCGCTACCAGTACGCCCTGGTGGAGGAGAAGCGGCCGGGGGAGTACTTCCCCATCCGGGAGGAGGACGGGGCCACCTACATTCTCAACTCCCGGGATCTGTGCATGATCGACCATGTGGACGACCTGATGCGGGTTGGGCTCACCTCCCTGAAAATCGAGGGCCGGGCCAAATCCGCCTATTACGCCGCAGTGGTCACCGGGGCCTACCGCCACGCCATCGACGCCACCGCCGCGGGGCAGCCCCTCTCCCCCGTCTGGCGGGAGGAGGTGGAGAAAGTGAGCCACCGGCACTACTCCACCGGCTTTTACTACGGCCAGCCGGGGCAGTATGTCCACAGCGCCCGCTATCTCCGGGACTGGCAGATCGTGGCGGTGGTGGTGTCCTGCGACCCCTCCGGCCGGGCCCTGGTCTCCCTGCGCAACAAGCTCTCCGCCGGGGAGGCACTGGAGCTGGTGGGCCCCGGCGTGGAGCCCATCTCCCTGACGGCGGAGGGGCTGGCCCTCTCGGACGGCACTCCCCTGGACCAGGCAAAAAAACCGGAAATGCAGTTCTATCTCTCCCTGCCCCGGCAGGTGCCTCCCCTGTCCATTCTACGCCGGGCGGCTGATCTCTCCCCCCGGGAGGAGAACACAGATTGACATACCGATAAAAATCGGATATACTCAAGAAAGTGAACCTATTCATTTTTGGGGGCCACTCCCCTGATGACAGAGAAGGAGCATGATCAATATGGCACAGAGAACTGACAAATACATCGTCCAGGACCTGCACGAGCCTGAGCTTCCCTCCCCCGAATTCCGGGAGATGTACAACCGCTTTGCCAAGCGCATTCTGTGGATCGACAACAATGTGGTGCCCGGCGCCTTTCAGATGAACACCTCCTGGTACTGCAAGATCCCCGAGCAGAATCCAGTGTTTGGAGAGCACTCCCACAACTGCGACGAGATCATCGGCTTCTTCGGCAGCAACCCCGATGACCGCTATGACCTGGGGGCGGAGCTGGAGCTGTGGCTGGACGGCGAGCACCACATCATCACCCGCAGCACCATGATCTTCGTCCCCGCCAATATGCCCCACATGCCCCTGAAGTTCAACCGGGTGGACCGGCCCATCTTCCACTTCTCGGTGGTGATGAACCCCTATTACGACGGGGACGCCTATCAGAAAAAATAACGATTCCGGGCAGCAAAGAACGGACGGCAAGGAAATCCTTGCCGTCCGTCTTCTTATCTCTCCGATGATCATTCCGCTGCGGAGCGCTCTTTCAGTTCCTCCTCCGGCGGAAATGCCCGCCCAATCAGGCCCCCTGCCGCCCCCGTCACAGCGGCGGGCAGCAGCCAGCTGAAGCCATAGCCGGCCAGAGGCATCCAGGTAATGAATTCCAGCGGCAGTCCCGCCAGATAGAGCTGCTCACACAGCCCCGCCAGCAGCGCTCCGATCACCGCCCCCTGGATCACCCTGCGGTTCACCACCCGTCCGGAGAAAAAGGACAGCACCAGCAGAGCCAGCATCCCGGGGTAGAGCACACTGAGGATGGGGGATGCGATCTCCACGATCCGGTCCGTCCCAATGGCGGAGGTCACTGCGCTGAACAGGCAGAACGCCGCCACCAGCGTCCCGTACCCGATCCGTCCGCCGGACAGCTGGGAAAAGTGCCGTGCGCTGGCGCTGATGAGGGCTACGGCGGTGGTGATGCACGCCAGCGCCACCACGATCCCCAGGATCACAGTTCCCGCCTCCCCCATCAGAGACCGGGTGATGTACAAAATCAGCTCCGTCCGGGGAAGCGGCTGATCCAGTGTTCCGGTGGCGGCGGCCCCCAGATAGGTCAGTCCGCCGTACACCACCAGCAGTCCCGCCGCCGCCGCCAGGCTGGCACAGGCCGCCAGACGATACTGCTGCTTCTCCTCGGTATAGCCCCGTCCACGGATATTCGCAATGATGATAATGCCGAAGATCACCGCCGCCATAGAGTCCATGGTCTGATAGCCGGCGGAGATGCCATTCTGCACCACAGAGCCCTGGCGCAGCTGGTCGGTGATCTCCCCCATGGGGGAGATCACTCCCCGGAGGATCAACACCATCAGTCCCAGCAGCAGAGCGGGGGTAAGGAATTTCCCCAAAATATCCACCACGGAGGATTCCCGGATGGTCAGCAGAAACACCACGCCAAAGAAAATCAGGCTTCCCACCAGGGGCGGCATTGGTCCGAAAATTGGAGTCATAAACATCTCATGGGTGGTGGCGCCGGTACGGGGTACCGCGATCAGCGGCCCGATGCACAGCACCATGGCAGACAGCATCAGCTTAGAGGGCAGGCGGCCAATCGCTCCGATGACTCCCTCCATCCGCCCCCGCTGCTTCAGCAGAGCCAGAATCGCCATCACCGACAGGCCGATATCCGCCATATAGTAGCTGATAAATCCGGCGACCCACTGGCTGCCGGATTCCATCCCCAGATAGGGGGGAAAGATAATATTTCCCGCCCCAAAGAACATGGAAAACAGTGCCATGCCCAGAATCAGCGTGTCACCGAAAAATCGTTTTCCCATCTCTGCGCTCCGCTCCTTCACTCTGCGCTGTCCATCCTCCATGGACACGGTCTCTATTATAGGCGAAACCAGCTCCCCTTCCTACTGGCGATTCCCACGAACACCGCTTTCCATTCCTGTGCGTTATGCCGAATTTTAAAGGAATGTGTCGCATTCCTCCTGTAAGCGCCCTCCGCTCTCTCCGCAGGCAGTGTCCTCAGGAATGGAAAAGGGGCGTGAAGCACACGCTCCGCGTCCCTCTTCTTCCTCTTCAGATTTTTTCAAAGGAGTCCTTCCCCAGGGCGCACACGGGGCACACCCAGTCGTCCGGCACCTTCTCCCAGGGGGTACCGGGGGCGATGCCGTGGTCGGGGTCGCCCTCCGCCGGATCATAGACATAGCCGCAGGGGCACTCATACCGCTCCGCCATTTCTTACCTCCTCTCTCCGCCGGGGCGGGGTGATCTCTTTCTCAGTATCGCCTGGCAAGACCATCTTTACTCCTGTTCCGGTCTTATTTCCCAATTGCGGCGAAAAAACAGAGGAGCGAAGTACGACTTCGCTCCTCTGTTTCCTGTTCTCAGACCTTCTCAAAGGTCTCCTTCTCCAGTCCGCAGATGGGGCACACCCAGTCCGCCGGCACGGCTTCCCAGGGGGTCCCGGGTGCGACGCCGTGGTCGGGATCGCCCGTTGCCGGGTCGTAGATATAGCCGCAGGGGCACTTATACTGATCCATGGCTCTGCTCCTTTTCCCGCCGGATTCAGCCGAAGTAGCGGTCCAGCAGGCCCTTCAGCGCCTTGCCGTGACGGGCCTCGTCGCGGGCCATCTCGTGGACGGTGTCGTGGATGGCATCCAGATTGTTGCGCTTGGCACAGGCAGCCAGATCCACCTTGCCCTGGGTGGCGCCGAACTCGCAGTCCACACGCCAGGCCAGGTTGGCCTTGGTGTCCGCCTTCATGTTGGGCTCCAGCTCCTCGCCCAGCAGCTCGGCAAACTTGGCGGCGTGCTCGGCCTCCTCATAGGCGGCCTTCTCCCAGTACAGGCCGATCTCAGGATAGCCCTCGCGGTGGGCGATGCGGGCCATGCACAGGTACATGCCCACCTCAGAGCACTCGCCGGTGAAGTTGGCCTTCAGCTGCTCCAGGATATAGGCCTTGTCCTCGGCGGAGATATCGGCATTGTTCTTCACCGTCTTGGCATAGATGCCGTACTCATGCTCCGCGGCCAGCTTCACTTCGCCCTTCATCTCCACGAACTTATCGCCGGGAACATGGCACACGGGACACTCGGCGGGGGGCTGCTCCCCTTCATACACATAACCACAGACGGTGCAGACAAACTTTTTCATGTTTTGTTTCCTCCTGTTTTTTATTTTTGCGTTTGAAATGGATATAGGTGTTCCGTCCGAGAGGACGGATTACACGGCTTGGTCGTCCTCGGCGCGGTTCTCCAGGCATTTGCGGCACACGCCCCGAAGGGTCAGGTCACAGCTGTCCACCTGAACGCCATAGTGCTCGCTCACCCGCTGGTCCAGGCCCTCCAGCGTCTCCGGCCGGGGCAGGTCGTACACCGCGCCGCACTCCAGGCAGATGAAGTGGCTGTGGGGAGACAGGTCGCCGTCAAAGTGCTCCTGCCCGCCGATGACCCCTACGCTGCGGATCATCCCCTGCTCCCGGAAAAAGGTGAGGTTGCGGTATACCGTACCCAGGCTCAGGTCCGGGTGGGTGGGCTTCAGCGTCTGGTACACCCACTCAGCCGTGGGATGGACATGGGTGCTGCGGATGGCATCAAGGATCGCCTCTCGCTTCTTGCTGTAACGAATTGCATGTTCCATTGGGATATCCTCTCCTGCGGTCCTTAATAGTAATAATTCTTTGCATCGTCAATGCTATCACATTTTTCTCCGCTTGTAAAGAGGAAAAAGAAAAAATTTTTTCCGTTGTGCAAAACCCTGTGTTTCGGGCCTGTGCCGCTCCCGCCCTTTGCTCACAAAATCAGTCCGGACAAAAGGTTTGCCACCGGGATATACAGCAGCGGCAGGAAGATGGCGGGCAGCATATTGCCCACTTTCAGCTTTACAGGAGCCAGCCCCAGCATATTGATGCCGATGCCCAGAATGATGGTGCCGCCCACAGCGCTCATTTCAGTGATCACCGCGGGATCCATCCCCTGGCCTGCGGCGGCGAAGATCAGGGTCAGCGCCCCCTGATACAGCACCAGCGGCACCACGGAAAAGGCCACGCCGATCCCCATGGCGGCGGCGAAGCTGATGGAGGTGACCCCGTCGATGACCCCCTTGGAGATGAGGATGGAGTAGTCATGGTTGATCCCCGCCTCCATGGCCCCCATCACCGCCATGGAGCCCACGCAGTACAGGATGGATGCGGTGACGAACCCCTCGGTGAAACGGCTGCTGCCCTCTCCCCGGATCAGCTTGTCCCGCAGCAGCACACCGGCCCCGTCCAGCCGCTCCTCGATGCGCAGCGCCTCCCCCAGGAGGGTACCCACCACCATGCATATGATAACGCATAGCGTATTCTCCGTCCCCACCAGCGAGGTGATTCCGATCCCCATCACGCACAGGCCCAGAGCATGGGTAACCACGGCGGCAAAGCGCTGGCTGATTCGGTTTCGGAAGAGCAGGCCGATGGCGCTGCCGGCCAGGATCAAGGCGGCATTGATGAATGTTGCGAGCATGGGGGCAGACTCCTTGTATCAGCTTTGTCGGGTCCCTGGGTCACTTGCAGAAGTTTTCGATGTAATTGGCCAAGGCGCCTTTGATGATGTTGACGGCCTCATCCCGGCCCATCACATCGCCGGCCACGGTCTCTTTGCCCTCCAGGGCCTTGTACACCGTGAAAAAGTGGGCCATCTCATCAAAGCGGTGGGCGGGCAGCTCAGACAGATCCTGAATGGTATTGAAGGTCGGGTCAGAGAAGGGGACGGCGATGATCTTCTCGTCGTTGCGGCCGTTGTCCAGCATCTTGATCACCCCGATGGGGTAGCAGCGCACCAGCACCAGGGGGTCCAGTGCCTCGGAGCACAGCACCAGCACATCCAGCGGATCGCCGTCATCGCCATAGGTGCGGGGGATAAAGCCGTAGTTGGCGGGATAATGGGTGGAGGTGTACAGCACCCGGTCCAGAATGATCAGACCGGTGCTCTTGTCCAGCTCGTATTTCTTTTTGCTGCCCTGTGGGATCTCCACCACGGCGATAAAGTCCTCGGGGGTAATGCGCTTGGGGTCGATGTCATGCCAGATGTTGGACATAGGGAAGGCACTCCTTTTCATGATGTAGATATATTTCGCACCGTGCAGAAAATATTATATTCGCCTTCCCCCTGAAAGGCAAGCCTTCCCGCTATATTTTACGCTCAGTCCCTCCCCCGGCAGGTCTGACCCCGGCCCGGTCCAGCGCCGCCGCCAGCAGGACGCCCGCCGCCAGGCCGAAGCACGCCTGGACCACATTCCCCGGAATGCCGGCCGCCGCGGCCAGCCCGTTCCCCAGCCACAGTCCGGCGAAGGAAAAATACCCCAGCACCATCACCGTTTCCGCCGCCGCAGCGCTGACCAGCCGCGCCGGGAGCGGCCGCCTCCCCGCCCGGCACACCACGCCATACAGCAGTCCCGCCACCGCCGCCATGGCGCCCTTGATGAGAAGGGTCCCGGCAGCATAGTGGGCATAGCCGCTGAACAGATCCGCCAGCATGGAGCCCACGCCCGCCGCGGCAAAGCCGTACCAAGGCCCCAGCAGCCAGCCGGAGAGCAGCACCACAGCGTCTCCCAGGTTCACATATCCGTTCATCGGGGATGGGATCTGGATCACCAGGGTGGCCGCACAGGCCATGGCCGCCAGCATGGACGCCTGGACCAGGCGCCGCAGGGAATCCCGTTCTTTGTTGCCCATTGTTCCTCACTCCTGTCAAAAATTTCGCTTGCCTTTGCGGGTACTTTGTATTTTAATAGAATCTGATATGATTGAAATACCCACTTTTATAAAAAATTATCATACCAGATTGGAGCTCATATCATGCTGACCTATCTGCTGGACCAGCGGGGGCACCGCCCCGCCTATGAGTATCTCAGCTGTTGTCTGCGGGAGGATATTCTCTCCGGACGGCTCTCCGCCCATGAAAAGCTGCCCTCCAAGCGGTCCCTGGCCCGCCAGCTTGGGATCAGCGTGGTGACGGTGCAGGCCGCCTATTCCCAGCTTGTCGCCGAGGGATACCTCCGTTCGCAGGAACGCCGGGGATATTTTGTCAATCCTGTGGCCCGCTGTCTGCCCGCCGCCTCTCCCGCCCCGCTCCTTCCGGCGCCGCTGGCCCCGCCCTGCCTCATGGATCTGCGGGGCGGCAGTGTGGAGGGCAGCCGCTTCCCCTTCAGCCTGTGGGCCAAGCTGATGCGCCAGGTCCTCACCCAGGAGGGGCCCGCCCTGCTGGAGCCGGTCCCCTTCCAGGGGGTGCCCGCCCTGCGCCGGGCCATCGCCGGCTATCTCTACCGCGCGCGGGGCATCTCCGTGCATCCGGACCAGGTGATCCTGGGGGCGGGGACGGAGTATCTGTACAACCTGCTGGTCCAGCTGCTGGGCCGGGACAAGGTCTATGGGGTGGAGGACCCGGGCTATGCCAAGATCCCCCGGATCTACCGGGCCTGCGGCGTCACCGTGCGGGAGCTGCCCCTGGATTGCCATGGGGTGGATCCGGGCGCCCTGGCCGCCAGTGACACGCAGATCCTCCATCTGTCCCCCTCCCACCACTATCCCACCGGCATCGTCACTCCGGTGGGGCGGCGGCAGGAGCTGCTGCGCTGGGCGGGGCAAACGGAGGACCGCTGCGTCATCGAAGACGACTATGACAGCGAGTTCCGTTTTTCCGGCCGCCCCATCCCCACCCTGCAGAGCATTGACGCAGACCAGCGGGTCATCTACATCAACACCTTCTCCCGCACCATCGCCCCCTCCCTGCGCATCAGCTATATGGTGCTGCCCTCCCGCCTGCTGGAGCGGTACCGCCGTGAGCTGGGGTTTTATGCCTGCACCGTCACCAGTCTGGAGCAGCACACCCTGGCAAAGTTCCTCGACGGCGGCGGATTTGAGCGGCATATCGGCCGTATGCGGACCTTTTACCGCGCCAAGCGGGATCAGGTCATCCAGGCCATCCGGCAAAGCCCCCTGGGGCCCCGCAGCCGCATCCGGGAGGAGCACGCGGGGCTGCATTTCCTGCTGGAGCTGGACACCCGACGCCCGGACCGGGAGGCGGAGGCACTGGCCGCCCAGGCCGGCATCCGCCTGTCTTTTCTCTCCGACTATACCGCCCGCCCCCACCTGGTCCAGCCCCACGCCCTGGTGGTGAACTATGCGGGGATCGACGCCGGCCGCCTGCCCCAGGTCCTGGAGCTGCTGGCCCCCTGTCTGCTGTAACAAAGTCCCCGGGGCCGGCAGATGCCGGCCCCGGGGACCTCTTCATTCAGCGCGTGATGGAAAAGACGGTCATGGCCTTTCGGTTGGGCAGATAAAGGGGCCACTCCGGGTCCTCCGTCTCCACCAGCCGCTCCAGCGCGCTGCCGGGGGCCGTGCCGTCCACCTGGAACGCCTTCAAGTACTCCTCCGCCTCCGCGCGGGAACGCAGGGGCTGGCCGAATTCCAGTACCTCGTCCCGGCGGGCATAGCGCAGGCCCAGCCGGCGCAGGTCCCCTTCCACGGCGTCGCCGCCCCGGAGGTAAAGGGGAGGAACCCCGTCTGCCTGAACATGGCTCTGGACGCTGGACTTGATCACCAGCACCAGCCGCCGCCGGGCCAGGGACAGATACCGCTCCAGCTCCACATCCGGCTTGCCCGCAAATACCATCATCACCCGATCCCACGACGCCCCGGCGGGCAGCAGATGCCAGTCGGTCTCCCAAACGGTCAGCCGCTCCGCCAGTCCGCGCCGGGCGGTCTCCTCCCGCAGCCAGTCCAAACACACCTTGCTCCGATCCACCGCCGTGACCCGGTATCCCCGGCGGGCCAGCTCCAGGGACAGATAGCCGGTCCCGCAGCCCAGGTCGCAGACCGTCTCCTCCAGAGGCAGGTCCTCCGCGGCCAGATCCGCCAGCGCCCGGTCAAAGCCGGTGAAGGCCACCGCCCGCTGATACCACTCCACCCGGTCTCTTGTCCAGGGGTACATCCCCATCCCTCCCCTCGTTTTTCTCCATGCTATCACGGGACTCCGCCGGCTGTCAACCGGCGGACAGACAGCGCGGCGCGGAGGAAGCCCCCTTCGGGACCCCTCCGCGCCGCACGGTCTTCTCACGCCGTCTCAGATATAGGGAGAGCTCTCCCGCCGGATGAAATAGCCCTGACCGTGGCTGCACACGGGGCACAGGGCGGGGGCGGCGGTGGCCTCCACGATGTGGCCGCAGTTGAGGCACACCCACTGCACCGGCTGGTCCGAGGCGAACAGGCTCCCCTCCTCCAGCATGTCGGCGTACCGGCCGAAGCGGTCGCCGTGGGTCTGCTCGATGGCCGCCACATCGGCGAAGGTCTTGGCGATCTCGGCAAAGCCCTCCTCCCGGGCGATCTCGGAGAACCTCCGGTACTCCTTCTCCCACTCCTGATACTCGTTGTGCTGGGCGTCCCGCAGGCACTCCACCATATCGGAGAACAGGGAGACGGGATAGCTCCCGTCCACCTGGATGTTCTCCCCGCAGAAGGGGCGCAGCAGATTGTAGTACAGCTCGGCGTGCTCCTTCTCCTGCTCCGCGGTGAACAGGAAGATCCCCTGGATCACCTGGAGATTTTTGTCCCTGGCCAGGCTGGCGCCGAAGGTATAGCGGTTGCGGGCCTGGCTCTCCCCCGCAAAGGCGCGCATCAGGTTCTGCTTGGTCTGGCTGCGTTCAAATGGGACGGACATGGGCGTCTCCTCCTTCTTGTCAGATGCTCCCATTATGTCCGTTCGCTCCCCGGACTATACTCCGACAGGCCTCCTTATACCAGGATCCGGAAGGGCTGCAGTACCAGACCCAGCACCGTCCACACCGCCTGCCGGGTCCAGGGCGCCTCCGGGATGGTCAGGCCGTCGGGCACCGTGTCCCCCTCCGGGGACGCCAGGCGGCAGTCCCGGTGCAGCCCCTCCATGGACTCCAGCAGCTCCTGGGCCAGCTGGGGGCTGCGCACCGCCACCATCAGCTCGGTGTCCACATAGGTGCTGCGCAGGTCCAGGTTGTACGAGCCGATGAGGGCGATCTCCCCGTCCACCACCATGGATTTTCCGTGGTAGGACAGTCCCCCGGCATACTCCAGCAGCTGCACGCCGGTGCCCATCACCTCGTCCCGGTGATAGCGGTAGTCGCTGGAGGCCACCACATTGTCCCCGTTCTCCACCGCGTTGAGCATCACCGTCACCGGCACCTCTTCCGCCACGGCGGCCAGAGTATCGGCCATGGTGTCATTGAGCACCGCATAGGGGGTGTGGAGCACCACCGACTCCTCCGCCCGGTCCGCCAGGGCCATCATCTGGGCAAAGAGCACAGGCTCCTTGGCATAGATGTGGGTGGGGTTGGACAGCAGGGTCACTCCCTGGGTCTCCACGGTGTGCGCCGCATAGTCGTAGCTGGGGTCAAACAGAGCGGGCTCCGCCGCTGTCAGGGCATCGTACCGCTCCTGCAGCATGGTTTGGACCTCCTCCTGTGCCGTCTCCCCCGCCGTGCCTCCATAGGGGGCACACGCCTCGCTGTTCCACACCTGATGGAAGTAATCCAGCACCTGATACAGGGAGCTCTCCCGCCCCTCCGGCGCGCCGTGGCCGCCGTTGTACACCAGCACCTCCCGGTCCAGGCTGCGGTGGTCGGTGGGGTACTCCCCGATGAAGTAGTCAAAGGTGTTCCGCCCGCCCAGGACATAGGCCAGGTCGTCCACGATGATATACTTGTCGTGCATCCGCCCCTGGGTGGTCCACGGGGTCAGGACAGTCCAAAAAGTGATGGGATTGTATAATCGGATCTCGATGTTGGGGTGTGCCTGAAGGGTCTCAAACAGAGGCCGTCCCCCCATGCGGAGAAAGCCGCTGATTCCATCCACCAGAATGCGCACCTCCACCCCCTCCTGGGCCTTTTGGTACAGCACCGACAGGATATCCCGGGTGCTCTCCCCGTCCCGCATGTCGAAGGTGGACATTACGATGGACTCCTCCGCCCGGCTGAGCAGGCGCAGCCGCTCGGTCCAGGCGGAACGGTTAGTCTCCAGGATCTGCGCCCGGTCCGGCGTCTCCCGGTCCGTCAGCAGCTCCTCCACCGGCGCCGACACCCGCTCCCCCGACGGCAACTCCGGTGTCTGCCAGAAGGGCGCCGCCGCGCCGATCACCAGATAGACCAAATAGATGGCCAAGACCAGGCAGGCCCGCTTCAAACCTCTCCGGATCATTCGACCTCTCCTTCTTAAACGGCTTCAGCTTCAGCGCCTTCTTTCCCGGTTCCCGACCCGGCCGGGCGGGGCGGCGGGGACCGTCCCGGGCAAACTCCAGATAAAAGGCCTGGATGCGCAGCTTGTGCTCCTCATACATATCCAGGTCGTCGTACAGCTCTTTATAGTCCTGGAACAGCGCTTTTTTGGTCCTCACCGTGTTGGCCAGATCCACCTGGGTATCCACCAGGCTTCCCTTGCGTTTGACATAGAAGTATACCGGCTGGAACAGCACCGCCACGCTCTGGATGCACCGAAGATACTCCAGATTGAAGCGGAAGTCCTCACACCAGCTCAGCTCGTCGCTGCACCGAAGTCCGTTGTCCCGCACCACATCGGCACGGTAGAGCTTATTCCACATCACGCCGTAATAGAAGTTTGCCGGCGCCTGCATCATATAGGCGGCATATTCCGCCCGGGTGATCCGTCCCTCCCTCGGGATGTGCCCCTTCTCCGCAGTGGAGGAGGGGCTGACCCGGATGTAGTCCCCAATGGCCATGTCCGCCCTGTTTCGGGTGACGGCCTCCACCATCAGCTGGGTGGAGTTGGATGGGATCCAGTCGTCGCTGTCCACAAATTGGAGATACTCCCCCGCAGCAAGGGCCATACCCCGGTTGCGGCTGTCCGACACGCCGGTGTTCCCCTTGTCCACGCATCGGAACCGGGGATCCATGGCGCAGTATTTCCGGATGATCTTCAGGCTTCCGTCGGTGCTCCCGTCGTTGACCGCGATGACCTCCAGGTCTCTCCAAGTCTGTCTCTGGAGGCTGCGAAGGCATCGCTCCAGGGTCTTTTCCGCATTGTAGACGGGGACGATCACGCTCACCAGCACGGTCAACACGCACCTTCCTTGTATGGTTTGCCTTTTCATCATATCATACTCCGGCCCGCTTGCAACATTTTTTCATCAAAATTATCCCGTGATAAAGGTTGTGCCCGGCGGTTCCATCCGTTTTGCCCTGTCAGACCGCCCGGAATCAGAGAAGGGGGCGCGGCGCGCCCCCTCCCTTACAGTCCCTTTCTCAAGTTCTCCCAGATCATATCCGTCAGTTCCGGCACCCGCTCCGCCCGTACCGCCCGGGCGGGATCCAGCCGGACCCGGAAGTCCTTCTGCACCGCCAGCAGAAGCAGGGCCAGCTTGGTGTCCACCGAGCTGGCGGAGCTGCACCCCGCCGAGGTGTCGTAGATGGCCGCCAGCCCCGGGGCCATGGACATGCTCCGGGCCAGGCTCTCCCTCGCCAGCACGCCCAGCTCGTCGGTCTCCGGAGGGCAGTCCGCCAGCAGGAACTTCTCCAGGATGTATTGCCGCAGATAGCCCTCCAGGGACTGTCTGGTCAGGGCCGGGTCCTCCCGGGCGGCCCGGGCCTGGCCGGCGGCGGCCCGCTGTCCCAGCCGGATGCGTGCCCGGGCCGCTTCAAGGCGCCGGTCGTCCATCTCAGGCCATCAGGGCCTCCACCCCCAGCACCTCCGCCAGGGCGGCCAGCTCCCTGGTATAGTCGCCGAACACCAGGGCGCAGTGATTGCCCACCTCCAGCTGCTTGCGGTAGAAGTCCTCCTGGTCCTTCACCCGGAAGATGACGGTGGTACGGCAGTTGGGCATCTGATAGCCGTCGCCCCCCACGACCTCGCCCCGGCCGATGAGCATCTTCTCCCCGTCGGGGGAGAAGCGGCACACCGTCACCACCTGGCCCCTGTCCCGCTCGAAGTCATAGCGCAGCACCGCGCCGAACTTCTGCTCATAGGCGAAATGATTCAGGCCGTAAGGCTCCCTCTTATCCGGCCGGCGCATGCAGCGGTGGGGAACGGAGTGGTGCATGTAATACAGGTTCTCCGGATCGGCCAGCAGGGCGGCCTTGCGCTCCTCCGACAGGCCGGCCAGGGGCATAAAGCCGCCGTTCTCATAGGGCAGGGGGGAGGTGTTGCCCATATAGGGGGACTGTCCCGACACCGCGATGAGCGCCTGCATGGACAGGGCGGAGTTGGCGTCGAACTCGCAGGCGGAGGGGATCCCCTGCTCGTTGAGCAGGGAGTGGGTGAGGCAGAAGGTGAACTTCTGCTCGTTCATCCGCCGGGTGGAGCAGGCGTCGGGGCAGGGGGCGGTGAAGGCGTTGCAGTCGGCGAAGTCCATGTGCTTTTTCACCGTGAGATAGGCCGCCAGGGAGTTGAGCAGGTACTGCCGCTCCACATCGGCATACTGGGCGCCGCCCAGCAGCTCGTCCGCCAGGCGTTCCATCTCCGCCCGGTCCTCCTCCGTCAGGTCCAGGGTCCTGCGGCCCGGGGTGGTGGGATTGCCCCCCGGGAGGGCCGGGGACATCTGGTCCATCACCTCATGGATGCTCACATGGCGGAACAGCACCCCCAGCTTCCGGGTGATGCGGTCCTGGTCGGCGAAGGTGTCCGGCGAGGCGTAGCTGACGGTGGAGCTTCCCCGGCTGGCCAGCAGGATGCGGGTGCTGCGGATCACCTTCCGGGCCCGCAGGGCGGTGAACAGCAGGGGCACCCTCGTCCAGCTCATGGGGGCGTAGAGCTCCTCCCCCCTCCCTTTGGCCTTCAGCGCGGCGTACACCTGGGTGGGGGAGTAGGAGCTGGTGGGACAGATCACCATAGGGATGGGGAAACGGAGATGGAACTCGATGGCCAGGTCGTCCACCCCCAGGTTACTGAACACAAAGGCCACATCCGCCCCGGACACCGCCTGGGCAAAGGTCTCCCACATGGTCTCCTTGTTGTCCCAGTCGTCGGTGCGTCCGCCCCGGACGGGCTCCAGCACCTCCACCCCGGCGGGCATATATTGGGCGATGTTGTCCAGAAAGCCCTTCCAGAACATCTCGTTGCCGATCTTGTCAAAGCCCGGCTGCAGCGCCTCGCCGTCCACCAGGCGGCAGGGCCCCTCGTAGTAGTACAGATGCTCCATCCCAAACAGGACGGGCAGCACCTTCAGCTTGATGTCGCTCGCTTTTCGGATCATGTCCATTCCCTCCGTTTTGTCGTTTTCCGTGCCTGCCGATCAGGCCGGATGGTCTCTTTTATTGTAATCCCCCTTCCCCGGGGACGGAAATAGAGAATCCGGTCCGGTCCATAACTTTGTCTTATAGAAGTCCCTCAACCCCTTTACAGCACTGCGTTTTTTCGTTACACTGAGGAGGAGAAAATAAGGGAGGGAAACGCGGTTATGGACATCAACCAGCTTCGATATTTCGTCACTGTGGCGGAGACGCTGAACTTTACCGAGGCGGCCCGGCGCCATTTCATCTCCCAGCCCGCCATCAGCAGTCAAATCAGCGCGCTGGAGCAGTCCCTCCAGGTAAAGCTGTTCCGCCGCAGCAGCCATCAGGTGCGCCTCACCGAGGCGGGACGCGCCTTCTGGGACGACGCCGCCGACATCCTGGAGCGGCTGGAGGCTGCCCAGGCCCGGGCGGTGAACATCGCCGAGGGGCGGGTGGGCCGCATCGCGGTGGCCACGCTGGCCGCCTCCCCCTCCCGGCTGGGGCGGTGCCTGTCCGCCTTCTATCAGCGCTGTCCGGAGGTACAGGTGGATGTCAGCTTTTTTAACGGCAGAGAGCTGATGCACGCCCTGCAGGAGGAGAGCTTCGACCTCTACTTTGCCGTGGAGGGGCTGCTCCCCAGCCAGCACCGGATGACCCAGCTGGTCATCGACCGCAGCCCCTTCTGCCTCATTGTCCCTCGGGGAGAGGAGGGGCAGGTCACTCCCGGCGACCTGTCCTCCCTGCGGGACCGTCCCTTCATCGCCACCGCCCGGGCGGAGGGCCCCGTCCTCCACGACCAGGTGCTGCAGATCTGCCGCTCCCTGCACTATGTCCCCAAGGTGGTCAACCTGTACAACCGTGCGGACTCGGTGCTCATCTCGGTGGCGGCGGGAATGGGGGTGTCTGTCCTGCCCGCCTCCATCGTGGAGAACTGGCCCCGGGACGAGGTGGCGGTGATCCCCCTGGATACCCCCCAGAAGATGGTATCCATCGCCGCCCGCCGAAGGGATTGTTCCAACCCCGCCGCCCTTCGTTTTTGGGATACCGTGGAGGAGCTGTTTCCCCCGGAGCCGCCTCCCCGCCGGCAGGGGTAGTCTTCTCGGACGCGGGAAGCCCCCGGCGCTTACAGCGCCGGGGGCTTCCCAATGATTAGAATGAGGAGTATCGCGTATCGCAAAAGCCAGACCGGATCAGCCCATCCGGTCCACCGCCACATGGCCGTCCAGCAGCACCAGACGGATGTCCCGGGTGTTGTGGATGTCCTTCACGGGGTCGGAGCCCAGCAGGACGATGTCCGCCTTCTTCCCCACCTCCAGGGAACCCAGCTGGTCCTCCAGCCCCAGCACCCTGGCGTTGGTGCGGCTGACCATCTTCAGGATGTCCGCCGCGGGGATGCCCGCCTCATTGAGGCAGGCCATCTCATCATGCAGGGACTCCCCGAAGGGGACGAAGGGGATGCCGGAATCGCAGCCCACCGCCAGGGGGATGCCCGCGTCGTAGAACTGCTTTACCGCCTTTTTCAGCGCCTCCCAGACCGAGGGGAAGCCGGGGGTGTTGTCAAAGCGCAGGATGGAGATCATGGTGGGGTCCACCACGGCGCCGCTGTCCTTCACCTTCTGCACCATCTCGTCGGTGAACTCCGTGTCGGTGCCGCCCGCGCCGATCATGTGCTCGATGAAGTCGGCCCCGGCCTCGGCCGCATCCATCATCTCCGCCGGGCCGTCCACATGGACGGCGCACTTCAGCCCGCTGCGGTGGGCACTGTCCACGACGCGCTTGAGCTGCTCCTTGGTCAGGCGGGACACCGGATTGGGATAGTCCATCTTGTTCAGGTGGGCGTAGAACACCTTGATGAAGTCCACCCCCATGCCGGCCACAGCGGCCACCCGGCGCTCCACCGGCACCCGCTGGTCCACAAAGATCGCCGCGTCCTTCAAAAGCAGCTCACTCTTCATATATACCGTGGCCCAGGGGTGTCCGTTCTCCGCCTGGAAGAACGGCCCGCAGCACACCAGCCGGGGGGAGCGTTCCTTGCCGGCGCGGACATCCGCCCGAAAGGCCAGCATGTCCTCTGACCGGTCGCCGCAGCTGCGCACCGCGGTGACGCCCCAGTTCAGGAAGCCCTCCCGGGCCTCGATATAACCGTAAGTCTCATGGCGGCTCCCGGCAGGGGGGTGATCGAAGGCGCTGGAGCCGCCCATGTGGGTGTGCGCGTCAATGAACCCGGGCAGGACATACAGTCCCTCCCCAGCGATGACGCCCGCCTCCGCAGGGATCGCCGCATCCTTCCCATTGGCAACAATGGTCCCGTTTTCTATCAGCAGCGTGGTGACGGTTCCGGTGCCGTCCGCCACCGTGACATTTCGGATCGCAAGCATGACAGGTTCCCTCCCTCTCTCAGCGTCCGCGGTATTTTCCTGTGCTCAGGCGTTGTAGCCCGCCTCGAAGCCGGACACGCCGGCCTCCATGGCGTTGGCACACTTGACGGCGTCGCCCACGACCACCATCTTGTCGCCCAGGTCCTTCAGTTCCTCCGCCAGGGCGTTGTTGGGGTGATAGCCCATGGACACCACCACATGGTCGCAGGGGATCAGCCGGATCCGGCCCCTCTGCTCCACCAGCACGCCGTTGGCGCAGAACTCCAGCACCTTGGTGTTCAGCATCAGGCGCACTTCCCGCTCGTTGAGGAACTTCTTCATCGCCACCACGCGGGTGCCGTCGGCGCCGGCGCAGATTCCGCCGGTCATCTCCACCACGGTGATCTCGCCCCGCTCGGCGTCGGCCAGGTGCATGGCGGTCTCCACGCCCACTTCGCCGCCGCCGGCCACCAGAATACGGCCCTCGGGCAGCACCCGGCCGCGGAGGATATCCTCGGCAAAGTAGACATTCTCACGGTCGATGCCGGGCACACGGGGGCGGTTGGGCAGGCCGCCGGTGGCGAGAATCACCTTGTCGGCGCCGAAGGCGCGCACCGCATCGGCGGTGGCGTTCTTGTTCATCTCCACCTTTACCTTCTGCACCTTCAGCTCGTTGATCATATAGCAGGTGTAGGTGACATAGTCGCCCTTTCCCGGAGGATAGGCCGCGGCGATGAACTGTCCGCCCAGGGCGTCGCTCTTCTCCCACAGGGTGACATCGTGTCCCCGGCGGGCCGCGGCGATGGCGGCCTGCATGCCGGCGACGCCGCCGCCCACCACCAGCACCTTCTTGGGCGCGGGCTTGTCCTCAAAGGTGTACAGATACTCCCGGTTCATCTCGGGGTTGACGCAGCAGCGCATGGGGATCTGCAGATAGGTGCTGGTCACGCAGCCCTGCATGCAGCGGATGCAGGGACGGATGCGCTCGTCCTCTCCCGCTTTGGCCTTGTTGGGCATATCGGGGTCGGCCAGGGAGCAGCGGCTCATCCCCACGATGTCGCAGTAGCCCTGGTCCAGCAGGGACTCCGCCATGTGCGGGTCGTCGATGGAGTTGACGCCCAGCACGGGGATCTTCACGATCTCCTTCAGGGCCTTGGCGTTGCCGATGGTCCAGGCGTGGGGCTGATAGGAGGGGGACACCTGGCCGGGGTTGTAGGTGCCGTAGATGCCGTTGGAGCAGTTGATGGCGTCCACCCCCAGCTCCTCCATGTGCTTGGCCACCATCTTGGACTCCTCCAGAGTGCGGCCGGACAGGGTATGCTCGTCGGCGGAGAAGCGCACCATGATGGGGAAGTCGGGGCCCACCGCCTCCCGCACGGCGTGGTACACCTCGTCGAAGAAGCGCATCCGGTTGGCAAAGCAACCGCCGTACTCGTCGGTGCGCTTGTTGCTGTGGAAGGACATGAATCCCGCGATGAGATAGCCGTTGCCCGCGTGGATCTCGATGCCGTCAAAGCCCGCCTTCTTGGCGTTGGCGGCGGTGTTGCCGAAGTCCTTGACAATCTGCTTGATCTCGGGAATGGTCAGCTCCCGGGCCAGGTCGCGGTTCCAGGGGCTGGAGGTGGGAGAGGGCGCCACGATCTGTACGCCGCCGTTGACGCTGCTGCTGGACTGGCGGCCGGCGTGGTAGATCTGACAGAAGATCTTGGTGCCGTACTTGTGCACCGCCTCCACCACCTTGCGGTGGCCCTCGATCTGGGACTCCTTATAAATGCCGGCCACATACTTATAGCCGCCCGCATGGGCGTTGACCCGGTAATCCTCGGTGATGATCAGGCCGTAGCCGCCCCGGGCCTTGGCCTCGTGGTACTTCAGATAGCGCTCGGTGGCGTCGCCCTCCTCGGTGCACATGCTGCACACCATGGCGGTCACCGCGATGCGGTTGGGGATCTCACAGTTGCCGATCTTCACCGGCGTGAACAGATGCTTGTAGCTCATATCAGACGCTCCTTTTTTCATACGGATGGCCCCCGGCAGCGCCCCGCTCCGGGGACAGCGGGCGCTCCTGCCCACTGATGACAGCCATAGCATAGCATGAAGATTTCCACAAGGGAAATGCCGCTTTTTTTGTTTACAATAACAAAATGTTATTGTAGAATGAAAAAAACGGCCGTGTTATCCGGGGGCCCCCGAACAGCACGGCATCGGGGGGATCCGTTATGGATTTTGACCAGCTCCGCTATTTTGTCTCCGTCGCGCAGACTTTAAACTTCACTCAGGCGGCCAAGCTGCACTATATCACCCAGCCCGCCATCAGCCGGCGCATCACCGAGCTGGAAAAGGAACTGGGAGCCAGGCTGTTCCTGCGCAGCAGCCACCAGGTGGCTCTTACCCGGGAAGGGGAGGAGTTCTTCCGCTATGCCCTGTCTGTATTGGATATGACCGCCTCCGCCAAGCGGCGGGTACGCAATATCGCGCTGGGAAAAACAGGCCATATCCGCCTGTCCGCCATCAGCACCCTGGACCATGTGGTCCACCGGGTGCTGGCGGTGTTCAGCCGCCGCTGTCCCCAGGTCCAGATCGATCTGGAGTTCTCCACCGGGATGGTGCAGATGTCCGCCATCAACAAGGGGGAATACGACTTTTATTTCTCTTTCCAGACCCTGCTTCAGTCCAACGAGAGCCTGTCCTATCTGGTCACCGATGAGGACCGCTTTCATCTGTTCGTCCCGGACACCTTCGCCGGCCGGGTGGACCCGGACGACTTTACCTCCCTCGCCCCCCTCCCTCTGATCACCGAGTCCCGGTCCGAGGGGCCCTTCCTGGTGGATCAGGTGTTCTCCATCTGCCGGGCTCGGGGCTTCGACACGGGGAACATCATCGCCTGCAACGACCTGCGTGCGGTGGCTGCCTTCACCAACGCTGGAATGGGCTTCACCCTCTTCCCCGGCGCGGCGGGGAAGAGCATCAACACCGAGCATGTCCGCTCCTTCCCCATTCCCGGAGACGACGCTCTCACCGTCAACGCCGTGGGCTGGGATCCCCGCAGCGGCAACAGCGCCGCCGCCGAGTTCCTCGCCGTGCTGCGGGAGCTCTATGGCGGGGGGGACAAACTTCCCTTGCCGGCATCTGATCTCCATCAAATATAAACGCGTGTTCCCCTTCAAGGCCCTTTCAAGCACACTGCAGTATCGGAAAGTCTACAGGCTTTCCGCCAAACTCACGCCTCTTCTGCCTTTCCTTGCAGTTATCTTTCCTCCGGTTCTCCCATATCTATCAACATCACTTTCATGGTTCCTCCGCAAACCATTCCCTCCGGCTCGGCCAAGGGGTTGTCCAAATCCAGAGTCATGCTGATACAGTCACCGGTACCAGCTATGCTGCGTGCCTGCTGCACCACTCTATATTCTCCGTTTCCGCCGCCGACAGTCCCAATTGTGTTTCCAGTCCTATCTGCCAACATCATGGCTCCAGTCTTCGCCGGCGTAGAACCCGTTGTCTCATAGACCATCGCCAATACCCAGTTTTTCTCCTGTTGTTGGGTCGCTACTGCCAGCGCCGGGTCCAGTCCATCCTCTATCAGCAAAGTGGCCCCATGGGCTCTGGGCGTTTTCTTCCGTCTGTGCTGGATTAATTCCGCTACAATGGATACGGCGATCTCCTGTACAGTCAAGGCTCCAATGTCCAGTCCGATGGGCGTATGGATCTTGTCCAATGTCTCCCTGGAAAATCCCTCCGTCGCCAGCAGCTCCAGCAGCGCCTGCGCCTTGTGCCGGGAGCCGATAACTCCCAAATAGCTTGGCAATTCACCCTCCAGGATGGCACAAACACACAGGGTATCATAGCGGTGGCCTCGAGTCATCACCGCCACAAAGTCCTGCGTGCCTATCTTCAGATCTCGGATCACCGCAGGATAGCTTCCGCAAAGCAATTGCGCCGCCTGGGGAAACCGCTCCTGTGTAATAAATTCCGGCCGATCATCTACTACATTCACGCGGAACCCCAGCTCCGCCCCATAGCCGCACAGAGCCTGTGCCACATGGCCCGCTCCCAACAAAATCAGCCGTGTCTCTGGGCGAAATATTCTCTGATAAACTTTTCCATCCATGGGAAAAGAGACTGAAGCTGCATCTCCCGCTCCAGCCCTTCTCAAGGCCTCTCGCCATTTCAATCGCATCATGTCCGTCCCCCCCTCTCCCTCAATATGGTTTTGTTCTCCTTTGCAAAATAGCGCCTCGCCTTATCCAATACCAGCCGTTCCGCCAGGTCATCCAACTCTCGGCAGCACTCCCGATACATCTGCAGCAGTTCTCCGGCATCCGCCGTCAGAACGGCACCGCCGCCGTTTCGCCCCCCTGTTTGGCGCACCAGCAGAGGCCACCCCAGTGCCCTCTCACACCGGCGCACGACTCCCCAGGCCTTAGAATATGACATACCTATGGATGCCGCAGCGGCCCGCAGAGATCCCAGTTCTCTGACCCGTTCCAGCAGCGCGGCGATACCTGGACCAAAGCATTTGCTCTGCATATACAACCGCATAGTAATCTCTGGATATAGCGGATCAATCCTCAGTTCTGATTGAACGCTCAGCCTGGCCAGGGTCTCCTGGTCGTCAATGTCCTCCGTCTCTTCCCATGGTGCTTCAATCAGCAGCAAGCGAGATGGATGCCGCGCTGCTACTGCGTTTCCACCCTGGTCCCCGGTAAGGGACATCAGTTCCGGGAAAAATTTTGCTGGGAAGATACATGGGTTCCGTCTTCTGCCGTTCCAGGCTAATGCCACAATCCTATCTGTCGCTTCTTCGGACAGACGAAGGGCGTTGCGAATGGTCTCTGTACGCAGCATGGGCTGATCCGCCATGAGGAACAGCACCCGACCACACCACTCCTGCAAAGGAGCCAGCCCCAGCTGGATGCTGTGGCTGATGCCCTGTTCAGGTGCATTGTTCTCCACTGTGCGAAAGCCGTGTCTCCGCGCCAATGAGCGGATGGTCTCATCCCCCACAACCACGACGGTCCGGTCAGTCAGTTCGGCCGGCACAGCGGACAGCGCCCACTGGATCAGCGGCTTCCCGCGGAAAAGTGCGTGTAGCTTTCCACCGCCAAACCGCGTTCCCTTTCCGGAGGCCAGCACCACACAACCGCATGCCTGCTCCTGTACCGACTCTTTGTCCTCCCCCGCCATTCAATTCTCTCCCTTCAGCAGACGGTATCCATCCGCCTCCACTTCATAGACTCCCTGCACATCCTCTGTCAGCAAGTCCTCCGCCGGGCCATCATAGCTTGTCCGCAGGCAGGTCCCGCAGCTGGAACTCAGCACGCGCGGGACCGGCATCATCCGGACGGCAAATTTCTGTCTGCTCAGCTCCCGGTATAATTTCACCGCTCCCAAGTGGGTATGGAAGGTCACCAGCCGTTCCTTCATTTCTTTTGTACCAAAATGGTATACTCATCCTCCCCGGTCTCGGTTACCGTGACAGACGCCCCTTTATTCTCCGCAAAACGGGTTATGTTCTGCACCGCACAGGCGTTATCCACTAACACCTCAAATTTATCTGTACTGCGGAACTGCCTCTGCGTCAGGATGACCGGCTCAGGGCAGGACCGCCCTCTGGCATCAATCTTTTCCATCTCTTAATTCTCCTTTCTGCGTGGAAACCGCCTTGCGTTTTCCCAGATGCTCCATATTCAGAAGTGTGATGGCCGCTACCACAATAAAGCACAGAACCACCGCTGCTTTTCCATTGCCCGTAGGCCCTTCTGCGGAAGAGGCCAGACCGAAGTTATGGCAGAAGGCCGCACCCACCACCATCCCCAGCACCGCCACAGCGGAATCGCTGTTGCCCTCCCCTGCCAGAATAAGCTGCCGCAGTGGGCACCCCCCCAGCAGAATTGCGCTCCATCCCACCAAGGCCATTCCTATAAAGTTCCATATTCCGTCGGCATGGGCCACCGGTTGGCCCACAAATCCAGGGTTGAACTTCCCTATGGCCAGGTTCCCTACTACAGTAACCGCCAGGATAGCTACCGGCCCCAGCAACAGGTAAAAGTCCCGGAACAGCACAGCGTCTCGGATCCCACCTGCAGTGCACAGCCTGGTCCGCTGGGCCAGAACACCCACCAAAAGGCCGAAGATCAGAGACAGCAGGATTGGGGCCCGCATGGACCCAGGCCCCTCCTTGCTGAAGCGGAGCAGCGCTGGGGCCAGGATCAGCACGGCCAACACTGCCGCAGTAATCAAAGGGAATACCCCGCCCTCCACACGGGTCAGCACATAGGAGCGACGCAGAGTAAAGCCGTTCTGCAGCGCCAGGATTCCCACCAGAATTCCACAGGTGAATCCCCCCAGTCCCACCAAGGCATTCAGGTCTCCTCCCCCAAGGCGAAGAACCATCCGCAGCGGACAGCCCAAGAACATCAGTGACCCCACCATCATAGCAAAGCCCAGGATAAAGCGGGTAAGAGGAGCGGAGCCGCCGCGTCCCTTGAACTCCCCTGTAACCAGCGCCGCAGCGCTGGCGCCCAGAATGATGCCTATGATCTCCGGCCGGGCGTATTGAACAGTCCCTGCGGAATGAAGGCCCAGGGCTCCCGCTGTATCCCGCAGAAAGCAGGCGATGCAAAAACCCATATTGGCAGGATTTCCCATGAAGGTCAGGAGCAGGGCTGCCGCACCCACCAGCGCTCCGGCGATCAAAATGGGCAAATATCGTTTCGCACTCATTTTCACTTCTCCTCACTGTTTTTTCTGCTTTTATCGTGGTATCATGAATACAGGGACTTGGCATTTCAAATAAAGTACACTCTGATTCAGGGCTTCTCAAATACCATCGCAGATTTGCCGGAGGTGTTTTATGGAGATGATCTATTTGGATCAAGCTGCCGGCAGCTTTCCCAAAGCTCCTGGCGTCGCATCTGCGGTCTGCGACTGTCTAGAGCATGGCAGCAGTAATATCAACCGCTCTAGTCATATACTCTCCATCCGATCTGAACTGCAGGTAATGGCGGTGCGGGAGGCACTGGCAGATCTGTTCGGCTGTGCCGGCTGTGAATGGATACTCTTTACCCCCGGCGCAACTCAAAGCATCAATCTGATTCTCCGGGGCTCTCTGCGCCCAGGCGATCATGTCATTATCTCCGGCATGGAGCACAACGCCGTCTTCCGCACTGTGGTTGACCTGGAAAAGCGCGGCGTCTCTTTTTCTGTCGTCCCCTGCGACTGCGCTGGGCGCCTGGACCTGTCGGCGGCCCGGTCCCTGTTTCGCCCGGAGACCCGGCTGGTAATGATGACCCACGCATCCAATGTCAGCGGTACCATTCTGGACCTTCCCGCCATGGGAGAACTGTGCCAAGCCCAAGGGGTATCCTTTGCAGTGGATGCCGCGCAGACAGCGGGTCATATTCCGGTATCCCTGGGCACCCTGAGGGCGGATGCTATCTGTTTCGCGGGGCACAAGGGACTGATGGGTCCTCAAGGAATCGGCGGCATCGCCCTGTCCCCCGGCTTTGCCCGTCAGCTGTCTCCCCTGATTACCGGCGGAACAGGCAGCGCCTCCGATTCTCCTGAGATGCCGGACACTCTCCCCGACCGCTTCGAGGCCGGTACCTCCAATCTTCCTGGCATTCTCGGTCTTGGTGCCGCGCTGTCCTTTGTCCGCTCCGTGGGACTTGATGCCCTCCGTTCCCATGAGATTGCCCTTACCGCCAGATTCCTGAACGCACTGAACGGCTGCCCTCATATCCGGCTCCCCGGTCCCAAACGCGCCGAAGACCGCGTAGGTGTCATCTCGGTGGATTTTCTGCGTCGGGACAACGGTGAGGTCGCCGCTGCACTGGAACAAAACTACGGCATCCTGACGCGTTGCGGCCTCCACTGTGCTCCATTGGCCCATCATTCTCTGGAGACTTTCCCTCAGGGCACCGTTCGCTTCTCTCTGGGCTGGTTTACTTCCGAAGAGGATATAAGCGCCGCTGCAGCGGCCGTCCTGGCGCTGGCATAATCTCTATCGGATAAATATAGCGCAGTCTTCTCGTGCTGCTTCCATAGTGCCAATCGCTCCGGCGCATGGAATCTTGTCCTTCAGTTCGCTCAGCAGCGCAGATGCCGCTTCTGGCCGGACTGCGATAAGCAGCCCTCCCGAGGTCTGCGGGTCGTAGAATGCATCCAGCCTCTCTCGGCTCACGCTGTTGGCACTTTTGACATGGGGCTGAGCATAGTGTCGGTTTCGATACATTCCCTCCGGCAGCAGTCCCAGACGGGCCAGCTCCAGCACCCCGGGCAGCAAAGGAACTGCCTCACTGTTCAGAACCGCAGTCACTCTGCCCTCCCCCGTCATCTCCAAGGTATGGCCCAGCAAAGAGAAGCCCGTGACATCTGTGCAGGCATTCACAGGATAGCGGACCATTACATCCCGTGCGTCCCGGTTCAGCTGCGCCATCTGTTTCACTGCCATGTCATAGACCACCTCGTCCGCCAGTCCCGCCTTGTGCGCCGTGGTGATAATCCCAATCCCCAGCGGTTTTGTCAGGATGAGCACATCCCCCTCCCTGGCAGAATTGTTGCGCAAATATCTCTGCGGATGGACGAAGCCCGTCACTGCCAGTCCGTACTTGGGCTCCTCGTCCTGAATACTGTGTCCGCCGGAGATCATCACCCCCGCCTCAGCCGCTTTTTCGTAGCCACCCCGCAGGATCTCCCGTACCGCCCGGTCCGGGAGCTTTTTCGGCATGCACATCATATTCAGTGCGAGGCGCGGCTCGCCACCCATGGCATACACATCGCTGATGGCGTTGGCAGCGGCGATTTGTCCAAATAAATAGGGGTCATCTACAATGGGCGGGAAAAAATCCACTGTCTGCACCAACGCCAATTCCTCTGATATCTGGTAAACAGAAGCATCATCGCTGGTATCGTATCCTACCAGAAGTCTCTCATCGCAGGGCACGGGAAGTCCCTCCAGCAGCGCGGACAGCATCCCCGCGCCCACCTTCGCCCCGCACCCGGCGCACTGTGCCAGCTTTGTCATTCTGATTTCACAGTCCATTCCGTCTCCTCTTCTCCATGCCATTGAGTATCGCCTCCAATACGCCGCCGCCCACTGCGTTCGCCTTATCTGAAACCGTATAGCAGTGCTCCACCCGGCATCTGGGATCCACATCCCCCACTTTCATTCCTGTGTATACCGGTGTCTGGTCGGGCAACAGCCCCCGCAGCACACCGCTAATCTGGGCGCGCACAGGCAATGTCCCAATTCGCCCCACTTCCTGTCCCGCCCGGACGCTGTCGCCGATAGCTGCCCGTGCCATGAATATTCCATCCACCTCTGCCCGGAGCACACGCTGGGTGGTGTACCCTCCAATCTCCCCAGGGATCCCGGTATCAGGGGTGGGGCTCCCTTTGTATAATACCCGGCCCAGGTCATGGCCCCGCTGGGTCTCCACTGCGGCATGGCAATCCACCCCCGCGGTGAATCCTGGCCCTACTCCTATCACAACAGGGGCATCGTCTATTCGGGTTCCTGTATTTCTCTTGGCAATGATGGCATCCACCAGCGCATCAGGGTGCAGCTGGGACAGCAACTGACACTCCGGATCCACCGCAACCGCCACCACGCCGGCTTCAACGAGCCTTCGGCACTCCTCTGTACTCACCGCCAGTTGTCCGGGGATATCCTCTACTTGGGTCTCCTTCCGGTATACTGCCCTTGAAAAAGCCACTGTGCAGCGCACCGTAGTAGGCCGTGCCGTCTCTGTCATCACCACCTGAAACCCGCTGCGGTACAGTCGGCATGCAATTCCAGATGACAGGTCTCCCGCTCCTTTGATCAAAACCAGCATATTCCAGCACCCTCTATGCAAAAATATTTTTGATCCTCTCCCCGCTGTGGAGTGAGGCAATGACCACACGGCAATGCGGAAGATATTTTTTGATCCAATGGGCTGTTTCGATTCCACCCCACACCCGCTCCATGTCGTCCGCCTGGTTGAGCAGGATACAAAAGCCCGCCTTGGGCGGGATACGCTTACGCTGTCCCGCCGGACTTGTAAGCAGTCGGGCCAGCAGCGCCGGGGTCAGTGGTTCCTCCAGCCCGACGCCCAGCATATGACTGGCCAACGCGCTTCGAAAACACGCGGCTCCGAGCGTCTCCCCCAGCGCGCTCAAGCCCGCCACCGCCACCACACTGTCTGCCCAAGCTGGAATCACCGGTTCAAAGCTGCCAGGTGCCTTGATTGGCATATGCCGAGCGCCGTCTGCCTCGATGAGCAATCGGTCCGCCAATAGACAAGCCTCCTCCAGAAGCGCAGTGCCGGGGTTGTGTACCTTGCCGTCCTTCCCGGTGCGTCCCATACAGACCTCCCGATCTATGCGCAGCGCGTTGCGCAGCTGCCATCCGTCTGTAACCAGGGGGATCCCTTCCGGCGGTAGAATCGCGGTGGTTGTAGTAAGCACCGTGCGCTTCCCCGCATCTCCCAGTTCCTTCCCCAGCAGCCGCATCAGTGTTGTTTTTCCCCCGCCGCCCACCAGTGCAGTTCCTCCATGTCCCGCCGGAATTGCCAGCGCCTGAAGCAGTGTCACCTCATTCACCCCATTATCTTTTTCAAAGAATAACCATTGCCAAATACAGAGCCTTTCCGCGTGGGAAAGGCTTTGTATTTGTGCGCTTTGGTAAAGGAAAGATTATCATGCCAGCAGGCCGGGCAGGAAGGTAGAGATGGGCTCCACAAAAGTAATGATCAGTACCGCCACAATGTAGAGCAGGATATAGGGGATCAGGCATTTGGAGATGTACTTCATGTCGTATCCCAGCACACTCTGCGCCACAAAGATATTCAGACCGAAAGGCGGTGTAAACATACCGATCACCAGATTTACCACAAAGATGATCCCCAGGTGGATCTGGTCAATTCCAAGGGCCAGAGCGGGCGGCAGCAGCATGGGCGCCAGAATCAGGATGGCGGCGCTGGTGTCAAAAAAGCAGCCCACAACCAAAAGCAGGATGTTCAGCAGCAGCAAGAACTGGATCTTTCCATAGTCCTCAAAGTAGCTGGTCAGCCACTGAGGGAACTGACTGACGGTCAGGGCCCGTGCGAAGAAGGCGGAGGAGGCGATCAGGATAAACACCTGTCCCACAGTGTGCAGGCCCTCCTTCAGGACACGGAGGACATCTTGGGGACGGATGTCTCGCATAAGCAGGCTGGCGGCGCAGCAGTAAATGGCAGACAGCGCGCCGGCCTCTGTCGGAGTAACAAAGCCGCCATAGATACCGCCCAAGACGGCCACCGGCAGAATCAACACCGGAATGCCCCGGATCCAGGCACTGCCGACCTCTTTCCAATCCACCTTGTTCTCCTCGCCGGCCCTTCTCCTGCTGGCGAAGATCAGGTAGACTCCAATGATTGCCACAATCAGCAGGCCGGGCAGAATTCCCGCGATAAACATTGTGCTAATGGAAGTCTCGGTGGCCACGCCGTAGATAATCATGGTCACGCTGGGCGGAATAATGGAGGAAAGTCCCGCAGCGGAGACCACCAATCCCGTGGCCATCTTGTCGTTCTCCTCCCGGGCAATGGGCCCGTGGATAATTTTGGAGAACACCGCAGTCGCCGCGGGGGGGGACCCGGAGATGGCGCCGAACAAGGCGTTGGACGCCAGGCATGCGATGGGCATCCCGCCCCGCACCCCCCTCAACAGGGTCGAGAAGCAATCCATTAGCCGTTTCCCCAATTGCCCGGAGGAGATAAAGCACCCAGCCAAAACAAAGAATGGGATCGCCATCAGGCTGCTGTTGGTGACCCCTTCAAACATGGAGGTGAAGATACTCTGAAGGGGCATGTGGTTTACAAAGACCATCAGATAAAGGCCAGAACTCAGGATCGCAGTATAGATGGGGAAGTTCAGCAGCATCAAACCCAGCAGGATGACAAATGCCACGATGATATGGGCAATATTCATTCCATCTTCTCCCCCTTGTTCAGTAGGATGATCGTGATCCAGGAGACAACGCTCAGGGCAAAACCGGCAACCGAGATTGCGTAAAAGATTGCCTTTGGCCACCGCAGAGTGAAGGTCCTCAGATCAGATGCAATGGCGGAATCGATAGCCACAAGGCCATACCGCACAATGATGATGCTCAGGGATACCACCAATAACCCCCGAATAACATACAATATTCGGGCCACAGTCTTATTCTTGATCAAGTTATCCAGCAGACCAATACACAGAGATCCGTTGTGAAGCTCCAGATAGGGAATGGTTAAGAAAAACGCCACTACAATAAGATAGGTAGTCAGCTCATCTCCCCAGGCAATTCCAATGTCCAAAAATTTACGGCAGACGGCGTTCCCCACCGCCAGCACAGTGCCCGCGCCATAGAGGATTGCAGCCACTGCAAACAGGACATCCATCAATTTTTTGACCGTGTCACGACAGGCTTTCATAGGCACTCCTTCCCTTCAGCTTCCGAAGAGGCGGGCGCTCCGCCCCCTTCGGCCAATATTCAGGCGAGAACCTCCTCTCAGTTCTCACCCTGCGTGTTGTCGGCTTCATCTGCCGCAACGCGGTCCACCATATCGTTGTAGACCTCGGTAGCTTCCGGGTAGGTTTCCAAGTACCAATCAGCAAGCCCCGCCAGAGCGGCATCCATGTCTGCCTGGAACTCCTCGCTGGGAATTACCACCTCCATGCCGGCAGCCTGCATCTCCTCATAGGCCTCCGCTGTCTGGTTCTGGACATACTCCACCTCAAAGTTTGTGGCTGTGTCGTTGGCAACCTCCAGCACAATCTCTCTCAGGTCCTCTGGAACTTGGTCCCACCAATGCTGACTGATGGCAAAGATCGAGATAAAAGCATCACCAGGAGCCTCCAGCAGATAGTTGCCGCCTGCAGTCTGCAGCGACTGGGAATAATAGAGCGTGATTTCTGAGGCTGCGCCGTCCACTGTCCCGTTCTGCAGAGAAGGAGCCAGTTCTCCCACATTAATGGCAGAGGACACAGCCCCCAGCATTTCAATCTCCTTGAGCAGCATGTCACTGGGTGTGCACCAGATCACCTTGCCCTGGAGATCCTCCATGCTCTCGATTTTGGTGCTGGAGATGATGGTACGCTCAGGGACCATCAACCAAGTCCCCGGAATCACTCCATGAGCGATGTACTCCTCCTCCAGTTTGGTGTCCTGAGTCATCAGGATGTTCCACAGCTGTTCACTGCCGCCCGGAAACAGGTTGGGCAGTTCTGTACAGGCCGCAGCGGGGAAAATGGTGGACCAGTACGCGGTGGGGAAGCAGCCCGCATCCAGAGAGCCGTCCACAACACCCTGGACCATCTCGGCCATGGTGCCGATGGAGCCGGACGGATAGCACTGCACATCAATGCGCCCCTCCGTGGCTGCCTCCAGCTGAGTCTCAAACTCTTCCATCCATGCGACCTGTTTGTCTCGTCCGCCAGTTCCTGTGCCAATCCGGAGGGTATAGACGGTATCCTCCGGAGTGTCCCCGCCGGCTTGCTCCTCTCCGCCACATCCGGTCAGTACAAGCGCCGTTAACATGGCCATGGTCAGCAGTGCAGTCATCAGCTTTTTCATCGTTCTTTCCTCCTTAAGTTTTGTTTGTTCTGTGCACTTTCTATTATTCTTTCTTGGCCTGTGGTTTTGCTGTACTGCCCCCTCTGTGCCTCCAATATGGGGTCTTCAGGGGCAGTTCCGTCTGGAATACGCCGGTGCGGTTATAATAGGCCAACTGCAGCGCCGGTGCGACCGGGATGGTGGATATCTCCCCGCATCCCTTGGCGCCCATTGCCGGGCCATCTGCTCCCCGGTTCACAATTCGCACCTCGATTTCCGGAATCTGGTCGGCCCGGGGCAGCCCCAGTGTTCCGTAGCGGGTGAGTACCTTTCCATGGTCTACCTCAAACTTTTCCATCAATGCAAAGCCCAGGGCCATGGTCACGCCGCCCTCCAGCTGTCCCTCAATATTGGTTGGGTTCACTGGGCGCCCCACATCTGTTGCGGTAATCACCCGCTCTACCATGTTGTGCTCATCCAGCAGCACCATCATGGTTGCAAAGGAGTAGGTCACATGGGAGACCGGATTCTTCTTTGTAGAATCCATGGGGTCAGTGGGAGGACTGAATTCCCCCAGAAACTCCTGCCCCTCCAGGGCACCCAGGTCTCCATTTACTGTCTCCATGGCCTGTTTCAGTTTTCTGCTGGCAAGACAGACTGCCTCTCCCGTGATCACGGTATGGCGAGAGGCAATGGCCATCCCCGAATCCGGCGAGGTGTCGGTGTCCGGAGTGCAGAACAGGGTCTGCTCCGGCCTGACACCGGTCACTTCGCACACCATCTGCGTCTCCACAGTCCCCATGCCCTGACCCAGGCAAGCAGCTCCGCTGTATATATGGATCAAGCCATCCTTCACTACCAATCGACAACGCCCGGTGTCGGTCAGCCCAGTGCCAGTCCCGCTATTTTTGAAGCCACAGGCGATCCCCGCATCGGGATGCGCCTCGTAATCGGCGCGCACGGCATCCAGAGTTTCCACCAACGCGCAGTCCTCACCCATGATCTGCCCATTTGGCATGGCCTGTCCCGGGCGGATGGCGTTGCGGTATCGGATCTCAAAGGGGGAGATGCCCACCAGCTTGGCCAGCTTGTTCAGATTGCACTCCGTGCAAAAGGCGGTCTGCGGTACGCTGAAGCCGCGGAATGCTCCACCGGGCACATTGTTGGAATACCAAGCCTGACCCAGGATATCCACATTGTCATAGTGATAAGGTCCGGTTCCAAGTACACACGCCCTCTCCAGCACCGGGATGCCGGCGGAGGCATATGCCCCGTTATCCCGGAGCACCACAGCCTTGGTCGCGGTAAGATAGCCGTTTTCGTCGCAAGCAGTGGTAAATTCCATCTCCAAGGGCGGACGCTTTGGGTGAATCTCCAGACTTTCCTGCCGGGTCAGGCGGACCTTTACCGGGCGCTTAAGACACCAGGCCGCCAGTGCAGCATGGTGCTGCACCACCATGTCATTTTTTGCTCCAAATGCACCGCCAACCATCATAGCAGTAACATGAAATTTCTCCTCTGGAATACCCAGCATGGCGGAGCATTTCTTGCGGGACTCATAGATTCCCTGGTCCCCACAGTAGAGGTGTACGCCCTCCTCTCCCTCCGGCTCTGCCACAGCGCACTCCGGCTCCATAAAGGCATGTTCGTTATAGGGGGTCTTGTACTTGGTGGTCACCACATACTTGCTCTCCCGGATGGCCTTATCCGCGTCACCCCGGAGGATGTGCCGTTCACACATCAGGTTGGGACGGTCCTCATGAACTTGAATATCCCCCCGCATGGACTCCTGAAAGGAGAAGATCGCCGGCAGTTCCTCATACTCCACCCGGATTTTCTGCTTGGCCTGCTCTACCACCTCCTCGTTCTCTCCCACCACAAGAGCGATGGCGTCTCCCAGAAAATGCGTCGTCTCCCCCACTGGGACCAGCACATCCCAGTCAGGGACAATATATCCAATCTTGCGCGCTCCTGGGATATCCTCCGCGGTCAGCACGCCGGCAATCCCCGGCATGGACCGGGCCTCCGATGTGTCGATGGACAGCACTCGCGCCCTGGGGTATTTGCTGCGCAGAGCGCTTCCAAACAGCATCCCGTCCAGATAGAGGTCGTCCGCAAACTTGGCCGTCCCCAGCACCTTGTCTCTGGCATCCACCCGATGCATCCGCTCTCCCAGGCCCCCCAGAAATTCTCTGTGCGGAACCTGCTCGCCACTGCGGAAAAGTCTGGCCGCCAGCAGGATCGCCTGTTCAATTTTCACATACCCGGTACATCTGCAGATATTCCCCCGTATGGCCTGTTTGATCTCCTGAATCGAGGGATCCGGCTTTCTGTCCAAAAGCGCTTTCGCCGCCAGCACCATCCCTGGAATACAGAAGCCGCACTGCACGGCTCCTGCCTCGGCAAAAGCATAGGAATAGACCTCCTTCTCCCGCTGGGACAACCCCTCGCAGGTGATGATACTGTGCCCATCCACCCGGTCCGTGGTCTGAATGCAGCTACGCACTGGCTTTCCATCCATCAGCACAGTGCAGCTGCCGCACGCTCCCTCACCGCAGGCGTTCTTCACGCTGGTCAGATGCAGGTCATCCCGCAGAAATTTCAAAAGCTTTTTGCTTTTTGTCGTAGAGCAGACCGCTCCATTCAGCGTAAAAGTCGGCATAAATTCCACCTTCTGTCAAAATTGTGATCTGCAGTCTTTGTTACATAAATAACGATACCACAGTACATTGGGAATTGGAATTTCAAAAATTCTTAGTCCTTATAACCAAAACAAATCAAAAATAGCAGGCTTTTCTATCGCTCTTTTCACAAGCAGGGTTGTCTTTTCTTTCTCAAACATGGTATAATATTAATAATAGCTCTGCAAAGCGGAACCATTACATGGTGTTCCGCAGGTACTTTCAGGACAAATGTCCGGTGCCAGTATTGCAGGCTGCACCGGCTCCCGTTGACACCATCGGCGGAGAGGCGGCTGTGACAAAATAAATCTTGCTATTGTTGATGTTTCGGCGAATCCTATCTTTGTATACTGTCGTACTATGCCTCTGGGCAAGGGAGGTGCCCTCTTGGACAAGAACCAGTTGACTTACTTCGTCTCGCTGACCCAGGCGTTGAATTTCTCCCGGGTCGCCAAACAATACTTTATCTCCCAACCCGCTCTCACCAACCAAATCGCCAAGCTGGAGGCCGAACTGGGCGTCCAGCTGTTTCACCGGACAAAGCATAGCGTTACCCTGACTTTTGCCGGGTCAGAGTTTTACAATTATGCTGTCAACATTTTAAACCAGATGATGGAAGCAGAAAGCCGGATGAATGACATCAGCCGTGGGGCCATCGGATTTCTGGACATCTCCTCCACTGGCGGCGCTGAAACGGTTATGACCGAGTATGTCTCCATCTATCATCAGCAGTATCCTAACATCCATATTCGTATGGACAGCGGAAACGGCGGGCGGCAGGTGGGAATGATCAATCAGAATGCATGTGATCTTTACTTCTCTGTCGCTCCGCTCCTGCGCTCCTTTGATATGTTGGACACCACTCCTATCCGTCCGGATCGCTATGCCGTTTATATCCATCAGAAATACACCTCATTGGTAGACCCCCAGGATCTGTCCGGTTTAAAGGGTTTTCCGCTTATTATGGAAAGCAATTCCGCGGCGCCGTTTTTGTTTCCCAAGATCTTGGATATCCTGGCTCAGCATGGTCTTGAGTCCAACCAGAAAATCTACTATCCACAGGCTGCCACCATCTTTGCCGCAGTCCAGGCGGGGCTCGGTTTTACCATCCTTCCCTCCCACATGAATCTGGCCGTCTGGCCGGAAGAAATTCGGGTAATTCCCATCGCAGGTTCTACCGCATTTATTGAACTTGCGTTGGGCTGGCACCGGGACAACGCAAAAGCGTCTGTATTGGAATTCGTAAGGATGGCTCAGGAACTTTATCCGGACTCCTAATGTCCTCCAGACCTTTTTAGAAAATCAAAATCGCCATGCAACCGCAGAGGCTGCATGGCGATTTTGCATTTTCCTTTGTACCATTTTTCATACACCCATCAGCATCATATACCTGATGTTCCCTTTTAGACGGCGATTCTCTGAATTCCCTCAAACTGTTAAAACGGGCGAGGGGGCTGCCTCGCCCATAACCCAGTATTTCAGGTATTGGGGCAATCAGCAATTCCTCAGGTCCGGTCTGAATCCTTCATCATTCAGCAAAAAGAAAACCCGTCTGATTTTCTGCGAAATCAGACGGGTTTCTGGTTGCGGGGACAGGATTTGAACCTGCGACCTCCGGGTTATGAGCCCGACGAGCTACCAACTGCTCTACCCCGCGATATGTGGTGCCGGAGACCGGGATCGAACCGGCACGGGATCGCTCCCACGGGATTTTAAGTCCCGGGCGTCTGCCAATTCCGCCACTCCGGCAGGAGGTTGCGGACCGGTCTCCTCTTTTGAGTGCCTATGTATTATAGCATGGGGCCGCCCTCTTGTCAACACCCGTTTTCAAAAGGGCGGCCCCGGCGGTTCTCAGCCGTTCTGCTTCAGCAGGTCCTGTTTGATCTGCCACAGCCGGGAGGACAGATCCACATAATAGTTATGGGGGAACTCAAACCGCTTCACCTCATCCCACAGCAGGTCCACCTGCCGGGCGCAGTAGTCCCGGCTGTCCTCGATGCTGGGCAGGGAGTAGACCAGCTCACCGCCGCGGAACACCGGCACCAGCAGCTCTACCGCCCGGAAATTGGAAAGGGTCTTCCGCTTCCAGGTGGCGTCAGGGTCAAACAACTCCAGGGGCTGGGCCGGATCTACCGTCTCGTCGTGGACACAGATATAGTCCGCTTCTGCCTTTCCGGTGTCCTTCGCGAACAGGCGGTAGACCTTCTTAAAATGCGGGGTGGTGATCTTGGACGGGTTCTCGCTGACCTTGATCTTGGGGGTGATGGTGCCATCCTCCTCCTCGATGGCGGCCAGCTTGTACACCCCGCCGAACACCGGGTCGCTCTTGGCGGTGATCAGCCGCTCGCCCACGCCGAACGCGTCGATGGCCGCTCCCTGGTCCAGCAGGTCCCGAATGATATATTCATCCAGGCTGTTGGACACCACGATTTTACATTGGGTCAACCCCGCCTTATCCAGCATCTCCCGGGCCTTGCGGGAGAGATAGGCCAGGTCCCCCGAGTCCAGCCGGATGCCGCAGCTGGTGATCCCCTGGGGGAGCAGCACCTCCTGAAAGGCGCGGATGGCGTTGGGCACCCCCGACTTGAGGACATTGTAGGTGTCCACCAGCAGGGTGGCGGCATGGGGGTAGAGCTGGCAGTAGGTCTTGAAGGCGGTGTACTCGTCGGGGAACATCTGCACCCAGGAGTGGGCCATGGTCCCCGTGGCGGGAGAGCTATACCACTGGTCCGCCATGGTGCAGGCGGTGGCGGCACAGCCCGCGATATAGGCCGCCCGGGCCCCCAGCAGCGCCCCGTCCACCCCCTGAGCCCGGCGGGAACCGAACTCGGACACTGGCCGGCCCTTAGCCGCCCGGACGATGCGGTTGGCCTTGGTTGCCAGCAGGGACTGGTGGTTGAGGGTCAGCAACACAAAGGTCTCGATAAACTGGGCCTGGATGGCGGGGGCGCGCACCGTCAGGATGGGCTCCCCGGGGAAGATGGGGGTCCCCTCCGGCACCGCCCAGATATCCCCGGTGAAGCGGAAGGTACGCAGGTACTCCAAAAAGCCCTCGTCAAACACTCCTTTGCCCCGGAGATAGGCCAGGTCCTCCTCGTCAAAGTGCAGATCCCGAATGTACTCGATGATCTGCTCCAGCCCCGCGGCGATGGCAAAGCCGCCGCCGTCCGGCACCTTGCGGAAAAATACATCGAAATAACAGATCCGATCCTTCAGCCCTGTCTGGAAATATCCGTTGCCCATGGTCAGCTCGTAGAAATCGCACAGCATGGTGTAGTTGGTGCGCTGTTTCATCCGGCTCGCTCCCCTTTTGTGCCGGGGCCGGCGGGACGCGGGAACGCCCCATTTTCTCGGTATCCCGGGTGGTTTTGCCCATTATATACCATGCATTTCAAAAAAGCAAATAAAACCGGTCTCTTTCCTCTGGGGAACCGGCTGGAGGGGACGGCATACACTGGACTGTAGAACGATCATCAAATGCCGGCCCACGGCATGTCTCATTGGAAGGAGAAATCGAGAATGAACTATGAACTGGATTTCTGGGTGATCGGAGGGGACCTGCGCCAGGTGCGGCTGGCTGAGTCGCTGGCCCGGGACGGGCACCGGGTACATACCTTCGCCCTGGGCGGTCAGGGGGAGCCTCTCCCCGGCCTGACCTCACAGCCCTGCCTGCGGGGGGTGGAACAGGCGGACTGTGTCGTCCTCCCCCTCCCCGTCCTGGATGCGGAGGGGAAGCTGTCCACCCCTCTGGACCCTGACCCGCTGCCTTTTCAGAATGTGCTGGACCGGCTGGACCCCCGGCAGATCATCTGCGCCGGCATGGTCACTCCTGCCGCCGCCCAGGCGGCGGCGGAGCGGGGCATCACCCTCCACGACTATTTTGCCCGGGAGGAGCTGGCGGTAGCCAACGCGGTGCCCACCGCGGAGGGAGCGCTGCAGATCGCCATGGAGGAGATGCCCATCACCCTCCACGGCGCCCGGGCGCTGGTCATCGGGTATGGGCGGCTGGGACGGCTGCTGGCCCAGCGGCTCAGCGCCCTGGGGGCCCGGGTGAGCGTGGCCTCCCGCCGGTTCGACCACCTGGCCTGGGCGGAGGCCTTCGGCTGGGGCGGAGAGCACACCGAACAGCTCAGCGGCTGGCTGTGCGGCTACGACCTGATCGTCAACACCGCCCCCGCCCGGGTGCTGGGCCGGGCAGAGCTGGCCGATCTGAAGGAGGGGGCGCTGGTCATCGACCTGGCTTCCAAACCCGGGGGAGTCGACCTGGAGGCCGCCGCCCAGTTGGGAGTCAAGGTCATCTGGGCCCTGTCCCTCCCGGGCAAAGTGGCCCCCGTCACCGCGGGGCAGTGCATCCGGGACACCATCTATCACATTCTGCATGAACTGGAGGTGGGGGAATGAGCGGGGAAATTCGGGTGGGATTCGCTTTCACCGGTTCCTTCTGCACCATGGCCCGGGCCATCGCCGCCCTGGAGCAGACCGCCGCCCGGTGGCAGGTGCAGCCCATCGTGTCCGAGACGGTGGCCGCCACCGACACCCGGTTCGGCAACGCCCACGACTTCATGCGGGAGATGCAGCGCATCTGCGACCGCCGGCCCATCACCACCGTCAAGGAGGCGGAGCCCATCGGGCCCAAGAAGCTGCTGGATGTGCTGGTCATCTGCCCCTGCACGGGGAACACCCTGGCCAAGCTGGCGGCGGGGATCGCGGACACCTCGGTGACCATGGCAGCCAAGGCCCACCTACGCAACGGCCGGCCGGTGGTGGCGGCGGTGTCCACCAACGACGGGCTGGCTGGGGCCGCCCAGAACATCGGGGTGCTGCTGGCCCGGAAGAACTTCTACTTCGTCCCCTTCCAGCAGGACGACCCGGAGCACAAGCCCACCTCCCTGGTGGCGGTGATGGAGCGCGTCCCCGAGGCGGTGGAGGCCGCCCTGGAGGGCCGGCAGCTCCAACCCATCCTGCTGGGTCCGCCGGAGGGATAAGGCCGTCCTCTTTTCATCCCGCGGGGAATGTGATACAATACCTCCTGCGGCAGCCCCGCCCGGCGGGGCTGTGCGCGCAGCACACCGGCATCTGCCGTACAGATGCCGGACGGAGGTGTTACGGCCATGGAACGAGGCTTTCCCGCGGTCACCGTCACCGAGAAGGCGGAGCGCGCCCTGCGGGGCGGCCACCCCTGGGTGTTCGGGGAGGAGGTCACCGCCCTGGAGGGCGCGCCGGAAAACGGCGGCATCGTGGATGTGCGCTCCCGGAAGGGGCGCTGGCTGGGGGCGGGATTTTACAACGAGGTCTCCAAGATCCGGGTGCGGCTGCTCTCCCGCAACCCCAACGACCGCTTTGACGAGAACTTCTGGACCCGGCGGCTGCGCTACGCCCTGGAGTACCGCCGGGCGGTGATGGGGGCGGACTTCTTCTCCAACTGCCGCCTGGTGTTCGGGGAGGCGGACCAGCTCCCCGGCCTGACGGTGGACCGCTTTGGGGACATCCTGGTGACCCAGACCCTGTGCCTGGGGCTGGAGCGGCGGAAGGCGCTGCTCTTCCCCCTGCTGGTCCGGCTGCTGGGGGAGATGGGCGCCCCGGTGCGGGCCGTCTATGAGCGCAACGATGTGGCCATCCGGGAAAAGGAGGGGCTGGAACAGGGGAAGGGCTTCTTCGCCGCCCCCGGCCTGGAGACCGGCCTGGACGGCCATGTGACCATCACCGAGAACGGGGTGGTCTATGATGTGGACTACATCGACGGACAGAAGACCGGCTTTTTCCTGGATCAGAAGTACAACCGCCAGGCGGCGGCCCGGCTGGCAAAGGGGCGGCGGGTGCTGGACTGCTTCACCCACACCGGGTCCTTCGCCCTCAACGCGGTGAAGGGCGGGGCGGCGCATGTCACCGCGGTGGACATCTCCGCCGACGCCATCGCCCTGGCCCGGGCCAACTGCGCCCGCAACGGCCTGGAGGAGAGGATGGACTTCGTGACGGCCGATGTCTTCCAGCTGCTCACCCGCATGGCGGCGGAGAGGCGGCGGGACTATGACTTCATCATCCTGGACCCCCCTGCCTTCACCAAGAGCAGCACCACGGTGAAAAACGCCTTCCGGGGGTACAAGGAGATCAACCTGAAGGCCATGAGGCTGCTGCCCCGGGGCGGGTATCTGGCCACCTGCTCCTGCTCTCACTTCATGACCGAGCCGCTGTTCCGGCGGATGCTCCACGACGCCGCGGCGGACGCCGCCGTCTCCCTGCGGCAGATCGAGGCGCGGCAGCAGTCCCCCGACCACCCCATCCTGTGGGGGGTGCCGGAGACCAGCTATCTGAAGTTCTACCTGTTCCAGGTGGTGTGAGAAATGCGGCAGGGCCGTGGAGGGATCCCCCTCCGCGGCCCTGTTTTTATGGGCGGATATAGGTCTCTTCGATCCAGCCCTGATCCGCGCCCCAGCGGGTATCCCGGTAGACCAGTTCCCCCGCCGCGTCGTAGGCGGAGAGGATGTAGTGGTCATACTGCCAGTCTCCGAGATAGAGCAGGAACATCCCGTCATAAAACTCCGTGGCCTCCACGGTACATACACGGTTTTCCATGCTCTGAGGGTAGGTTAGCTCCACCCTTGTGATGTCTGGATCCAGCACCGCGCAGAATACCATGTCGCCGCGCTGTATCCCCTGGATCAGTTTTGTGCCGCCTTCATATAGCCCCCACTCGTGAGAGCTGACCACAGGCACCCCCTCCTGAGGCCGGAGACGGCAGTACCAGAGCTCGTCCCACCACAGTTCCCCCTTGTGCCGATCGGCGGCGATGAGGGCGTAGTCCTTTCCCACCCGGCCAAACATACAGACGGCATCCTCTGCATAGGCCAGAGCTCCAAATTGCTGTGCCTCGTTCCAGCCGCTCCGGTCCCGGTCCAGATCCAGCTTCACCTCGCTGACCTGGGTCAGCCGGACGCCGTACTCATACTCCACCCGGAAGCGGGCCATGCCCGGGGTAAAATTGGGCTGCTCGACGATCAGGTAGAGGGATGCCGGGATCAGGACCAGGATTACGATGGTGATCAGGTTTCGCGCCGCCCGCCTTCTGTCAGACATCCCCGTTCACCTCCTCCCAGTCCAGGGGCACCTCCACCACGAAGGGCTCCCCGTCCGGCTCCGACAGCTGGAGATAGAGCGTCTGCGGCCTGGCGTCCCCCAGGATACCGTCCGGATAATGCGCCCCCGTCTCATCATCCCAGATGTCCTGACAGGTGACATACTGCCGGTCCGTCCGCAGGAAGGGGTTCCGATACCACTGGGTATAGCTGATCTCTACGGTATAATCGCCTATGAGCGGGGGGAGCGAGCCGACGCGCGGCGGGCCGGCATACTGGTAGACCTCCGCTTTATTCATTCGGACCAGAAGGTGCTCTGTGGCATACCACTGCCCCAGGGAGACCGTCATCAGGGGCTGTTCCCGCGGGGAGATGAAGCCCGCCCGGGATGTATTGAAAAAGGCATGGGAAAATCCAGGTTGTCCCACCTGTAGCATCACCGCGATTAGCACAAAAAATGCCACAATGCACCGCGCCACAAATGTCCACACCGCCGCCCAGCCCCAGAGGGGGGAGTGCTCCCTGTCCAGGGCCGTGCCGATCTCTTCCGGGTCCCCCATGGCGGCCACGGCACGGGCGGCGGCGTCCTCGGGGGTGACGCCGTGCGCCTCCAGCATGGCCGCCCGGTCCTCCAGGTGGGCCTGGAGTTCCTGGGCAATTTGCTGCCGGGCGGGCTTGAAGCGGACTTTGGCACACACTGCGTCAATAAATTCCCCGCCGGGGGACTTCTTCTCTTCCATGGGGACACCTCCTCTTGATGCCCGGGTACTCAGGGGACATAGGGGTAGTAAAACAGCTCGGGGCAGACCTCCCGGACCAGCAGCGCGCCGCACCACAGGGTCAGCAGCAGGAACACGATCAGGTTGCGGATGGTCCGCCGGCGGTTCTTTCGGGTCATCTTGATCTCCTCTCTCTCACGGCAGATAGGCGGGGTTTTGCCAGGCGTCATCCGCCTCGCTGCGCCCGGCGAGGACCTGCAGGCTCTCCAGCCGGACCCGCTGGACCACCTCCAGGTCCAGCTCCACCTGGGTGGTGTAGATGGAGTCGTCCGGGTCCCCAAAGACCAGATACAGGGTCCTGGTGGGGGCGCCGCGGTACAGCCAGCCCTCCTGGTACTGTCCCGTCTCGTCATACACCCGCAGGGGCGTAAAGGTGACCCGGGCGTGCTGGCGGTCCCGGGGGGCCCGGCGGATGTAGAGCTGGTCGAAATCAAAGATCAGCTCGCTGACCCCCTCGTGGGCCCAGGCATAGATGTCCACCCCGCTTAGGTAGATCCAGCCGTATCCCGTGTCGTACCACTCCCCCACCTGGACCGATCCCACCAGATTGTCCGCAGTGCCGTAGTCCAGCGCCTCCCTGAAGAGGAACAGGGTGTCCAAATTGCCGTCATCGTCGTGGAGGCCGAACCAGTAAAGCCCGCTGGCCAGAAAGAGCAGCAGAGGCAGCGCCGCCAGCACCAGGGTCACCCGGCTGGCCCGCCCCCAGAAGGGGGAGTGCTCCCTGTCCAGGACCGCGCCGATCTCCTCCGGGTCCCCCATGGCGGCCACGGCACGGGCGGCGGCGTCCTCGGGGGTGACGCCGTGCGCCTCCAGCATGGCCGCCCGGTCCTCCAGGTGGGCCTGGAGTTCCTGGGCAATTTGCTGCCGGGCGGGCTTGAAGCGGACTTTGGCACACACTGCGTCAATAAACTCCCCGCCAGGAGTTTTCTGCTTTTCCATGACCGGCCCTCCTCTCTCTGTCAGGGGCAGATGTAGACGGTGGTGTACTCTGTCTCCACGGTGGGCAGGCCGTCGGCCCAGTTCCAGTCCACACGGCGGAGCCCGTCCGCCTCCAGCCACAGGCCCTCCTGCCAATTCCACTGGTCATAGCGGCACACCAGCTCCCCCTCCTCATCGTAGGCCGAGAGGATGTAGTCCGCAGAGACGCGGTAGGGATTAAACCAAGGCCCCTCGGCCTCCACAAAGCCCATGGGGAAGCAGAACATCCCGTCGTAAAATTCGGTGACGGCGACGCTCTGGAATGCGTCAAAGGGGTCCTGGCTGCTTTTCTTCCAGAACACCTCCACCCGGGCGATGTCCGGGTCGGTGACATGGCCGAAGAACCAGCCCTGATTTTCCGTCAGGCCGATCTGCTCCGGCCCCTCCGTGAACACCAGCGGCTGCCCCTCCAGATCCCGGATGGTGTTGACGGCGGTCCCGCGGTACAGCAGCCCCTCCTTCTCCGCCGCGACGAGGCCGTACTCCTCCCCCATCCGGCCCAGCCAGACGGCGCCGCCCGCCTCGCCGGGCAGCTCGTACACCTGGCCGGTGAAGAAGCTGCCGTACCAGCGCTGGGCGCGCTCCAGGGCCATCTCCGGGGTGAAGCTGGGGCGGCTGCCCAGCAGCCACCACATCGCTATGACGGCCGCCACCAGGGCGATCACCGCCAGATCTGCCCCAATGCGGACCGCCTTTTTCCTGTTCACTGCCCCTCACCTCCCGCTTCCAACGGCACCTCCACGGTGAACTCCGTCCCCCGGGCGGTGACCAGGTCCAGATACAGCGTCTCGGGCGGCGGGCCCTCCACCGGCTGATTTTCCAGCTCGGCCCACCGGGAGTCCCGCGCCGCCAGCACAGCGCCGTCCGCCCCCCGGATCTGCCGGCACCAGACATCGTGGGCCACCGGCAGAAAGGGGTCCTTGGTCAGCTCCGCATAGCGGATGGTGACCTCCATCCACCGGGCGCCCCGCCGCAGCTCCGCCGACTGCACCACCCCCCAGGAGTCCTCCGTCTCGAAGGGGATGTGGAGGGAGATCGTCTCCTGCCGGTACTCCTCCGGCCCCGCCTCGGTCCACCGGAACTCGTCGTACGCGATCTCGCCGGTGTGGAACAGCTCCGGCGCCGGCACGACGGACATCAAAATCAGCCCCAGCCACAGCGCCAGCGCCGCCAGCGCCAGATACCGCGCCACATCGGCCCACAACGCCGCCCAGCCCCAGAGGGGGGAGTGCTCCCTGTCCAGGGCCGTGCCGATCTCTTCCGGGTCCCCCATGGCGGCCACGGCCCGGGCGGCGGCGTCCTCAGGCGGCACGCCGTGCTCTTCCAGCATGGCCGCCCGGTCCTCCAGGTGGGCCCGGAGCTCCGCGGCGATCTGCTTCCGGGCGGGCTTGAAGCGGACTTTGGCACACACCGCGTCAACAAATTCCCCGCCGGGGGTATTCTGCTTTTCCATGGCCGGCCCTCCTCTCTGTCAGGGGCGGATATAGACGGTGGTCCACCCTGTTTTTCTGGTGGACAGGCCGTCGGCCCAGTCCCGCTCCACCGGACGGACCCCCTCCTCCAGCGGACCCGGAGCCGTCTCCCAATCCCAGTCGTCGTATCGGCAGACCAGCTCCCCCGCCGCGTCGTAGGCAGAGAGGATGTAGTCCATGCCCACGGTGAGATCGTAAAACAGGGGGGAATCATAGATGTACGACTGGAACCCCAGGAAGAAGTGGAACATCCCCTCGTGAAATTCCGTGATGACGATGCTCTGGGTCTCGCCGTTGTCCTGAGCGTGGCCCGCCCGCCAGATCACCTCCACCCGGACGATGTCTGGGTCGCTGACATGGCCGAAGAAGTAGCCCTGGATCTGGCCGTCCAGGTTTTCCTGCGTGTACGAGATCGGGTCTCCCGGTCCGATGAGATAGGCGGCGCTCCGGCGGTACAGAAGTCCCTCCTTCTCCGCCGCGATGAGGCCGTATCCGTCCCCCATCCGGCCCGTCCAGACCGTGCCGCCGTTTCCGGCGGTGGACTCGTAGACATTGCCGGTGAAGGAGCTGCCGAGGTCGTGCTGGGTATACCACAGCACCATCCCCGGGGTGAAGCAGGGGCGGATGCTGAGCAGCAGCCACGCCACAAAGGCCCCCACCACCAGCAGGTTGACCCCGGTGCGGATGGCGTTTCTCCTGTTCACAGCGCCTCACCCTCCTCTCCCGTCTCATGTCCGGCCCATTCACAGCCCACCGGCGCGGCCTGTCCCCCGCAGTCGTGGACCGCCATTGGCCTCATCGGCGTGGGGAGGTCCTCCCCCATCAGGATAAAGAGCACCATCAGCCCCACCAGGAACAGCACCAGATACCGCGCGATATCGGTCCAGATGGCCATCCACCCCCAGAAGGGGGAGTGCTCTCTGTCCAGCGCTGCGCCGATCTCCGCCGGGTCGCCCATGGCGGCCACCGCCCGGGCGGCGGCGCTCTCCGGGGCGACGCCGTGCTCCGTCAGCATGGCCGCCCGGTCCTCTATGTGGGCCTGGAGTTCTTCCGCGATTTTCTCCCGGGCGGGGGTGAACCGGACCTTTGCGCACACCGCATCAATAAACTCCCCGCCGGGGGACTTTTGCTTTTCCATGGCCCGGGCCTCCTCTCTCATCACCGGGGCAGCATCAGGGCGGCGATCCACACCAGCAGCAGAAGCAGGATCACCACATTCCGGATCGCCCGGGCGCGGTTGTTGGGTTTTCTCATGAGTCACCCTCCATTTCTCCAGGTCATGGGCACCGTGATTGTAACGGACTTCCCCAGGTCGCTCACCAGGGTGAGGGTGAGCTCCTCCGGGATGTCCGGCATTGGCCCCTCGCCCTCCCGCCACAGCTCGTAGGCTTGGGCCAGCGCCCAGCTGTCCAGGGGGCCGTTCTCCCCCTCTACCCCCTCCACCCGGACGCAGCCGGAATACCGGGGGTGCTCATGGACGAAGGGATTTTTATAGATCACAAAGCAGTCCGTCTGCAGGGCGGGGGTAGGGACGCACAGCCCCACCCCGGTGACCACCGCCCAGTACTCCTCCGTCTCCAGCAGGGCCAGGGTCCGGCCCTTGCAGATGGTGTCCTCCTCGTCATACATGCTCAGATAGTGGTCCATGCCGGAGGTGCTGTACCGGTAGAGGAAGGCGCCGTCGAAGTCCTCCTGCAGGAAGAAGATTCCCAACCACCCGAACAGCAGGAAGAGGGCGATCACCAGCCCGATGAACACCCCGGCCAGCTCCGCCGTCCACCCCCAGAAGGAGGAGTGCTCCTTATCCAGCGCTACGCCGATCTCCTCCGGGTCGCCCATGGATGCCACGGCGCGGGCGGCGGCGTCCTCGGGAGTGACGCCGTGCTCGGTCAGCATGGCCGCCCGGTCCTCCAGATGGGCCCGCAGCTCGTCGGCAATCTGCTTCCGGGCGGGGGTGAAGCGGACCTGGGCACACACCGCTTCGATGAATTCCTCCCGTGGGCTTCTGTCCATATCGCTCCCCCCTCTGTCAGGCCCCTGTCTCACCAATCTGTCTCATACCCGGCGAACAGGGCCAGCCCGTCCCCGATCTCCTGATACAGGTCGGTCCGCCAGGCCGGGTCGATGTCCTCCGCCGGCAGCAGACCCATGTGGTACATCCCCGCGTCCGGCCGGCCGTTTTCGTTGGTCGCCCATATAAATCTCAGGTGGATATCGTCCCCGCTCTCCACAGCAGAGCCGTATATCCAGGGCAGCTCCTTTTCCCAGGTGATCTCCCCGGTGACCAGGTCGTAGGACACATGCCCGACCACGGCCACCGCCTCGTCGGACACCAGGAGCGCCAGGGCTTTCGGGATGGCCGTTCGGTAAAAATGGTACTCCGCCCCCTCCCTGGTGATAAAGACGCCGGACTGCTCTATGTTCCGGTTCGGGCTGCTGGAGAAGATCACCTGCCCCGGGTCCACCCCGGCCGCCCGGAGATAGAGCGTCCCGGGGAGATAGGGCGCCACGAAAAACCGAAGAATGATGACCAGCATCAGCGCCGCCGGCCACAGCAGCCCGATCCAGCCCAGGATGGGCCAGTGCTCCTTGTGCAGGGCCTTTCCCAGGCGCTTCGGGTCGCCCATGGCGGCCACCGCCTGTTCCTCGGCCTCCTCCGGGGGGACGCCCCGGGCCTCCAGCGCCTCCGCCCGGTCCTCCAGGTGGGCGGTGAGCTCTGCCCGCACCCGCCGGTGGGCGGGGCGGAACAGGATCTGGCCGCAGACCTGGTCGGTGAAGCGGGCAAAGGGGGCGCGGCCCTCTCCCCCGCCCTCCCCGCCGGTGCTCATGCCAGGTCAGGCAGGGGGCCGGCGCTGGCGATGACGGCGTTCACCTTCTCGGTGAAGGTGGTCCACTCCTCCCGCTTCTCCTTCAGCAGGGACAGTCCTTTTTTGGTGATATGGTAGTACTTCCGGGTCTTGCCCGAGGGCGCCTCCTTGTTGTAGGACTTCAGCGCCCCCTGGTTCTCCAGGCCGTGAAGGATGGGGTAGAGGGTCCCCTCCTTCATGCTGAAGGTGCGGTCCATCCGCTCCTCCAGCTCGGCGATCATCTGGTAGCCGTACATGTCCTTCTGGGCCAGAAGGGACAGCACCAGCAGGGTGGTGCTCCCCGCCAGGGGGTTCTTTTCTCCGCTCATGATTCTACGCTCCTTTCTGTACATAGATTTTCTATGTACCTCTGTCATCAATATATATCGGAAATATAGGCATGTCAAGAGGACGGCAGAAATTTTTCCCTTTTTCGCGGTTTTTTGCGGAGCTGACGGTCTGTGCTGTTGTTTCGCCTGAGGGCGAGGTCCTTTCTGCGCGCGGAAAAAGTACCCAAAGACGCGCTTAAGAACCGGATGGTTCTTAAGAATCTCCTTTCATGGTGACCCGATGGCAGGTGCCGCTCCATTCGGCGCATCAAAATCGAATGGACTCTCTCCCGCCTGCTGCCGCCCCCTGGCGGGAACTGTTGCCCTGGTGCGCCCGATGGGGAACGCCTCACCGCGGCAGTGACCTGGGGCGGGGTGCAGAATGCGGGCGGGTCTGGGAAGCGCCCCTACAAAGGGGCCGGGAGCGGTGAGCCTGATCGTCCAAGCCCCCTTGAAAAGGGGGCTGTCGCCGCCGAAGACGGTGACTGGGGGTTTCTCGTCTCCTGCCGGGGCCGCGGAGAAAAACAGGCGCAAAGAAACCCTCTGTCACGGCTTCGCCGTGCCGCCTCCCTTTTCAAGGGAGGTTTTGAGAGGGATGGCGCGCTGATGGGGACACCGGCCCCTGCATTTGGGGGAGTTTTGCGTGGGGCGCGACGACCCCGGCGCGCCATTCGGGCTGTGTCCTGTGCGCGCCGAGGTCGTGGCCCAGGCCAGCCTTATCTCGGCCCAAGGACCGCCGCTGTGCGGCGGTCGGCCTTGAAATACGCCCCACGCAGAGAGCGAAGGTCCTGGACGGATGGGCATGGAGAAAGGCGCCCCCGCCGGCATCGGCCGGCGGGGGCGCCTTTCCATAATTTAATTTTACTTGTCAGACAAATGCTGCAAAATGCCCTGTTGCAAGGAAAGAGATGAATGGCCCTCTTGCTATTTCAAAATCAGGATGCAGAATACAGGCTCAGGATATAGGAATGAGTTGGATTTAATAGAACACTCTCGTGGAGCGGGCAAAACCGCATTACATGTTTGAACTGTCCGCGAGAAGCAGGGACGATGCCCACAAAGTTACGCCTTCTGCCGCTCTCCGTCCACAAAGACGGCCAGCAGCTCCAGGTCCTGGCCCAGCACCACCAGGTCGGCCGGTCGGCCGGGCTGGATGGTCCCCGCGCTCAGCCGAGCGGCCAGGGCGGGGGCGGTGGAGGCGGCATATACCGCGTCTTTCAGGGGCAGGCCGAACTCCACCGCACGGCGCAGGCCGTCCAGCAGAGAGATGGAGGAGCCGGCCAGAGTGTCGGTGCCGGTGAGGGTGGCCCTGCCCCCCTTCACGGTGATGGGCTGGCCCCCCAGGGTGTAGTCCCCGTCGGGCATCCCCGCGCAGCGCAGGGAGTCGGAGATGAGGTTCAGCTTCTCCCCGAACAGCCGGTGGGTCAGGCGCACCACCGCGGGGTGGATGTGCAGTCCGTCGCAGATCAGCTCCACCGAGGCCCCGGCGTCCGCCGCCGCGCCGATGATGCCCGGCTGACGGTGGTGGAGGGGCTCCATCCCGTTGAACAGGTGGGTGGCGTGGCTGGCCCCCCGCTGAAAGGCCTCCATGGCCTGGTCATACCCCGCCACCGAGTGTCCCAGGGAGACGGTACACTCCCGGGAGACCTGGGAGATGAACTCCATCCCCCCCTCCTCCTCGCAGGCCACGGTGACCAGCTTCACCTGGCCGCCGCTGGCGTCGTTGAGGCGGCGGAACAGAGGGACATCGGGCCGGTGCAGGTTCTCCGCCGCCTGGGCTCCCCGCTTGGCATAGCAGAGGAAGGGGCCCTCCAGATGCACCCCGGCGCACTTGGCGCCCCCCCGCCGCCGGAAGTCCCGGATGGCCCGGAGGGCGGGGGCGAGCACCTCCTCCTTCAGGGTCATGGTGGTGGCCAGATAGGAGGTGACGCCGTGGGCGGCGTAGTAGTCCGCCAGGGGCTGCAGGCCCTCGGGCTTCCCATCGGAGAAGTCCTCTCCCACGGCGCCGTGGGTGTGGATGTCCACCAGGCCGGGGATCACCCAGGCCCCCTGGACATCCCAATCCCCCGGGGCGTCCGCCGGACCCAATGAGCGGATGGCCCGGTCAAAGTCCAGAGAGCCGGGGACGAAGTCCCGGTCCACAAAAATACGGGCGTTGGTGATACGCACGGTAGTTTCAGCTCCGTTTCCTACAAAGAGTATTGAAATCTCACCGGAGGGCGGGCAGGCTGGCGGCGGCCACCGACTGCCCCACCCGGCGGAACTTCTCGTCGGGGAGGGCGGGGAGGACCTTCCCCTCCAGCTCGGGGTACTCGTCGGATAGGACCTGACGGGCGGTGGAGAGGATCAGGTCGCCCCCCTTGCCGCTCATCACCCGCCCCAGCAGCAGCACATGGCGGCAGCCGTACAGATCGTGATAGAAGGCCAGGGTGTGCCCAAGATATACGCCGATGGAGCGGTAGACGGCGGCCGCGGCCTCGCCTCCCTCCTCCATGCGCTTCTGCACCACCTTCAGCTTCTCCGCGGGGGAGAGGGACTCGTCCAGGGCGATGCCCGCCCGGGGAGCCAGCTTGATGACCGCGTCCTGGGAGAAGTACTTCACCCCGCAGCCGATGTCCCCCGACCACTCGTCAGCCATGGCGGCGGGGTTCACATCCACCGGCAGGAAGGCCAGCTCGTTGAGCCAGCCGGTGATGTTGCCCTTTTCATCCACATAGCCCACTGCCTCGCTGGTGCCCATGGCGATGCCCAGAACATTGTTGTCCTCCAGGCTCATGGCTCCGGCCAGGGCGGATACATCCCCGTCGTTGCACACCGAGAAGGGGATATCCCCGAAGGTGTCCCGCACCGCCCGGATGTAGATGTCCTTTACCCTGGCGTCAAAGTCCGCCTGGGACACCTTCAGGAACAGGGAGGCCACCATGGTGCGGTCGTTGATATACACCCCGGCAGAGGAGATGCCCACCGCGTCCACCCGGGGCATTTTCTCTGCCGCGGACTTCAGGGCGGAAACGATGCCGTCGTAGTGGTACTGGGGGTCGGCGTTGGTCTTGGGGAACCACACCACCTCCTCGGAGAAGACGGGCTGCCCGTCGATGACGGCGGACACCTTCCGGTCGGAGCCGCCGGCGTCAAAGCCGATGCGGCAGCCCTCCAGATGGCGGCCGATGGCCTGGGAGACGCTGTGCTCCTCCGGTACCTGGTCACAGCGGACCACTTCAAAGGGCCGCTCGTATACCCCGGCCATAAAGTCGGCGTCAAAGGCCCGGGCGCCGTTGGGGGAATAGGTGTCCGCCAGATACCGATAGCATTCCTCGTCCCCCGCCACATATACCCGGAAGCCCCCCTTCATCCACAGCAGGGTCTTCAAAAGCCGGTCGATGTAGTAGCGGTCCGCCGCGGCCATCTCCGGGGTGCCGTGGATGCGGGTGCGGCACACCGCCACCTGCCCCCGGTCCCGCTCCACCGCCAGGGAGATGGGTTTGCGGGCGTCAGAGAGAAAGGCGCGGTTAAATTTGAGCATGGGGCAGAAGCTGGGGTCCAGCTCAGGGACATGCTTCACAGAGACAGGGATTCCGAAACGATCCATGATGCTCCTCCTCCGGGGCCGCGGGGCGGCCCATGTATGATCCTGCCGGCTCGTCCGGCGTCGTTCTTACTTTTATTATACCACGGTCCGGCGGTCACTGTCATCCTTCGGCTGGGAAAAATTTTCTTTCCCTGTCCCACCGGTTGAAAATCCCTTTCCGCAATGGTAAAATATCGGTAATGATACCGCCCAGGGGCGGGAGAGAAAGGAGCGGTTCACATGGACCGGCAGAAATTGACGGAGATCCGGAGCTGGGCCCGGGAGGAGCTGCGCCGCAGCGTGGCGTTCTGGCTGGAGCATGGCATGGACCGGGAACACGGAGGGGTGTACACCTGTCTGGACCGGAAGGGAGAGATCTACTCCACCGACAAGAGCGTGTGGATGCAGGGCCGGTGCGGCTGGATCTTCGCCTTCCTGTGCCACACCTACGGGGTACGGCAGGAGTGGCTGGACGCATCCAAAAGCTGCCTGGATTTCATGGAGAAGTACTGCATCAACCGCCAGGCGGGGGACCGGATGTACTTCACCGTCACCGCGGAGGGAAAGCCCCTGCGCCAGCGCCGGTACTACTATTCCGAGGCGTTCTACGCCCTGGCCAACGCGGAGTACTACGGCGTCACCGGGGACAGGGAGTGCCTGGAGCGGGCCCGGAGGGCGTACAATATCTACTGGGACCTGAGCCACGGTGCCCCCGACCCCACCGGCCTGGGGCCAAAGACCATCCCGGAGACCCGGTCCGGCCGGGCCTTCGGCCTGCCCATGATCATCCTGAATGTCATCGGAGTGCTCCGGCGGGTGGACCCGGAGCACCAGGAGGAGTACGACCAGCGGGCGCAGCAGTGCGTGGACGAGATCTTCCGGTATCATGTCAAGCCCGAGCTGAAATGCGTGCTGGAGAATGTGGATGTGGACGGCACGCCGCGGCTGTATTACACCGAGGGGCGCACCGTCAACCCCGGTCACGACATCGAGGGATCCTGGTTCCTGCTGGAGCACGCCAGGCGTACCGGGGACAGAGATCTGGTGAAGAAGGCCGCCCAGATCTTCGACTGGGCCATCGAGGCGGGCTGGGACAGGGAGTACGGCGGTCTGCTGTATTTCATCGACTGCCTGGGCAAGCCGCCCGAGGCCTATGAGCACGACATGAAGCTGTGGTGGCCCCACAACGAGATCCTCATCGCCTCCCTGATGCTCTACCGGGACACCGGGGAGGAGAAATACCTGGACTGGTTCTGCCGCACCATGGACTATTGCAAGGCCCACTTCGCCGACCCGGAGTACGGCGAGTGGTACGGCTATCTTCGCCGGGACGGACTGCCCACCCAGCCCTCCACCAAGGGTTCCACCTTCAAGGGCCCCTTCCACCTGCCCCGGTGTCTGATCCTGGTGGACACCATGGCCGGGGAGCTGCTGGGGACCGGAGAGGCAGGGGCGGCCCATGCGCAGTGATGTCTTCCAGAAGATCAGCAACGGATATTACCATCTGACCGCTGCAGAGCGGAAGGTTGCGGACTATGTGGTGCTCCACCCGGACGAGTGCCAGTACATGTCCATCTCCGAGCTGGCGGAGGCCTGCCAGGTGGCGGAGGCCACCGTGTCCCGCTTCTGCCGCCGGCTGCGTTTCCCCAGCTATGGCAGCTTCAAGATCGCTCTGGCCACCGCTCTGTCCCAGCCGGAGGAGCCCCGGCTCACCGGTCAGGTCACCCCGGAGGACAGCCTGGAGGATGTGATGGAGAAGCTGTGCACTGCCCATGCAGACGCTCTGGGACAGACCATGCGCCTGCTGGAGCCGGGCTCGGTGCGCGCGGCGGTGGACCTGTTCCAGACGGCGCGGAGCGTGCGGTGCATGGGGCAGGGGGGCTCCATGATCATGGCCTCGGAGGCGGCCCACCTGTTCTCCACCGTGTCGGACAAGTTTGTCTCGGTGCAGGACTCCCACCTCCAGGCCATCACCGCCGCCCTGCTGGGGCCGGAGGATGTGATCTGGTTCTTCTCCTACTCCGGATCCACCCGGGATATCCTGGACCTGATGAACCTGGCCCGTGCCCGGAAGTGCCGTCTGGTACTGGTGACCCACTATCCCAAGTCCCCCGGGGCGGCTCTGGCGGATGTGGTCATCCAGTGCGGGGCCAGCGAGGGGCCCCTCCAGCTGGGCTCGGTGCCCGCCCGGATGGCCCAGCTGTACCTCATTGATGTACTCTTCCACGAGTACTGCCGCCGGGACATGGCGGCGACAGAGAGAAACCGCGCCCAGGTGGCCCAGGCGCTGGCCCGGAAGCATATCTGACCGCCAAAGGAAAAACGGAGAGGGAAGGCAGGTGCCTTCCCTCTCCGTTTGATGTCTGCTCACAGCTCCAGTTCCAGGGTCACCGGGCAGTGGTCGCTGCCGGTGACCTCGGAGAGGATGCCGGCTGCGGCGATTTTGTCCCGGATGCGCTGTGACACCACGAAATAGTCGATGCGCCACCCCGCGTTGTTCTCCCGGGCGTGGAAGCGGTAGCTCCACCAGCTGTACGCCCCGGTGCGGTCGGGGTACAGGGCCCGGAAGGTGTCCACAAAGCCCGCCTGGAGCAGCTGGGTGAACTTCTCCCGCTCCTGATCGGTGAAGCCGGGGTTGCCCCGATTGGTCTTGGGGTTCTTCAGGTCGATCTCCTGGTGGGCCACATTCAGATCGCCGCACAGCACCACCGGCTTTTTGCCGTCCAGCCCCTTGAGATAGCTGCGCAGCTCGTCCTCCCACTCCATGCGAAAGTCCAGTCGGGTGAGCCCCTGCTGGGCATTGGGGACATAGACATTCACCAGGAAGAAGTCCCCGTACTCCAGGGTGATGGCCCGCCCCTCCCGGTCGAAGGGCCCGGCGCCGATGCCACAGGTCACCGACAGGGGCTCCTGCCGGGCGAAGACGGCGGTGCCGGAGTAGCCCTTCTTTTCCGCGCTGGACCAGTACTCGTGGTAGCCGGGCAGCTCCACCTCCGCCTGACCCTGTTCCATCTTGGTCTCCTGCAGGCAGATGAAGTCGGCGTCCAGGGCGGTGACCGCCTCCACAAACCCCTTCTTCAGGCAGGCCCGCAGCCCGTTGACATTCCAGGATACGAATTTCACAGCAGCTCCTCCAGCTTTGCCCGCACCGCCCGGATGAAGTCCAGGCTGTTCACCGCCCGGGCGGGGGCGGCGCCCTCCCAAAGGCCGGCCAGGTCCTTGGTCATCACCCCGGCGCGGATGGTGTCCAGGGTGGCCTGCTCCAGCAGACGGGCGAAGCGGGAGAGCTCCGGCAGGCCGTCCAGCTCCCCGCGCTTACCGAGGGCGCCGGTCCAGGCGAAGATGGTGGCCACCGAGTTGGTGGAGGTCTCCTCTCCCTTCAGGTACTTATAATAGTGGCGGGTGACGGTGCCGTGGGCGGCCTCGTACTCAAAGCAGCCGTCGGGACTCACCAGCACCGAGGTCATCATGGCCAGGGAGCCGAAGGCGGTGGACACCATGTCGCTCATCACATCGCCGTCATAGTTCTTGCAGGCCCAGATGAAACCGCCCCTGGAGCGGATGACCCGGGCCACCGCGTCGTCGATGAGGGTGTAGAAATACTGGATGCCCAGTGCCTCGAACTTCTCCCGGTATTCCTTCTCGTACAGCTCGGCGAAGATGTCCTTGAAGGTGTGGTCATACTGCTTGGAGATGGTGTCCTTGGTGGAGAACCACAGGTCCTGTTTGGTGTCCACCGCGTACTGGAAGCAGGCGCGGGCAAAGGAGGTGATGGAGTCGTCCTTGTTGTACTGCCCCTGGAGCACGCCGGGGCCGGTGAAGCGGAAGATCTCCCGGCGGGTCTCCTCCCCGCTGTCGGAGGTGAACACCAGCTCGGCGGTGCCCGGCTGGGTCACCCGCAGCTCGGCGGCCTTGTACACATCGCCATAGGCGTGGCGGGCGATGGTGATGGGCTTCTCCCAGTTCTTCACCACCGGGGAGATGCCCTCCACCATGATGGGGGCGCGGAACACCGTGCCGTCCAGGATGGCCCGGATGGTGCCGTTGGGGGACTTCCACATCTGGGAGAGCTTGTACTCCTCCACCCGCTGGGCGTTGGGGGTGATGGTGGCGCACTTCACCCCCACGCCGTATTTCTTGATGGCATTGGCGGCATCCACGGTGACCTGGTCGCCGGTCTCCTCCCGGTGGGGCAGGCCCAGGTCATAGTACTCGGTGTGCAGGTCCACGAAGGGCTCCAGCAGCTCCTCCTTGATCTCCTTCCACAGGATGCGGGTCATCTCGTCGCCGTCCAGCTCCGCCAGCGGCGTGGTCATTGGGATCTTTTCCATGGGCGGGTACCTCCTGTCACGCGCCCCGCCGGGGCGTGCGAATATTCTGCCCTTCATTATACCCGCCCGGGGGAGGGAATGCAAGAAAAACGGAAAAAGGGGGAACAGCGGCCGGCTCACGCGGGAAAAGGATTGCCTTTTTCCCCGCCGTCACATATAATAGGAGGCGACATCCACCGGAAAAGGAGTTTCACACATGGAAAAGACCGTCATTCCCCAGGGGTACTCCCCCTGCCTGAATCTGTACGACACCCAGAAGGCCATCGGCCTGCTCAACCGTCTGTTTGAGGACACCCTGGGCGGCGCCCTCCACCTGCGCCGGGTGTCCGCCCCCCTGTTCGTGGAGGCGTCCTCCGGCCTCAACGACGACCTGAACGGGATAGAGCGGCCGGTGTCCTTCGACATCCCCAGCGTGGAGGGGGAGGCCCAGGTGGTCCACTCCCTGGCCAAGTGGAAGCGCCTGGCCCTGTACCGGTATCAGTTCTCGGTGGGGGAGGGGCTGTACACCAATATGAACGCCATCCGCCGGGACGAGGTGCTGGACAACCTCCACTCGGTCTATGTGGACCAATGGGACTGGGAGAAGGTCATCGCCCCCCGGGACCGGAACGAGGCGTACCTGAAGGAGACGGTGCGCACCATCGTGGGCGCGGTGGCGGACACCCAGAGCACCCTGCGGGCGGTGTTCCCCCAGCTCACCGCCCTGCCTCTGGTGGAGCGGGAGGTGTCCTTCGTCACCACCCAGGAGCTGGAGGACTTGTGGCCTGACCTGTCCCCCAAGCAGCGGGAGGACGCCTGGGTGAAGGACCACCCCACCACCTTCCTCATGGGCATCGGCGGTAAGCTGAAGTCGGGAAAGCCCCACGACGGCCGCGCCCCCGACTATGACGACTGGACGCTGAACGGGGACATCCTCATGTGGAACCCAGTGCTGGGCCGCGCCTTTGAGATCTCCTCCATGGGCATCCGGGTCAGCCCCGAGTCGCTGGACCGGCAGCTGACCCTGGCCGGCTGCGACCACCGCCGGGAGCTGCCCTTCCACAAGATGCTGCTGGAGGGCAAGCTGCCCCTGACCATGGGGGGCGGCATCGGCCAGTCCCGGATGTGCATGCTGCTGCTGGGCAAGGCCCACATCGGCGAGGTGCAGGCCAGCATCTGGGACGAGGAGACCATCCAGGCATGCGAGGCGGCGGGCGTGATTCTGCTGTAAGCAATCCTGCTGTGAGAATAACGGGCCCTGGGCGCGCGATGCACGCCCAGGGCCTGCTTGATTTATTCATAGCCGCCCAGAAGCTCGTACATGGCGGACCGGACCTGCTCCGGGTCCGTCCGATAGCCCAGGATATGGACCAGATAGAATACCCCGTCTTTGGTAAAGCAGGCGCCCAGACCTGTCCCCTCGCCGCTGCCATAAATGGCGGAGCTCCAGAGGAAGGCCCGGCAGCCGTTGGCCATGGAGTACTCCTCCTCCACCGGCCAGGTGATGGTTCCGCCGCCCTCCTCCATCTGCTCCTCCCGGAAGTGGAGATAGGATACCAGATTCACCGTCAGGCCGTTCTTTTCTCCCCGGGCGTTTACCCCGCCCCGCCAGATGGTGCCGCCCGCCCTGCCCTCCAGGAATACCGTGCACCGCCAGGCCCGCTCATCCCCCTCCGGGCGCTCCAGGGCCGTGCTTTCCAGCAGGGGAACGCCGAGGAATTCCTGCGCCGCCTCAGGTGTGTCAAATACACGGCTCCAATAGCCGGGGTTTCCGCCGGATTCGTCACTCGCATTCTCAAAGGCGTATCGGATCTCCTCCCGCGCCCCGTCCACCTCCGGTCCCAGCGCCGACTGGGGCAGCAGCTCCGGCCGGATGCTGGCATAGGTCTCCCCGTCCTCCTCCAGCAGCACGATCTCCTCCGCCCAGGGGGAGGGTACCACCCCGGTGAGCAGGCATCCGCCGGAGAGGGCGGCCGTCAGTACCGCCGCGATCAGTACCGCCGCCGGGGCCAGAGGTTTCCGTGGCCGTCGGGGAGGCTCTGACCGCGGCGTCTCCCCCCGGACGGTCCAGGGCAGGTCGATCTCCTCCGCTGCCGCCGCGTCTGCAGCCGCCCGGGCTGCCCGTTCCCGCCGCCGGGTCAAAACCAGCCACAGCGCGGCGGCCAGCGCAGCCAGACTGCTGGCGGCGCACAGGGCGATGGTGCCGTAGTATGCAACGGTGCTCTCCACAGCTGTCCCGCCTCCTGTCAGTCGAAGAGAGACAGGACCTCTGTCAGAACGGAAGACATGGCCTCCGCCTGTCCAGCCTCCCCCGTGACGGACAGGGCGTAAATCACATGTTCCCTGGCAAACCAGGCGGCGATCTCCACCTGGCCGTTCTCGTCCACCCCGCCGGTCTGGACCACAGCCCGGCTTCCGTTGGGCATCTCGTACGCCCCGTTGATCTGCTGGGCAGTCTCCGGGTCCAGGGTGGTCTCAATGGCGGCCTCGTCGCTGAAGCAGACATAGGCGGACATGGTCAGGGGGAAAGCCTCCGCCGTCAGCTGAGGGTCTTCCGCCATGCACCGCAGCTCCACGGCGGCATAGAGGATGTCCCCCTCCTCTGCGCCGTAAAGGCTGAGCTCGTACTTGGCCAGTTCAGCGCCCTCCTCCTGCTCGGCAGGCCATGCCGGCGCCCGGTTCAGCGCAGTACTCCAGGGCAGGGAGATGCCCAGGAAACCTTCCGCTGCCATCCAGGTGGGAAAGGTCTGCCGCCAGCAGCCGGGCTCGCCGGAGCCGCTTTCAAAGCTGGCGGCGATCTCCTCCCGGGCGGTCTCCGTCTGGGGACCCAGGGCCTCCTGATGGAAAAGATGGTTCTTCACCTCCACCACATAGCCTCCCTCGTCCGTCTGCGCCAGCCGGATTTCGTCGCTGCCCTCTACGCTCTGCAGCTCCATCATCAGGCAGAAAACGGCGGCGATGATCACCGCGGCCCCCATCGCCATAACGATGGCGCCCATCTTCCTCTGGCCCTTCCAGTACTGCATGGTGCCCGCTGCCACCGCAGCACACCCGCATATGAACAGGATCAAGGCCAGGATATACAGTATATTCTCCATCTCGTTCTCCCCCTTCCGCGGGACGCTGCGGAGCCCGCGCCTTGTTCTCGTTTTCTCTCTTCAGTCTACCATCCGTCGGGAGATCGCACAAGCCATTTTTTACAAAAGAGCAGGGCTTTTTCTGCGGTGCAAAACGCGCCTCCGTCCCGCTCGGGACGGAGGCGCGTTTGGACATACATGCCGGACAGACGGGATTTCACGCCAGTCCGTTGATCTGGCAGAGGATCACCGCCACCTCGGCCCGGGTGATGCCGGTATCGCCGTTGAAGCTGTGGCTGCTGTCACCGGCGATGATCCCGGCCTGGTACCACCGGTACACCAGATCGTGATTTGGATCGTCGGCGGGGACATCGGGGATGTATCCCTCGGGGATATCCACCGTGGGGGCCAGCTGGTCGGCAGGCAGAGCGCGGTCCAGAATGGAGATCATCTCCAGACGGGTGGCGGGGCGCTCGCACTGGGCGGCGGGCAGCTGGCCGGCGTCGATGATGCCGTTGTTCACACAGTAATCATAGAACCCCTGATACCAGTATCCGCCGCTGCTCCCGGGGACGGTGGTGCCCGCCGCCTGGGCGTGGGCATTGGCCGCCAGCACCAGCACCTGGGACAGGGCCAGCTCACCGTCGGGGTCGAACCGGCCGTCCCCCACGCCCGCCATCAGGCCGGCGTCGGAGGCGGTGGTGATGAAGGTGCGGCCCCAGTGGCTGACGATGTCGCTGAAGGCCTGGGCGCCCTCCCGCACGGTGATGACGCCGTCGGCGCCCTTCACCAGCCGGTACTCCTTGGAGATGGTATAGCCGTGTCCGTCGTTGAAGTCCACCCGCAGGGTGTGGCTGCCCACAGACAGGCTGTCGGTGTCCAGCACATACTGGTTGGGCGCGGAAGTGGGATTGGCCACATTCACCCCGTCCAGATAGTAGGAGGCGTTGACATTGAAGTTGTAATAGGTGCGGGCGTAGGCCCCCAGCACCAGGTCCCCGTCCACCTTTTCATTGAACTGACTCAGGGGGATGTAGGTGCCGGCGGTGTCCTGCCCCGGCTTGATGAGGGAGGGGTTGTTGGCCACGGCGGACTCCACGCCGCTGAGGATGGAGCCGGTCATGCGGTAGTCATTGCTGTCCTGGAGGCGGTCAAAATAGACGATGGACTTCACCTCGGGGAACACCATGGTGAGGGTGGAGTACAGCTTGGATGCCTGACGCACGGCGTAGCTCTCCCCCTGGGTCCCGTTCTTGATGGCGCCGCCCTCGGTGACCGCCACGGGCTTTCCGTGCTCCCGGGCGAATTCCACCAGCCGGCGGGCGTTCTCCACAGGGTCGGCAAAGCGCTCCAGGTGGGAGTACTCCAGCCAGTCCCAGGCGGTGGAGGTGGTGCTGTCATAGTTGAAGTACAGGGACATACCCACCCAGTCCACATACTCGTCGCCGGGGTAATACATGTCGATGGTCTCGTTCCAGCGGCAGGTGTAGTTGGGGGACCACACCAGCTCCACATTGGGGGCCAGCTGCCGGGTCATGTTGGCGATGTAGCGGTAGGCGGCGATATACTCCTCCGGGGTGACGGTCCAGGTCTCCCAGATGTCCATCTCGGCGCCCACCCGCATGATGACGGGGGTACGCAGGCCGCTGAGATAGTTCAGGGTGGTGCGCAGGCTCCCGTCATAGGTGCCGGTGGGCACCTTCCGGGCGGTGTCGCCCTGATAGAGGAAGTTCAGGTTGATCTGGATGATCCCCTCGCCGGTGTCCAGCGGCTCGATGATATAGTCAAAGCCCTCCGCCGTCTCGGTCTCCAGTTCTACATACACCGCGGCCACACTGTAATTGCCCGAGGTGACCAGGTTGCCCTGAAAGATACTCCCGTAATAGGTACCGGAGGATGCGGCAGCAGAGGAGCCGTAGGTCTCATTCTGGGTGTAGGACACGGCATACACCTCTGCCAGGGGCTCCATCACATCCAGATGGGCGTCGCAGCGGATGATGATGTCCTGGTAGTCGCTGCCGTTGTCGGTGAGGTACTGGCACACCTCCCGGAGCTTCAGGGTATTGTCGATGGCGGCGTCATAGTCCCCCGCCGACTCAAAGTACTCCGACTCCAGCCGCTCAAAATACACCCTGCACAGGTGGTCGGCGATCTCCACCGACATGGGATAGTCGGAGTAGAAGTCCACCAGTGCGTCGCCGGTCTTCAGGATCTGATCCTTGTTGCCGGACTCCACCGCATTGGCGTAGTCCTCCCAATACGGCCACCAGCCGTTGGGCAGATTGTCGGTATCTGCCGAGGCGGCCACAGGGAACAGCCCCGTCACCAGCATCACGGCGCACACCAAGCCGGCCAGGCCGCGGCGCCACAGCCGCCCGGTCCCCTTCTGTCTTTTTCTCATGCTTTCACGGTCCTTTCCTCTTTCCTTGTATTTTTTCTTCTCTGGTGCTACTATTTTTCATTTTATCACAGGATGCCCATCACTTCAATATGCTGGCAGCATAGTGTTTTCCAAAAAAACCCAGCCCCTGCTGGAAGCGGGGGCTGGGGTCCGATTCAGATCAGGTTCTTTTCTGTCTCCTTGCTGAACAGGTGCACCAGGGAACTGGGGAAGGTGAAATGCAGCTGGGTCCCATGGGGGATGCCGCCGTGATAGGCATCGGGCAGGTCGCTGGTGGACACCCGCATCACCACATCCTTCAAGCCTCCCTCTTCTCCGGAGGTGACGGGCTGCCCCACCGCCACATGGAGGTGCAGCTCGCTGCCCATCATCTCGGACACATCCACCTTGCCGCTCATGGTGTCAAAGCTCTGGTCCCGGACGAAGTTGATGTGCTCTGGCCGGATACCCAGGATAATGTCCTGGGCCGGGGTGGACTTGGCGCGGAGCTTCTCCTGGATGCTCTCAGCCAGGGCCACCTTGGCCCCTGCGCAGGTCACATAATACTCCTCCCCCTCCCGCAGCAGCTGGGCGCCGAAGAAGTTCATCTGGGGGGTGCCGATGAAGCCGGCCACGAACACATTCACCGGGTGCTCGAACACCTCCTGGGGGGTGCCCACCTGCTGGATGAAGCCGTCCTTCATGATGACGATCCGGTCCCCCAGGGTCATGGCCTCGGTCTGGTCGTGGGTGACATAGATAAAGGTGGTGTTGATGCGCTGTCTGAGCTTGATGATCTCGGCGCGCATCTGGTTGCGCAGCTTGGCGTCCAGGTTGCTCAGCGGCTCGTCCATGAGGAAGACCTGAGGCTCCCGGACGATGGCGCGGCCGATGGCCACCCGCTGGCGCTGGCCGCCGGACAGCGCCTTGGGCTTGCGGTCCAGGTACTGGGTGATGTCCAGGATGGCGGCGGCCTCCTTCACCCGGCGGTCGATCTCCTCCTTGGGGAACTTGCGCAGCTTCAGGGCGAAGGCCATGTTCTCATACACCGTCATGTGGGGGTAGAGGGCGTAGCTCTGGAACACCATGGCGATGTCGCGGTCCTTGGGCTCCACATCGTTCATCAGCTTGTCGCCGATGTAGAGCTCCCCCTCGCTGATCTCCTCCAGCCCCGCCACCATGCGCAGGGTGGTGGACTTGCCGCAGCCGGAGGGTCCTACCAGCACAATGAACTCCTTGTCCGCGATCTCCAGGTTGAAGTCGTGGACCGCGGTGACCTTGTTGTCATAGATCTTCTTCACATTTCTCAGGCTCAATGTCGCCATGCCTCTGGCCGTGGGCGGACCGCCTCCGCGCGCCCGTCCTTACCCCGGGGGAGCGGAACCCCCGGAATGTTACGGCAAGTCTCCACATTGCCGCACCGCCGGCCTGCGGGAAATTTTCCTCCTTTTTTCACCCCGCGCGGCTATGGACCGCGGTCCAAGGGAGTAGCCGCCCCGGGGGTGGAATCAAAGCTGGGAAAGCGCCGCCTCGTCCCCCACCAGGGACAGGTGCGGATGCATCTGCAGGATGGAAGCGGGGACCAGCGGGGTCACCGGCCCGGCGAAGGCCCGGCGGACGATGTCCGCCTTGTCCGCCCCGCTGACCACCACCAGGATGTGGCGGGCCTGCATGATGGACTTGATGCCCATGGTGATGGCCCGGCGGGGCACCTGGTCCGGGCTGGAGAAGAACCGCGCGTTGGCACGGATGGTATCCTGGGTGAGATCCACCACATGGGTCTCCAGCTCGAAAGCCTCCTCCGGCTCGTTGAAGCCGATGTGGCCGTTGTGTCCCATGCCCAGCACCTGCAGGTCGATGCCGCCCAGGCCGGCGATGATCTGGTTATACCGCCGGCACTCTTCCTCGGGGTCGGGGGCCAGACCGTCGGGGACATGGGTGTTCTCAGGCCGGATGTTGATGTGGTCGAACAGATTCTCCTGCATGAAATGGCGGTAGCTCTGCTCGTGGTCGGGGGCCAGGCCCAGATACTCGTCCAGGTTCACGGTCCTGGTCTGGGAAAAGTCGATGTCCCCCTTGTCATACCAGTTGATAAGCTGCCGGTACATCCCCACCGGGGTGGACCCCGTGGCCAGGCCAAGAACGCTGTCCGGCTTGAGGATCACCTGAGCGGACAGGATATTGGCGGCCCGGCGGCTCATGGAGGTATAGTCCTCCGCGCGGTAGACCTTCATCTCCTCTTCCTCCTCAGCAAAAGCGCTCTTTGGCCGCCTGAATGGCCTGGACGCAGGCGGCGGCGGTCTCCCGGTCCGGCGGGGTGAGGCCCGCCAGCGGGGGACGCACATCGCCGATGTCAGGGCCGCCCTGCTGCCGCAGGACCTCCTTGATCATGGCGTACATGTTGCACTTTCCGGAGCACAGCAGCTCGATGATGCGGCAGATCTCATCCTGCATAGCGCAGGCACCCTCCACATCGCCGCCGAGCACCCGGCGGCGGGCGGTGAGGTACAGCTCGGGCATGGCGGCGTAGGTGCCGCCGATCCCCCCCACCGCTCCGGCGGCAAGTCCGGAGACGAACTGCTCGTCGGGGCCGTTGAAGACGATGGCCCCCTCCCGGCGGAAGCGGGTGATATCGTACACAGGCATAGAGGAATTCTTCACCCCGATGACCCTGGGGTTCTTCTTCATCTCCCGCAGCAGAGGGAGGGTCAGCTCCACCCCCGCCAGCTGGGGGATGTTGTAGATGATGAAGTCGGTGTGGGGCGCCGCGTCCGAGATGGCGTTCCAGTAGGCGGCGATGGAAGGCTCCGGCAGTTTGAAATAGATGGGGGGAATGGCGGCGATGGCATCCACCCCCAGGCTCTCCGCGTGAGCGGCCAGGGCACAGCTGTCTTGGGTGTTGTTGCAGGCCACATGGGCGATGACGGTGATATGTCCTCCCGCCGCAGCCACCACATGCTCCAGCACCAGTTTGCGCTCCTCCACGCTCTGGTAGATGCACTCTCCGGAGGAGCCGCCCACATACAGGCCGGTAACCCCCTTGTCGATGAGATAGCGGGTCAGTTCCTCCACCCGCCGGGGGCTCACCGCCCCCGTCTCATCATAGCAGGCGTAAAACGCAGGGATCACGCCCTGGTATCTTGTCAGTTCCCTCATGGAATCATCCTCCATACGCTCTTTTCGGCCCGGCGGGCCGTTGTCTCTCTGTGGCAGCGGGTCAGCCCTTCCACAGGACCTTGAACACCGCCTTGGTCACCCGGCGGGGCTGCGCGCCGGTGCGCAGTTTGATGCGGTGGGCATCTCCGGGGAAGGCCGCCAGGAACCAGCCCGGCCGCAGGATCAGACTGCAGGCTGCGTTCCCCCGCAGGGCGTAGAAGTCATCCCGGTGGTCGAACTGGGTCAGATCGTCAGGGTGGGCGATGTCCACCCGTTCCTCCCCCTCCAGCATCACATGGATATCCAGATAGCGGCGGTGGGCCTCGAAGAAGCCCTCCTCTTCCGGGATGGTGTCATAGGTGAAACGGTTGGCATACACCCGCTCTCCGTCCAGACGGACGGTCTCCTCCCCCAGGCCGGCCAGAAATTCCGGCGTCAGGTGCTCCAGGGCCAGGTCCAGGGCGGGGCACAATCCCCGATAGTCCCCGGCGTCGGCCAGCTTTGCAAGGATCATCTCCCCCTCACCCCTTTACCGCGCCCATGGTGATGCCCTGGGTGAAGTACTTCTGGAAGATGAGGAAAATGATGATAATGGGAACAGAGGCCAGCGCGGCTCCCGCCATGATCAGGCCGTAATCGGTGGAATCAGCGGACTGCAGTCCGGCGATTCCCAGGGCGATGGTCTTCTCCACGTTATCGGTGAGCATGACCAGCTGGAGGGGGTACTCGTTCCACGCGTTGATGAAGGTGAAGATCGCCAGGGCGCCGAAGCCCGGCTTGATCAGCGGCATCACCACGCTCCAGAAGGTGCGCACCTCCCCCGCGCCGTCGATACGGGCGGCCTCCAGCATCTCGGTGGGAATGGTCTCGGAGAACTGCTTCATCAGGAATACGCCAAAGGGCCAGCCTACCACCGGACAGATCACCGCCCAGGCGGTGTTGGCGATGCCCAAGGTTGTGGCCAGGGACAGCAGGGGGATGAGGATGACCTGCTTGGGCAGGGCCATGGCGCACACGAACAGGGTGAACAGCGCCGCACGGCCGTAAAACCGCTTTTTGGCCAGCACATAGCCCGCCAGCGACGCGGTGATGCAGGAGAGCAGCATGGCCATCACCGAGATGAACACCGAGTTGTACAGCCACCGCAGGGCCAGGGGGATCTCCGGCCCTGTGATCACATAGCCGAACGCCTCGAACCGGAACAGGTTTGTGGTGCTGGCAAACAATTTCTCATAGTTGTCCAGGGTGGGACTGACATCGGTAAAGGGAATCCAGCGCACCGACTCCCCCGCCTTGATGAGGATGTCCGCCTTGTCCTTGATGGAGCCGGTGACAATCCAGTACAGGGGGAACAGGAACAGGATGGCCAGCACGATGAGCAGCACCACGCTGAACACCACATAGGATTTTTTTCTTCCGCTTCTCACTGCGCCCGCCCCCTTACTCTGTGGTGCCGCCGTTCATCACCTTGAACTGCAAGGCGGAGAACAGGGCGATCACGATGGCCAGCACCACGCCCATGGCGTCGGCATAGCCGTACTGATACTGCTGGAAGGCGGTCTCGTACAGATAATACATCACCGTGCTGGTGGCGTAATCGGGTCCGCCGGAGGTGAGCAGCTGGATCAGAGCGAAGCACTGGAAGCTGTTGATGGTGGTGATGACCACCACATACAGGGTGGTGGGCATGATGGCCGGCCATTTGATCCTCCAGAAAATCTGCATCCGGCTGGCCCCGTCCACCGAGGCCGCCTCCACCATGGAGCTGTCCACATTCCCCAGGGCGGCCACATACAGCACGATGGGCTGTCCGATGGAGGTGGTGAACAGGATCAGGATCACGCAGGCCAGGGCGGTGCGGGGGTCGCCCAGAAAGCTGAAGCCCCGGTCCAGAATCCCCGCCCCGGTGAGCAGGTGGTTGAACAGGCCGTTGTAGGTGTGGAACATCCATCTCCACACCACCACCACGGCCACCGAGCCGGTGACCACCGGCAGATAAAACACACACCGGAAGAAGGACCGGGCGGCGGCTCGCATCTCATAGATGGCGGAGCCCACCCACAGGGAGAACACGGTCACCGTGGGCACCGAGACCACCACGATGATCACCGTGTTCAGCATGGACTTCTGAAATACCGGGTCCTGGAACAGCTCCACATAGTTGCGCAGGCCCACGAAGCTGCTGCCCCCCATGTGGGAGTCGGTGAGGCTGGTCACCACCCCCATGGCCATGGGGGTCACCACGAAACACACGAAGAAAAACAGGGCGGGCAGCAAAAACAGGTAAGATACGACGGTCTCACGCCGGCGCAGCACCGGACTTTGAGACATGGATGTCTTGCTCATGGAAGTCTCACTCCCTCAATGTTGGAAGGTATCCCCCCTCCCCTTCTCATCAGGGAGGGGGGATACCGTCTTGTGCGTTTCCGCAGAATATCGCGCCCCGTCAGCCGGTAATGGCCGCGTTGGAGTTGTTCACATAGGTGTCCAGCTCGGTCTGGGGGTCGCTGCCGTTGGCCAGCACACGCTGCAGCATGTTCCACCACTCGGTGCGCATGGTGGTGAAGCCGTCCATGGTGTTATAGTAGGGGGCGTAGTACTGAGTCCAGGAGCTGAGCAGTTCCATCTCCTCATTCCCCGCGTACAGGTCCAGCGCCTCGAAGGTGCCGGTGACCGGCAGGGCGCCGGACTGCAGCACGCTCTTGGGGCCCCACTCGTCGTCGGTGCAGATGAACTCGATGAAGGTCTTGGCCGCGTCGATCTTGGCCTGATCGCCGTTGTCGAACACGCAGAAGCCGTTGTACAGGGTCTCCAGCTCGGGCACACCGTCGTCGGAGGGGAAGGGAACGGAGACCTGGGTGAAGTCGTCGGAGTGATAGCTGATGGCGTTGGAGGTGCCCCAGCAGAAGGTCATGGCGCAGTTCTCGGTCTGGAACATCTCCAGCTCCTGAGCGGCCTGCATATCAGTGGCCACATCCAGATAGCCGGCATTCACCATCTCCTGCAGCAGAGTCATGGCCTGGATGCCCTCGGGGCTGTTCATGGTGTAGGCGGTCATGTCCTCGTTGGCGATCTGGGCGCCGTAGAGGTTGGAGACAAGGGCGCGGGTGCCCTGGTCGCCGCCCTGACCGCCGCAGTAGACGATGCCGGGGACATAGCCGGCCTCCGCCAAAGCCTGGCAGGCGTTGCGGAAGTCCTCAGTGGTCCAGATACGGTCTCCCTCCAGGTTCAGGTACTGGTCCGCGCCCGCCGCCTGGAACATCTCCAGGTTGATGCCCATATAGAAGGGGGCGGAGGACAGGGGATACATCCAGTAGTCGGTCCCGTCGGAGCAGGCGGACAGCACCGCCTCGCTCATGTCGGCGGAGGCCGTCTCGAACATGTCGTTGAGGCTGGCCAGCTCGCCCGCCTTGCCGTACTCGATGATGCGGCCCGGGGCGTCAAACAGCACATCGGGGGCGGTGTCCGCCTCGATGGCGGCGGTCAGGGTCTGGGGCCCGGAGGTGAAGTCGATGGTGGTCAGGTTGACCTCGATCTCAGGATGGACCTCGTTGAACGCGGCGATGATCTCCTCTTCATAGCCGGTGGCGTTCCCGAAGGTGGGGAAGGCCCACCACTCGATGCTCACCTGCTGGGTGCCGGAGCCGCTCTCCCCGGCGGGGTCGCCGCCGGTCTGGCTGTTGTTGGGGGACTGTTCCACGGAGCAGGCGGCCAGTGCCGCCGCCATGGCCAGTGCCAGGAGAATCGCAAGAGCTTTTTTCAGTTTCATCTGTTTCGTCCTCCTCATTATTTCAATTTTCGACGATAAATACCACCCAGTCTTCTGGTATCTATGTTGAAATTGTACAAGACCCTTCCGCCATTGTCAAGAAAAAAGCGCAAAATTTTTCCACATTCCCCTCTTTCTCGAAAATTTTTTTCATTTCGACCCGCAACGACGCCCTCCCATCCCCAAAAAGTGGGGGTGGGAGGTCACTCCTCTCCGCCGGAGAGGGACAGCTCGTCCTCTTTGGGCAGATACTTTTCAAAGACCCGCTCGGTGAACAGAGAGGTAAGCAGCGCCCACAGGGAGGGGACGATGAGCAGGGGGACCCATAAAAGCTCCGGCACCAGCCGGGCCAGTTCCAGCGTAAGCAGCGTCATCACCACCGAACTGGGCAGATGGCGGAACACCAGCTTCGCCGCGGTGGAAAACAGCGCCCCCACGGTAAAGTGAAACCGCCCCAGCAGCGGTCCCAGCCAGCAGGCCATCCCCCCCGGCACCACCAGCAGCACGGAAAAGCACACGAACAGCACCACCCCGTCACTGTCCAGCAGCGCAAAATAGTACAGCCACTGATACACGATATACAGCGCCCACCCCACCGCCAGGCAGATCAGGCTGGAGGGGATCCCCTGGCGCAGATTCTGCCGCAGAGAGCGGAAGAACAGCAGGAAGGCCCGCTCCTCATCCTTCTTTCGGAACACCCGGTACAGGGCATGGTACAGCGCCGCCGTAGCCGGTATGATTGTCACCAGCGGGATACAGCACACCGACCACAGCAGGGAAAGCCCCACCAGATCCACCAGCCTGGCCAGAGCACGGAAAAACAGATTATCCGGATGAAAGATCCCCATGGCGTTTCCCCCTTTCCCCTGAGTACTCCCGGCGGAGCGGGTCACTCTCCTTCGGCCAGCAGCTTCTCCCCCACGGTGTAGATATCCCCCGCGCCCACGGTGAGAATCAGGTCCCCCGGCCCGGCCAGCCGGCGCAGCTGCTCGGTCACCTCGTCCAGGGTTGGACAATAGATGCTCCCCGGGATCCGGGCCGCCAAATCCTGGGAGGAGATCCCGATGGTGTTTTTCTCCCGGGCGGCATAGATCTCTGCGAGCAGCACCACATCGGGCCGCCGCAGCACCGTGACGAAATCGTCGAACAGCGCCTTGGTCCGGGTGTAGGTGTGGGGCTGAAAGGCGCACAGAATACGCTGATAGCCCAGGCTCTCCGCAGCGGAGAGCAGCGCCGCCACCTCGCTGGGGTGGTGGGCGTAATCGTCATACACATCCGCGCCATGGAAGCGGCCCTTGTACTCAAAGCGCCGCCCCGTCCCCCGGAAGGAGGAGAGCCCCTCCTCCACCGCCGCGGCGGGCACCCCCAGGGTGATGGCCGCCGCGGCCGCGGCCAGGGCATTTTTCACATTGTGGATGCCGGGCACATTCAGCTTCACATGGGCGAAGCGCACCCCATCCCGCATCACATCGAAGGAGGGCAGCCCCCTCTCCCAGGACAGGTTGGCGGCGGACACATCCCCGCCCTTCAGGCCGAAGGTGACCAGATCCCGGTCCAGATCCGCCAGCGCCTCCATGGTGTTGGCGTCGTCCCCGTTGGCGATCACCGTGCCGCCCTGCGCCGGCACCAGCTCCGCAAAGGCGCGGAAGGAGCGCTGGATATCCGCCAGGTCCTTGAAAAAGTCCAGGTGGTCCTCCTCGATGTTGAGGATCACCGCCACGGTGGGACAGAAGGACAGGAAGGAGTTGCAGTACTCGCAGGACTCGGCGATGATGGTATCCCCCTGTCCCACCCGGTGGCCGGCACCCAGCAGGGGAAGGGTGCCGCCGATCATCACCGTGGGATCCATCCCCGCCGCCATGATGATGTGGGTACACATGGAGGTGGTGGTGGTCTTTCCGTGGGTGCCCGCCACGCACAGGGCGTTGCGGTAGCGGCGCATCAGCGCCCCCCAGGCCTGGGCCCGCTCGAACACCGGGATGCCCGCGGAGCGGGCGGCGGTGATCTCCGGGTTGTCGTCGTGGACTGCAGCGGTGCGGATGACGCAGTCCGCCCCCTTCACGCTCCCGGCCAAATGGCCGATGGTCACCGGGATACCCAGGGTACGCAGGTGCGCCACGGCAGCACCCTCCCGCATATCGGAGCCGGTGACATGTACCCCCAGGCCCCGGAGCACCTCCGCCAGCGGCGCCATGGACACGCCGCCGATGCCCACCAGGTGGGTCCGGCAGCCGGCGCGGAGAAATTGGTCAATCTTGTTTTCATTCATGGGTTTACACACCCTTTTTCAGAGATTATAATGGGCGGTACAGAAACTATTTATTATTATAGCTATTTTGCCCCGGTATGACAAGGGAGAGTCCAAATTTCCCCTGTTCCTGAAAATTTCCCCGGCGGGGCGGCGGAAAGGGAGGAGAAGAGGAGTATGGAGGGCCGCGGCGTACCTTCCCATGCGGCGCAGTGCTGCCGCCGTCTGTGGGATGCGGGCTTTCAGGCGTACCCCGTGGGGGGCTGCGTCCGCAACCTTCTGCTGGGCCGTCTCCCCCTGGACTGGGATGTGGCCGCCTCCGCTCTTCCGGAGCAGGTCATGGCTCTCTTCCCCCGCTGTGTGCCCACCGGGGTGCGCCACGGCACCGTCACCGTCCTCCTCCCCGGGGGCGCGGTGGAGGTGACCACCTTCCGCACCGAGGGCGGGTACTCCGACGGGCGCCACCCCGACGCCGTCTCCTTCCGCGCCACCCTGAGGGAGGATCTGGCCCGGCGGGACTTCACCGTCAACGCCATGGCTCTGGACCGGGACGGGACGGTCATCGACCTTTTCGGCGGTCAGGCCGACCTGGCCCGGGGCCTTCTGCGGTGTGTGGGGGATCCCGACCGCCGCTTTGGAGAGGACGCCCTGCGTATGTTCCGGGCGGTGCGCTTCTGCGCCCAGCTGGATTTCACGCCGGCCCCCGGCCTGTCTGACGCCATCCGGCGAAACGCCGCCCGGGCTGCCGCCCTGTCGGCGGAGCGGGTACAGGGAGAGCTGGAGCGTATCCTTCTCTCCCATCGTCCAGCCCTGGCCGGCCGGCTGTTTGACCTGGGACTTATGGCCCGGTGGACCGGGGGCGTTCCCATGCATCCGGAGCAGCTGGCACAGCTGCCCCCCGGGCGGCTGGAGCGCTGGGCGGGGCTGTGCGGGGCGCTGCCGGACGCCTGCGCCCCCGCCGGCGCGGAGCGCTTTCTGTTCTCCCTGCGTCTGGACCGGCGCCTCCTCCGGGCCTGCACAGCCGGGGCGCAGCTCCGTCAGGAGGGCCTGCCCCGGGACGGGGCGGGCTGGCGCCGGGCCCTGGCCCGTCTGGGCCGGGACGGCTGCCGCGCCGGAGCCGCCATGGAAGGGGCCGCCGCCCTGGGTCAGCTGGAGCGGCTGCTGGAGCTGGACCCCTGCGTCACGGTGGGGCAGCTGGCCCTGTCGGGGGGCGATCTGGCCGCCCTGGGCCTGCGGGGCCGGGCGATCGGCGCGGCCCAGCACCGGCTGCTGAGGCATGTGCTGGACTTCCCGGAGGACAACCGCCGGGACCGGCTGCTGGAGCTTCTGGATGTCCCTGCAGGGGACGCCTGAAAAATATTTTCAACTTTTTTCGCGGGGGCTGCGATAAAATACGCCCGCCGCGCATCATGTAAGTGACAGGAGTAATCACCATGTTGTTTCTCGCCGCGCTCCAGACGGAGCCAACTGTCCATCCCAACGGAGAATTGGAGGAGTTTCTCATCAAAGTGGCCGCCGGGGACCGGGATGCCCTGGCCGCCCTTTATCGCCGTACCCGGACGGCGGTGTACAGCCTGGCGCTGTCCTATCTCAAGCAGCACGCAGACGCCGAGGATGTCACGCAGAACACCTTCCTTCGGATCTGGGAACACGCAGATCAGTTCCGCTCCACGGGAAAGGCCATATCCTGGATCCTGGCCATCACCCGCAACCTCTCCCTCATGGCGCTGCGCCAGCGCCGGGAGGAGGACCTGCCCCCCGAGGACTGGGATGCGCTGCCCGAGAAACCGTCCCTCGCCCCAGAGGACCGTCATATCCTCGCCGTGGTGTTGTCCGCCCTGGGGGACCAGGAGCGGCAGATCGTCCTGCTCCACGCGGTGACCGGGCTGAAGCACCGGGAGATCGCCGCGCTGCTGGAACTGCCCCTGTCCACCGTCCTGTCCAAGTATCATCGTGCCCTGAAAAAATTAAGAGAGCAGCTGAAAGGAGATGAGACCCCATGACCGACCGTGAACTGGAGCGCAGGCTGCGCGACGCCCTGGACCATGCGGCCCCGGACGACCTGGAGGGGCTCCTTTCCCGCTGTGGAGATCAGAAAGGAACCGTGATCCCCATGACAAAACAGAACAGCAAGACCTCCCGACGGAGATTTCTCCCCCTGCTCACCGCCGCGTGTCTGGTGGTGGTGATCGCGGGCGGCGCCTTCGGCGTCAGCAGCTATCAGCAGTCCCATACCGTGGCTTCCATTGTGTCTCTGGATGTCAATCCAAGCATCGAACTAACCCTGAACAGCCGCGAGCGCGTCCTCTCCGCCACTCCGCTGAACGACGACGCGGTGGCCATCCTGGACGGGATGGACCTGGTGGGAGACGGCCTGAACAAGGCCATGAACGCCATCATCGGCTCTCTGCTGATGAACGGCTATGTGGACGAGCTGGCCAACTCCATCCTCATCACCGTGGAGGACAGCGACGCCGCCCGGGCCGCCGCCCTGCAGCAGAAGCTGAACCAGGAGGCGGAGGCCATCCTGGCCAATGCCCAGGTCAACGGCGCCATCCTCACCCAGGTGCTGGAGAACTCCGACCAGCTGAAGACCCAGGCGGACACCTACGGCATCTCGGCCGGCAAGGCGGCCCTGATCCAGACCATCGTGGACGCCAGCGGCGGAACCCAGACCTTTGAGGGGCTGGTGGGGCTGAGCATCAACGAATTGAATCTCCTCTCCTCCGGCGCAACCCAATCCGGTACGGACACCGCCACCACCCTCACCTCCACCGGAACCGCCAGCCAGAGTGCCTACATCGGCAGCGATGCCGCACAGGCCGCCGCCCTGCAGCACGCCGGCGTGTCCGCCTCCGACGCCTCCCTGCTGCGCACCACCTTTGATTACGAGGACGGGCGGATGGTGTACGAGGTGGAGTTCCGCGCCGGGCAGACCCGCTATGACTACGACATCGACGCCGCCACCGGCGATGTGGTCTCCTATCAGCACAAGGTACAGGCCACCCAGTCCTCTTCCGGCACCGACATCGGTTCCGCCGCCGCCCAGAGCGCGGCCCTGACCCACGCCGGCATCACCTCCGCCCAGACCACCGGCCTGCGCGCCGTGGGGGATTATGACGACGGTCTGTTCGTCTACGAGGTGGAGTTCTGGGTTGGTGCCACCGAGTACGACTATGAGATCGACGGCTACACCGGCAATGTGATCTCCTATCAGGTCAAAACCCACACCGTCTCCGGCGGCAGCAGCGCCGGGACCGGCACTGGCTCTGGGACCGGCTCTGGCACCGACATCGGCGCCGCCGAGGCCAAAGCTGCCGCCCTGGCCGCCGCGGGGATCACCGAGGATCAGGCCACCGGCCTGCGCACCGAGCGGGATTATGACGACGGCCGCCTCGTCTATGAGGTGGATTTCTGGAACGGCACCACCGAATATAACTACGACATCGACGGCGCCACCGGCGCGGTGATCTCCAGCGACATTGAGCGCCATGGCTCCTCCACCGCCGGCAACACCGGCAGCTCCGGCGCCGCCAGCACGGGCAGCAGCAGTACCAGCACCGACATCGGTACCGAGGCGGCCAAGTCCGCCGCCTTCGCCGCCGCTGGGGTCGCCGCGGGAGACGCCGCCTCCGTGCGGGTGGAGCGGGACTATGATGACGGCCGCCTGGAGTATGAGGTGGAGTTCTGGAACGGCACCACCGAATACGACTACACCATCAACGGCTACACCGGCGAGGTGATCGCCTACGACCGCGAGACCCATCAAACCGCCGCCAATACCGACATCGGCAGCGACGCCGCCCAGGCCGCCGCGCTGTCCGCCGCCGGGGCCTCCCAGTCCCAGGCCACCGGCCTGCGGGTGCAGCGGGAGTACGACGACGGCCGTCTGGAGTACGAGGTGGAGTTCTGGGTGGGCACCACCGAGTGGGACATCACCGTGGACGGCGCCACCGGCTCCATCCTGGCCCAGCAGCGGGAGGACCACCCCAACGCCATCTCCCCCGATCAGGCCGTCGGCCGGGACGCCGCTCTCACCGCGGCCCTGAACCACGCCGGCGTCTCCCAGTCCAACGCCTATGACATCGAGGTGGAGCAGGAGCTGGACAGCCGCACCCCCCACTATGAGGTGCAGTTCAAGTCGGGCGGCATGGAGTATGAATACCGCATCGACGCCTCCAGCGGCGCGGTGCTCTCCTATGAGTCCGATTGGGACGACTGAGCTTCTTTATCCCGCTGACAGACAGGGCCCGGCGCATGGCGCCGGGCCCTGTCTTCGTCTCTTGCCTGGTCGGGAGGAATGTGATAGGATGAAAACAGAAACATTGGAGGAGGGAACCGGTCATGGAGGCATATACCGTCCTGCGGCGGCAGCTTCTGTTCTTGGAGGGAGGACTGCTCCTCTCTGTCCTGCTGTTTCTGGTCTGGGGAGCGATCCGATCCGGCGGCTCCGCTTCCTTCTGGCTGCCTGCGGTGCTGTCCGCCGTGTTTTATGCGCTCCCCGCCGCCCTGGCCGCAGGGCTGCGGCGTACCCTTGCCGTTCCGCCGGAGGAGGCGCATGGAGAGGAGCCCCCCGCGCGGAGGGAGTTTCTGCTGTTTGTCCCCCTGTGGTCTCTGCTCGCCTCCTTTCTGTTTTTGGGGGCGCTGTCTCTCCTCACGGGCGGGCGGGTGTTCCCCCTCCTGCTGCTGGACTTTCTTTTGCTGGCGGTACTCCACGGGGCGCTCCTCCTCCCCGCCGCCCTTCTCATCCACCGGAGGGTCTGACTCAAAGGAATACGGCCGGGCGCGCCAGCTGGCGCACCCGGCCGTATCTTTTTATCTCTGCTCTGTGACCGTACGCTCAGCGCACCGTCAGCTGGCCGCTCTCCAGGTCCACCGTGAGGGTGGAGCCGGGGAGCACCTCGCCGGCGATGATCCTGCGGCTGATGAGGGTCTCCACCGTGTGCTGCAGGAAGCGGCGCAGGGGCCGCGCCCCGTACACGGGGTCGTAGGCGCTGTCGATGATGAAGTCCTTGGCCGCGGGGGTGAGGACTACCGAGAGCTGCTTGTCCGCCAGGCGGCGGTTCAGGTCGTCCGCCATCAGGTCGATGATATGGGTGATGTTCTCCCGGGTGAGCGGCTTGTAGAACACGATCTCGTCCAGCCGGTTCAGGAACTCGGGCCGGAAGGACCGCTTGAGCAGCTCGTTGACCTGGTCCCGGGCCTGCTGGCTGATCTCGCCGTGCTCGTCAATGCCGTCCAGCAGGAACTGGCTGCCCAGGTTGGAGGTGAGGATGATGATGGTGTTCTTGAAGTCCACCGTGCGGCCCTGGCTGTCGGTGATGCGGCCGTCGTCCAGCACCTGGAGCAGGACATTGAACACATCGGGATGGGCCTTCTCCACCTCGTCAAAGAGGATGACGGAATAGGGCTTGCGCCGCACCGCCTCGGTGAGCTGGCCGCCCTCCTCATAGCCCACATATCCCGGAGGGGCGCCGATGAGCCGTGAGACGGAGAACTTCTCCATGTACTCGCTCATGTCGATGCGCACCAGGTTCTTCTCCGAGTCGAACAGGGCCTCGGCCAGGGTCTTGGCCAGCTCGGTCTTGCCCACGCCGGTGGGGCCCAGGAACAGGAAGGAGCCGATGGGCTTGGTGGGGTCGGCGATGCCGGCGCGGCTTCTCAAAATGGCCTCGGACACCAGGCGCACCGCCTCGTCCTGGCCCACCACCCGCTGGTGTAGGATGTCCTCCAGGTGGAGCAGCTTCTCCCGCTCCCCCTCCATCAGACGGGCCACGGGGATGCCGGTCCACCGCTCGATGATGCGGGCGATCTCCTCCTCGGTGACCTTGTCCCGGAGCAGGGAGCGCTCCTTGCCCTCCTGAGCGATCTGCTCCTCGGCCTCCAGCTGCTTCTTCAGCTCGGGGATCCTGCCGTACTGCAGCTCGGCGGCCCGGTTCAGATCGTACTCCCGCTGAGCCTTCTCCAGCTGGGCGTTGGCCTCCTCCAGGTCCTCCCGGAGCTTCTGGACCTTGCCGATGGCGTTCTTCTCGTTCTCCCACTGGGCCTTCTTGGCGTTGAACTCGTCCCGCATCTCGGCCAGTTCCTTCTGGATCTCCGAGAGATGCTCCTGGGAGAGCTTGTCGGTCTCCTTCTTCAGGGCGGCCTCCTCGATCTCGTGCTGGATGATCTTCCGCCGGATCATGTCCAGCTCGGTGGGCATGGAGTCCATCTCGGTGCGGATCATGGCGCAGGCCTCGTCGATGAGGTCGATGGCCTTGTCGGGGAGGAAGCGGTCGGTGATATACCGGTTGGAGAGGGTGGCGGCGGCGATGATGGCCCCGTCGGTGATCTTCACCCCGTGG
>CALWZP010000007.1 GCA_944386055.1 uncultured Oscillospiraceae bacterium | reverse complement strand
TAGAACACCTCGAAGATGGGGTTGTCGGCGGTCTGGTACTGGCTCTTCACGATGGGGTTCTGGATGCACATCTCCTTCACCGCCATGTTGTTCTCAAACACCGCCTTGCCATGGAGGCGAATCCAGGCGTAGGTGGGGCTGGACACGGAGACCTCGATGTTGGGGTTGGCCTGCATATCCTTGTAGACCTCCTTGGTGTTGTTGGTGCAGAACCACAGCTTCCCGTCCCGCTCGCCGGCGAACATGAAGGGGCGGCACTTGGCCTTCCCGTCCCGGCCCACGGTGGCCAGATACTGCACGGGGTTCTCGTTCAGGAATTTCACGACTTCGTTCATGGCTTTTTACCTCCGAAATGATGTTTTGTCTGTGTGACTTTCTTCTTGATGCTCTGATTGTAACGCCTCAGGCAGTTCTTGAAAAGTACGCACAATATTGTGGCATAGTTACCGTTTGGTAACGATGGGCCGCGTCAGAACTTTCCGTTGTCGTTCTGCCAGGTGGACGCGTCGGCCAGATTCTCGATCACATCCCAGTGCTCGGCGATCTTGCCGTCCTCCACCCGGAACAGGTCGTAGTAGGTCACGGGGACGCCGCCCAGGGTGCCCTCGCTGGCGGCCAGGACAAAATTGCCCTCCCCCAGCAGAAGGTGCATCTCCGTATAGACCATGTCGATCCCCTGCTCGGCATAGGCGGCCAGGGCGGCGTTCAGCCCGTCCAGCCCGGCGGCGGTGTCCGTGTCGCCGGTGGCGAAGGTCTGGATGAGGGAAAGGGCTTTTTCGGTGTTGGTCATGGTGGTCTCCTCCTCGGTGGTCTCCTGAGCTCCGGTGTTCTCCTGCTCTGTGGGGATGCTCAGGGTCTGCCCCACATAGATCAGGTTGGGATCGCGGACAACATCCCGGTTGGCCTCATAGATCTCGTTCCACCGGGCGCCGCTGCCCAGCTGATCCTTGGCGATCTTCCAAAGGGAGTCCCCCTTCTGTACCGTGTAGTCGGCGGCCGCAGCGGGGACCGCCAGGGACATCGACAGGGCCGCCGCCAGGGACAGCGCTCCGATCTTCTTTGCGTACTTCATTATGTACCTCTCCTTTTTGGGTTTTGCCGACGGGGTTTCCCCGTCTCTGTGCCTGCATCATACTCCCCGCAAAGTCTCTTGAAAAGTACGCACTTTTTCGTGGTATAGGCACTTTTCGGTAACATTTGTCCGGTTACCTGGAGGATACCTTTGCGATATCCCAGGCCTTTGCGGACGCCTCCCTGCCTGAAAAAATTTTTGATTTTTTTCGCGGCGGTTGACACCGTGCTGCGTGCTACGGTAAAATTGGGATATACATCCGAAACAGAAACCAAAGATCGGAGGGAAACTGATATGGCAACCGCGTCAAAAGAGCTCCCCGCCTGTCCGGTGGAGACCACCCTGACCCTCATCAGCGACAAATGGAAAGTGCTCATCCTCCGGGATCTGATGCCGGGGACAAAGCGGTTCGGAGAACTGAAAAAGTCCATCGGGAATGTAAGCCAGAAGGTGCTCACCGCCCAGCTTCGCCAGATGGAGGAGAGCGGGCTGCTCACCCGCACCGTCTATCCTGAGGTGCCGCCCCGGGTGGAATACACCCTGACGGAGCTGGGCCGAAGCCTGAAGCCCATTCTGGATGCCATGTGGAACTGGGGCGAGGCCTACAAGGCACAAAGCGGAGCATAAGCACAGACACCAGACAACGGGCGGCGCGCCGGTTTTCTACCGGCGCGCCGCCCGTTGCCTGTGTTGGCCGCTCCTTCAAAGGAGCAGCTGATGTCCCTTCTCGCAGATCTCACAGATCTCATCATATTTTTTCTCCATCAGCTCGTCCACCACCCTCGCCCGGCGGCGCACCATGGCGCGATAGAGAAAATAGGGGAGAATCCAGCCCAAAAAGCCTGGAATGGCCAGCAGGATGGTCAAGACGATCATCGGCGGCTGGTGGGTCGCGGCAAAGGTGGCTCCCGCCAAAAAGCCGGTTCCCACCAGCCCCACCAGGATGGCACAGATGGTCGCGCCCGAGGTTCTGGAGTGCTCCAGCTCCTCCAGCTCGTGGATGCACGCCTCGAAATGGCGCTGAAGCCGGGTCAGCTCCATCTTGTTGACGATCTTCCGGTCCCGCCGGAGCACCAGTTTCCCCTTTTTGCGGCGGGCGGACTCTGAAACGCGGTCGTCAACCTCCCACCCGAAATTCTGGTAGCAGTCCAGCCGGAACGCCGCGCTCTCCCCATCCACGGGGATCTCCTTGTAGTCATAGCCCACGAAGGGCGCCCCGTCCTCTCTGATCGCGCTCATGTCTGGTCCTCTCCTTTGCGGGGCGCATGCTCCCTCGGCCGGACCGGCAGCCGTACGGTGAAGGTGCTGCCCTCCCCCGGCGCGCTGGTGACTGAGATGGAGCCTCCCGTCATTCGCAGGATGCGGCGCACCAGGGCCAGGCCCAGGCCATTCCCCTCTGCGGAGTGGGAGGTGTCCCCCTGATAGAATTTATCGAAGATATGCTGCAAGGTCTCCTCGTCCATGCCGCAGCCGGTGTCAGACACGGACACCTCCACGCTCTCCGCCGTGGAGGTCTGCCGCAGGGCGACCCGTCCGCCGGGCGGGGTGAATTTCACCGCATTGGACAGCAGGTTGTTCCACACCAGCTCCATCAGGCTCTCGTCCGCCTGGATGACCGCCTGGTCCTCCAGGTCCGCCTCAAACTCGATGCCTTTCCGCTCCCACCGGTCCTCAAACAGCAGGGCGCACTCCGCCAGCTGGGCGCACAGGTCATAGGGTTCCGGCTTGGGCTGGATATTCTGCTTTTCCAGCTTGTTCAGCTTCAGGATGTTGGCAATCAGGTCGGACAGGCGGCGGGAATACCGGTCGATGGTATCCACATAGTCCGCCTGCTGCTCCGGCGTCAGCCCGCCCTCCTTCAGCATCTGGGCGCTGTTCTGGATCACCGCCAGCGGGGTTTTGATCTCGTGGGAGACATTGGAGAAAAAGTCGGTCTTCAGGGTCTCGATGCTCCCCAGCTCGGCCACCATCTTGTTGAAATCCAGGATCATCACATCCAGATAGTCCAGCTTATCCGCCGTGTGGATAGGTGGGACATAGACGGAGAAGTCCCCCTCCGCCACCTTTCGGGTGGCGGAGGCCAGCTCCTGCACCGGCTTTTCATAGGTGGTCTTCATCAGGTGGCGGATCAAAATGGTCATCCCCAGTGATACCATGCCCCAATAAAGGAGGACGGCATGGACCAGGACGATATCGTTCAGCGCGAGATAGCGCATCAGAATGATGACTCCCTGGTGGATCCCGGAGGCCAGCATCAGTCCGCCGAAAATCACGCCGAACAGGGGCAGAGGAAATCGGCTGACGCGGACCTGTCCGTAGACGGTATCCTGCATTCGTCTCATTTCAATACCGCCTTGTAGCCCAGTCCCCGCACCGTCTTAATCTCAAAGCCGTCGCATGCCGAGAACTTGTCCCGCAGCTTGGTGATGTACACATCCACCGCCCGCAGGCTGGCCTCGCTGTCCACCCCCCAGAACTCATCCATCAGCTGCGCCCGGGTGAAGGTCTTCTTGGGGTAGGAGAGCAGCTTGTAGAGGATGTTGAACTCCCGGGTGGTGACAGGCACCTCCTCCCCGTCCACCTCCGCCGTCAGTCCGTCGGCGTCCAGCACCAGATTGCCTGCGGTGATCTTCCGCTCCATCTCGATGTTGGCCCGGCGCAGCAGGGCCCGCACCCGCAGCAGCAGCTCGTCCAGCTCGATGGGTTTGACCATATAGTCGTCGATGCCCAGCTGGAAGCCCTTCTGCTTGGCGGGCAGATCATCCCGGGCGGACATGAAGAGGATGGGGATGTGCTTGTTCACCTGCCGCACCGTGCGGGCAAATTCAAAGCCGTCCACCTCCGGCATCATGATATCGGAGATGATCAGATCATACAGGCTGTTGTACAGTTCGTCATATGCGTCGTTGGCATTCCGGCAGCCCTTGGCCGCAAAGCCGCTGTCGTTGAGGTAGGTGCACACCAGCTGATTGAGCTTGGCGTCGTCCTCCAGGACAAGAATGTGGACCATGTCAGATTCCTCCCTATTCGCAATGTTTCAGCTTCCGGCTGGAAGAGATTATCAGAAATGCCGCGATGCCCAGCACCAGCGCGCACACCGCCGCGGCGGTGGACGAGGTCATGACAGCCCGGAACTGCGCGTCCCCTCCGAACCGGGTCAGCATGGCGGTCTCCAGGGAAAAAATAGACACCGCGGCGCAGGTCAGGCTCACCGCCCTGGATGCGGAGAGCACCGGACTGTGAAAGCGCCGGTACTTCACCAGGTTGACCACGGCGATGGTCAGGCAGTAAAAGGAATAGCCTGCCGCCGCGTAGATCAGGGTGCCGGGGTAATCATAGCTCTGTCCCTCCCGGACAATCTGCACCGACAGCCACAGCAGCGCCAGGTTCAGCGTCATCAGATAGCAGCCCGCCCATCGGCACACCTTCAGCTCCCGGCGCCGGTCCATGTCCCCCGGCGCCTTTGGCGTCCGGCGGAGCAGATAGAGCCGCACCGCGCACAGCAAAAGATAGTAAAAGCCCTGCGCGCCGTCCCAAAAGGAGGAGCGGAGCGCCGCATAGGTTGTCCACAGCCCAGCATAACACAGGTTGAGCGGAAAGGAAAGCGCCAGACCCGCCCATACCCGAAAATAGGCGTCCTCCCGCCAGCGTACCACCAGAGGGATGGCGCGCACCCGGCGCCAAAGCGGCCGGCAGGCCCGGACCGTCAGCCCCACCGCAGCCGCCAGCGCATAGGCGGAGAGAAGATAGGCTGCGTAAGCCAGCGCAGTCTCCTCCAGTCCCCGGGTGAAGGTCAGGTACAGCGCGGCGGCGCTGACCGCCGCCAGCGGAAGGGTCGCCCACCACGGGGGAAACAGCCACCGTTTGATCTTGTCCAGCCCCTGCCTCATGCCCTTGCCCCCTTGCCCACCGCGCTTTCCTTCTGCACCATATCCCACGGACATTGGAAAACCGTTGTCGTTTTGTTTTCAAATTGTTAAAGCTGGCCGCCGATCCGCGGTTTTCACCCTTTTCAAACGATTTTCCAGCGATCCGGAATCTTGTCCCGGCATTCTCTCCTCAAAGGCACCGGATCGGTCGGCTCTGCGCCCGCCGCGCCGCCGGTCATCTGTCAAAAATAGAAATTCAGGTGAAATAAGGAAGTCTGGCCGCCGCATAGAAATCTCCGTCCCGGCGAAACTATGCTCGGATCCTCAATCCACACAAAATCACACCCAACAAACAGTAAGGAGATGCAAACACTATGTCTACCAAGAACACCAACAAGCTGAACATTCCCGAGGCCCGTGCCGCCATGGACAAGTTCAAGATGGAGGCTGCCAACGAGGTGGGCGTCAACCTGAAGCAGGGCTACAACGGCGACCTGACCAGCCGCGAGGCCGGCTCTGTGGGCGGCCAGATGGTCAAGAAGATGATCGAGTCCTACGAGAAGAATCTGTAATCTTCTCCATCTGCGGGCACTGCCCGCACCAGAAGAGCGGCGCGTGTCCCGCCAGCCGGCGGGGCACGCGCCCTCTCTTTGGGGCTGCCCCGCCCTTTGGGCATCGGTGCGCCGGACGCCTACAACCTCTCCCCGCACTTTGTCCCACCCCAGCCGCTTTTTCTCCTCTCTGTCAATCTTCCCTGAAATCCAGGGGTACAATTTGTAAAATTCGTGCTTTACTTTAATGTGCTAATGTGCTACAATGTCCCATGTCGATCCCATGGACGACAGTACATTGTTCGATCGTTTGGAGGATAGCACGATGAAGAAGTTTCTTGCACTGATCCTGGCCCTGACCATGGGCCTGTCCCTGGCCGCCTGCGGCAACAACGGCGACACCCAGGACACCGGTTCCCCCGCTGAGACCCCGGCGGAGACCCCTGCCGAGACCCCGGCTGAGACCGAGAACGGCGGGGCCGAGAGCGACCTGGCCTTCGTCCAGGATAAGGGCACCCTGGTGGTGGGCATCACCGAGTTCGATCCCATGGACTACCGGGACGCCGACGGCAACTGGATCGGCTTTGACGCCGACATGGCCCGGGCCTTCGCCGAAAGCCTGGGCGTCACCGCCGAGTTCCAGCTCATCGAGTGGGACAACAAGGTCATGGAGCTGGACGGCAAAACCATCGATGTGGTGTGGAACGGCATGACCCTCACCGACGAGGTTCTCTCCTCTATGAGCTGCTCCAACGCCTACTGCAACAACGCCCAGGTGGTGGTGCTCCCCGCTGACATCGCCGAGGACTACCCCGACGCCGCCAGCATGGCCGACCTGACCTTCGCCGTGGAGTCCGGCTCCGCCGGCAAGACCCAGGCCGAGGAAAACGGCTTTAACTACACCGAGGTGGTGGATCAGGCCACCGCCGTGATGGAGGTGGCCTCCGGCACCGCCGACGCCGCCATCATCGACTCCCTCATGGCCGGCGCCATGGTGGGGGAGGGCACCAGCTATGACCAGCTGACCTACACCATCTCCCTCAACAGCGAGGAGTACGGCGTGGGCTTCCGCCAGGGCTCTGACCTGACCGAGATGCTCAACCAGTTCTTCGTGGACAGCTATGCCGACGGCACCATGCTGGAGCTGGCGGAGACTTACGGCGTCCAGGCCGCCATCATCCCCCAGGAGTAACACGCCCCGTCCCTGACCGACTGATATCTTCCAAAAGCAGAGGGCCCTGCGCCCTCTGCTTTTGGCCGGTTTACCGGCCTGCCACACCATAAAAAGGATGATTCTATGGACAAGTTTCTGGAAGCGCTTCCCGTCGTCGTCAATGCCCTGAACGAGGGCTTCCTCCAGACCCTGAAGCTTTTCGCCGTCACCCTGGTGGGTGCGCTCCCCTTGGGCCTGCTCATCGCCTTCGGATCCATGAGCCGCCTGGCCCCCCTGGCCCGGCCCGTCCACTGGTGGTTCCGGCGGAGAAATCAAAAGGCCGCGCAGGCGCAGCAGCCGGAGCGTTCTCCGGGGCGGATCGCCCGGGCGCTCATCGCCTTTCAGCCCATCCGGCTGCTGTTCCGACTGGTGGTGTGGGTCATCCGGGGCACCCCGCTGATGCTGCAGCTGCTCATCATCTTCTACATACCCGGCTATGTGCTGGACGGGGGCAGTCCCTGGCCCAGCGGGGACCCGGGGCGTTTCCTGGCCGCCGCAGTGGCGTTCATCATCAACTACGCCTGCTACTTCTCCGTCATCTACCGGGGCGGCATCGAAGGGGTCCCGGTGGGCCAGCAGGAGGCCGGCCAGGTGCTGGGCATGACCAAGGGGCAGATCTTCCGCCATGTCACTCTCCTGCAGATGATCAAGCGCATCGTACCCCCCATGTCCAATGAGATCATCACCCTGGTGAAGGACACCTCCCTGGCCCGGATCATCTCCTTTCAGGAGGTCATCTGGGCGGGGTACGCCTTCCTGAAGGGCTCCCACGGCATCTCCGGCCTGATCTGGCCGCTGTTCTTTACCGGGCTTTATTTCCTGGTGTTCAACGGGCTGCTCACCCTGCTCTTCGGCTGGGTGGAGAAAAAGCTCAGCTATTTCCAGTGAGAGGAGGGCACGATATGCCGGTCTTGGATGTACAGCACATTGAAAAGCACTTCGGCTCCACCCGGGTGCTGGAGGACATCAGCTTCTCCCTGGATCAGGGACAGGCCCTGGCCATCATCGGTTCGTCGGGCAGCGGGAAGACCACCCTGTTGCGCTGCCTGAACTTTCTGGAGAAGCCCGACCAGGGGACCATCGCCGTCAACGGCAGCGTCATCTTTGACGCCGCCGACCCCGACACTCAGAAGGAGAGCGAGGTCCGGAAGAAGCGCCTCCACTTCGGCCTGGTGTTCCAGTCCTTCAACCTGTTTCCCCAGTACACCGCCCTGAAAAATGTCACCCTGGCCAAGGAATTGCTGGCCCAGGAGCGGCCTGACTTCAAGCAGAACAAGAAACAGATTCTGGATGAGATCGAGGCGGAGGGCCGAACGCTTTTGGAGAAGATGGGCCTCAGCGAACGGGCAAACCACTACCCCAGCCAGCTCTCCGGCGGACAGCAGCAGCGGGTCGCCATCGCCCGGGCCCTGGCCCTCCACCCCGATATTCTCTGCTTTGACGAACCCACCTCCGCCCTGGACCCCGAGCTCACCGGCGAGGTACTCAAGGTGATCCGCTCCCTGGCGGAGCAGAAGACCACTATGATCATCGTCACCCACGAGATGGCCTTCGCCCGTGATGTGGCGGATCAGGTGATCTTCATGGACGGCGGCGTCATCGTAGAGCAGGGGCCCGCCCGGGATGTCATCGAGCGCCCCAAGGAGGAGCGCACCCGGCAGTTCCTCTCCCGCTATGCGCAGGGATAACGGCCGCAGAGATAGAGAACGAGCGCCCTGGCGTCTGCCAGGGCGCTCGTTTTGTGTCTCTGTCGATCCGGCGGGCGGATTCATCTCCGGCCAAAGCCGCCGCCCCGGCGTCCTCCGCTGAAGCCACCCCCACGGGAGAAGCCGCCTCCTCCCCGGGAGGATCCGAAGCCGCCCCGGGAGAAGCCGCCCCCGCTTCGGGATGAACCAAAGCCGCCGCCGCGGGAGAAACCACCGCCCCCCCGTGAGGAGCCAAAGCCGCCGCGGGGCGGGCTGAACCCTCCGCCGCCGAAGCCGCCGGGCCCTCTGGGGCCGCTGCCGGGCGGTGGAGGCGGGGGACGGTCCCACCGCCGGCGATACCAGCCATAGCCGGGGCCATGCCAAAACAGGATAGGCCGGAACACCACCGGCGGCGTACCCATCCCGTAATAGCGCCGGTGGTAGGCGGCATACCGGATGTTGTCGATGACGGAGCAGAGCAGGAGCAGCATCACCAGCACGATCACCGTCAAGATCGCGATCCCCATCCAGCTGGACTGGTACGGCTGCGCCGGGACGGTGAGCGTGCTGCCATAGGTCTGGCTGTACACCTCGTTCAGTCCGGCATACAGAGACAGCACGCCATTGTTATAGTCTTTATCCATGAAATTGCCGTAGAGATAGGTATCCAATAGCTGGGTGGTCTGTTCGCTGTCCATCATGTCGGAAAAGCGTGCGCCGGTAGCCATCCAAACGGACTCGTTCCCGATATCCATCACCAGAATCGCGTCATTTTCTCCCAGGCCGATCTCGCTGCCCAGGGTATAGGCATAGTCCGCCAGGTCGCCCTCCACCTGCTCCACTGCGGCGATGGCCACCAGGCTGCTGTATCGGGCATCCCAGTTGGCGTTATAGGTGCACACCCATTCCTCCGTCCAGTCGGAGAGCACCCCCGCCTCGTCCCAAATCCAGGTCTCATACGCCTGGGTGGGCAGAGAGGTATCCAGCTCCGCCGTGTCGCTGTGGGGCGGCTGCACCGGGCCGCTCTTCCAGCGGCCGATGGCCACGGCAGCTGCGATCATCAAAATGGCCAGCAGCACGGCGACCCAGCGCTTTTTCAATGTCTTCAAGGCTCCACCTCCCTGGTGCGGCGCGTCACGCCGCGCCCTTCGGAGAAGATCTGTCTCTCCCTGTTCTTCAGCCCCGCAGTTCCAGGAGCTTCTGTTTCAGCTCGCCCTCGATCCTCCCCAGCTCCAGCTCGGCCTCCTTGCGCTTCTGTGCGCCCTCCTGCTGGATCTTCATCACCTCGTCCAGGGTGGAGATCAGCTGCTGGTTGGTGTGCTGCAGGGTCTCCACCGAGACGATGGAGCGCTCCGCCTCCCGGGCAGTGTCCACGGTGCCCATCTTCAGCATATCCGCATTTCTCTTCAGCAGTTCGTTGGTCATGTTGGTGACGGCGGTCTGGGCGGCGGTGGCCTGACGGCCATGCTCCAGTCCCAGCGCCAGCACCATCTGGCTCTTCCACAGGGGGATGGTGTTCACCAGAGAGGACTGGATCTTCTCCAGCATCAGGGTGTCGTTGTTCTGCAGCAGCCGGGTCTGGGGCCCCATCTGGATGGAGATCATCCTCGTCAGCTCCAGGTCGTGGAGTTTCTTCTCAAAGCGGCTGCACAGGTTGGCGAAGTCGTTGTAGGCCTGGGCGTCCTCCTGGGCTCCGGTCTCGGTGGCCTTCTTCTTCAGGTCCTCCAGGTCGTGGGTACGCAGATACTCCAGGCGCTTCTTCCCCGCCAGGATATACATGGTCAGTTCCTTGTAGTACTTGGTGTTCAGCTCGTACATCTGGTCGAACATGGCGATGTCCTTCATCAGCACCACCTGATGCTTCTCCAGTACCGCCACGATCTTGTCCACATTGGCCTCCGCCTTGGCGTAGCCCGCCTTCATCTCCTCCAGCTCGCTGCGCTTTTTCTGGAAGAAGCCGGCGATGCCCTTCTTCTCCGGCTGGCCGAAGTTCTTCAGCTCCACCACCAGGGAGGACAGGGCGTCCCCCACCTCCCCCAGGTCCTTGGTCTTCACGCCGTTGAGGGCGTTTTCCGAGAAGGAGGCGATGTTCTTCTGGGCCGCGGCGCCGTACTGCAGCACCACCGAGGTGTCCCGGATGTCGATCTTCTGGGAGAAGTCGTCCACCATCTTGCGCTCCGCCTCGGTAAGCTGGCTCTCATCCAGCTTCACCGCATTGGCGTCCCGCTCCTTCTGGGCAGCGGCCACCTCCTCCGGGCTCAGCGCGGGATCCAGGGTGAGGGACGGCGTCTCGGGTGCCTGGGCCGCGGCGGCACTCCCGCCATCAGGGGTCAGGGTCAGTTCAGGGGTCATGTTCAGTTCATCGCTCATCTCGGACTTCCTCCTCGTGATTTATCGTCACATTCTGTGTGTTCCGTTTATAAAATCTGCGCCAGGACAGCACCGCGCCTCCTGCCTGCAGGAACAGCAGCAGTACCCAGAAGGCCATCCCCAGTCCGTCCAGCGGGAGAAACCAGTACAGCAGGCCGCCCCATAAGATCGTCAGCAGGGAGAGGAAGATCCCATCCCCCAGGGCGGCGCGGACGCTGTCCCGCGCCCGGCTCCACACCGCAAACTGGTAAAGGAACACCGCCGCCGCCAGCCCCCGGACGGCCCAGCCGAGCCGCGTCTCCGCCCGGATCGGCTCCCAGAGCTCCGGGCTGAACATTCCCGCCTGTTCCAGTCTAAAAAACTCCGCCACCTCGTCCCAGATGGTCCAGCACAGGCCAAGCGCCGCGGCGAGCATCAGCCACCGCAGCCAGGCGGGCTTTTTTTCTGCCCTCATCTCCGGCCACCCCCCCGCTTTTTCCATTCCAGAAGGTATTTCTTCCATGCAGGTTCAGAAAACCGACGCTTAGGCCTTGCCTCGTTCTGCCTATTTCTTTTCTTCACCGTCCATGGTGAGACCGCCCAGTCCCTCCCGGGCCAGCATCTGCTCCAGCACCGCGATGTCGGTGGAGATGTCCAGCGCCTCCTCCCCGAACAGGTCGTCCAGCTGCTTGTCGAACGCCGCCACCAGCACATCCATCATCTCCTCCACCTTCTCCATGGTGGTGCCCACATTGCCGCCGGACAGGCCGGTGGCCCCCATACGGTCATAGGCGTTGAGGATCTTCAGGGTGGTGGGCAGATAGTAATCCATGAAGCGGCGGATCCGGGGCAGCTTGCCGGGCTGTGCCACCACCTGGTCGATGATCTTTTTGGTGGCGTCCTCCAGATGGTCGATCTGGGTGGAGATCTTCTCGTCCTGGATGGCGTCGTTCAGACGGCGCATCTCGGACACCGCCCGCTCCCGGTCCTCCAGCAGGCGGTCCAGCTGAGGGTCGCCGGTGGACTTTTTCTCCTCCCTGGTCTTGGGGGGAGGCTGGGGAGCGGCAGGCTCGTCCTCATCCTCATCCGTGATGAGCACCGCGTCCGGCCAGATGGATTTTCCCAGGATGAAACACGCGATGGACACCACCGCGCAGATGAGGTAGTCGCTGAGCCGGTACAGGGGGAACAGGACGGCATATACCAGCCACACGCCGCCCGCCAGATAGATGGGTGCCACCGACTTTTTCACGATCCTGGCCATCTCCGCTCCTCCTTCACCCCGCGCCGGCGGCGTGCCTTTAATCTGTCCTATTGTACTGCCAACCGCACTGATATGTCAAGATATTGGCAATCTCCCACCGCCTGCAGCGCACCGCCGACTTTCCATTGACTTTCCCGGGCCGGTTCGATATAGTATATAGGAATGAGCACCTGTTTCGACATTCATTCTCTCCAGAGAGGTCCTGCGTTATGATGACATTAGATCAGTTCAAGGCCGCCCGCACCGTGCTGCAGGGGGTCATCGTCAACACCGCCCTGACCTACAGCCCCGCGCTCTCCCGCTCCTGCGGAAACCAGGTCTATTTCAAGCCGGAGAACATGCAGCTCACCGGCGCGTACAAGATCCGGGGGGCATATTACAAGATCAGCACCCTCACCGACGAGCAGAAGGCCCGGGGGCTGGTCACCGCTTCCGCGGGCAACCACGCCCAGGGGGTGGCCTACGCCGCCCAGGCCGCCGGGGTGGAGGCCACCATCGTCATGCCCACCACCACCCCCCTGGTGAAGGTGAACAACACCAAGGACTACGGCGCCAATGTGGTGCTCCACGGGGAGACCTTCGACGACGCGGCGGAGCTGGCGTCCAGGCTGTCCCGGGAGAAGGGGCTGACCTATGTCCACCCCTTCAACGACCTGACCCTGGCCACCGGCCAGGGCACCATCGCCTATGAGATCTTCCAGGCCCTGCCCGATGTGGATCTGATCCTGGTCCCGGTGGGCGGCGGCGGGCTGGCCGCCGGAGTGGCCACCCTGGCCAAGCTGCTCAACCCCCATGTGAAGGTCTATGGAGTGGAGCCGGTGGGGGCCGCCTCCATGAAGGCCAGTCTGGATGCGGGGCATGTGGTCACCCTGGACAAGGTGGACACCATCGCCGACGGCGTGGCGGTGAAGACCCCCGGGGATGTGATCTTCCGCTATCTCCAGAAAAACCTGGACGGCATCATCACCATCGAGGACACCGAGCTGGTGGACGCCTTTCTGGACATGATGGAGAAGCACAAGATGGTGGTGGAAAACGCCGGGCTTCTGCCCATTGCGGCGCTGAACCATCTGGACTGCCGGGGGAAAAATGTGGTCCCGGTCCTGTCCGGCGGCAACATGGATGTGATCACCATGTCCTCTCTGGTCCAGCACGGACTGATCAACCGGGGCCGGGTGTTCACTTTCTCCGTCCAGCTGCCCGACCGTCCGGGAGAGCTGCTGAATGTGGCCCGCATCGTGGCCGGGGAGAACGGCAACATCATCAAGCTGGACCACAACCAGTTCGTCTCCATCAACCGCGCCTCCGCCGTGGAGCTGCGGGTCACCCTGGAGGCCTTCGGCCATGCCCACAAGGCCCGCATTCTGGAGGCGATGAAGGAGAACGGCTATGACGCCAGGAAGGTCATGACCGCCGACTTTTATCCGTGACCTTTTCTCCGCCGCCCGCCGGGGCCCGGCGGCCCCGGCAGACGGCTATCTGAAGCGGCGCACCGGCCGGGTCGTCGCCAGCCGGGCCGGAAACCGATGGGAGCGGCGGAGCGCCGGCCGCGGTCCCGGGGTGCCGTCCGCTTTGTATCCTATGCGCGGGACAACCCGCCGGTGTCCCGTCCGCTTCCCGGCGCCCTTTCAGGATAGCGCAAAACTCTGAACTGTCCATAAAGAAATCCTGAACTTTTTTGGAAAGGTTGTGGAATTGATGGTTAAAATCGCCCCCTCCATTCTCTCCGCCGACTTTGTCAACCTGGAGCGGGATATCAGCCGTGCCCGTGACGCCGACTATCTCCATGTGGATGTGATGGACGGCGCCTTCGTCCCCAACCTCACCATCGGCGTCCCGGTGGTGCAGTCCATCCGGAAGTGCACCGACATGTTCCTGGATGTCCACCTGATGATCGACAAGCCTGTACGGTACATCGAGGCCTTCGCCCAGGCGGGGGCGGACCTGCTGTCCGTCCATCTGGAGGCGGATCACCCCACCCGCATCGCCCAGGCGCTGGACCTGATGGAGCAGTGCGGGGTGAAGAGGGCGGTGGCCCTGCGGCCCATCACCTCCGCCAACGCCATCCTGCCCTATGTGGAGCGGCTGGATCTGGTGCTGGTGATGACGGTGGAGCCCGGCTTCGGCGGTCAGGCTTTCATGGAGTCCCAGCTGGACACCATCCGCCAGGTGCGCGCCATCATCGACAAATATAACCCCGCCTGCGAGCTGGAGGTGGACGGCGGCATCAACCGTACCACCGCCCCCCTGGTGTCCGCCGCCGGGGCCAATGTGCTGGTGGCGGGTTCCGCCGTCTACGGCGCCGATGATGTCCCCGCCGCCATCCGCGCCCTGCGGGAGGCGGCGGAGGGCTGACCGTCCGGTCCGCCGGCCTGCCGCCCTGCCCCCGTTCTCCGACTTCTCATTCCCGACTCCCCAAAGGAGGTTCCCCCATGCCGTATTTTCCCGCTGCATTGGAAAAGCTGGTGGAGCAGTTCGCCCGCATCCCCGGGGTGGGACGCAAGTCCGCCCAGCGGATGGCCTTTTTTGTCCTCTCCCTGCCGGAGAAGGAGGCCGCCGCCTTCGCCGACGCCATCCTCACCGCAAAATCTGCCATCCACTGCTGTCCGGTGTGTCAGAATCTGACCGATTCCGACGGCCCCTGCGCCATCTGCGCCAGTCCCCGGCGGGACCACGGCGTCATCTGCGTGGTGGCCGACCCCAAGGATGTCATGGCCATGGAGCGCGCCCAGGAGTACCGGGGGCTGTACCATGTGCTCCACGGGGTGATCTCCCCCATGAACCATGTTGGTCCCGACGATCTGCGCATCAAGGAGCTGGTGGACCGGGTGGCCGCCGGCGGCATCAGCGAGGTCATCATGGCCACCAACCCCGACACCGAGGGGGAGACCACCGCCCTCTACCTCTCCCGCCTGCTCAAGCCCTTCCAGGTGAAGGTGACCCGGCTGGCCTACGGCATCCCGGTGGGCAGCCATCTGGAGTTCGCCGACGACGCCACCCTGATGCGGGCATTGGAGGGCCGCCGTGAGATATAAGCTCTTTCCCCACTGGAAGGGCGGGGTCCCCGCCTGGGGGATGCATGTCTCCCGCTTTCTGTTCCGGCTGTGCGTATTCCTGGGGGTGCTGATCTGCTACCTGCTGGCCCCCCAGCGCCTGGACCTCTCCCGCCCCTGGCGGGAGATCGGCCTCATCGCCCCGGGACACATCCTGTGCGTCATCCTGCTGGTGACCATGTCCCTGCTCCACCTGCGGGAGCCGGGGATGTCCATGGGCCGGCTGAAGCAGTACTCCCGGTACGCCCGGCTGGATCCCCAATGTGACCCGGACGCGCTCCGGTCCGCCATGCGGCGCAAGAATCTGGGGGCGCTGAAGGTGCTGGCCGTCTGGCTGGCGGGCAACGCGGTGGTGGCGGTGCTGTACTTCCGGGGCCGCATCGGAGTGGCAGAGCTGGTGCTGCTGTGCGCCTTCTACTATCTGTCTGACATCATCTGCATCCTGTTCTTCTGTCCCTTCCAGCTGTTCTTTATGGGCTCCCGGTGCTGCGTCAACTGCCGCATCTTTGCCTGGGGCTCCTGGATGATGGCCACTCCGCTGGCCCTCATCCCCTCCCTGCTGGCCTGGGCGGTGGTGCTGCTCTCCCTGTCCCTGCTGATCCGGTGGGAATACCATGTGTTCCGCTATCCCCAGCACTTCTGGCGGGGTTCCAACTGCAGCCTGCGGTGCGGCAGCTGCACCGAGCGGCTGTGCCGCGCCAAGCTCTATCCCCCGCTGAACGAGGACTGACTCTCCGGCGGCGGCCCGAAAGGGCCGCCGTTTTTCTCTCTCCGACTGAGAAATCCCTTTTTCCTCTCAGTTTTACAAAGAGATTCTACAAAATTCTCCCGCTTTATCTTGCATCTTTTTGTTCAAATGGTATAATATAGTTATATTACTGCGCCGTGAGCACCCGCCCGCCGGGTCCGGCGCCGAAGGAGGTTCTCATACCCATGGCCAAAAAGTATGTCTACCTGTTTTCCGAGGGAAACGGCTCCATGCGGGAGCTGCTGGGCGGCAAGGGCGCCAACCTGGCGGAGATGACCAACCTGGGGATGCCCGTGCCCCAGGGCTTCACTGTCACCACCGAGGCCTGCACCCGCTACTATCAGGACGGCCGGCAGATCGCGCCCGAGATCCAGGACCAGATCTACGAGTATCTGGGCCGGATGGAGCAGATCTGCGGCAAGAAGTTCGCCGACCCCGAGAACCCCCTGCTGGTGTCCGTGCGCTCCGGCGCCCGGGCCTCCATGCCCGGCATGATGGACACCATCCTGAACCTGGGCCTCAACGACACGGTGGTGGAGGGGCTGGCCAAGTTCACCGGCAACCCCCGTTTCGCCTACGACTCCTATCGCCGGTTCATCCAGATGTTCTCCGATGTAGTGATGGAGCTGTCCAAAAAGCGCTTTGAGGAGATCATCGACGAGGTGAAGGCGCAAAAGGGGGTGGAAAACGACATCGATCTGGACACCGGCGACATGAAGGAGCTGGTGCGCCGCTTCAAGGACTTCTATCAGAAGGAGAAGGGGGAGCCCTTCCCCCAGGAGCCCCGGGCGCAGCTGATGGAGGCGGTGCAGGCGGTGTTCCGCAGCTGGGACAACCCCCGGGCCAATGTGTACCGGCGGATGAACGAGATCCCCTACGAGTGGGGCACCGCCGTGAATGTCCAGGCCATGGTGTTCGGCAACGCGGGGGGCCGCTCGGGCACCGGCGTCGCCTTCACCCGCAACCCCGCCACCGGGGAAAAGGCGCTGTTCGGCGAATACCTCATCAACGCCCAGGGCGAGGATGTGGTGGCCGGAGTGCGCACCCCCTCCCCCATCTCCCACCTGCGTGAGGAGATGCCCGAGGTATACGATCAGTTCGCCGCCATCGCCGGCCGGCTGGAACAGCACTACCGGGACATGCAGGACATGGAGTTCACCATCGAGAACGGCACGCTCTACATGCTCCAGACCCGCAACGGCAAGCGCACCGCCGCCGCCGCCCTGAAGATCGCGGTGGACCTGGTGGACGAGGGGATGATCGATGAGCGGGAAGCGGTGCTCCGGGTGGACCCCAAGCAGCTGGACGCCCTGCTCCACCCCCAGTTTGATTCTGACGCGCTGAAAAAGGCGAAGCCCATCGGCTCCGGACTGGCCGCCTCCCCCGGCGCCGCCTGCGGCCGGGTGGTGTTCACCGCTGAGGACGCCAAGGCCTGGCACGAGCGTGGGGAGAAGGTGGTGCTGGTGCGCCTGGAGACCTCCCCCGAGGACATCGAGGGGATGCAGGTCTCCCAGGGCATCCTCACCGTCCGGGGGGGCATGACCTCCCACGCCGCGGTGGTGGCCCGGGGCATGGGCACCTGCTGCGTGTCCGGCTGCGGGGAGATCGCGGTGGACTATGAGAACAGGAAATTCACCCTGGCCGGGAAGGACTACCGCGAGGGGGACTGGATCAGCCTGGACGGCTCCACCGGGAATATCTATGCCGGGCCCATCCCCACCGTCCCCGCCGACCCCTCCTCCGGCGATTTCGGCCGGTTCATGGGCTGGGCGGATCAGTACCGCCAGATGGAGGTGTACACCAACGCCGACACCCCCCGGGACGCCCGCCAGGGCCGCGCCTTCGGCGCCCAGGGCATCGGCCTGTGCCGCACCGAGCACATGTTCTTCGACGGCGAGCGCATCAAGGCCATGCGGGAGATGATCGTCTCCGAGACCACCGAGGAGCGCCGGAAGGCCCTTGACAAGCTGCTGCCCTATCAGCAGGGGGATTTTGAAGGCATCTATGAGGCCATGGAGGGCCGCCCAGTGGTCATCCGCTTCCTGGATCCCCCCCTCCACGAGTTCCTGCCCACCAAGGAGGAAGACATCCGGGAACTGGCTGCAGATATGGGGGTGACGGAGGAGCGGCTCCATGCCGTCATCGACTCCCTCCACGAGTTCAACCCCATGATGGGCCACCGGGGCTGCCGTCTGGCGGTCTCCTTCCCCGAGATCGCCGAGATGCAGACCACCGCCGTCATCCGGGCCGCCCTGGCCGTGCAGGGGCGGCACCCGGAGTGGACTCTGGTCCCCGAGATCATGATCCCCCTGGTGGGCGAGGTGAAGGAGCTGAAATATGTCAAGGATGTGGTGACCTCCACCGCCGACCGGCTTCTGCGGGAGGCCGGCTCCCCCATGAAGTACGAGGTGGGCACCATGATCGAGGTCCCCCGGGCGGCCCTCACCGCCGACGAGATCGCCAGAGAGGCGGACTTCTTCTCCTTCGGCACCAACGACCTGACCCAGATGACCTTCGGCTTCAGCCGGGACGACGCGGGGAAGTTCCTCACCTATTACTATGACAAGAAGATCTACGAGGCCGACCCCTTCGCCCACCTGGACCAGAAGGGGGTGGGCAGGCTGGTGGAGATGGCGGTGCAGCTGGGCAAAGGGGCCAACCCCGCCCTGCATCTCGGCATCTGCGGCGAGCACGGGGGCGACCCCACCTCGGTGGAGTTCTGCCACCGGGTGGGTCTGGACTATGTGTCCTGCTCCCCCTACCGGGTGCCCATCGCCCGCCTGGCCGCCGCCCAGGCCGCCATCAAAAATCCAAGGAACTGAACAGTCTCTTCTCCAGAAAAAATACACACGGCCCCGCGCCTGATTGGCGCGGGGCCGCGCAGTTGTCTGTAAAACTGAATCCCTCATTCGCCGGGCTTCTGGATGAAGTCCACAAACAGGGCGCCGCCGTAGGAGTCCTCCAGCCGCACCGAGATGGCGGTCCCCTCCAGCTCATGCCAGTAGGCGGCGCAGCCGTCCACCCCCTCGGCGCCGAACTGCGCCGCCGACAGGGGGGCGGTGAGGGTCTCCGGCTCCCGCCCGTCGTCAAAGGTCAGGGCATAGGTGGTGGGGCCGCCGTACAGCCCGGTGAGGTAGGCGATCACCTGATTGAAGTCCGCCGCGGCCTGCTCCATCCAGTCCTCCGCCGTATTTCCGTAGCCCTGGCGGAGGTACTCCCCCATCTGCAATACCTTGCCTTCCCCCTCCCGGCTCTGCTGGAAGGAGTAGGTGGCCATCATGTTCAGCCCGGCAAACTGGGCGTTCCCGTTCGCGATGCTCACCACCAGCATCTCGGGCAGATCCTCCGTCAGCTCCGCCGGCAGGGCATAGCCCCAGGGCAGTCCCTCGAACCCGGTGAGGGCCCCCGTCTGCTCGTCCAGGACCACCCCGCTGAAATCGTACTCCACCGGCTCGGCCGGGGCGGGGACAGTCTCCTCCGGCGGGGCGGGGACAGTCTCCTCCGGCGGGGCGGACGCCGTCTCCCCGGGGTCCGAGGGTGCGGAGCTCCCCGTCTCCCCCTGGGCAGGGCCGCAGGCGGCGCACAGCACCAGCAGGGCCAGGAGAAGCGCCGCCAGAACGCCCCTTCGTCTTATGCTCTCTCCACGCATGGGTCTATGCCTCCTTTCCACGGTCAAACAGTTCACAGCGCACCTCCCGCTCCAGCGGGAGGACCGGTTTCAGTGTACCATATCCGTGTCCGGGAGTCAATTATTGCACAAAAACATTTCGTTTTAATCGCATTTATTTATGCAAAAAAACGGTTTCCGTTTCCTTTGTCTCTGTCAGCGCTGATTTTTTCCCTCCGGCGGCGCCTCTCTCCTCCGGATCACCGCGAGGTTTTCCACGGTGTGGTCCTTCTCCCCCCGGCGGCTGTGCTGGGCGATGAGGCGGGCGATCTGGCCCTGGGTCTGCTCCACCTCCTCCTTAAACGCCCGGGCGGACACCCGCAGGGCCCCGTGGCCCAGGATGATCAGCTGCTCCAGATAATCGGAGGTGGCCACCCGCACCCGGTGGTGCCGCCCCAGGTCCAGGGTGGCCTTCTCGATGTAGTTGTCCGCCGTCTCCGCCTCTCTGGTGTACACCACATACAGCTCGTGGTACCGCTCCACCGACCCCGGGTTCCCCTTCACCTTATAGGCGTCGAACACCAAAATCACCCGGCACTTCCGGAACCCCTGGTAGTTGCTGAGGATGTCCATGAGGGCCTGCCGGGCGGCGGCCACATCCGCCCGGGCCAGCTCCTTCAGCTCGTCCCAGGCGAAGATGATGTTGTACCCGTCCACCAGCAGGTACTCCGGCCCCGTCTCCCGCTCCCGGATGTCATAGTGGTCGCTGAGCTGGGTCCGGGCGGGCTTTTTCTGGGGCTGGAAGGCCTTGGGCTCCACCTTTCCATAGGTGCGCTCGAAGATGGCCTGGAGCTCCTTATCCTCCGCCAGAGTGCCCGCGTAGGACACCCGGCCGGGGGTGCGGGGGGCGTTCTCCCGGGGCTTCTCCTCCCCGCTGTCCAGGGTGACGCCGCTGTCCACATGGGCCATCTCCCTCACCTGGTCCCAGGGCACCGCCACCCCCGCCCCATGCTGGCAGAACACCGAGCCGACGGGGTTCTCCAGGTCCCGGAGAGGGTCGTAGCCCATGGCGGCGACCACCTCCTCCTGCCGCTGGCAGGGGCGGTAGCCCCCGGGCAGGCAGGTCAGCCGCCCCTGCCCCCTGGTGTAGGCGGCCACCTGGGTCTGATAGTCCCCGAAGGCGGACACCGGCGCCGCGGCGGTGAGCAGGACGGTATCCCCCCGGTGCTCCGGGGCGTCCGCCTCGCCCCCCATGCGCTGGATGTCGGCCAGGGCCCGGCCCAGGTGCTCGGCGGGCAGCTCCAGCTCCAGGTCGTACCAGGGCTCCAGCAGGATGTTCTCCGCCCCCATCAGCCCCTGGCGCACCGCCCGGTAGGTGGCCTGGCGGAAGTCGCCCCCCTCGGTGTGCTTCTGGTGGGCCCGTCCGGCGATGAGGGTGGCCCGCACATCGGTGACCGGCGCGCCGGTGAGCACCCCGGGGTGCCGCCGCTCCAGCAGGTGGGTGAGCACCAGGCGCTGCCAGTTCCCGTCCAGCTGGTCGGTGGGACAGCGGCTGGCCGCCTGGAACCCGCTGCCCCGGGGGAGGGGCTCCAGCAGCAGGTGCACCTCGGCGTAGTGGCGCAGGGGCTCGTAGTGGCCGATGCCGATCACCGGGGCGGCGATGGTCTCCCGGTACACGATGGCCCCCCGGCCGAAGTCCACCTCCCACCCGAACCGCCGGGCGATGCGCCGCTTCAGGATCTCCAGCTGCACCTGACCCATGAGCTGGACATGGATCTCCCGCACCTGCTCCCGCCAGAGGATGCGCAGCTGGGGGTCCTCCTCCTCCAGCTGCCGCAGCTTGGGCAGGGCGGCCACCGGGTCGCAGTCGGGGGGGAGCAGCAGCTGATAGGTGAGCACCGGCTCCAGCATCGGCTCCGCCCCGTCCTCCTCCGCCCCCAGGCCCTGGCCCGGGCGGGTGCGGGTCAGGCCGGTGACGGCGCACACGGTGCCCGCCGGGGCCTCGTCCACCGCCCGGAACTTCTCCCCGGAGTAGATCCGGAGCTGGTCCGCCTTTTCCTCCCAGCGGTCCTCCCCCTCCCCGCCGGAGAGAGCGTCCTTCACCCGCAGCACGCCGCCGGTGACCTTTAGCCAGGTCAGCCGGGCGCCCCCCGCCCGGGTGACCCGGAACACCCGGGCGGCAAAGGTCCCCCGGTCCCCGGCGGAGGGGGCGTACCGCGCCAGACCGTCCATCAGGGCGTCCACCCCCTCCAGCTTCAGGGCGGAGCCGAAATAGCAGGGGAACGCCCTCCGCCGGGCGATGAGCGCCGACACCGTCTCCTCCGGCAGCGCCCCTTCCGCCAGGTAGCGCTCCAGCGCCCCCTCGTCGCACAGGGCCAGGGCCTCGTTCCGCTCCGCCGTTGGGGCGGTGAAGTCCACGCACCCCCCGTCCAGGAGTTTGCGCAGCTGCTCCAGCAGCGCCTCCCTGTCCGCCCCCGGCTGGTCCATCTTGTTCACGAAGAGAAAGACGGGCACCTCATATCGCTTCAGCAGCCGCCACAGGGTCCTGGTGTGGCCCTGCACTCCGTCGGCGCCGCTGATCACCAGCACCGCGCAGTCCAGCACCCCCAGCACCCGCTCGGTCTCGGCGGAGAAGTCCGCGTGCCCCGGGGTGTCCAGCAGGGTGAACTCCCGCCCTCCCAGGGTAAACTGCGCCTGGTGGGCGAAGATGGTGATCCCCCGCTCCCGCTCCAGCTCGTCGGTGTCCAGAAACGCGTCCCGGTGGTCCACCCGGCCCAGGGTGCGGATGGCCCCGGCGCGGTACAGCAGCCCCTCGGACAATGTGGTCTTTCCCGCGTCCACATGGGCCAGGATCCCCATGGTCACCTTTTCCATCTTCCCTGCCGCCTCTCTTCCGTGTCGGTCTCTTGGAAAATATTTTACCACAGCCGCCCCCCGCTGAAAAGAGGCCGTTTCCCCCGTCCCGCCGGCATACAGAAAAGACTGGGGGCGCGGCCGGCCGTCTTCTGCCCCCTCGATCCTGCCCGGTGTAGAGGCGGTAACAGACGGATCACGATGGCACACGGTTCCGGCCGCTCACGCTTCCTTTCCGGTGGGGATCAGGGCGGACCACAGGAGGAACAGGACGGAGAGCACGGCGGCCAGACAGTAGGGCAGATGCGCCGCTGTGCCGCCAAATACCCCGTTCACCGCGGACATGAGCACGGGGGAGAGGAACTGGGCCAGGTACAGCGCCGCGGAGATCAGCGGCATGACGGTGGTGGCCGCCGCCTTTCCCGCCTTCATGGACGCCTCGGACATAATATAGGGGATGCCGGCCCCGTTGGCAAAGCCCACAAAGACTGAGCCCAGCAGCGTACCCGCCCAGCCCCCCACCAGGGCCAGCAGCAGGTAGCCGATCAGGAAGCAGAGCGGGGCCAGAAATTTGGTCTTTCCCCCCAGGAGCAGCCTGGCGCGGACGAAGAGCAGTCCGCCGCAGAAGGCCACGAAGTCCATCCCCGCCATAATGACCTCGATGAAGTGCTGGGGGATGATCCCCTCCGACACCGTCTCCAGGGCAAAATTGGCGGGATAGAGGAAAAAGGTGGACATCAGCAGGAACATGGCCAGGATATACACGAAATTGGCCCGGAACACGCCGTCCGTGCCGGCGGGCTTTCCCCGCTCCCCCTCCGCCCCGTCCGGGTCCTCCTGTGTGATCTTGTCGTTGGGCAGGAAGATCAGGCACAGCACGATGCTGATCAGCCCCATCAGGTAGACCAGAAAGCTGGCCCGCCAGCTGAGGCTGGCCAGCAGCCCGGACAGCAGGGTGGCCACCACGCCCCCCATCTGGTTCATGGCGGAGGAGTAGCCCATTAGCCCCACCTGCTGCTCGGGCGGGAAGTAGTAGGACAGCAGGCCGGTGGACAGCGGCATGATGATGCCCACCCCCACGCCCACCAGGGCGCGCATGAGAAGCACCAGGAAGATGTTGTCAAACAGTCCTGCGGCGCACCCTCCCGCCGTGTACAGCAAAAGGCCGATGAGCACCAGTGTTTTGGTGCCGAACACACGGCACAGCCTGGGGAAGATGAAATTGGTGAGGACGATGAACAGCGCCGGCACACTGATGATCATCTGCACGAACAGCTGGCCGCTGTCGGCGAAGTGGGCCTGGATTACACTCAGCGCGGGGGCCACGGCGCGGCCTGCCTTCTCTCCGCCCCCTCAGGACCGGAGGCTGAGCTACAATGTCATGTTCAACATCGCCTATGATCTGGGGTACGAGCCCAATGTGCGCATCTTCCCCGACGGCTTTACCGCCGATTTCTCCAGCCGGGAGGAGGCCTATGCCCAGCTGAGCCGTCTGTCCGCCCAGCCTGTCACCGACATGGGCCGCTTCCGCGCCAACGCCGACCGGTGGCTCACCGCCCACGCCGACGGCTCCGTCACCTTCCTGCGGGAGACCCGCTCCTTCGTCATGTGGTGGGATACCCGCCGCTGAGGTGCGGCGCGAAAAAAGAGCGGCCGAAGCCGCTCTTACCCCTCGCCGGAGTTCTTCGCTCTCAAATGTTCCACCAGAGCATATACCAGCTCCGTGTCCCGCTGGGTCAGCCCGGACAGGTCCATGACCGCAGAGCGCTCCACCCCCAAAAGATAGTCCGTGGAGACCCGGAACAGATCGGCCAGGGCCACAAGATACTGGGTGGAGGGGACGGAGATGCCCATCTCCCAGGCGTTCACGCTGGAGCGGGTGATTCCCAGCCGCTTGGACAGCTCCGCCTGGGTCAGGCCCTGCTGCTCCCGCAGGTGCTTGATCTTCTCTGCAACCATGCCGCCACCTCCCTGTTGTCACATTCTAATGGTAGAATGTGCAGAAAGATATTGCATTATCTTAATGATAATTTAATTTGACATTTTCCGCGGCAGATGCTATCCTGACCTGTGGTACGGCCTGCTGGCAGCGGCTCCCGGTTGACTTTCCCCGGAGGGCATGCTACCATGGGCGCGGATTCATTCCTGAACAGAGAGGATGTTGTTATGAAACGGAAGCTTTTGGCCCTGATTCTCGCCCTGGGCCTGATGATGGGCACAACCCCTGTGCTGGCGGCGGAAGGGGAGGCTCCCCAGGCCGAGCCGCTGCCCGGCTGGGCCGCCGGCGTGCTGGCCGACGGCTACGCCATGGGGCTGTTCGGCGACGAGATCGCCCTCACCCACGGGGACACCGTGACCCTGGAACAGGTGGAGGCCATCGCCGGCGTGGTGGCGGACAAGCTGGCCCTGCTGGGTCTGCCCCAGCGGGCGCCCTCGGAGGAGGCCCTGGTGCTGGACACCACCCGGGGCGGAGTGGTGAACGCCCTGTACCAGGCGGCGGCCGCCTATGCCTTCCCGGAGATCGACCAGGCCCCGGCGGACTATCTGGTCTCGGTGGGCGCCCTGTGCGGCGACGGCACCGGGCTGCACCTGGACCGGCCCTGCACCGTGCTGGAGGCGGTGACCATGGCCAACGCCCTGATCCTGTCCCTGTATGACCAGCAGAACGCCGGCTCCCTGGGTCTGCTGTGGCAGGCCACCAACGGGGAGAACACCCTGTACCTGCTGGGGAGCATCCACACCGACCGGAACAATGTCTATCCCTTCCACCGGCAGCTGCGGGACATCATCCTGACGGCGGATCAGGTGACCTTTGAGCTGGACTTCAACGACCAGGAGCAGATCGCGGAGTTCGCCGCCATGCAGATGTACTCCGACGGTACCACCCTGGCCGACCACATCTCCCCCGAGCTTTACCAGGTGGTGGTGGACACCGCCGCTCAGATGGGCATGGACGAGGCCACGGTCTCCCAGTACAAGGCCTGGGCCCTGGCCAGCTCCTTCCAGTCTCTGGCCATGCTGGATGACGAGACCACCGGCGCCAACGCCGTGGCCATCGACCTGTATGTGAACTCCAAGGCGGCCAACGCCGGCATCCCCATCGACGCGGTGGAGACCTATGCCTTCCAGGGCGGCATCTTTGACGGGCTGTCCCCCGAGTATCAGGAGGTTTACCTGGCCTCCGGCCTGCTCATGTGCCTGGATGTGGACACCATGGACCAGGAGACCAAGGATGCGCTCACGGCGATTCTGGGCGAGGAGGCGCTGGAGCCCGCCACCCAGGAGGCCCTGGACGCGGAGGTGGCTTTGATCGGCACCTGGATGGATCAGTGGAAGGCCCGGGACACCGAGGGCTTCGCCGCCGCCTATCCCAAGGATGAGATCATCCAGAGCACCGACGAACTCAACAGCAAGCTGTTCACCGACCGGGATCCCGGTATGATCGCCTATGCCCAGGAGTATCTGGAGCAGCCCGGCTCCCACACCGGCCTGATGGTGGTGGGCGCCGGCCATATGATCGGCTCTGCCGGCATCGTTCAGGGACTTCGTGACCTGGGGTACACCGTGGAGGTCGTCCCCGCCCCCTGAGCTGTCCATACCCCTCAGCAGGAGCCCCGGCCGATGGCCGGGGCTCCTTTCGTTCCGCCAAATTCCCAATCTCCGATTTCTTGCCTTCCTCCCCCATTGCGTTTTGGAAAAAAAGGGGGTATGATAGGGAGCGGACAAATTCCCCCTGTGAGGTGAAACCACATGGTTCTGTTCGACACCCATGCCCACTATGACTCCCGGCAGTTCGACCCCGACCGGGAGGAGGTGCTCTCCTCCCTGGCGGACCAGGAGGTGGCCCTGGTGGTGAACCCGGGCTGCGACCCGGCGTCCTCCCAAAAGGCGGTGGAGCTCGCCCGCGCCTGGCCCTTCCTCTATGCCGCCGTGGGCTGGCACCCGGAGGACTGCGCCCCCTATGCCCCCGAGAGTCTGGATGAGCTGCGCGCCCTGGCCCGGGAACCCAAGGTGGTGGCCATCGGGGAGATCGGTCTGGACTACTACTGGAAGGAGAACCCGCCCCGGGAGCTGCAGCAGCGGGTGTTCCGGGATCAGCTGGCCCTGGCGGAGGAACTGAACCTGCCGGTGATCGTCCACGACCGGGACGCCCATGGGGACTGCCTGTCCATCGTGAAGGAGTTCCCCCGGGTGCGGGGGGTGTTCCACTGCTACTCAGGCAGCGTGGAGATGGCCCGGGAGCTGGTGGAGCTGGGATGGATGATCTCCTTCACCGGGGTGCTCACCTACCCCAACGCCCGCAAGGCCGTGGAGGCGGTCCAGGCCATCCCGCCGGACCGCCTGATGGTGGAGACGGACAGCCCGTACATGTCCCCCGTCCCCTTCCGGGGCAAGCGCTGCCACTCCGGCCTGGTGCGCTATACCTGCGAGCGCATGGCCGAGCTGAAGGGTCTCTCTCCCGAGGAGATGGCCCGCATCACCTATGAAAACGGACGGCGGTTCTTCCGCATCTGAGCTTTGGAGGCATACGATACCATGGTCATCACCTATACCTACGGCGAGAATCTCTATGTCAACACCACCAACCGCTGCGACATGAACTGCGAGTTCTGTCTCCGGGCGTCCGGGGACGGGGTGGGCAGCGCCGACTCCCTCTGGCTGGAGCGGGAGCCCACCCGGGAGGAGATCCTCGCCGACATCCGCGGCCGGGACGCGGGGCAGTTCAAGCAGCTGGTCTTCTGCGGGTACGGCGAGCCCACCTACCGTCTGGACGACATCCTGTGGGTGTGCCGGCAGCTGAAGGAGGCGGACTTCCCCCTCCCCATCCGCATGGACACCAACGGCCACGGGGATCTCATCAACGGCAGGGCCACCGTCCCCCTGATGGCGGGGCTCATCGACATCCTGTCCATCTCCCTCAACGACGCCGACGCCGCTACCTATGCCCGCCGGTGCCGTCCCCTGTTCGGAGAGGCGTCCTATCAGGCCATGCTGGACTTCACCCGGGAGGCGGCCAAGGTCATCCCCACCGTCATCATGACCGTGGTGGACAATATGCCCGCAGAGGAGATCCAGCGCTGCCGCGGCATCTGTGAGGGGCTGGGCGCCACCTTCCGGGTACGCCATTACTCCACCAACTGGTGACTTGGCTCCGGACAGCAAAATAAAATTCGGAAGGGCGGAACCGCAGATGCGGTCCCGCCCTTCCTCTGTCAGGAGCCTGTTCAAAATTCCATGGGATTCTGTCCGGCGCCCCGCCAGTCCTGAAGGCTCTCCACACAGCGCCCGGCGTCCGCCGCCTCCCCCTGGCTGGTAGTGCTGATCTTCCGGAACACGATCCAGATGCCTATCAGCAGGAAAATGAAGGAGGGAATCATGGATGCCGCGATATCCCCGGGGGCCATGACCTGGAAATACAGCGACATGGTTGCCAGAGGACTGGGCACGATGCCATAGGCCATGGCGACGATGAGATAGAAGGACAGCTGCTCCAGCAGGAACAGCTCCAGCACCGAGGCCAGGATGATCAGCCACACCGCCCCCCGGTCCATCCGCCCCCGCAGCTTTCGATAGCCAAAGTAAGCGCCCAGGGGAATCAGGGCGTACAGCAGTGCGATCATGTACTGAAAAACCAGAATGGTAAACAGGGTGGGCAGGCTGCCCACCAGCCCGCCGATGAGCGCCCCCACAAAGCCGGTGAGATAGCTCCCGGTGGCGCGGTTTACCTCCCCTCTGGACACGGTGTCGTACGCCTGCTGCTGGCAGCAGGCGCGGTGAACGGGGACATATCCTCCCACCAGTGCCAGCGCGTCGCATCCCTTCTTCCGGCACAGCGGGCAGGTGTCCGGCACCTGGGCCGCCGCCTCCCGCAGCATTCCGGTGACCTGGCGCATGGCGCCGTCCGTCTGCTGCAGCAGCTCCTCTCCCTGGCCGCTGCAGGTGAGGGTCAGCTGGCCCGCGCTGCTGAGCACCGCGCAGTTTTTGGGCAGCTCTCTCCTGGCCTGCCGCACCAGCCGGGCCGGGGGCGTTTTCTGCAGGCGGAAAACCGCCGACACCACATCGATCTTGCCGCTGCGTACCGTCATGTGAAAGGGGTAGCCATTGCAAACCCCCACTGCCACATCCCCCAGAAAACGATAGCCCCGATTGGCCGCATAGCTTTGAAATAAGGTCTGTTCCATTCCTCTCTCCTCCCTTACAGATCCTCCCTGTTTTCGGGAGGGCACAGCCCCTCCCATCTACTTTTTTATTATAGCATGGAGACGGCCCTCGTGCCATGGGAAACGGCCCTTTTCCGCATTTTCATCACTTTCTACGATTTTGTAACCGCTTCTTCCTCTTTATTACCGCTCTGTCACCCTTTGTTGCCGGGAAAGAGGCGATTTCCCCCCATCTCCGGACTATACTGAACACGAACCTTGTGCCAATGCGGCCCCGCCGCTTCGTCCCATGTCAGGAGGTTTTTTTCATGAAACACGCTCTTGCCGCGCTTCTGGCGGTCCTGATGCTCCTGCTGGCCGCCTGCGTCCCCGCCGCCCAGACGGAGGAGACCGTCTCCCCCGCCCCTTCCGGCACCCACACTCTGGCCCCTCAGGGGACCGGAGAGCCCTTTGTCTTCACCCGGGACAACTTCCCCCGGCTCAACGGCTCCACCTCCGCCGTGCCTCTGGCCCAGGCGGTAGCCAGCGTCCTGCTGGGGGAGAGCCGGGAGGAGGTGGCCGACCTGACCTCCTTCTCCCGCACCACCGCCTCCTACCGCGCCCTGATGGAGGGGGAATCCGACCTGCTGCTGGCCGCGGAGCCCGCCCAGAGCGTCTATGACGAGAAGGAGGAGGCGGGCTTTGAGTGGGTGATGGAGCCCTTCGCCACCGACGCGCTGGTCTTCGTGGTGAACGAGGATAACCCGGTGGACTCCCTCACCGCGGAGCAGATCCGGCAGATCTACGCCGGAGAGATCACCAACTGGAGCCAGGTAGGGGGGGACGATGTGCCCATCACCCCCTTTCAGCGCAACGCCGAGGCGGGCAGCCAGACCCTGATGCTCAAGCTGGTGATGGGGGATACCCCCATGATGGAGCCCCCCACCGAGCAGATCGTGCTGAGCATGGAGGGGCTGGTGGACGCGGTGCGGGGCTATGACGACGACACCGGCGCCATCGGCTACACCGTCTACTACTACGCCAACGACATGAACATGGCCCAGGGACTGAAGGTGCTCTCGGTGGACGGGGTGGCCCCGGGCGCGGACACCATCCGCTCCGGGGAGTACCCCTTCCTCAACCCCTACTATGTGGTCATGTCCGCCCAGCAGGAGGAGGGCTCCCCCACGGATATCCTCTTCCACTGGCTGCTGGGGGCGGAGGGGCAGTCCCTGGTGGCCCACGAGGGCTATGTCTCCGTGCTGGAGGCAGAGCCATGAGGGCCCGGGCTGCCCTGGCGGCGATGGCGGCGGGACTGCTCCTGCTGGCGGGCTGCACCCCCGCTCCGCCCTCCCCCACCGGTTCCCCATCCCCCACCTCCGCCGTGGAGAGCGGGCCGCTGGTACACACCGACTGGTCCCAGCTCACCCCCTACCAGCCCTTCGAGGCGGTGGAGGAGCGGTGGTATGAGGAGTACACCGACCGCCTCATCCCCCGGGAGGACTACGGCACCCTGGTGCCCTATGCCGTCCCCCGGTCCACCTATCAGCTCAGCTGGGACGACGACGGGACCCTGTACACCCACCAGTCCTACGGCTTTGCCGACCGCACCGGACGGGTGGTCACCGATCCGGTGTTCAGCTCCATCTACCAATTCACCGCCTATCTCCCCTCCACCGGCCAGGTGGAGTATCTCCCCTGCTGGGTCATCTCCAGCGGGGAGATCCTCCCCGGAGAGGAGAACGCCCGCTGCGCCGTGGCTGCGCTGGACGGCAGCTGGTGCACCGGCTTTGACTACCTGGGCCCCTCCGAGGGGATGGGGCTGGCCGGCGGGGAGGACGGCCTGCTCCTCTTCGATTTGGAGGACCGCTGCGCCGTCCTGCTCAGCCCGGAGGGGAAGGAGCTGCTGTCCATCCCGGCGGAGCGGGAGGAATTTTCCGACTATTGGGACCTGGCCGGCTGTGGCTACGACCTGATGATGGGCCTGTCGGTGAGCGACGGCATCGTCGTCCGGCAGCGGTACGACGAGAATTACAGCTTCGTCGGGGCGGAGCTGTACGACCTGTCCGCCGGGACATGGACGGAGCTGCCCGATGTGACCCAGGTCTCCCCCTTCTCGGAGGGGCTGGCCGCCGCCCGGGATGGGGAGAGCGGTCTTTGGGGCTATCTGGACCCCCGGGGCGAGTGGGCCATCACCCCCGCCTATACTGCGGCGGACAGCTTCACCGGCGGGCAGGCCATCGTGTGGGACGGGGACCGCTGCCTGCTGCTGGACACCGCCGGACGGACGGTGCGGGACCTGGGTCTTTGTGAGGGCGCATACCGCACCGGAGGCTACCTCTCCGTCACCCCTCTGGAGGGGGCGGCGTACTGGCTGGATGAGAACGGCCGCCAGACCCCCCAGGAGCTGGACGGCGCCCAGGTCACCTGTTCCATCGACGGCTGCCTCTGCTACAGCACCGGCGGGGAGCTGGTGCTCCTCTTCCCCGACCGGGAGGTCCGGCTGTCCACCGACTATGAGCCGCTGGGCCTAAACGGGGACCTGCTCACCCTGTACCGCTATGACGAGGCGGGCCAGAGCTGGTCCTACGCCATGATGGACCTAAGCGGCCAGCTGCTGTACTGCTCCGACCGGTGCAGCTCCCTCTATCTCCTGAAGGACCCCCTGGAGCCCGACGCCCCCGCCCTGGCGGTGGCAATGGAGGGGGAGCGCTACATCGTCCTCTCCCGGGAGGGAGAACCGCTGTTCACCTCCACCGCCATTCCCGAGCGGTACGGCGATCTGCTCCAGGCCTCCGACTCCTTCAGCGCCGGCCTGCGGGACCTGGAGGGGAATTGGGTGCTGCGCCTGTCCTCTTTTGGAGAGAGCCTGGACTGATACACACAACAAAGGGGGACCGGCCCTGGCTGGGCCGGTCCCCCTTGTCGTATTCACATCTTTTCCAAAGTCTCCCTGCCCCGGCGGTCCACCTGATAGATGGCCGAGAGCAGCTTCCCGCCGTCCACTCCCGGCGGAGCGGAGTGTGCGATGTCATCCGGGGGACAAAACAGGTGCTGGATGGAGCGCAGCTTCTCCTCCACCCCCTCGGTCAGCCCCAGCTGGGCCAGGGTGACGGGCAGTCCCGCCTGGGCACAGAAGTCCATGGCCTGACGCTGCTCCTCCTCCGGGCGGCCCTCCGCCGCCAGCAGGCACAGTGTCCCGAAGGCCACCTTCTCCCCGTGGTAGCAGCCGTGGCAGTCCTCCAGCTCGGACAGGGCGTCCTGGAGGGCGTGGGCACAGGACAGCCCTCCGCACTCGAAGCCCACGGCGCTGAGATAGGTGTTGGCCTCGATCACCCGCTCCAGCGCCGGGGTGACCTTCTGCGCCCGCACCGCCTCCATGGCGTCCAGACCGTCGGCGTACAGGGTGTCCCGGCACAGCCGGGCCAGCCCGATGCCTGTGACGGGGATCTGGGTCCCGATGGCGTTGGGGAAGCCGTTTTCATGGCACACCCGCGCCTCATAATAGGTGGCCAGGGCGTCTCCCATGCCGCAGGCCAGCATCCGGGCCGGCGCCTGGGCGATCACCTCGCTGTCCACCGCCACCAGGTCGGGGTTGCGCCCCAGCAGCACCACCTCGCTCACCGCTCCCTTTTCGTCATAGACAATGGACAGCGAGCTGCAGGGCGCGTCAGAGGAGGCCAGGGTGGGTACCACCACCATGGCGCAGCCCAGACGGTGGGCGGTGAGCTTTCCGGTGTCAATGACCTTGCCGCCCCCCAGGCCGATGACGCCGTCGCATCCCGCCTCCCGGGCCAGCGCGGTCACCCGGTCTGCCTCTGCCGCGGTGCTCTCCCCGCCGAAGCGGACAAACTCCACCGCCGCCCCGGCCTCACGGAACCCCTCTTCCACCGCGGCGCGGTAGCGGGTCATCCCGGTGTGTCCCGTCACCACCAGAAAATGACTGCCCAGGGGCTGCACCAGGCTGCCCAGTTTCTTCAAGATGCCCGGCCCCTGCACATAGGCCCGGGGGCCTTGTATGCGGATCATCTGTGTTCCCTCCTTCAGTCTCGCTGCATCAGTTCGATGGGATTACCGCTGTTGTCATGGATGTAGTACAGGGTATTGCTGCCCATCCGCACCGGTCCCACCACGATCTCCACGCCCTTCTCCCGCAGGCCGGCCACCAGCTCCTCCAGATGGTCGGTCCCCAGGCAGAAGTGCTTCACTCCCTGGGTATGCGGATCCCGGTCGGGATCTTTACGCTCCTCGGTCATAGGGCTGGAACCCGGGTGGCAGAAGATCTCCAGCTCCACGCCGTCCCGGGCCATGGTTGCCACCTCAGCTTCCACCGGCGGCACATACTCGCGCCCGATCAGGACAAAGCCCAGGCAGTCCCGGTACCAGGCGATGGTCTCCTCCAGATCCGCCACACTGATGGCCACATGGCGGACCCAAAACGCGGGGATTTCCATGGTTATTCCTCCTCTGTTGTGACAGAGCGGCCGGCAGCGAATGGGTGCCGGCCGCTCTTTGTTGTCTTTATTCTATCGGATCTTCTCCCAAAATGGAAGGGGGACTTTCCCAGCGGGGACCATCCTCAGTCGAAGGACAGCTCGGTGCGGCCGATCAGGTCGTCCTGCACCTCCTTGCTCAGGGAGACGAAGTAGGCGGAGTAGCCCGCGATGCGCACCAGCAGGTCCTGATACTGCTCCGGGTGCTTCTGGGCGTCGATCATGGTGTCCCGGCCGATGATGGAGAACTGGCTCTCCATGCCGTTGTTCTCAAAATACACATCCATCAGGCTCATCAGGTTCTCCCGGCCCACATCGCCGGATACGGCGCTGGGAGAGAACTTCCAGTTGAGGATCATCCCGTTGCCGAAGCGGCTGTGGTCCAGCTTCGCCACCGACTTGGCGATGGCGGTGGGGCCGCTGCGGTCGTGGGAGCAGCACTCGGTGTGGACGGGACCCAGGCAGTCGGACAGCGGCTCGAAGGCCTTGCGCCCGTCAGGTGTGGCCGGGGTGTTCACCCCGTGCATCACATTGCAGGTCACCGAGAACACGCCTGGCATATACTCTCCTCTGGCCGGGGTGGGCTTGTGATCCACATTGCTGCAGAACTCGTCGATGACAAAGCGGCCCAGATCGTCGGCATAGTCGTCGTCGTTGCCGTACTGGTGCATCCGGGAGCTGTTCACCAGGGCATACAGAGGCTCGTAACCCTCCCAGTTGGCCTTCAGGGCGTTGAGCAGTTCCTGGCCCTCCACCCGCTTTTCCTCGAACACCAGCTGCTTGATGGCCGCCAGGCTGTCGATGGTGGTGCCCACGCCCACCGCCTGGGGCGCGGCGTTGTTATAATGGGCGCCGCCCAGGGACACATCCAGTCCCTTGTCGATGCAGTCGTCCACCACCAGGGAGAGGTAGGGCAGAGGCTTGAGCCGCTGCTGGCCGCGCATCATCTTGTTGGTGGTGGAGAGCATATTGCCCTCCAGGAATTTCAGCTGCTTGGAATAGGACTCCAGCACCTCGTCAAAGCTCTGGAAGGTGTCCAGTCCGCCGGTGTCGATGGACAGGCTCTTCCCCGCGCCCACGCAGTCCTTGTAGAACTGGCACTCCTGGCTGCAGTTGATGCACCGGCCGTGGTTGATGGCCATGTGCAGGGCCAGGGACAGGTTGAAGGAGGCCACATCATGCCAGCCATACATCTTCCCCGGAACCGCCAGTTCCACGCAGCCGATGCCCACATACTCCCGGGCGTCCTGGAGCGTCTTGCCGAAGTTCATCACCGCCTGGATGCAGGCGTTGTCGTTGTAGATCTTGGGCTCGCCGGTGCCGATGAGGATGACATTGAAGGTCTTGACCTTGAACTCATGGGGGCTCCCCTCGTGGAGACGCACGCCGATCCAGGGGTTGGCGATGCGGGTGTGGGCGTGGGCGTCCAGGGCCATATAGCTCAGGTCGTTGGTGATGTCCCGGCCATATTTGTCCACGCCGCCCACATCCAGGGCGGTGCCGCCCATGTTCTGGCCGCTGGCGAAGAAGATCTGGTCGGCGTTGCGCAGCTTGCGCAGCTGATCGATCTTGATGTAGGAGCACTCGATGAGCTCCTGCATGAACTCCCGGGTAAAGGTGCCGTCCGCCAGGTCCTTTTTGTAGAAGGGCCAGAACAGCTCGTCAAAGCGGCCGTAGGTGGCGGAGTGCCCATTGGACTCCACATACACCATGTCGGTGGCGATCTGCCACAGCTGGATGGCCTCCCAGAAATCCCGCGCGGGGCCCTCGGCCACCTGGAGCAGGTTGGAGGACATGCGCTCCAGCTCCCAGCGGCGCTGGTCGTCCGTCTCCTCCCGGGCCATCTCCGCGGCCAGCTGGCCAAAGCGGGTGATATAGCTCACCACGCCCTCCAAGGTGATCAGCTCCGCCTGATAGAACTCCTGCTTATCCAGGTTCTCCGGCAGGGACAGGTCCAGCTGGGCCAGCTTCTCCTCCACCTGCCTGCGGATGCCGCCGAAGCCGATGCGGAACAGCTTTTCATAGTTGATGCACACATGGCCCACGCCGGCCTCGATAAACAGCGCCGCGATGTTGATCTTCTTGCCCACATGGGACAGGCGCTTCTCCTCCTCGGTGAAGGTGTTGTGCACCAGATCCCACACCGTGCGGTTCTCCCAGTCCTTCTCGATGCTCAGCAGCTGCTGCTTGGTTTCCTCGGTCATGTAGTACTTGTCATTCTTCCGCTGGTCCATGGGCTTCTCCCGGATCTCATGACAGATCCAGTCATAGGAGAACTCGGGATACACCGGGGCGGCGTTGGCGGGGGCCGCCATCTCCCCCGCGATCAGCTCGTCGGGATAGATGTGGATGTCCACCTTCTGGAAGATGTCCCGCAGGATCATGGCCCACTTGATGTTCTGGGGATAGGCGGCGTACTTCTTGTACCCCTCCGTCACAATCAGGGCGCGCTGGGCGTCCACCGTGCCCATGTAGGGGAACTTGCCCTCCCGCTGGAACTGGATCAGCCGGTTGATCCGGGGGAACGGAGAGGGATTCTTTTCTGTTCCGTTGACACCCACGCCCCACACTTTGTCATAGGGCTCGATGGGCAGGGGAGCGGTGGATTTCTGGGTTTTGGTCTCGGTACTCATGTCTGCTGCCTCCTTTTCATATTCATGGTCTGATGGCTGAGATGACCCATGCTTCTTGTTCTCTGTTCTGATGATAGCACAGTTCCGCCCGCTCGTGTCTCAACATGGCGTTGAGGTCTGTCAACCAACCATGATCTCCCCTATTCTTAACTTGTGAGTTATGATTTCATAATTAAATTCCGGATTGTATTTTCTTCTGGTTATGATAGCATGGGGGACAGCAGGAGGAAGGCCGGCACTGGGACCCCTGTCTGTCACAGGCATGGGGCTGGCTCTCTCTCGAGCGGTTTTTCTGAGGAGACGGAACTGTCTTGAAGAAAGGATGAGACATATGCAAAATCAGCTGATCCCCAACATCACCCTGAGCAATGGGGTGGCCATGCCCGTGATGGGCTTTGGTGTGGCTGGGCTGGGTACCGGTCCGGAGTTCTACACCGCCATGGAGTCCGCCTTGGAAAACGGTTACCGCTTTTTTGACACCGCTCCGTTCTATGAGAACGAGGGGGAGGTGGGGCAGGTGCTGCGCACCTGCGGCATCCCCCGGGAGGAGCTGTTCATCGCCACCAAGCTTCCCAACGCCTGCCACGCCTATGAGGACACTCTGAAGGCCTTTGACGCGGCGCTGAAAAACATGGGTCTGGACTATCTGGACCTGTACATGATCCACTTCCCCATGCCGATGCTGGGCTTGTACCAGGAGGCGTGGCGCGCCATGGAAAAGCTGTACCACGAGGGGCTGATCCGCGCCATCGGGGTGTCCAACTTCCAGGAGCATCACCTGAACAAGCTGTTTGAGACCTGCGAGATCAAGCCTCACACCAATGAGTTGGAGTGCAACCCCTATCTCACCGTGCGCCCCCTGTGCAATTTCTGTCAGGACAACGGCATCCGGGTCATCAACTGGTTCCCCCTGGGCGGCCCCCGTGAGCCCCTGGTCCCCTACCCTGTCAGCGACTTCAAGCCGCTGATCGAGGACGAGGTGCTGGTGGAGATCGGGAAAAAATATCAGAAGACCCCCGCCCAGATCGCCCTGCGCTGGGCCATCGACAACCAGATCTCCCCCATTCCCAAGTCCGCCAACCCCGGCCGCATCCGCCAGAACCGGGAGATCTTTGACTTCTCCCTCACCCCGGAGGAGCTCGCCCGCATCGACGCGCTGAACTACGACCGCCGGTTTGGGCCTGATCCCAACACCTTCGACGATATGGAGATGGGCTGAGTCCTCTCCCCTCTTATCATTTTCCACCCCTGCGCACACTCTCTTCTCGGAACGCGGGCGTATCTGTGGTCTTACGCCCGCAGATACGCCCGCGTTCCCTGCCCCCTGAAAGGAGCCTGCACCATGCTGGCACTGACTCACTGTACCCTCATTGACGGCAGCGGAGGCCCTCCCATCCCGGATACGGATGTCCTTCTGGACGGGGACGCCATCCTGCGGGTGGGGCACGGCCTGCCCCTTCCCCCAGGCGCTCAGGCTTTGGACCTCACCGGGAAATTCCTCCTCCCGGGATTTATCGACGCCCATACCCACCTGGGCAGCAGTGCTGATCTGAAGCGTCCGCCCGTGGCCGGCCGCTTTGTCACCTATGACTATGCCCAGCACCGGGAACAGGCGCTGGAGTGGGGCGTCACCACCGTCCGCAGCGCCGGGGACTATATGCCCGATGTTCTGGAGGTACGGGACCTGGCGGAACAGGGCGCCCTCCGCTCTCCCCGGATCCTCGCCGCCGGGAAGGTCTTCCAGGCGGATGGCGGCCACCCGGGCTTCTCCGTCTATTTCGGCGATCCGGATATTTTGGAGCATGTCTGCATCCTGGTCCGGGAGGATACCGACCTGGAGGGAGAGGTGGCGGCTCTGGCCCGGGCCGGGGCGGATTGGGTCAAGATCTTCCTGTCCGACGACAACAAGATGAAATACCCCTGTACCGTCCCCAAGCTCACCATTCCGCAGGTGGAGCGCATTGTTCGGGCCGCCCATGCAAACGGGCTGTCCGTCATGTGCCATGTGGATGACGCCACAGATCTGGAGCAGGCGCTCACCGCCGGCGTGGACACCATTGAGCATGTCATCAATGTGGCCACCCAGGACCACACCTTCGCTCCCGCGCTGCTGGAACGGCTGGCTGATTCCGATACCTGGGTGGCGCCCACCATGGTGGCCACCAAGCTCCATGACGGCAGTATCCCCGGCGCGCCGCCGGTCTGGCCCGCCCTGCACAAAGCCGTGGGACAGATGATCCAGGCGGGTGTGAAGCTGGGGGTGGGCTGTGATTCCGGCATCCCCTTCGTCCCCTACGGCGAGTGTGTCCACATGGAGATGGAACTGCTGCGGGACGCAGGCATGAGTGAGCTACAGGCCATCGCCGCCGCCACCGGCGGCAATGCCAGTATGCTGAAGCGGGCGGAGCAGTTCGGCACCGTCCGCCCCGGTCTGGCCGCCGACCTGGTGGTGCTGGGCAGCGATCCGCTTCAGGACATCCGGAATACCCGTGATATCCGCCTGGTCCTCCGGGCCGGTCAGATCGTGTTTGACCGTCTGATCTGACTGTGCCCCCGTCCCTTTTCCGTTCCCTCCACTCTCTCCGTCTCATCGGAAAAGCTGTTTCCCCCGCGTCCCTGCCGCCCGTGTTCCCAGCACGGACGGGGTCCCTCTCCGTTTCGCTGTTCGCTCCGGCATACCCTGTCGGCCGCGGCGGCAATCAGATGAAAGAAAGGATGTTTCTCTATGAAACAGCGTACCGACACCAAGAGCAATTTCAGCAAGCGCGGCTGGTGGGTCATCATCTACTGCCTCATCGCCCTGTTCCTCTACACCGGCACCACCGTGGACGGCATGAACATCACCATCCAGGCCTTTGTGGATGAATACGGCTGGGATTACGCCACTCTGCTGGGCTTCGGCACGGTGGCCGGCTTCGCCGCCATCATCGGTCAGTTCTTCTTCGGCTGGGTCTGCTCGAAGAAGGGGCCGAAATTCACCATGGTTCTCTGTATGTTCCTGGCCGGCGCCTCCTATATCCTCTACGCCAACTCCTGGTCTCCCACGGTCTATGTGGTCGCCCTGACCCTGGTGACCGTGTTCTCCAGCTGCTACGCCTACATCGGCGGCGGCGCGCTGGTGGCCAACTGGTTCCCCAAGAAGAAGGGTCTGGCCATGGGCTACACCACCATGGGCAACAACTTCGCCTCCGCGTTCTTTGTTCCCATGATCTCCTGGCTCATCGGCGCTCTGGGGCTCATCTGGGGCATGAGCGTTGTGGGTATCATGGTCTTCGTGCTGGGCCTGCTGGGCATCCTTACCATCAAGGACACCCCCGAGGAGTATGGCGAGACCCCCGACAATGTCCCCAAGGAGGAGCTGAAGAACTACTTTGAGGTGGCCGAGGGCGAGACCTATGTCAGCCAGTTCACCACCGCCAAGCTGCTGCGCACCAAGGAGACCTGGCTGGTGGCCCTGGTGCTGGGCATCAACTTCCTGGTCACCGTGGGCATCATGAGCCAGCTGGTCCAGCGCAATGTCAGCCTGGGCTTTGAGCAGAATACCGCCATCGCGCTGATGACCGTGTGCGCCCTGATCGGTGTGGCGGGCAGCTACGCCTGGGGCTGGATCGACCAGAAGTTCGGCACCAAGCGCTCCATGGTCGCCTTCGGCATCTGGTATGCCATCGCCATCGCGTGCAATGTCTCCGAGATCATGCCCCTGGTCTATCTGTCCGTGTTCCTCATCGGTGTGTCCATCGGCGGCGCGGCCAACTTCACCGCCTCTCTCACCGCCTCCGTCTTCGGCCGGCATGATTTCAAGATTGCCTACGCCCTGATCTACCCCCTGCTGAACTTCGTGCAGCAGTCCAACTTCATGGTCAACGCTTTTGCGCTGTCCGCCACCGGAAGCCTGCGCGGCGCCTATATCTTCTACATCGTGCTGCTGCTCGTCAACGCCTTTATCGTCAGCCGCATCGACGACCGGAAGTACAACAAGGACTACGCCGCGGAGGAGCATCCCGCTCAGCCGGCGCAGTAATATAAATTTTCAAAAAGGAGGGGTCCTGTTATGTCTGTGCGTTATCAACAACCAGTCCCCGTCCTCTTCGGTCCCGGCGCCATCCGGGACCTGGGCGGGGAGGTCAAGGCGCTGAATTGTCGCAAGGCCCTGTGCGTCTATGACGGCGGGGTCAAGGCCGCCCGCATCGGGGAAAAGGCGGAGGAGAGTCTTCGTCAGGCGGGGATCGACTATGTGGTCTTTGACAAGATCACTGCCGACCCCTCCTCCGACCTGGTGGACGAGGGCGCGGCCCTGGCCAAAGCCCAGGGCGTGGACTGCGTCATCGGCGTGGGTGGCGGCAGCAGCATGGACGCCGCCAAGGGCATCGCCCTGATGATGGCCAATCCTGCCCCCGTGACCCAGTATCTCACCCTTCCCCCCGCCTGCCTGAGCACCGATATCCCCATCGTCCTGGTACCCACCACCGCGGGCACCGGCAGCGAGGTCACCCCGGTGTGCGTCATCTCCAACCTGGCCACCAACGAGAAGCTGGGGCTGTACCTCAAGAGCCGCACTGTGGCCATTCTGGACCCTGAGCTGACCCTCACCGTCCCCCCCGCCGTCACCGCCAACACCGGGCTGGACGCCTTCTGCCACGCGGTGGAGGCCATCACCGCCAAAAACCGCAATCCCCGCTCGGAGGTGCTGGCGCTGGATGCCATTCGCCGGATCGTCCGCTCTCTTCCCGCCGCGTGCCGGGACGGCGCTGATCTGGCGGTCCGCACCGATCTGGCCCTGGCCAGCAACTTTGCCGGGATCGCCTTTGCCGACGCAGAGAACCACTTTGGCCATGCCCTGGCCAACGCGCTGTCCGCCACTTTCCACACCCCCCACGGGCTGAACTGCATCTGGGGCGATCCGGAGCTCATCCTTCTCATCGCCCCTGCGGTTCCCGACAAGATCCGCCTGATCGGCGAGGCCATGGGCCTCACCTTCTCCGGCGGCGAACCCCCCGCCCAGCTGGGAGAGGCCGTGGCCCAGGCGGTGCGCGATCTCATGCGTCAGTGCGGCATCAAATCCCCCCGGGAGATGGGCTTCACCCGGGAACAGGTGGTCTCCGGCGCGTCTCTGGCCTATGAGGACGGGCTGCGCTTCAACTGCCCGGCGGAAATCACCCCGGAGATGGCCCGGACCGCCATGGAGGGCATCTACGACCACTATCAGTGAAACTCCTTTCTCTTCCCTGTGCAAGAGGGGCGGATGGCATGGCCATCCGCCCCTCTCCTCTCAGGTGTCTCACACCGTGGATTTCAAATTCAGGTTTTCCAGGATCTCCGACGCCAGAATGGGGATGGCCGGGTTGCGGTTCTCCTTGTGCCACGCCAGCAGCACCTCAAAGGTGACATCGGTGGGGATCGTCTCCAGTTCCATGGGATGGGGCAGCGTGATCAGGTCGTCCAGCACTGCGAAGCCGAAGCCCATCTTCACCGCCAGCAGCACCGACTCCACATTGGGCAGCGGCACCACCTCCCGAGGGGTGAACCCGTGGTGTGCGCAGATATAGGCGCAGTAGTCCACCGTCAGGGTGGTCCCCACCGGCGCGGGGACATACACCCGCTCCCCCTTCAGATCCTCCAGCCTGGTCTCGTTTCCCCGCCAGAGTGGATGATACCTGGAGAGGATGGCCACATGCCTCCGCCGGGCCAGCACCCGGGTCTCCAGCTCGCACTTGTTGCGCAGATTCCGCTCGTGGTTGATCACCATGTCGTATTCCCCGTCCGGGTGCTGCAGCAGAAGCTGAGAGATGGGAAACTGCTGCACCTTCAGCGCCACCTCGGGGTGTTCCTGCTGAAACTGCGCCAGGATGTCGGACAGGTTGACAAGGTCAGAGTGTTCCATGATTCCCAGCTGCAGCTCCGTCCGGTCCGCCTGACCGCGCAGCTTCGCCTGGTACAGCGCGTCCTCATACAGCTTCTGGGACTGCTGGATGGCCTCCAGCATGAGCTTTCCCGACGGGGTCAGCGTCACCATGCGGTAGCTGCGCTCGAACAGGGGGAAGCCCCACTCCTTCTCCAGCAGGGAGATCTGCTTGCTCACCGCCGGCTGGGAGACATACAGGTGCTCCGCGGTTTTGCGAAAGCTCCCGAATTTTGCCAGGGTCAGAAAATATTCAATCTGCAGCAGATTCACGGCTGCGCCTCCCCCTCTCTGGGCAGGTGAAGGATCCCCTGCTTCTCCAGCTTCTTCAGCACCGCCTGCTGGAACAGCTTGGCCGCCGGAGAGAGTGCCGCGCCCCGCCGCCGGATGAAGTGAACGCTCCATTGAAAGATAGGGTCTTCAAACGGGATCGCCCGCAGCTCGGGCCGGTTGAGGTGGGCCGCCAGCACCACAGTGGACACCCCCACCGCTTTTTTGATCTGGGCCAGATCGTATACCGTCAGGATGTTGTCCACAAAGGTCTCCACCACCGGTTCAAACCCCGCCATCTGACAGCCGGCCCGGATGACAGAATAAGTCTTGGTGGTATCCCGGAGCATCACCAGGGGAAGCCCCCGCACATCCTCCGCCCGGATAAACTTTCTCGCCGCCAGGGGATGGTCCCGGTGGACGATCAGGGCATGGGGACTCACCGCCAGCAGCCGGGATTCAAATTGATTGGGTGCCACCGGCCCGCAGGTGAAGCCCACCTCCACCTCACCGCTGCCCACCGCCTTTTCGCAGTCGGTGTCGCAGTACTCCCGCACCTCCACCTGGATCTCGGGGTGCTCCTGTTCAAAAACGCCCAGCAGCTCCCCGGCGAACTCCTCGATGGACCCCGGGGCGAAGGCCACCGGCAGCACCGACTGGTGGGTGGCTCCGGTGGCAAAATACGCCTCGCACTCGCTGTTCAGCGCCAGCATCTTTTTGGCCCGGGGCAGCAGAAATTCCGCCGCCGGTGTCAGCGTCACCCCCTGTTTGTCCCGGACGAACAGCTGGCGGTTCAGCTCGTTCTCCAGCCGAAGGATGGCCATGCTGATTCCCTGGGTGGAGATATAACAGGCGTCCGCCGCGCGGGTGAAATTCCGGTATTTGCAGATCTCCACAAAATACCGCAGCTGCCGGATCTCCATGCGTCTCCCTCCCCGTATTTATTTTTAACTTATTTTATCATTTCTTGTTTTATTTCGCAATGGTTTTAACAAAATAGTTATCAGTTCTCCCCATTTTCTCCCGCCGATTCACACTTTGTTGACGGTCCTTCCCCGTTCGTTGCTGTCTTTCCTCTCCCGTCTCTCCTATAATTCATATTAGAAAATAAAAAACTCATTCCACACAGGAAAGGAAGTGCGCCCCATGGCGGAGGAAGCTCTCAGCGCCCTGACCGGCCTGATCACCGACATTCAGCGCTACACCATCCACGACGGCCCCGGCATCCGCACCGAGATCTTTTTCAAGGGATGTCCCCTGCACTGCCGCTGGTGCAGCAATCCGGAAACCATCCGGCCCGGCCAGCAGCTGGGGGTCTATCCCAAGAAGTGTATCTCCCGGGAGAAATGCGGGCTGTGCCTGGCGGTATGTCCCCTTGGGGAGCAGTCCCCCATCTCCTTCCGGGAGGGGGGACTCCAACCCATCGTGATGGCGGACCGGTGCGCGGGCTGCCTGGCCTGCGCGGAGGCCTGCCCCGCCGAGGCCATCGCGATCTGGGGAAAGAAAATGACGGTGGATGAACTGATGAAGATCATCCTGGCGGACCGCAGCTTTTACCAGCGCTCCGGCGGCGGCGTCACCCTCAACGGCGGCGAGGTGATGGTGCAGTGGCGTTTTGCCGCCGCTCTGGCCCAGGCCTGCCATGAAAAGGGCATCAATGTCTGTGTGGAGACCGCCCTCCACTGCGAAGCGGAGCATATGCGCCAGGTGCTCCAGTGGGCGGACTATGTCATCACCGATATCAAGCATATGGACAGCGCCGTCCACCGCCAGCTCACCGGCGTGGGCAACGAGCGCATCCTGCAGAACATCCGCGGGGTGGTGGAGATGGGAAAGCGTCTGGTGATCCGCACCCCGGTGGTCGCGGGCTTCAACAACAGCCCAGAGAACATTCGGGCCACCGCCGCCTTCATCCGGGATGAGCTGGGGGGAAACATCCTGCAGTACCAGCTGCTGCCCTATCGCAAGATGGGCACCGAGAAGTACGACACTCTGGGCGTCGACTATCCCATGGGGGACTATGTCCCCCCGGAGCGCTCCGTCTGGGAGAAAAACCTGCTGGAGCTGCGGGATATGGTTCTGGAGGAGTTCCACATCCCCGTGGTGGCGGGCTCCGCTCAGAAGTGGGGATAACCGAACAGAAGCGGGCCGGCCCCATCTGGGGCCGGCCCGCTTTTCAACGCTTCCGTCTGTTCACAAAAACCGTCCGGTGACACTCTCCGGGCAGGCGGCGACCTCCTCCGGCGTGCCGGCGGCCACCACCCGGCCGCCCTCCTCCCCGCCGCCGGGGCCCATGTCGATGATATAGTCGGCACTGCGGATCACATCCAGATCGTGCTCGATGACCACCACGGTGGCGCCGTGGTCCAGCAGGGTCTGAAATACCCCCAGCAGGCCGCGCACATCCAGGGGGTGCAGGCCGATGGTGGGCTCGTCAAAGACGAAGAGGGAATCCTCCTGCCCCCGGCCCATCTCGCTGGCCAACTTCAGCCGCTGGGCCTCCCCGCCGGAGAGGCTGGGGGTGTCCTCCCCCAGGGTGAGGTAGCCCAGCCCCAGGTCCTCCAGAACCTGGAGCCGCTGGCGCACCACCCTCCAGTCCGCACAGGCGTCCAGCGCCTCGTGGATGTCCATAGCCATGAGCTCCGGGAGGGTGAACTCCGCCCCGGAGCGGGTCTTCACCCGCACCCGCTCGGCATCCTTTCCATATCGGGAGCCCCGGCAGTCGGGACATGGGATATCCACATCGGGGAGGAACTGCACATCCAGACTGATGGAGCCGGTGCCGTCGCAGGTGGGGCAGCGCAGCTTCCCCGTGTTGTAGGAGAAATCTCCCGCCTTATATCCCAGGCCCCTGGCGTCGGGATGGCGGGCGTAGATCTTCCGCAGCTCGTCGTGGACATTGGCGTAGGTGGCCACGGTGGAGCGGATATTGATGCCGATGGGGGTGGCGTCGATGAGCTTCACCCGCTGGATCCCCGCCGCCTCCACCTCCAGCACATGGCCGGGGAGGGCCTGGCCGGCGATGCGGGCCTCCAGGCCGGGGACCAGACTCTCCAGGATCAAAGTCGTTTTCCCGGAGCCGGACACCCCGGTGACCACCGTGAGCCGCCCTTTGGGAATGTCCACCTCCAGGGGCTTCACCGTGTGAACGGCCCCGGTGGACAGGTGGATGGTCCCCTCCTCGAAGAGCGCGGGCGCCGGTGTCCGCCGCCGGGTGGGCGCGGGGGGGCTGCCGGACAGGAACGGGCCGATCCGGGAGTTGGGGTTTGCCGAGAGCTCCTCCACCGTCCCCTGGGCGGCCACCCGTCCCCCCGCCGCCCCGGCGCCGGGGCCCATCTCGATGATCCAGTGTGCGTGGGAGAGGATCTGGGCATCGTGGTCCACCAGCAGCACCGAGTTGCCGTCGGCTACCAGATCGTCCATCACCCGGGTGAGTCCCACCAGGTTGGCCGGGTGCAGTCCGATGGAGGGCTCGTCCAGCACATAGAGCACCCCGGTGGTGCGGTTGCGCACCGCCCGGGCCAGCTGCATCCGCTGCCGCTCCCCGGTGGACAGGGTGGCGGCCGCCCGGTCCAGGGTGAGATAACCCAGCCCCAGCTCCATCAGCCGCCGGGCCGCCGTCCGGAAGGAGGCGCAGATGCTCTCCGCCATGGGGCGCATCTCCGACCGCAGGGAGTCGGGCACCCCCTCCACCCACCCGGCCAGCTCGGTAAGGGACATTTTGCAGGCCCCGTCCAGGCCGATGCCCCGGAGCTTGGGCGCCCGGGCGGCGTCGGACAGCCGGGTGCCGCCGCAGGCGGGGCAGCGCTCCTCCTTCAGAAATTTCTCCACCCGCTTCATGCCCTTCTCATCCTTCACCTTGGACAGGGCGTTCTCCACCGTGTGCACGGCGCTGAAATAGGTGAAGTCCAGCTCCGCCACATCGTTGGAGTTTTTGGCATGGTACAGGATGTGCTTCTTCACCGCCGGGCCGTCGTAGACGATGGCCTTCTCCTTGTCCGTCAGATCCCGGAAGGGCACATCGGTGCGCACCCCCATGGCCCGGCAGATGTCGGTCATCAGGGACCACATCAGGCTCTTCCACGGGGCCACCGCCCCCTCGTCGATGGACAGGGACTCGTCGGGCACCAGGGTGGACCGGTCCACGGTGCGCACCACGCCGGTGCCCGAGCAGTGGGGGCAGGCGCCCTGACTGTTGAAAGCCAGCTCCTCCGCCCCGGGGGCATAGAAACGCTCGCCGCACACGGGGCACCGCAGCTCCTGCCCCGCCGCCACCGCCAAAGTGGGAGGCACATAGTGGCCGTTGGGGCAGCGGTGGCTGGCCAGGCGGGAGTACATCAGCCGCAGGGTGTTCAAAAGCTCGGTCCCCGTGCCGAAGGTGCTGCGGATGCCGGGCACCCCCGGCCGCTGGTGGAGGGCCAGGGCGGCGGGGACATAGCGCACCTCGTCCACATCCGCCCGGGCAGCCTGGGTCATGCGCCTTCTCGTGTAGGTGGACAGGGCCTCCAGATACCGCCGGGAGCCCTCGGCGTACAGCACCCCCAGGGCCAGGGAGGACTTCCCCGACCCGGACACCCCCGCGATGCCTACGATCTGGTGCAGGGGGATGTCCACATCGATGTTTTTCAGGTTGTGCACCCGGGCGCCCCGGACCCGGATAGCCCCGGGCGCGCCGCTCTTCTCCTTCATCTTCCGCCGCCTCGCTTTCCGCCCCGCCGCGGGGCGTGCCGGGCCGCCCGCAGGCGGCCTTTGCTTTTATCATACACCGGAGCGCCGCCCGTGACAAGCCTTTGCGCCTCCCATCCTGCTGCCGGGCAAGAGCGGGGAAAATTTTCTCTTGACAGGTGCGAGTGAGCCGTGCTACAATGCAGGAAAATTTAATATACTAAACCGTTGAAGCGGAGATAACGGCGATGATGCCTCTACAGAGAGCCTGTGGTGCTGAGAGTCAGGCGAGAAACAAGTCGTCAAATGGACCGCTGAGGGCGCGGGGAAAGGTCATAAGGCCGAGTATTCCGTGACGCGTGGGCATGCGTCAGTTGCCGGGGGTATGTTGGTACCCCGTCAAGCGCGCGGCTGTCGCGGCCGCGAATCAAGGTGGCACCGCGGATCACATTGACATGATTCGTCCTTGACAGAACATAAGGTTCTGCCGGGGGCGTTTTTTGTTGCGTCTTTACTCCTTCGGCAGGACAGGGCCGAAGGAGTTTTTCTTTGTCAAAGGAGGTCACGGTATGAACATCTATCCCAGCCTGGAGGAGGCCAGGCGCTTCGCGGCGGAGGGGCAGTACCAGGTGCTGCCGGTGAGCTGCGAGATCCTGTCCGACTTCATCACCCCCATCGAGGCCCTGCGCATCCTGAAGCAGGTGTCCTCCCACTGCTTTCTGCTGGAGTCCGCCCTGGCGGATGAAAAGTGGGGACGGTACACCTTTCTGGGCTTTGAGCCCAAGCTGGAGATCACCTGTCTGGACGGGGAGATGCAGGTGGGGGATATCCGCTTCCGCACCGGCGACCCCGCCGGCTATCTCCGGCAGATCCTGGCACAGCACAGAAGTCCCCGGCTGGACCGGCTGCCCACCTTCACCGGCGGGCTGGTGGGGTACTTCTCCTATGACTACCTGGGCTATCAGGAGCCCGCCGCCCGCTGCCGGGTGGAGGACACCGAGGACTTTCAGGATGTGGATGTGATGCTCTTCGACAAGGTGATCGCCTTTGACAACCTCCGGCAGACCATCGTGCTGATGGTGAACATCCCTCTGAAGGAGGTGGAGGAGGGCTGGCACCGGGCGGCGATGGAGCTGGAGCAGCTGTGCCGCCTGCTGCGCACCGGGGAGAAGAAGCGGGAGCCGGCGGGCCGCCTCACCGGCGAGGTGACCCCTCTGTTCGGCCGGGAACGCTTCTGCGCCATGGTGGAGCAGGCCAAGGAGCACATCCGGGAGGGGGATATCTTCCAGATCGTGCTGTCCAACCGCCTCTCCGCCCCCTTTGCGGGGAGCCTGCTGAACACCTACCGGGTGCTGCGCACCATCAATCCCTCCCCCTACATGTTCTATCTCTCCGGCACCGATGTGGAGGTGGCGGGGGCCTCCCCCGAGACCCTGGTCAAGCTGGAGGACGGCGTGCTGCATACCTTCCCCCTGGCGGGCACCAAGCCCCGGGGGAGGACCGAGGAGGAGGACCGGGCGCTGGAGGCGGCCCTTCTCGCCGATGAGAAGGAGCTTGCCGAGCACGACATGCTGGTGGACCTGGGGCGCAACGACCTGGGGAAGGTCAGCCGCTTCGGCTCCGTCCGGGTGGAGCGGCTCCACGCCGTGGAGCGCTTCTCCCATGTGATGCACATCGGCTCCACCGTCCGGGGCGAGCTGCGGGACGGCTTTGATGCCCTGGACGCCATTCAGGCGGTGCTCCCCGCCGGGACCCTGTCCGGCGCCCCCAAGATCCGGGCCTGCCAGCTCATCGGGCAGCTGGAGAACAACAAGCGGGGCATCTATGGCGGGGCCATCGGCTACATCGACTTCACCGGCAACATGGACACCTGTATCGCCATCCGCATCGCCTATCAGAAGAACGGCCGTGTGTTCATCCGCAGCGGCGCCGGCATCGTGGCCGATTCGGTGCCGGAACAGGAGTATCAGGAGTGCATCCACAAGGCCCAGGCGGTCCTGCGGGCGCTGACGCTGGCACAGGAGGTGGAATCATGATCCTGCTTCTCGACAACTATGACAGCTTCTCCTACAACCTCTATCAGCTGGCAGGGGAGCTGGACCCGGACATCCGGGTGGTGCGCAGCGACGCGGTGACGGTGGAGGACATCCGCCGCCTGGCTCCCCGCCGCCTGATCCTCTCCCCCGGCCCCGGCCGCCCGGCGGACGCCGGGGTATGCGAGGAGGCGGTGCGGGACCTGGCGGGGGAGATCCCCATCCTGGGGGTGTGCCTGGGGCACCAGGCCATCTGCGAGGCCTTCGGCGGGACGATCACCTATGCCAGGCAGCTGATGCACGGCAAGCAGTCCGTCCTCTCCCTGGACCTCAGCTGCCCCCTGTTCGCCGGCTGTCCGCCCCGGGCGGCGGTGGGACGGTACCACTCCCTGGCCGCCGACCCCTCCTCCCTCCCCTCCTGTCTGGCTGTCACCGCCGCGACAGAGGATGGGGAGATCATGGCGGTACAGCACACTCAGTACCCCGTATTTGGGGTCCAGTTCCACCCCGAGTCCATCCTCACCCCCGACGGACGGACCATGCTGAATCATTTTATCAAGGAGATGTGAGCCATGATTAAGGAAGCCATTGTAAAGATCGTCAACAAGGAGGACCTCACCTATGGCGAGGCCTACGCTGTCATGAACGAGATCATGAGCGGCCAGACCACCCCCACCCAGAACGCCGCCTTCCTGGCCGCTTTGTCCACCAAAAGCGCCCGGGCGGAGACCACCGACGAGATCGCCGGCTGCGCCGCCGCCATGCGGGATCATGCCACGAAGGTGGACACCTACATGAAGGTGTTCGAGATCGTGGGCACCGGCGGGGACAGCGCGGGCAGCTTCAACATCTCCACCACCTCCGCCCTTGTGGCGGCGGCAGGGGGCATGAAGGTGGCCAAGCACGGCAACCGGGCCGCCTCCTCCCTGTGCGGCACGGCAGACTGCCTGGAGGCCCTGGGCGTGAATATCCAGCAGAGCCCGCAGCGCTGCATCCAGCTTCTCAACGAGGTGGGCATGTGCTTCTTCTTCGCCCAGAAGTACCACACCTCCATGAAGTATGTGGGTGCCATCCGGAAGGAGCTGGGGTTCCGCACCGTGTTCAACATCCTGGGGCCCCTCACCAACCCCGCCTCCCCCTCCCTGCAGCTGCTGGGGGTGTACGACGAGTATCTGGTCTCCCCCCTGGCCCAGGTGCTGATCAGCCTGGGGGTGCGCCGGGGCATGGTGGTCTACGGACAGGACAAGCTGGACGAGATCTCCATGTCCGCCCCCACCAGTGTGTGTGAGATCAAGGACGGCTGGTTCAAGGCCTATACCATCGCCCCCGAGGACTTCGGGCTGAAGCGCTGCGCCAAGGAGGACCTGCGGGGCGGCACGCCGGCGGAGAACGCAGGGATCGTCCGCGCCATCCTCTCCGGCGCGGAGCGGGGCCCCAAGCGGGACGCGGTGCTCCTCAACGCCGGGGCATCCCTGTATATCGGCGGCAAGGCGGACACCATGAAAGACGGCGTCGCCCTGGCGGCGGAGCTCATCGGCTCGGGCAGGGCGCTGGAGGCCCTTCACAAGTTCATCGAGGTCAGCAATCTCCCCGAGGAGGCGGAGGCATGACCATTTTGGACCAGCTGGCCGCCCACGCCCGGGAGCGGGTGGCGGCGGACAAGGAAGAACACAGTTTGGATGCGCTCCAGGCCCAGTGCCGCGCCCTGGGGCGGGGGAGAGGGGAGCGCTTCCGGGGCGCTCTGGAGAAGCCGGGCCTGTCCTTCCTCTGCGAGGTGAAGAAGGCCTCTCCCTCCAAGGGGGTCATCGCCGAAGATTTTCCTTATCTGAAGATTGCAAAGGATTATGAGGCCGCCGGGGCGGACGCCATCTCCTGCCTCACCGAGCCCAAGTGGTTTTTGGGCTCCGACCGGATCTTCACGGACATCCGCCAGGCGGTGGATACCCCCATGCTCCGCAAGGACTTCACCGTGGACGAGTACCAGATCTATCAGGCGAGGCTCATGGGGGCGGACTGCGTGCTCCTGATCTGCGCCCTGTTGGACACAAAAACCCTGGAGCGGTATCTGACCATCTGCGGCGGTCTGGGCCTGTCCGCCCTGGTGGAGGCCCACGACGAGGCGGAGATCGCCTCCGCCGTGGCCGCCGGGGCGGAGATCATCGGAGTAAACAACCGGAATTTGAAGGACTTCTCCGTGAGCCTCGACAACGCCGCCCGCCTGCGGGACCGCATCCCGCCCGGCGTACTCTATGTGGCCGAGAGCGGCGTCCACCGCCCCGAGGACATATCGGCGGTGCGCTCCATGGGGGCGGACGGGGTGCTCATCGGCGAGGCCCTTATGCGGGCAAAGGACAAGGGCACCATGCTGGCGGCCCTGCGGGAGGCGGCGTCATGACCAAAATCAAGATCTGCGGACTGTTCCGTCCCTGCGACATCGACTATGTCAACGCAGCCCGGCCCGACTGGTGCGGGTTCATCGTCAACTTTCCCAAGAGCCGCCGGAACCGGACGCCGGACCAGGTCCGCACCCTGCGGGAACGGCTGGACCCGGCGGTGGTCCCGGTGGGGGTGTTCGTGGACCGGCCGGCAGAGGAGGCGGCAGGGCTGCTGAACGACGGAACCATCTCAGCGGCCCAGCTCCACGGGCAGGAGGACGAGGATTATGTGGCTGCCCTGCGGGCGCTGGCCTCGGGGAAGGAGATCTGGAAGGCCTTTCAGATTTCCTCCCCCGCCGATCTGCAGCGGGCGGCCGCCTTCCCGGCGGACCGGGTGCTGCTGGACAGCGGCCAGGGCAGCGGGCGGGCCTTCGACTGGTCCCTGTTGGGGGATTTTCCCCGGCCATATCTGCTGGCGGGAGGACTGACCCCCGGCAATCTGAGAGACGCCATCCGCGCCTTGCGCCCCTTCGGGGTGGACCTGTCCAGCGGGGTGGAGACGGACGGCTTGAAGGACTTTGAGAAAATACGGGCGGCGGTGGCCGCCGCAAGAGAGGAGTAAGCACATGTCCAAAGGACGATTCGGCATCCACGGCGGGCAGTACATCCCCGAGGCCCTGATGAACGCAGTCATTGAGCTGGAGGATGCCTACAATCACTACAAAGATGACCCGGACTTTCAGCGGGAACTCACGGAGCTGCTGAACGAGTACGCCGGGCGGCCCTCCCGGCTGTACTATGCCCGGCGGATGACCGTGGACCTGGGGGGTGCGAAGATCTACCTCAAGCGGGAGGACCTGAATCACACCGGCGCCCACAAGATCAACAATGTGCTGGGCCAGGCGCTGCTGGCCAGGAAGATGGGCAAGAAGCGCCTCATCGCCGAGACCGGCGCGGGGCAGCATGGGGTGGCCACCGCCACGGCGGCGGCCCTGTTCGGCATGGAGTGCGTGGTGTTCATGGGGGAGGAGGACACCCGGCGTCAGGCCCTGAATGTCTATAAAATGCGGCTGTTGGGGGCCAAGGTGGTGCCGGTGACCACCGGAACTGCCACCCTGAAGGATGCCTGCTCCGCCGCCTTCCGGGAGTGGACCGCCCGCATGGACGACACCCACTACTGTCTGGGCTCCGTCATGGGGCCCCACCCCTTCCCCACCATCGTCCGGGACTTCCAGGCGGTGATCTCCCGGGAAATCAAGGAACAGCTCTGGGAGAAGGAGGGGAAGCTCCCCGACGCGGTGATCGCCTGCGTGGGGGGCGGGTCCAACGCCATCGGGGCCTTCTACCACTTCATCGGGGACCCCTCCGTCCGCCTCATCGGCTGCGAGGCGGCGGGCCGGGGGGTGGATACTCCGGACACGGCGGCCACCATCGCCACCGGCAGGCTGGGCATCTTCCACGGCATGAAATCCTACTTCTGCCAGGACCAGTACGGCCAGATCGCCCCGGTGTGGTCCATCTCCGCCGGGCTGGACTATCCCGGCATCGGCCCGGAGCACGCCATGCTCCACGACACCGGCCGGGCGGAGTATGTGCCCGTCACCGACGAGGAGGCGGTGGGCGCCTTTGAGTATTTGAGCCGCACCGAGGGGATCATCCCCGCCATCGAGTCGGCCCACGCGGTGGCCCACGCCGTGAAGCTGGCCCCTGCCATGGGAAAGGACAAGATCATTGTCATCAACATCTCCGGCCGCGGCGACAAGGACTGCGCCTCCGTCGCCCGGTACAGAGGGGAGGATATTTCGGAATGAGCCGTATCAAAGACGCGTTTTCCCACGGGAAGGCCTTTATCCCTTTCCTCACCTGCGGGGACCCGGACCTGGAGACCACTGAGACGGCCGTCCGGGCCATGGCAGCGGCGGGGGCCGACCTGATCGAGCTGGGCATTCCCTTCTCTGACCCCACCGCCGAGGGTCCGGTGATCCAGGCCGCCAACGAGCGGGCCCTGGCCGCCGGCATCACCACCGACCAGATCTTCGAGATGGTCCGCCGCCTGCGGAAGGATGTCACTGTGCCCATGGTATTCATGACCTATGCCAATGTGGTGTTCTCCTACGGCACCGACTGCTTTCTGGCCGCCGCAGCGGAGATCGGCATGGACGGTCTCATCCTCCCCGATGTCCCCTCTGAGGAGAAGGGGGAGTTCGTCCCGGCCTGCCGGGCCCACGGGCTGGACCTCATCTCTCTGGCCGCCCCCACCTCGGCGGACCGCATCACCCGCATCGCCGGGGAGGCGGAGGGCTTCCTCTACCTGGTCTCCTCCCTTGGGGTCACCGGGGTGCGGGGGGAGATCACCACCGACATTGGGGGGATGGTCTCTCTGGCCCGTGCGGCCAACCCCTCCCTCCCCTGCGCCGTGGGCTTTGGCATCTCCACTCCGGAGCAGGCGTCCGCCATGGCCGCGGCCTCCGACGGGGCCATCGTGGGCTCCGCCATCGTCCGCCTGATGGAGCGGTATGGGCGCCAGGCGCCCCCCTATATCGGAGAGTATGTCCGCTCCATGGCGGACGCCGTGCACCGCGCCGGGGCCGCCGCCCGCGGGGAATCACCCGGCTGTGCCGGACGGCCGGGGCCAGGATAAGTCTGTCCGTCCCTCCCTGATCCACCCCCGGCCGGCTCTTCCAAGCCGGCCTTCACGGGCGGCAGTCCGGCGTTTTGCCGAGGGGCAAAGCCCAATCTTGCTTATTTCGGCCAAACATGCTATCATGGTATACAACGCTGTCAGGTGTTGGAATCGGTCTTGGCAGTATGGCTGTACAGTCAAACGCTCTGCCGGGCCGGCAGAGCGTTTTTTTCACCGGCACAGAGGCGGTCAGCCTTCGCGCAGGCCGGCCGAGCGTTGAAACGCTGTCCCGGGATGCATCGCCCGATCAGGGGACCATCCCGGCAGGGGAGGAATGATCCATGCCCAAAGACATTGGAGCTCCGGCGGGAGCCGCTGCAAAAAACGGCAGAGTTCTGAGCGACTGTGCCGCTCTGTTTACCCGGGAGCGGATCCACGCCATTGCGTCCAACCGGATCTCCACGGGCTTTCCGGAGCTGGACCGCAGTCTTGGCGGCGGCCTTACAAACGGTCTCTATGTTCTGGGTGCGGTGCCCGGCCTGGGCAAGTCCACCCTGGCGCTTCAGATCGCCTACCACCTGTCCAGCCAGGGGATCCCCGTGCTCTACTTCGCCCTTGAAATGAACTGGACCTGGATCACCGCGAAGTCTCTCTGCCGCACGGACTTCATGCTCCACCATCAGGCGGGCTTCCGGGCCTCCGACCTGCTGGACGCCAACAGGATCCGCGCCTTTTCTCCGGAAGAGTGGGAGCGTGTCCGGCAGGCCCGGGAGCGGCTGGAGCGGGACGGCAGCAATTTTTACCTCTACGAGCAGGGACCGGAACTGTCTCACATCGGTCACATTCAGCAGCGCATCGCCGCCTTCCAGGTGGCCCATCGGGAACAGTATCAGGGCCTGCCTCTGATGGTCGTGGTGGACTACCTGCAGATTCTGGCCCCCCGGGAGGCGGCGCTGAAGGCCAGCGATAAGCAAATCGTGGATGACAATGTGCGGGAGCTGTGCAAGATCCGGGACCAGCAAAAGGCGATCATCCTGCTGATCAGTTCTCTGAACCGGGCCAGCTACAAACGGCCGATCACCCTGGACAGCTTCAAGGAGTCCGGCTCCATCGAGTACTCCGCCGACGCCATCCTGGGCATGCAGTACCAGGGGCTCCAGGAGGATGAGCGGCGCTTCTCCCAGGAGGCGGCCCGGGCCCGCGACCCCCGGGAGCTGGAGCTGATCCTGCTGAAGATGCGGTACGGACAGGACGGGATCCGCATCCCCCTGCACTTTTACAGCGCCAGCTCCTTCTTCCAGCAGCCGGACGGCGAGAGGGCGGGGACGCCCGGGCGGCTGCTGGAGCTGCGGGAACAGCTGCGGGACTGCCCCGTCCAGTATCACGACGGCTTTTACCAGCGGGCGCGCCAACTGAAACGGGGGTGAGCGGATGGCGGCGAAAAAAAGCCAGCCGATGCTGGATCATTTCATCATGAACAACTGCAAGATCGCCAACGAACTGCGGAAATACCGGGACCTGGCGGGCTGCCTGAACCTGGTCTCCCTGTCCGGGGAGCAGCGGGGCGACCCCAGAAAAGCCCCGGACTACGCGGAGTATTACATCAGCCGGGAACTGGACGGCTTGGATATGGTGGCCGCCAATGCCGCCTATACCCTCCAGTCCGTCAGCCCGCCCCAGGCGGAGTTTCAGGCGGAGCTCATCGCCCGAATCATGGCGGGCAACCTGGGCTGGCGCATCCTGGAAAAGCGCCGGCACGAGCTGGAGGCGCGTCTTCAGCTCCTGGCGGAGACCCGCATCGTCATCCTGGCGGAGCACGACCACCAGGTAGAGCAGGACCTCTACGAGGGGGCCTTCCTCCCGGTGACCTGGACCGGCGGCAGCGGTCGTGTGTCCTTTCGGTTCACCGGGGAGGCCATGCCTCTCTATCAGTACGCCCTGCACCACCGGCACCTGATCACCGTCCCCTTCCAGGCTCTGCTGGACGATGACGCCGTCCGGCACAACAACAGCGACCGGCTCCTTTTGCTGCGCCACTTTCTGCTGCAGGAGATCATGGTCCTTCTCAACTCCAAAAACAGGGTCAAAACCCAGAAGATCTGTCTGCTGAAACAGGATCGGGAGGGCCGTGAGCTGGGCCTGCTCTGGCGGCTGGACCTTCTGGGGGACACGCCGGAGCGCCAGCCCAAGGACCCCGCCGCCCTGGCCAGAAAGGTTCAGGCGACCCTGGAGCAGCTGCTGGCCAGCTGGCAGCGCCGGGGCGTCCTGGGGCCGCTGCACTATCAGATGCTGGGACCGGCGGAGGGCTGGGGCGTGCGGCTGTTCTCGGAGCGGGGAAAAATAAGGACTCCTGCAGCCGCGGATTCCATTTAAAATGCACATACTTTCGTTTTTGGTGTAATATCGCACGGTTTTTCTGGAATCATCGTCTCGCGTCATCTTTTGTATCCATTGGGCCTCAATGGACAGACGGTTTTTTCATTTTAATAAGTATGTAAGTACAGGAAGAGGTAAAGAAGCTTTGCAAAAAGCCTTCGGCCCCTCTTCCTGTTTTTCACCCGCCGGCGGGCCGCGACGCCCAAACAGCCGGCGGGATTTTTTTGCCTCTGAGCGTGGCATCCCGCCGCTCACGGCCCTGCGGTCGTGTATTTTTTGTCCCGGCGGGTGCTTCTGCAGGCTGTCCGCCTGCCGGGAGAAATTTTGGACGGGTTCTGGAGTTCGGTCACAGAACTCCGTTCCGGTACTGAATTTCATTCAGGCGAGTGAGTCTGGGCAATCTCCGATTGCTCGGGAGTGTTGATGACGAAGGAGCCGGGAGGCCGGGCGGCGCAAAGGCGCAGAAGGAGGCGAACGCAGCAGCGCCGCTCCGCCCGTTCCGGCAGGTCTTTTTCGTACATCCGCGATGAAACGCCGCAGGCAAACCAACAAACCTATTATGTATCACAAGGAGGTCATCTCAATGAAAACAACGAAATCGATGAAAGCGATGAATGCAAGGCTGAGCACCTGCATGAGCGGGGCCGGACGCCGTCTCCGGCGCGGCATTCTCTCATCCGGATTTCCGGGGTTCCCGGCCCTGGCACCGGCGCTCCGGCCGGTGCCGTGCCCGGTGTCACAGGGCCGCTCCCTGCTCCGGGGCGCGCGTCCCCGATACCAGGACAGCGGATAGCGCCGGCCGCCCCTCCGGCGGCTGAACAGGCCCGCAAAATCTCTCCGATATCTTCAGAAAGTGAGGTAAATTTCATCATGATAAATCATTCCTTCCCTCTCGCCCAGTGGCCGCTGGATATGCCCCTGGCTGATTACGATGTCCGCTATGGCGAGCAGGCGCTGGTCGCCTCCTCCCTGTTTCGGGAGCACCGGCTGCACCTCTTGTGCGGCATCTGGAGCACCGCCCTGTCCCCCCGGAAAAAGCCGGGCGGCAGCGACCTGCCCGCCCAGCTGCTGGACTATCTGGTCTGCCGGGGGGAGCAGGTGCTGCTGTGCATCCACCTGACAGACCGGGAGCCCTGGCACGGCGACTTCACGCCGGTGCCCTCTCTCCCTCTGGCGGAGTGCACTGTGGAACAGCTCTCTGATGGGGATGTGGAGGAGGTCCTGTCCTGTCTGGAGCAGATTCTGCAGGCCGGCGGTGAACCCGCCTGGGACTGCCTGATGCGGGAATGTCCCGAAGAGCTGACCGACGCCCTGTTGAAGGAGCATCTGCTGGACCAGTGGCCCGAGGGGATTGTCCCCTCGGACTACGGCATGTGCTGCGGCCTGGTGCGAATACTCTGGCCGGATGGGCAGGGGACCGTGTGCACCGAGGAGGACCTCCGCGATCTGCCGGAGGTCCTCCTCGCGGGGCAGTCCCCCACCGTCCCGCCGGGGGACCGCACCGCCTTTCAGGATCTGCTCCGGCTCCACCGCTCCGGGCTGTCCCGCAATGAGGAGCACAGCGCCCAGCTGGTCCGGGATGTCCTGAACCAGCCGATTCGGGACTATCTGGTGGATTATCCCCAGCAGCGAGACCACATCCTGAGCTTTTTCCCCGGGCAGGAGGCCACCTACGGGGACGCGGCGGCTTTGATTGAGAGCATGCTCCGCAGCGACTGCGACGATCTGGCCGGCGACGGCATCTCCTTCATGGAGATGCTGGCGGCCCCGCTACTGGAGGACCTGTCCCTGAACACCGCAAAGCCGTGGCGGGACGGCCTGTCCCCGGACCAGCTGCCCAAGCGCTACCGCCTGGCGCAGGGCGGGAAGTCTGTCGACCCGATCCAGGACCGCATCTGCGCTACCCGGCTCCCGCCCGGCGCGCGGCTGGTCTTTGCCCCCCAGGAGCAATTCTTTCAAGGGGTCTCCGCCCTGTCCAAAAGCGGATACCCCCGCTGGCTCTCCAGGGTGCTGCGGGACTATCTGCAGGTGCCCCCCAGATGCCGGTACGGCCCCCTGCTCTCCATCGCCATGGACTCCATGCACACCGGCGACCCCTGTTCCCAAGAGGCAGGCATCCACCTGCTCTATCTCCTGCTCATCCAGCCCTACTGCCTGGTGATCCACCGCTGGGAACACCAGAAGGACCAGCAAAACCAACAAGACCAAACCAAAGGAGGCTTCAAACCATGACCTGTAAAACACCCATGATCATCCGGGAGACCAGCAGCGGCTACTTCTGCTGCGACATCGCGGACGATATGCTGTCCCGGCGCGAGGTGGAGTGCGTCGGGGAGATCACCGCCGACCTGGCCTACTCCCTGACCCGCCAGCTGCGCTGGCTGGAGCAGGAGGACGGCAGCGCCGAAATCACCCTTCTCATCAACTCCCTGGGGGGCGAGGTCCCCAGCGGACTCGCCCTCTACGATGTGATGAGGGGGCTCTCCTGTCCGGTGCGCACGGTCTGCCTGGGCACGGCCGCCAGCATGGCCGCCGTCCTCTTCGCCGCCGGAGCCCGCCGGGAGATCCTGCCCCATGGCAGGGTCATGATCCACGACCCCCTCATCACCGGCGGCGCCGGCGGCAGCGCCCTGCAGGTGCAGGCCGTCAGCGACCGGCTGCAGAAGGTCCGCCGGGAACTGTGCACGGTGCTGGCCGAGTGCACCGGCAAAAGCCTGCGCCAGATTTACCGCAAGACCTGCAAGGACACCTGGTTTGACGCGGAGGAGGCCGTCGCCTTCGGCCTGGCCGACCGCGTCATCCAGACCATCTGAGCAAAGAAAGGAGCTTTGACACCATGTCTGACACCAGACGGATCCTGGCTCAGGATGCCTTCATCAGCAACGACACCCGGGCCACCGGCATCAACAACAACGACCTGATCATCGGCCCCAGCGGCGCCGGCAAGACCCGGGGCTATGTCCAGCCCAACCTGCTCCAGTGCAGCGGAAGCATGGTCATCGCCGACACAAAGGGCAGCCTGATCGGCACCTTCGGGCCCCATCTCAGGCGGTGCGGCTACCGGGTCATCCATGTGGATTTCACGGACACCCTGCACTCCGACGGGTACAACCCCCTGGACTACATCCGCTATGACAGCCGCCGGGGTCAGTTCCTGGAACAGGACATCAATACCCTGTGCGCCGCTCTGGTCCCCCTGGGGGACGAGCGGGACCGCTTCTGGCAGGAGAGCGCCCGCATGCTGCTCGCCTGCCTGGTGGGCTATGTGCTGGATGTCCTTCCCCCGGAGGAACACACTCTGGAATATGTGGTGAAGCTCTTCACCGCCCAGGATCCATGCGGCGCCGGCCAGCCCCGGCGGGTGTTCCACCAGCTGCTCCGCGAGCTGGCCCAGGAGCGCCCGGACTGCTTCGCCGCCCGCCAGTACCAGCTCTACAGCGTGCTCCAGGGGACGGAGCGGACCGACGCCAGCGTCCAGGCCTTCGTCTCCCGCGCCCTGTCCCCCCTGTCCTATGACGGTCCCGTCCGGATGTACAGCGCCCCGGACCGCATCCGCTTTCAGACGCTGGGGCGGGAGAAGACCGCCGTCTTCCTCACCGTCAGCGACACGGACCGCTCCATGGACGGCCTTGTCAACCTGTTCTACACCCAGGCGCTCCAGGCCCTGTGCGCCAGCGCGGACCGGGACTATCCGAACCACCGCCTGCCGGTGCCGGTGCGCCTGATTCTGGACGACTTCGCCACCAACGCCTGTATCCCGGACTTCGACAAGATCATCTCGGTCATCCGGTCCCGGGAGATCTCCGTGAGCATCATTCTCCAGAGCATCTCCCAGCTGGATTCCGTCTACGGGCACAGCGCCAGCATGACCATCATCAACAACTGCGACAACTGCCTCTATCTGGGCGGCCAGGATGTGGAGACGGCCCGCTATATCGCCGCCAAGGCCAACAAGACGGCGGACACCATCCTCAATATGCCTCTGGACCAGGCCTATCTCTTCACCCGGGGGCAGAAGGGGCGGCTGGTGCGGAAATTCGACATCCGCACCCATCCGGACTACCCCGCTCTGGCGGCGGACGCCCCGGCTGCCGGCGCCAGGATGCGCCGCCCCCTTCGGAAGCCCGCCCCGGTGCCGCCGGTCCCGGAGGGGGACGGGCGTGTCCCCGACCCGGAATGACACGCCTCCGGACCGGCACAGCGTCTCAAAAATCCAAACGACTTCATTCAAAAACGAGAGGAGCATCTCAAAACATGAAAATACAGCATTACAATCACAAGACCGCAAAATCCGTCCCCGTGAAGGGAGGTGAGCATGATGGCCATTGACTGGGAGGGCATCCTGGGCGACACGATCTACCTGCAGGAGGCCTATGACGATCTGGTCATGGACGCCTATTACCGGGAACTGGAGTACGAGGAGCAGGAGCGCCGTGCCCTCGCCAAAAAAGCGGACCAGGCAGCAGAGCCGGCGGAGCCGTGCCAGGCGTCCGCCGTTCCCGTTCCCTTTTCCGTCCCCGCGAAGGAGAGCCCCGCCCCGGGCGGGGCCGGGCCGGCCTCCGGCGGTTCCATCTCCATAGACGATGAACTACCGTTCTGACCATGGTCAGAACGGCAGCGGGCCGGGCAGCCCCCCTTAGAGGGGGCTGCCCGGCCCGCTTTTTTTCTTATCAGATCGGTTCGCCCGGCGACCATTCATAGCGGCAGGCAATTCCCTCCTCGTCCAGGTAATCCTTGAGCCGGCGGTCCGGCCTCGAAAACTCAAACTCCTCCGCGATCACCTTTTCCGGTCTGTCCTTTGAGCGGCGGGACAGCGCCGCAAGCAGTTTTTCCGCCTCCGCGCTCTCCAAAATATAGCAATACTCCGCTCCGGTCTCGGTATAGTGTTCACCGTCATCCCGAAGCGGTGTGGCCCCGGTGATAAACAGCTGTCCCCCGCGTACCTCAATCAGAAGCGAGGCAAGCGGCATGCCCTCAAACGCAGCGCTGCCTCTGGCATACAGCTCGGTCAGCATCGGATACTGCTCATACATCATAAATCCCCCTTATCGCCGCGCTTCCGATATCAGTCTGTCCGCCTGTCCCGGGTCTGTAACCGGCCAGAGGAGCAGGGCGCGCAGCAGTGCAGAGCCTTTTGCATCGGCCCCATGTATCCTTCAGGCAAATCATACCACACGCGTCTCCCTCATTCAAGATTTTGAACAATTCAGTTAATGCCTGTTTTACCGCTGCACCCACTTGCCGAACAAGGTCTTTTTGTAGTGCCTCAGTTCCTCCTTGGCCTCGGCATGGTCGCCGGCCTTCTGGAGGTACTCCACACCCTTGGGAATGTCCTTCGGGCCGCCCAGTCCCCGGGCGTAGAGGTAACCCAGAAGGTAAAAGGCGTTTTGATTGTTCCAGTCCACCATCTCCAAAAACTTCCGGGCGGCGGCGTAATCCTGCTGGGTCCCGCGGCCGTAGGCGCAGCAGGCCCCCAGGTAGTAGGCCCCCCAGTTGTTGCTGGTGTCCTGGTCATAGGCCCACTTGAGCAGCTGAAAGGCCTTGGCATAGTCCCGCTCTACCCCCTCGCCGTTGTAGTAGAAGGCCCCCAGCCGGTTGGCCGGACCGATTTTGGACTGAATGGGGGCGGCCAGCGCCCGCTGGTAGTAGTCGGCGGCCCGCCGGGCGTCCTTCTCCACGCCCCGCCCCAGCTCATAGGACCAGCCTGCCATGAAAAAGGCCCGGGGCTCCCCCAGCTCCGCCGAGCGCCGGTAGAGGGGCAGCCCCTCATCATCCTTTTTTTCATTGATGAGGGTGTAGGCATAGAAGTACATCGCGTCCGGATAGCCCTTTTCCGCCCCATAGCGCTCTACCTCCCGCTCCTGCTCCGGCCGGGGAGAGATCAGGCCCTGTTTCCCGTTTCGGTAAAAATTGCCCAGGTTGAGGCCGGCCAGGGAGACCCCATTCCGATAGGCCCGCCACAGCCAGTCCTCGCACTTGGCGTAATTCTCCCGCAGATAGCTCTGAACGGCGTCGTCGCTGTCAAAATCCTCCCGGGCCTTCCCCTGGATTGCTACAAAATCTCCCCAGAAGTACACATTGCCGATGAGCATCTGGCAGAAAGGCTCCCCATGCTCCGCCTTGTCCAACACGGTGTCAAAGGCCTCCTGAAGGGTGAGGGGCATGGCCTGGGCCAGCTGCCGGTCCATCACCCCGCTGCGAAGGGACAGCAGCCCCCCGATGACGCTGCCCCCCAGCACCGAGCGGCGCATCAGCTCGTCTCCCGTCTGCTCATCCACAGGGAAATTGTGACCGGGCCAGGTATACTCCGGGCCGTACAAACACCGCGCCAGCAGACAGCAGGCGTCCGCGTCCCCGTCCTGCACCGCCTGCTGAAGCAGACAGAAGCCCTCCTGTCCCCGCCCGGCGCCCATGTCATAGTAAATGTATTTCAGGGCCGTTTCCACCCTGTCGCTGAAAAACCGTCCCATGGATAGTCCTCCTGTTCTGTTTTGAATGTTTTGTTGTCTGAAATGCCGGTTAATCGTAATCTGACAAACCCTGCCATTCTTTTTTCAGAATGGCATACTGATATGTGTTTTCATAGCGGGGCGTTCCGTCAGGATTGTTGACAAAGGATACAAATTCCTGGAACAGGCCCTCCCGGCGCATGCCGAGTTTTTCGCACAAATGCTGGCTGGATCGGTTATAGTCCTCCACATACGCATAAATACGCCTTGCGCCTTTCTTGCGGAACAGATAATCAAAGAAAGCATACGCCGCCTCAAGCGCATAACCTCGCCCCTGATAATCCGCGTTCAGCATCCAGCAGGGGCTGAATGTATCGCGGACGGAATTTTCATCTGCATGGGGCTCACCTGCCTCCGGATATGCGTCGATCTCCCCGATCACCTTGCCCGAGTCTTTCAGCGTGATCGCAAAATAATACTCGGTTTCGCTGCTGCGTTTTTTCATTTCCTCCTTCGCCTCGTCAAGCGAATTCAGCCTCATGCCGGCGAAACAGTTCACAACCGGTTCTTTCAGATATGCATATACATTCTCTGCGTCGCCCTCTGCAAAAGGCCGCAAAATCAATCGTTCCGTTTCAAGAATCATACCCTATCTCCTTTTGGTCCTCAGCTCTGCGTTTCTTCACATGCTCAATTCTGCGCCTCCTGGAAGTCAGAGACATTCACTGGCCTGTGATAGTATGCGTCGGAGAAATATTTTGCGGCTTCCCGCACATCCGGCACCATCCGCTCCCACAGGCAGGGTCCGCCGGGAGTCAAGCAGCCGATCTCCACCGCGTACTTGCCCGCATCCGGCCCCTGGCTGGCGACGGCACACTGGATGAACCAGTAGTTTTCCAGGTTCTGGGGATCCTTCTGCTCCAGGATCAGGAAGCTGTCCGGGTCTGTGACCAGTTCCCGCAGCTTCTCCTCAATGTCCTGCCAGGATGGATCAGCGGTGCTGCCGGCGTACCCTCCCACGGTCAGGGCCCAGGGCCAGTCCGGATGGGGCTGGGGCAGGGGGAAGTGAGCTTTGTCCGTACCATCCAGGGGACGCCAGGTGCGCCCGGAGCGCTCCATGCGGGTCCAACCATCCAGCGAGGGGATCTCCCCCCGCAGCCAGCCCCGCAGCACCGTCTCCGCCTCGCCGGCGGTGAGGTCCCGGGTCCAGGCGTACCGGCCGGGCACGCCGGGCGTGCCGGAGTACTCCTCCAGCAGGATGCGCACCGGCTCCTGAGCGCCGCCGGGTAGGCAGACCAGACGGCTGAAGGTGTGTCCCTCCCTCAGGAAGGGGACGCCGGGTACCAGTTGGAACGGAGCAGCCTCTCCTGTCTGATCGGGCTGCCGCAGCAGCTGATGGATGGTGTCCCAGGTGATGCGGGAGGTCACCGACCCGTCAGGCAGGGTAAGCACCTGATTCTGGGCCTGCTGCTCCTCCTCCCGGCGGCTCTGTTTCTCAAACCGCGCCGCCCGATTCCGGTAGGCACGCTCCTGGGCATACTGCAGTTCCTCCTCCTTAGAATAGACCAGGTCGTTGTACTCCCTGGAGCCGTATGACCCGAAAACCGCGGCTGGAGCCCGCCGGTGCAGACAGTCCAAGGCTTCTTCCAGCTCCGTTTGGCTTTTCAGGGAAGTAACCTGCCGGCGCTGTTTGTCGTCCACAATCCAGACCTCGTAGAGATGCTTGACGGCGGTACGCTCACCGGCATGGCGGGTGTGCTGCTCTACCCGCCCGAAGATGCCCCGGATGCGGGGGATGCGGGAGGCTTCGTCCCCCAGCACCCACTCTTTCCCAATTCCCATTTTACCGCACCACTGGCCGTTCTGTTTCAGGTCCTGATCCACCATGGCGAAGAGTTCCTTCACCGGGGGTGCCTCGTCGGGATAGGGGAGCTGATCCCGGATGGACTGGGCCAGTGCGCTTTTCTCCGGGTACAGGGCGTCCCGCAGACTCCGGTAGGCCAGGAACAGCCCCACCAGGATGGCGCCGGCCCCCAGGACGGGGATCAGATAGTAGCCAAAGCTTAGGTCTTCCTTCAGATGCTCCGCCTCATAGGGCATGGTCTGGGCCATCGCGAAGAACCAGATTGCCAGACAGCCGCCCACAATGAAAATCGCCGCCAGGATCAGCCCGGTAAGACGGCCCCGGGTACGCTGAAGGCAATAGCCCTCCTCCGGGCCGTCGGGCTGCTGCTTTTTGTTCCACCACATGATCAGGAGGATCAGGGGGATGGCAAAGATGCGCAGCACCGCCGCCAGGAGTATGTAAACGATCACATTCCAGGGCCACTTCAGATAAAAGCGCTTTCTCGAAGTCTCTTCTCGTTCCATGGTATCTCCCTTTTTCATTCGAGAACGGCTGTGTTCAGCCAGCCTCTGTTAAAAAGAACCACCGTAAATCGGTTTGCTCAAACCGTTTTGCTTTTAGCGGCTATTTTATTATACCATACTCTACAGGGACTTGGTCAACTGAAGAAGCGGTTAAAAGCAGGTCTCGAAATTTTGAAAACACGGCTGGTGATCTCTCATGACGGCCCTTCCAGGCCGGGTGCAGAGCGGCGCATGAACCCCCCTTTTGCCTGGAAATGCTCGGGGGCGGCAGAGCCGTCCCCGAGCATTGAAATGTCGAAGGGTGGAGCCGCCCTTCAGGCGGCGGAACCCAAAACGAAAGACACCTGCTTTCAGCAGATGTCTTTCGTTTTGGAGCTACTGATGTGACTCGAACACACGACCTGCTGATTACGAATCAGCTGCTCTACCGACTGAGCTACAGTAGCATATGAAGTTTTTCGCAGTCCGGTCTGCCCGCTGTGAATCAGCTGCACTGCCGGTCAAGCTGTTTCCGCATGTCCCGTATCAACAGGGATTTGCATGTCCTGTCATCCTTCTGTCCAGGCCACAGCACCGTGTTTTTTATCATACTATAACCGCCCCCGCCTTGTCAAGGGCAACCAGCTCATCCCTCCAGCCCGACGAAGAACCGTCCCCGAAAGCGGTCAGCACGCAAATGGATGGCACAGCGCTCCACGCCCCGCAGATCCCACCTCGGTATTCAGCACCGCAGCTCCATACCAGGCGCGCAGGAGCTGTCCGTCCCTGTCCCGGACCTCCACATCCAATGCGCCCTCCTCCGCCTCCACCTGGAGCGCCAGACGCTCCTGCCCCGGTTTTACCGTGAAGCTCCTGCTCAGCCAGCCGGACAGAAAACGGAAGCTGCCCTTCCACCACCGGGCGGTGCCCCAGTCTCCCCCCACCCGCATTCCCGCATGAGAGGTCAGCATGCCGGTCCGATACAGCACCAGCAGAAGAACGGCGGCCATAACCACCGGAATGAGCCACTTCACTTCCATCGCCGCCCCTTTCTCCGTCAAATTTCCATTTTTAAGTTGATATACGCAGCGTATACCCGCCTGAAGATATCGTCATTTTTGCCTGGATAATCAGCCCCTGTTTTTTCCCTTTTCCACCTGTGACACCCCGGATTTCGACATTTTTCTTTTGCTCGGATTTCAATGAGAATTTACATAATTGAGTTTCCGGAGTATTTCTACAAATAGTTATCCACATTCTCCACAGGCTTTTCCACATCTGTTTTCTCTTTTGTTCTCAATTGTTTTCGACCGAATATACAATTTTTCCCTATCCCGCTATCCACATTTTCAACAGATTCTTCCACAGTTTTTAATTTACATAATATCTCTTTTCCTGTTTCTGATTTTCTCTCGCACTTTTCTCTGAAATTTTTCTTCTTTTTTACTTGACAAAAGCCGTGAAAGCACATTTAGGGAGTCTTACCGCTCCATCAGAAGCAACCTCCAGCCGTTATGCCGAATCCGCCTTTTCCATATCCCATCCATACGCATTGGGACGCACCATGGTCTTTTTCTCACAAGCATGCTCCACCGCCGCCTACCCCAGCGCGATGTCCCGGGTGGCGTACCCGTTCAGATCCAGGCCGGCCGTGTGGCCGGCCTTCCACTCGTAATAGCCCTGACAGCCGATCATGGCGGCGTTGTCGCCGCAGAGCTTCAGGTCCGGGAGGTAGAGACTGTCCCCGCTCCGGGCGCAGGCGGCGGTGAGGTCGGCGCGGAGGCGGCTGTTGGCCGCCACGCCGCCGGCTACCGCCACCCGGCCGTAGCCCCGGCGGCGGGACGCCTCCATCAGCCGGGGCACCAGGCTGTCGCTCACCGCCTGCCCAAAGGAGGCGGCGAAATCGGGGAGAGAGAGCTCCTCCCCCTTCTGCGCCGCGTTGTGGATCAGATTGAGGGCCGCAGTCTTCAGCCCGGAGAAGGACATATCCAGCTCCGCCCCCTGGACATGGGCCCGGGGCAGCTCATACCGGGCGGGGTCTCCCCCCCGGCTCAGGCGGTCCATGGGCGCTCCGCCGGGGTAGCCGATGCCCAGCACCCGGGCCACCTTGTCAAAGCACTCCCCCGCCGCGTCGTCCCGGGTGGAGCCCAGCACCTCCATCTCGGTGTAGTCCCTCACATCCACGATGGCAGTGGTCCCCCCGGAGACGCACAGGCAGACGAAGGGTGGCTCCAGCGACCGGTGGGTGATGTAGTTGGCGGCGATGTGGCCCCGGACATGGTGGACGGGGATCACCGGCACCCCCAGGGCATAGGCGGCGGCCTTGGCGAAGTTCACCCCCACCAGCACCGCCCCGATGAGTCCTGGGGCGTAGGTCACCGCCACCGCGTCCAGGTCAGACCGGGCCGCTCCCGCCTGCTCCAGCGCCTGCTGCGCCAGGACCGTCACCGCCTCCACATGACGGCGGGAGGCGATCTCGGGCACTACGCCGCCATAGATGGTATGCATCTCGATCTGGGAGGCGACGCAGCTGCTGCGCACCGCCCGTCCGTCCTGCACCACCGCGGCGGCGGTCTCGTCACAGGAGGATTCTATGGCTAAGATCAGCATGGTCCTCGCTCCTCTCTCACTGCTGCCAGTCCGCCTTCTCCCCCGGCCCCTCCTCGGGGTCGTAGGGGATGCGGACATACCGGCGGTATTTCTCCGGGGAAAAGGTGTTTTGGTAGATGAAGCGGTGCTCCTCCATCAGCGCCCCATCGTCCACCTCTCTCGAGGCCAGGTACAGCGTCTTATAGTGGACGCCGAACATGGCGGTGTCGTACCCCGCGGTGCGCAGGCCATTGCGGGCATAGAAGCCCAGACGCCGCCGGGCCATCTCTGGATCGGGCGCGTCCTCCGGGTCCTCGCTCTCTCCGAAGATCACGGTGTCCCCCTCCACCCGGGCCAATTCCTTCAGAATGGCGGCCCCCAGGCCGCCGTTGCGGGCGTGAGGCGCCACGCACAGGTGATCCAGCAGTGCCCAGCCCGGGCGCCCCAGCCACAGGAAGGCCTCCCCCACGATCTCCTCTCCGTCAAACAGGCAATAGGGACGGTACCGCCCCTCCCGCCACATCCGCTCCATATCTGCCAGCGGCTTGAGCTCCGCGGCGGGAAAGGCCTCCTTCAGGTCGCGGTCATAGATCAGCCGCAGCTGCTCCGGTTTCGGGATCCTCAGTTCCATGTGCAAACTCCTTTGTCATGATAATGGCGTCCTCGGTGGGCTGGCGGTAGTAGTTTTTCCGGCGGCCCACCTGCTCGAAGCCGTGTTTCAGGTAAAGCTGGATGGCGGGGCGGTTGCCCGCCCGCACCTCCAGGGTGAGAAAGGCCAGGTGCGCCTGGCCGAAGCGGCAGTATACCCCCAGCAGGGCGGAGGCCACCCCCTGTCCCCTGCTGTCTGAACGGACGGCCACATTGTCGATGTAGCCCTCGTCCAGCACCACATGCAGTCCGGCATAGCCCAGCACATTTCCCTCCCGGTCCTCCGCCACCAGAAAGCTGGCCTGAGGGTTGAAGAGCTCCTCCTCCAGCATGGCCTCGCTCCACGGGGCGGAAAAGCACTCCCGCTCCAGCGCGGCGATCTGGGGAATGTGGCTGCGGTCCATGGGGACGATCTGATACTCCATATCAATACGCTCCGTATTTTCCATATTCTTGATCGCATTTTGCAGCGGCATCATGGGGGCAGTCCGCCCCCAGACCTGCCGCTCCCTCAGTGCGCCTCCGCCCAGGTCTTTCCCCACTTGGCATCCGCCACCAGGGGGACGGACAGCGCCATGACCCCCTCCATCTCCTCTTTCAGCAGGCGGGCGGCGGTCTCCGCCTCCCCCTCCGGGCACTCCACGATGAGCTCGTCGTGGACCTGAAGCACCAGCCGGGCCTGCAGCCCCTCCGCCCGCAGGCGGCGGTCCACCCGGAGCATAGCCAGCTTGATGATGTCGGCAGCGGTGCCCTGGATGGGCATGTTCAGCGCCACCCGCTCCCCGAAGGAGCGGGTATTGAAATTGGAGGACTTCAGCTCGGGCAGCCAGCGGCGGCGGCCCAGCAGGGTGGAGACATAGCCGTCCCTCCGGGCCCGCTCCACCACCGCGTCCATATAGGCCCGGACGCCGGCATAGTGCTGGAAGTACTTGTCCATGTACTCCTTGGCCTGGGCCACGGTGACCCCGATGTCCTGGCTCAGCGAGAAGGGAGAGATGCCGTAGACGATGCCGAAGTTCACCGCCTTGGCGCTGCGGCGCATCAGGGGGGTGACCTCCTCCGGCGCCACCCCGAACACCTGGGCGGCGGTGATGGTGTGGATGTCCGCCCCGCTGTTGAATCCGTCGATCATGGCCTGGTCCCCGGCGATGTGGGCCAGCAGGCGCAGCTCGATCTGGGAGTAGTCCGCGTCCACCAGCACCATCCCCGGCCCGGCCACGAACATTTTCCGCAGCTCCGCCCCCAGCTCGGTGCGCACCGGGATGTTTTGGAGGTTGGGCTCGGTGGAGGAGAGGCGGCCGGTGGCGGTGACGGTGTTCTGAAAGCAGGTGTGGATGCGCCCGTCGGGGGCGATGACCTTCATCAGCCCGTCCACATAGGTACTCTTCAGCTTGGCCAGCTGCCGGTAGTCCAGCACCGCCTCCACGATGGGGTGCTTCCCCCGCAGCTTCTCCAGTACCTCGGCGCTGGTGGAGTAGCCCGTCTTGGTCTTCTTCACCGGGGGCAGCCCCAGCTTGTCAAAGAGGATGCGGCCGAACTGCTGGGTGGAGTTGATGTTGAACCGCTCCCCCGCCAGGTCGTAGATGAGGGCCTCGTCCGCCCGGATGCGCCCGTCCAGCATCTCCCCAAAGGCGGCCAGTGCCCTCCGGTCCACCAGCATCCCCGCCTGCTCCATCCCCGCCAGCACGGGGCACAGGGGCAGCTCCACCTCACGATAGACCTGCTCCAGCCCCAGCTCGGCCAGCCGGGGGGCCATGGTCTCCTTCAGCGCGCCGATGAGGGCGGTGTGGCTCAGCAGGGCCCCCAGGGGTCCGCTCACCGCGGCGGCGGCCTTCTCCCGGTCCTCCGCCCCGGCGTAGGGGTCCTCCCCTTTCCCCCGGGCCTCCTCAAAGGCGAACAGAGGGCCGAGGGCGCCGGGGGCCAGGTACTCCTTGGCCTTGGGGTACTCGTGGTTAAAGTAGGTCATCCCCAGCTTCTCCAGGTCATAGCTGCCGTCGGTGGGGGCCAGGAGATAGGCGGCCAGGGCGGTGTCGAACACAAAGCCCTCCCCCCGGATGCCCTCCTGCAGCAGACTGGAGAGCAGAGGCTTGACATCGTGGGTGTTCTTCTTGATGTCCGGCGCCATCAGGGACCGGAGCACCTCGCGGTAGTTCTCCAGCCGCTGGGCGGCAAAGACGGCGGCGTGGGCCGTGCCCTCCCCCTCCCACCAGGACGCCGCCGCCACGCTCAGATCGGGCAGCACCAGCACATCCACGCTCTCCTGCCCCCGAAGGGCCGCCAGCAGCTCCTCCGCCCGGGCGGGGTCGTCCACCACCTCGCTGACGCAGCTCCCCTCCGCCGGCTCCTCCTCTGCCGGGGCGTCCCCTTGGGGACCCTTCAGGCCCAGCTTGTCGATGAGCTTGGCAAACTCCAGCTTCAGGAACAGCTGGTACAGGGCGGGCCCGTCCACCGCCCGGCGGAGGGCGTCCTCGGGCCTGAACTCGATGGGGGCGTCGCAGTGGATGGTGGCCAGGTCATAGGACATCCGGGCCATCTCCTCCCCCTCCTGGAGCTTCTTCACCACGCTGGGCCGGGCCGGCGTGCCGTCCTCCATCTGGAGGTCGGACAGCGCGGCGTACACCGCCTCCACTGTCTGATACCGCCGCAGGAGGGACAGGGCGGTCTTCTCCCCGATGCCCTTCACCCCGGGGATGTTGTCGCTGGTGTCCCCCATCAGGGCCTTCAGGTCGATCATGTGGATGGGGTCGAAGCCGTACTCCTCCCGGAAGGAGTCGGGGGTGACCTCCCGGGTGGTGGTCTGCCCCATGCGGGTGGTCACCAGCAGCACATGGGTGGTGCCGGTGACCAGTTGGAGGGAGTCCTTGTCCCCTGTCACCGCCTGACACTCCCACCCTGCCCCGGCGCAGCGGGCGGCGATGGTACCGATGAGGTCGTCCGCCTCCCACCCCTCCAGCTCGTACCGGGGGATGTTCATGGCGTCCAGCACCTGCTTGAGCAATGGGATCTGCACCGCCAGTTCCTCCGGCATGGCCCGGCGGGTGGCCTTGTACCCCTCGTAGGCCTGGTGGCGGAAGGTGGGCGCCTTCAGGTCGAAGGTGACGCACAGCGCCTGGGGGTCGTACTGGTCCAGCAGCTTGAGCAAAATGTTCAGAAAACCGTACACCGCGTTGGTGGGCAGCCCGTCCCGGGTGGTGAGGGCGTGGACGCCGTAAAAGGCGCGGTTGACGATGGAGTTTCCGTCCAGGACCATCAGCTTCATGGGTGTGTTCTCCCTTCCTCCGGGCATGTCCGGAAGTTCTCATACAGATGCTATTATATGCGTTTTTCCCCCCGCTGACAAGGGCGGCGGGAAAATCTCCCCCTGCCGGTCCGGGCCCTGTCTGGCGTTTCCGCCGGAGATATGCTATAATGTCACACACCGATGCCGCGCGGCGCAGGCGGCAGACCTGCGCCGCCGCAGTTTACCACAGAGAGGAGGGGGCGCCATGCTCCGCATCACCGGTCTGACGCTGCCCCTGGATGCAGGCCCCGAGGCGCTGCGGCGCAAGGCCGCCCGGCTGCTGGGGGTGCCGCCGGAGGCCCTGAAGGACTTCACCCTGCGGCGGCAGTCCATCGACGCCCGGAAAAAATCCGACATCCACTATGTCTGTACCGTGGAGTGCGCCCTCCCTGATGAGGAGGCGGCAGTGCGCCGCTCGGGGAAGGGGAATGTCACCCGGTTTGAGCCCGCGCCCTATGTGTTTCCCCCGGTATGCCGCCGCTCCCCCTGGATGCCGGTGGTGGTGGGGATGGGACCGGCGGGGCTGTTCGCCGCCCTGTTCCTGGCCCGGGCGGGAGTGCCCTGCGTGGTGCTGGAGCGGGGAGACCCGGTGGACCGCCGGACCGCCGCGGTGGAGCGGTTCTGGGCGGGCGGCAGCCTGGACCCGGAGTCCAATGTCCAGTTCGGCGAGGGGGGCGCGGGCACCTTCTCCGACGGCAAGCTCACCACCGGCACCCACGATCCCCGCATCGCCCAGGTGCTGGAGACCTTCACCGCCTTCGGCGCTCCGGAGGACATCCTCTGGTCCCATAAGCCCCACATCGGCACCGACCTGCTGCGCCGGGTGGTGGCATCCCTGCGGGAGGAGCTCATCGCCCTGGGCTGCCAGGTGCGCTTCCGCTGCCGGCTGGACGGGCTGAGGGTATCGGAGGGGCGGCTGACCGGGGTGACGGTCTCCGCCTCCGGCGGGCGGGAGGAGCTGCCCTGCGACGCCCTGGTGCTGGCCCCGGGCCACTCCGCCCGGGACACCTTCCGGATGCTGTACGCCGCCGGAGTGCCCATGGAGGCCAAGCCCTTCGCCATCGGGGTACGCATCGAGCATCTCCAGGCAGACATGGGTCTGGCCCAGTATGGCCCCATGTGGGAGCGGCTGCCCCCCACAGACTATAAGCTCAGCTGTCATCTCCCCAACGGACGCTCCGCCTTCTCCTTCTGCGTGTGCCCGGGCGGGCAGGTGGTGGCCGCCGCCTCGGGAGAGGGACAGGTGGTGACCAACGGCATGAGCCTGCGGGCCCGGGACGGGCGGAACATCAACGGCGGACTGCTGGTGGGGGTCACTCCCGCCGATTTCCCCGACTCCTCCCCGCTGGCCGGGATCGCCTGGCAGGAGGCGCTGGAGCGTGCCGCCTGGGAAGCAGGCGGCCGCGGGGGGGCAGCGCCCGCCCAACTGGCGGGGGACTTTCTGGCCCGGCGGCCCTCCGCGGGGCCGGGGGACATCCTGCCCACCTATCGCCCCGGGGTGATGTGGACCGATCTCCACCGCTGCCTGCCCGGCTTCGCGGGGGAGACCCTGCGTCTGGCGCTGCCCCTGCTGGACCGGAAGCTGCACGGATTTGCCCGGGCGGACGCCGTCCTCACCGGTGTGGAGAGCCGCTCCTCCTCCCCGGTGCGCATTCTCCGGGACGGCACCCTTCAGTCCCCCCTCCGGGGCCTGTATCCCTGCGGCGAGGGGGCGGGCTATGCCGGGGGCATTGTGTCCGCCGCCGTGGACGGCATCCGGGTGGCGGAGGCGGTGGCCAGGGGGTGAGCGATCCCCCTGGCGGGGCGCGGTCTTCTGCTGGGGGCGGTCCGCGGCCCTGAGCTCTGTGTCGTTTTTCGCCTGAGGGCGAAGTATTCTGCGCAGGGGCGGACAGCATCCGTCCGCCTGGCGGGTCCTCCTATCGCGGGTGTCCCGCTGTCCTGAGTCTCATGCTGTTGTTTCGCCTGAGAGCGAGTTCCTTTCTGCGCGCGCAGAAAGGAACCAAAGATGCGCTTAAGAACCGAATGGTTCTTAAGGATCTCCTTTCATGAGGACCTGGGGGTTGGTGCCGTTTGGCATCGGCGCATCAAAATCGGATGGACTCTCTCCCGCCTGCTACCGCCCCCTGGCGGAGATCGTTTCCCTGGTGCTCCCGACGGGGGAGCGCCTTACCGCGGCAGTGACCTGGGGCGGGGATATGCGGGCGGATGAGATCCGCCCCTCTATCGGGGACAGCTTGCGTGGGGCGCGGCGGGTATGATCGTCCAAGCCCCCTTGAAAAGGGGGCTGTCGCCGCCGAAGGCGGCGGCTGGGGGTTTCTCCTCTTCTGCCGGGGCTGCGGAGATGGACCGAAGCAAAGAAACCCTCCGTCACGGCTTCGCCGTGCCACCTCCCTTTTCAAGGGAGGTTTTTTGAGACGCCCCCGCGAACCGATGGCGCGCAGCGCCGAGGACGCCAGGGTATCCGTCAAACGCGAAAACCTCCGCCCCGCACCCCCAGCTCCCGTCCCAGCGCAGAAAGTCCCGCTCCCCACCCTACCGCCCTGCCCGGTGGGATGTGCCAGGGCAGGCGCACCCAGCGGGCGCAAAGGCTGGTGTCCTCCACCCAGGCCAGGCCCCAGTGGGCCGGAAGGGGGAGCGCCCCGCCATTCGATCCCCTCGCGCCGGTTGCAGCCGCCAAGCCCTCGATACGGGTCCCCGTCCCTCGTAAACGGGGGTTCTCAGGGGGAGCGGGGCGTGAGGAGACCCGCCCGGCAGCACAGCGGAGGGCGCGGTCTCCGTGCCCGCGCCCCCTGAGCGGCTCTTTGGTGACTTTCTGGCCGTCCAGAAAGTCACTCGCCCCGGGGAGCGAAATTCCCCGCCCCCTGTGCGCGTCTTTGCTTACTTTCTCCGCGCGGAGAAAGTACCTCGCCCATGGGGCGAAATTTTTTCTAAACCCACCCGCCATCCAATTTCGGGATAGGGGCTCCGCCCCTATGACCCGCGTGGGGGCGGTGCCCCCACACCCCCACCGGGCGGCCAAAGGCCGCCCCTACGAAGGGGCATGCGGGGGGCGTGGCCCAGGCCAGTCTCTCTCGGCCCGTTGGGCCGATTCACCTTCCCAGGCGCCACAGGCAGGGGCGACGGGCGTGTCTGGGACCCGCCCCTACAAAAGAACAGAGGACGGCGGGCCAATAGGGGAACCGGCCCCTACGGAGGGCGGGACGGGCGGGTCTGGGACCCGCGCATAAAAAGCAAAAACCGGCAAGACCCGGCAGAGAATGGTTTCTCTGTCTGGCCTTGCCGGTTTTTATATGACACCCGGAACGGTGTGTCATGATCAGGCAAGGTTATGGCTGGGATTACACCCAGAAAGCCTGCACTTCCTTGGCCATCTCCTCGTTGAACATGGCGATGCCGGCCTTGATGGCGTCGCGCAGCAGAACGACGGAGAACATAGCGAAGGAGACGCCCTCGATGAGATAGAAGGGCCAGTAGGGAATCAGCAGATTCGCGGTAGAAGTGTGCTTCGTGGTGATCAGCGCGACCATCTCCTGGAACACGGACACGGTGGCAAACAGCAGCGTGACCGTGGTCAGCAGAGAGGTGACGGTGAACAGGAAGAAGCGCAGCTTGGTGGGCATCATGCTCAGGAACATGGTCACATGGATGTGCCCGTGCTGGGTCTGCACATAGGCCCAGGAGGAGAAGATCAGCGCGCTCAGCATCACCTGGGTGACCTCGACGCCGCCGGTGATGTTATAGCCCACATAGCGGGCCACCACGCAGATCACATTGAAGAACATGATGAACGCGATAACCACCATGGAGATATAGCTGATATACTCGCAGATCTTATCCGTGACTTTCGTAAATGCATGCATAGTTTATCAATCGTCCTCCCTGTAAAATCCCTTGACGAATTGGAACGGGGATTTTATGCCGCGGCGGGGCGGGGCGAGGGGCCTCGCCCCGCCGCCGGACATGTTGCGGATTATTGCTCCGGCTCCGTGGGAACCGGGGTCAGGTCAACTTACTCCAGGGTGATGCCCAGAGCGTCGGCGTTGGCCTGCAGGTCGGCCTGAGCCACATCGGAAGTGGCCCAATCCTCGATGGCGAACTCGGTGTCGTAGACATTGGCATACTCAGCGGCATACTTGTCAACGATGGCCATGCACTGGTCATAGATGGCCTGGCCGTCCAGACCATAGCTGTCCAGATAGGAGATGTACTCGCTGTGGACCTGGTTCTTGATGTCGTCGGAGGTCATGAAGGCCAGCAGCTCCTCGCTGGGCTCATAGATCTCGATGCCGGCAGCCTCCATCTCAGCGGCGGTGGTGAACACGCAGGTGTCCCAGTACCAGCCGGCCATGTCAGCGGCATAAGCGCCGGAGTACAGGTCGATGGCGTCCTTGATGTGCTGGGGGAAGCTGTCATACTTGGCCTGGTTCATGATGATGAAGCAGGGGGAGGTGGACACGCAGTAGTCCATGGTGTAGCCGATAACATCGTACAGGTTGAAGCAGTCGATGTTGTGCCAGTCGTTCATGCAGCCGTTGACGATGTTCTTCTCCAGGTACTCATAGGTATCGGAGGTGGACACGGTCACGGGCACCATGCCGACAGCCGCGACCCACAGGCCGGCGGTGGTGCCGGCGGTGCGGAACTGCAGGCCGTTCAGGTCATCAGCAGTCTCGATCTTGCCATAGGCAGCGGTGGTGGACAGGATGCCGGGGCAGTTGCCCTGCAGGGCGATGATCTTGACGGTCTCCCACTCGGCAGCGGCATCGGGGATCTCAGCGGCCATGTCCATGAAGACCTTGGAGCCCATCTGGGCGGAGTTGATGCCGTTCAGGGGCAGCTGGATGAACTCGGAGATGGGGAACTGGCCGGAGTAGAAGGCCGCAGCGCCCCAGGCCATGTCGGCATTGCCGGCCTCGACCGCGCCGAAGGACTCGCCGCCGCCGTACAGAGAGCCGCCGTTGAACACGGTGACAGTCAGGGTGTCCTGAGAGTTGTTGGCGACATAGTCGCTCATCAGCGCGCCCAGGTCGTCCATGAACTGAGCGCCCTTGGAGATCTCGGAGTCGTGGTTGGTGACGATGATCTCATAGTCGGTGCCGTCGCCGGGCAGGGTGCCGTCGGCAGTGCCGGTGTTGGTCTCGGTGCCGGAACCAGTGTTCTGAGTTTCGCCGCCGCCGCCGCAGGCGGTAAGCAGCGCCAGGCACATGGCCATGGCCATGACCAGGGCAAGAATCTTGCGCAGTTTCATTCTTTTTTCCTCCTGTTAATCAGATTTTATTTTTTCCCTCTTCCAGGGGTCTCACAAAGTGAAGGGCGGAGATAACGGGCCAAATCAGGTGCTGACATGGTTGGGCAGGAACAGGGCGATATCGGGCCAGATGATATTGATGATGATGGCCACGATCATGCCGCCCACCATGGGCGCCACGCCTTTGAATATCTTCATCAGCGGGACATCCTTTGCCACGCCGGCCACGATGTACACATTCATGCCCACGGGAGGAGTGATCAGGCCGCACTCCATGACCATGATCATGATCACGCCGTACCAGACCATGTCGAAGCCCAGGGCCTCCATGATGGGCTGGAAGATGGGCACGGTCAGCATAACCATGGCCAGAGAGTCCATGAAGCAGCCCAGGATGACATACATGATGATGACGGCGATCAGAACAATGTAGCGGTTCACGCCCAGACCGGTGATCCAGTCGGCCATGGTCATGGGCAGACGGCTGAAGGCCAGGAACTGACCGAACACATAGGCGCCGATCAGGATGAAGAGCACCATACCGGTGGTCTTCAGGGTGTCGCGCAGGCAGGCGATGAAGTTCTTCCAGGTCAGCTGACGCTTAAAGGCCATGAACAGCAGGCCCACGAAGGCGCCGATGCAGGAGGCCTCGTTGGCGGACAGCAGGCCGGAGAACATGCCGCCGATGACGATGGCGAACAGGATGACCATGCCCAGAGCGCCCTTGATGGCGATGAACTTCTCCTTCCAGCTGAACTTGATCTCGTTCTTGGGCGCCAGAGAAGGCTTGACATGGACGGTGATGGCGATGGCGATGATGTAGCAGATGGCCAGGATGATGCCGGGGATGATGCCGGCGGCGAACAGCGCGCCGATGGACTGGCCGGCCACGATACCGTAGATGATGAAGCCGGTGGAGGGCGGGATCAGGATGCCCAGGGTACCGCCGGCGGCGATGGAGCCGCAGGCCAGACCGTCGTCATAGTTGTACTTGCGCATCTCGGGCAGAGCCACGACGCCCATGGTGGCGGCGGTGGCGGCGGTGGAACCGCAGATGGCGGAGAAGGCGGCGCAGGCGGCCACGGTAGCCATGGCCAGACCGCCGCGCAGGCTGCCCAGCCACTTGTTCGCAAAGTCAAACAGATCCGACGATATGCCTGACATAAATGCGAACTGTCCCATCAAGACGAACAGCGGGATGACGGCGTAGGAATAGTTCGTGGCCTGTGTGAAAGGCACGGTGTTGAACACGGTCATAGCAGGTCCGAAGCCGCGGAAGAACCACACTCCGAAGAAGCCGACCGCCATCATCGCCGCGCCGATATTCATACCGGCCACGAGGAGGATCAGCAAAATGATAATGCCGATCACAGCGATCATTGTGTTGCTCAAGTTTTCTACCCCCTGTGTTTTCACTCTAAGGTTTTCCAGTCCGCAGCCATTCACCCACCGTCACAGATTCCGCCCATTCTCCAACCGCGGGTGAATGTCTGTGGACCCACAGACATTCCAAAAAGGCGCGCGCCCCTTTTTGGAACCTCTGGTGCGATATGATAAAAAAAGTATCGCACCAGATAGCGTCTGTATTTTAACATTCTTCACAAAAAAAAGCCAATATTCTTTTGATTATTTTTTGTATAACTCTTTCTTTATAGCCTTTTCTGTGTTATAATGGTTCCACTATGATCCGGCAGCCGGGTTCCGGCAGCCTCCCCGGCTATTTTAGATTTCAGAGGTGAGGTTTATGACTCAAGCGCAGATCTCCTGTTTTCTCGCGGTGGCAAACTGTCTCAGCTTCTCCAAGGCCGCGCAGGAGCTGTACATCTCCCAGCCCGCAGTGAGCAAGCAGGTGTCCCTGATGGAGCAGGAGTTCGGAGTGCCCCTGTTCGACCGCACCAGGAAGACCATTCAGCTGACCGAGGCCGGCCGGCTGTTTTACGAGCTGTTCTCAGAATTCAACGCCAACTTCAAGGCCACCCTGGAGAAGGTGCAGTCCCTGAACCTCACCCGCCGGGGGGAGGTCCACATCGGCTGTACCATCAACTGGGACATCTCCAACCTTTATAATCCCATCCACGCCTTTTTCAGCCAGAAGTACCCCCAGCTGAAGCTGTTCTGGGACGGCTATTCCTTCGACGACCTGATCCCCGCCCTGAAAAGCGGCAAGGTGGATGTGGTGTTCTCCCTGGATATCTTTCTGCAGGACTATCCCGAGCTGGTCACCCGCAGCCTGACCCGGATCAAGAGCATCCTGCTCTACTCCGCCCAGCACCCGATAGCGGTGCCGGGCGCCCCCACCCTGCTGGACTTCAAGGACGACACCTTCCTGATGCCCTATGCCAAGACGGACAAGACCCTGCGGGAGAGCGTGGTCAGCCAGTGCACGGACGCCGGCTTCTCCCCCAAGATGATCAACAGCCCGGACTACTCCTCCATGCTGCTGCAGATCCAGAGCGGCTCGGGGGTGATGATCACCGACGAATGGATGATGTCCAAGAACAACTCCCTGTTCGGCCACCTGGACATGGACTACGAGCACACGGTGAGCTTGGCCTATCTGCAGAACGGGGAGAACATCTCCAAAAACCTGTTCGTCAGCGAGCTGCTGTTCTACTACCGGCAGATCTTTCAGCAGGGAAACACCGCCGCCAAATAAATAAGTCCGCTTTTTAAAAAGGAGGGCCTCCCCGGTGGGGAGGCCCTCCTTTTTTCTGTCTGGCTTGATCCGGTCTGTCCGGAGATCACGCCTTCTTCATGGCGATGTCGCCCACATTGATGTCCTGGGCGGTGTTCAGGTTTTCGAACATCTGCTGCTCGTACCCGGGGGCGGTGATGCGCAGGGTATAGGTGCCCACATCCAGGTCGCGGAACCAGAAGTCGCCGAAGTCGTCGGTGTAGACATCCCAGTTCTTGGCGCCGTTGCTCAGGTGACAGCGGGCGCCCTCGATGATCTCCTGGGTCTCGGGGTCATAGACGGTGCCGGCGATGAACTTGCCGGGGATGTTGCGGTAGTAGACTCTGGGGTGCAGGCCCAGCTCGGGGCTCATGACGGTGGCGCCCTGAATCAGGTCCTTCAGCTCCTCCTCCTCGCCGAAGCGCAGCGCGTCGGTGGGGCAGGCCTCCACACAGCGGGGCAGCTTCTCGCCGTTGTCCAGCAGATGGGCGCAGCCGGTGCACTTCTGGGGCAGCTGCAGCTCCTCGTTCCAGTAGATGGCCCCGTAGGGGCAGGCGTCCACGATCTGCTTCTGGCCCACCGCCTTCTCCGGATCGATGATCACCAGGCCATCGTCCCGGCGGTACACCGCGCCGTCCTTGGCCGCCGCCATACAGGGGGCGTTGCGGCAGTGGTTGCACGGCTTGGAGATATAGTGGATCTTCACCTTGGGCATGGTGCCGCAGACATGCTCCTCCAGCTTGCACCAGAACTGCCCGATCTCGGGCTGGGGCTTGGCGTAGGGCGTCCAGTCGTTGCCGCAGTGCTCGTCCTTGCAGGCCAGCTGGCAGTTATAGCAGCCCGTGCAGCGGGCCACATCTACATAAAATACCTTTCCCATGATCAGATACCCTCCTTATCGGCGTCGATGAGCCAGCCCTCCAGGCACACGCCGGAGGCGTAGTCCACCTTGCGGGCGAAGGCCTCGGGGTAGTCCCGCTTCCAGCCCTCCATCTCCTCGTCGGTGACCTTTTGGACATCCACCAGGAAGCCGCTGGTGGCCATGCCGGTGCAGTTCTTGGAGGTCATGCCGGTGGGGGTAATGGAGTTGATGCAGCCGCCGCGGTCTAGCCAGCCGGGGATGATGGGATCCAGGCGGGCGCCGTGGTCCACATAGCAGGTCTGGGTGTTCAGACGCTCGGTGACATAGGCGCCGCACAGGACGATGCCCCGCTCGTTGAAGACCTTGACGATGTCGCCGTGCTTGATGCCGCGCTTCTCGGCCTCCTTGGGGTTGAGCCACACCGGCTCGTACTGATAGCCGTCCTTGCCGCGGATCTTCATGGTCTCCACCTCGCGGTTCCAGACGATGTCGTCGCACTGGGCGTGGACGCGCCAGCGGCCGTGGTTGGACATACACAGCAGGGGGTACTTCTTGGCCCGCTCGCTGCTCAGCCGCTCGTCATGGGTCTCGCTCTTCTCCACCCAGTGGGGGACCGGCGGACGCTCGGGGTCGTCAGGCATATACTTCTCGATGTCGGTGGAGGAGTACTCCAGCAGTCCGGTGGGGGTGGTCAGGGGGTTGCCCTTGGGATCCTTATAGAAGTTGTACAGGCCGGCGGGCACCTCCTGGGCGTCGGGCTTGCAGGGGATGACGAACACCTTGCGCTTCTGGAACTCCTCCCAGGACATGGTGTCCTCGCAGCCGGTGGCCTTATAGAAGAAGCGGACGCGGTCCTCCTCGGTGAGGCCGCCGCCGGTGTAGGCCCGGACATACTCGGGGCCCAGCTTCTCCGCCACCTTGACGCACACATCGAAGTCGGACAGGGATTCGCCGATGGGCTCGCAGCAGGGGCGCTCCAGATAGATGGACTGGAACACGCCGGAGGAGAAGTCGTTGCCCAGGTCGTTCATCTCGTGCTTGGTGGCCACGGGCAGGATGATGTCGGCGAAGTAGCAGTCGTTCTCCATCCAGGGGTGTTGGGCCACGATGGTCTCGATGGAGGGATGCTGATAGGCCTCCACAAACAGGTTGCCGTGGTTCCAGCAGGTGACATTGCAGGGCGCGTCGGTCCAGATCATGTGGACGCGGCTCTGGCCGGGACGGGGATAGACGATCTTCTCAAACTGGAACTTGTTGGTGGGCTGGCGGAAGTTGTTCTTGTCAGGCACCTGGCTGGTGGAGAACATGTGCATGCCGTACCACTCGGCGTGGCCGTCCACGATGGCCTTGTGCACCAGGCAGCGGGGGATGAACTGGGTGGGAGCGGGCAGCTGCTTGAACAGCTCCACCAGCTCGGGCACCTTCTCCTGCTGCTCGGGGGTGAGCACGAAGCGCTTCATGTTGATCTCGTCGGGCAGGTCGCCCTTGATGGGGCGCAGGGCGTCGCAGATATGGGGCATGGCCACCGGCTTGACCGGGGTGAAGGGGACGGGGAAGTCCTTGGCCCACATGTTCCACTCGATCATCTTGGTCTGGTGGACGCCGGGCTTGCCCAGGCCGCGCATACCCAGCAGCATGATCTCCAGACGGGCGGGCTCGGAGGAGTAGGGGCCGCGGATGAAGCTGCCGCCGTTGCCGTGGAGGATGCTGACGGTGCGCTTGGCCCAGTGGCGGGCCAGAGCCTTGATAGTATAGACGGGCACGCCGCACTTCTCGCTGGCCCACTCGGGGGTCTTGGGAACGCCGTCCTCCCCGCCCATCACATAGTCCACGAACTTGTCAAAGCCGTAGGTGTGCTGGGCGATATACTCCTTGTCATAGGTCTCTTCCTTCAGCCAGAGATAGGCGATGGCCAGCTGAAGCGCCGCGTCGGTGTTGGGCAGCACGGGGATCCACTTGTCGGCGTGGACCGCGGCGGCATAGTTCAGGTCGGGGCAGATGAAAATGGACTTGATGCCCAGTTCACTGAACCAGAAGCACAGCCGGCTGGGCAGATGCATGCCGAAGCCCAGAGGGGTGACCTCGGGGTCGCAGCCCCAGTACAGCAGGCTGTCGCAGTGCTTGGCCATGTCGGGGACCAGATTGGCCTGAGGGGCCATCTCGCCCACCGGCTCGCAGCCCCAGACATGCTTGGCGCCCCAGTACCAGCCCTCCCAGGAGTCCATGTTGCGCATCTGCAGGGTATAGCCGCCCATCAGGGACAGCAGACGGTTGGGACAGCCGTGGCTGGGCGCCACATTCTTGCCCTCGCCGTGCATATCGGACTCGCACAGCACCGCCTCGGGGCCATAGGTCTCCTTCATGCGCACCAGCTCGTCGGCGCAGATCTGGGCCGCTTCGTCCCAGCTGATGCGGACATACTTGCTCTTGCCGCGATTCTGGGGATTGCGCTCCCCCTTGGGGTCCCAGTCCACCCGCTTCAGGGGATAGCGGACGCGGTTCTTGGAGTACACCCGGGACTTATAGCCCAGGCCGAAGTGGGTGGTCAGCACCCGGTTGGGCGGGGTGAAGGTGCTGCCCCGGGCCTCCATGGTCCAGGGGTTGCAGTTCTTCTGCACATACTCCTGATCATAGAAGTAGGGGCGGATCCGGGTGATCTTGCCGTCGTTGGAGTCCACATTCATCAGACCGCCGCTCTCCGGTCCCATCAGGCTGAAGCTGACGACATTCTGAACATCCGGCTTGAACTTGTTGCTCAAATTGATTACCTCCTCCTGAAATCATTCAATCTCCTGAATCCCGGTCCCCCGGCGCGGAGTTCCCTCCTCTCCGCGTGCTCACCGGCGGACACAGTGGATCACTGTACACAGTATACCGTTCCTCTTCGGTTTTGGGAAACAACCTCTTTGGCTCGTCCACTACTTTTAGTTGTTGTTTTACAACCGCATCTGTGCGTTTCTGCTTTCCACGCCATTCTACAATCTTTTTTTGTTCTTTTCAATGAAAAGTTGTAAATATTTTCGAATCCCTGTTCCCTGTACAGCCTCTGGAATCCGCTTGTCATCCTGTTTTTTCCATAATATTTTTCTATCAGAAATTTCTGTTTTTTTATTACACCTCCATTTTTCCAACTTTTTTCATCTGCGAATCGTCTTTTTTTCATTTTTCTATTCCATTTCCAACAAAAAAGGGTTATGATAGGATTCGATTCAGAAGGGTTCCATGTCGTCGGGTCATCTTTTCGCTTCCCCGCTCCGGGGCGGACTGCTGCCCGTTCCAATTAGGAGGTACCGCTTTGCTGCACGAGAACAAGATCAAATGTTTCCTCTCCCTTGCGGAGACCCGGAACTTTACCATGACCGCCAGTCTGCTCTACCTCAGCCAGCAGGCTGTGAGCAAAAACATCATCGGCCTGGAGGAAGATCTGGGCATGAAGTTGTTCACCCGCACCTCCCGCTCGGTGGAACTCACCCCGGCCGGGCAGCAGTGCTACGAGCTGTTCTCCAGCCTGGCCCAGCAGTACAGCGCCCGAATGGCGGCCATCCAGGGTACTTACAACCAAAACACCCACCATCTGGAGGTGGGGCTGCAGTATTTCCTGGATTTCGGCGACACGCTGGAGTACGCCTTCTCCGCCCTGCGTTCGGACAGCCCTGATGTCCAGCTGGAGACCACCCGCTACTCCCCCTCTGTGCTGCTGGAACGGCTGCGCTCCCATCGCCTGGACATGATTCTGATCTACCGCCGCTTTGTCTCCAATGAAAGCGGCTTGAAATCCCTCCATCTGGCCTATTCCCCCCGTTTTCTCATGGTCTCCCCCAACCACCCCCTGGCCACGCCGGAGGCCACCTATCTCACCTTCGCCCAGGAGCCTCTGGTCTCCGACTCCCTTCGGGGAGAGAGCCGCGAGGCCTTCGACCTGCGGATCCAGCGGGACCTGGACGCTCTCGGCCTGACCCCCTCCCAAGTGATCTGGGTGCCCGACCGGGACTCCGCTTATACCTATGCCGAGATGGGCCGCGGCGTGGTCATCGGCACCGAGATGAGCCGGATGGCACGCTCCCGCCGCCTGGCCCACTATCCCACCAACGCCATGGAGGAGCTTCTGGTGGTCTGGAATGATAAAGACGAAAATCCTCTGGTGGAAAAGTACGCCCGCCAGCTGGCCCAGGAATATCGCTCCCATGCGGAGCGGCCATAAGTCTTTCTTTTGACATGTGCAGGCCGGGATACTTGGCGGCGGATTGTTCTCTCCAAGAAACGGCCGCGGCGCCGCAGGAATTCCTGCGGCGCCGCGGCCGTTCTCAGCCCTCCTCAGAGCCGTGGCAGGAATCCGCTGGAAATTCCAGTTTGACTGCCCTGCGACCTTTTGCTATAATATTTTTATATGAAGTCCCCTATTTTTGGGCAGAACTCCCAGCAGCGGCCGCCGGTTCCCGGCGGCGAAAGGAGGTACGCAATGCTGAGATTCGAACATGTCTCCCTCTCTTACGGCCCCCAGAAGATCCTGGACGACCTCTCCTTTGAGATCCAGGAGGGGCAGATGGCGGTGCTTATCGGCCCCTCCGGCTGCGGCAAGACCACCACCCTGAAGATGATCAACCGGCTCATCGAGCCCTCCGCCGGCAAGATCTATATCAACGGCGAGAACATCATCGACAAGGACAAGGTGGATCTGCGCCGCCACATCGGCTATGTCATCCAGCAGATCGGTCTGTTCCCCAACATGACGGTGGCCCAGAACATCTGCGTGGTGCCGACCCTGCTGAAGTACAGCAAGGAGGAGTGCGACCGCATCGTCCGCCGCATGCTGGACATGGTCAACATGCCCTATGAGCAGTACGCCCACAAATACCCCTCGGAGATGTCCGGCGGGCAGCAGCAGCGCATCGGCATCCTCCGGGCGCTGGCGGCCTCCCCTCCCATCGTGCTGATGGACGAGCCGTTCTCCGCCCTGGATCCCATGACCCGGCGCTCCCTCCAGCAGGAGGTGCGCTCTCTGCAGCAAAAGCTGAACAAGACCTTCGTCTTTGTCACCCACGACATGGAGGAGGCCCTGGATCTGGCCGATGTGATCATCTTCATGAACCAGGGGAAGATCGTCCAGATGGCCCCGCCGGAGGAGATGCTGGCCCATCCCGCCACCGGCCAGATCCAGGACTTCCTGGGCAAATTCATCAACGACCCCTCCCCCAAGGACCTCACCGCCGCCGACTTCATGCGCGCCGGGGTGTACACCGTCTCCGCCAGCCGGGGCATCAACGAGTGCGTCAGCATGATGCAGCGGCGCAATGTGGACACGCTGATCGTGGTGGACGACCAGAAGAAGTACCAGGGCACCGTGTCCATCGCGGACATCCGTCTCACCGGCCATGTGGTCAAGACCATCGAACCTCTCATCCGCTGCAACACCCCCACGGTCCACGCCGGGGACAACGCCAAGGACTGCTTTGATCTTCTGATCTCCAGCGGAGCCAGCTATCTGGTGGTGCTGGACGAAGAGGAGCGGGTGGATGGCATCATCACCAAGACCAGCATGGCCTCCGCCATGGCGGAACAGCTGTGGGGGTGAGGGCGTGAGCATCCATGACCTCCCCGCCGCCCTGCTGCAGCACCTGATGTTCACCGTAATCTCGGTGGCCATCGGCTTTGTGCTGGGCCTGGTGCTGGGCATCCTCCTCTCCCGGAAGCCGTCGCTGTCCGGCGTGGTGCTGCCCATCCTGTCGGTATTCAACACCATTCCGGGCATCGTGTTCATCGGACTTCTCTTCCTGGTCTGGGGTTCCCATCTGGCCACCGTACTGGTGGCGCTGGGTATCTACGCCACCTTCCCCGTCCTGAAAAACACCTACGCCGGCCTGATCTCGGTGGACCCCCAGTATATCGAGGCCGCCCGGGGCTGCGGCATGAGCGCCGGGCAGAGCCTGTTCCGGGTGGAACTTCCCCTGGCCATGCCCACCATCATCGGCGGGCTGCGCATGTCCACCGTGTACACCGTCAGCTGGGCGGTGCTGGCCTCCATGATCGGGCTGGGCGGTCTGGGCACCTTTATCTACGCGGGGCTGAGCTCCAACGACAACGGGCTGATCCTGCTTGGCGCCATCCCCGCCGCCCTGCTGGCCTTCGTGCTGGGCTCCCTGGTGGACCTGCTCCAGCGCCATGTGGTCCCCAAGGGGATGCGGAAGGCGGGTGAGCACGCATGACCCTCTCCGTGATCCTCACCCACCTCTCCTTGGTGGTGGCCGCCCTGATCTTCGCCGTGGCGGCAGGCGTCCCCCTGGGCGTGCTGTGCTATTTCTATCCCGCCGCCCGAAAGATCATCCTGCGGGTGGTGGATTTCATCCAGACCACCCCCGCCCTGGCCCTGCTGGGCATCATCATGATCACCCCCCTGGGGGCGGGCAAGCCCACCGTCATCGTGGGCCTGGCCCTCTACTCCCTGCTGCCCATCGTGCGCAACACCTGCCTGGGGCTGGACCAGGTGCCCGCCTATCTCATCGAGGCGGGCAAGGGCATGGGCATGACCCGGCGCTATCGCCTGCTCCATGTGGAGATGCCTCTGGCCGCCCCCATCATCTTCACCGGTATCCGCATCGCCACGGTGAACGCCATCGGCACGGCGGTATTCGCCTCCTTCGTGGGCGGCGGCGGCCTGGGCAGCTACCTCACCACCGCCATCCGGCAGCGGGACATGGCCACCATCCTCATCGGCACCGCGGTGCTCATGGTGATGGCCCTGGCGCTGGACCTGCTCATGGCCCTGACGGAGCGGTATCTCAACAACCGCACCAGCCGCCGCTCCCCCGCCCGTCGGGCCGTTGCCCGGGTGGGAGGCGCGCTGTCCTGTCTGGCTGCGGCGGTGCTGTGCGTGTACGCCTTCCTCCCCGCCAGCAGCAGCGGCCTGATCCTCTACCAGGGCGAATTTTCCGAGGTGCAGCTGGTCAACAGCATGATCAAGCAGCTGGTGGAGGACCGGCACCCCGGCCTGACCGTGACCATCAAGGACCAGATGACCGCCAAGAACAACTTCACCGAGCTCACCGGCGAAGGGCACTCCTGCGACCTGATGTACACCTGGGACGGCACCCTGCTGACCACCATCATGGGGCTGGACACCACCGACATTCCAGAGGGACAGAGCCTGTACGACTTTGTCCAGGAGCGGATGAACGAGGAGTACGGCCTGCGGATGATGGGAAAGATCGGGGTGAACAACACCTACGCCATCGGCGTCACCCAGGATGTGATGGACCAGTACCACCCCGAGACCATCAGCGACCTGGTCCCCATCGCCGGGGAGCTGCGCTTCGGCGCGGAGCAGGACTTCTTCACCGCCGCGGGCAGCATGAAGTACGAGCCCTTCGTGGAGTACTACGGTCTGAATTTCAAAGAGGCCGTCCATGTGGACATCATGATGAAGTACACCATGGTGGAGGAGGGCGCCTATGAGGTGATGGTGGTCTACGCCACCGACGGCCTCAACCGCCGGGCCAACCTCACCGTGCTGGAGGACGACCTGCACTTCTTCCCCGACTACTACGGCACCATCCTGGTTCGGGAGGATGTGTTCGAGCGCTTTGCCGAGACCGCCCCCGGCCTGGAGGACACTCTGCAGCTGCTCAACGACCGGTTCACCGACGAGATGATGAGCGAGCTGACCTATCAGGTGGATGTGGAGGGCCGGGATGTGGACACCGTGGCCCGGGAATTCCTGGTCTCTCAGGGGCTGCTGGAGTAAGTGCCCCTCCCGCCGCAGTTTTCTTCCCGCAAGCATAAGTTTGTCCCCCGGCCGCGTCATGCGGCCGGGGGACTTTCCCGTTTTGCCGGTCCTCTTATGCCCGGATCTCCTGGCGCATAAAGCGGATATAGGCCGCGGCGAAGCCTGCCAGCACCAGGGACGCCATCACCACCAGATGGGGCCAGACCAGCAGCAGGCTCTGAGCAAAGGGCAGGGAGCTTGCCACCGCGCCCGAGGCCGCGGACATGGTCACCACCCCGATGGAGCGCACGCTGGGATTGAGAATGGTGGTGGCCGCCTCGCTGTACAGGTAGTAGGGGGAGATGCGGTTCACCGCCAGCTCCAATTCATAGTTGTCCACCATGTTCAGGATCCCCTCCATCCCGCTCAGGGGATAGACAGCGTTGGCAATCCCGCTGGCCACCAGAGACATGAACAGGCTGAGAAACAGCCAGATGGAGATGCAGGCCAGGGCGGCCGTGGCTGCGTGGCGGCAGACCACCGAGAAAATCACCGCCAGGGCCAGCCAGACGCAGATATACACGGCGGACAGCAGCAGGAACGCGATCACCCGCAGGATCTCCTCCCCGCCGGGCACCAGTCCGGTGAGCAGCATCGCGGCGCCGCAGAAATACAGCCCCAGCGCCGCCACGATCAGTCCGATCACCGTGGCGCCGGCCAGAAATTTGGCGTTGAGAATGGCATCCCGGTAGATGGGCTGGGCCGCCAGCCGGATCAGCGTTCCCTGGGACCGCTCGGTGTTTACTGCGTCAAAGCCCAGGGTGATCCCCGCCAGAGGTCCCAGGAAGGCCAGAAAGGTGGCAAAGGAGTAGATGGAGCTGCTGCCTGTGGTAAACAGCCGGAGGAACAGAAATTCCGTACTCTCCGTGCTCCCGCCGAACAGAGTGGTCACCGCTCCCCCCAGGCTGGCCGTGGTGACCACGAGCAGCAGTGCAAAAATCAGCAGAAATCGCTTGCTGTTAAGATGATCCGACAGCTCCTTGCGGTACAGGGCGGCCAGCCCCGTCCCCTCACGCGCGGAAGATGCGCCGGCGCAGCGCCGCGGCAAGCGCGCGGCCTTTTCCCGCAGGGTCTGCCGGATGGTCTGCATCGTCATGGGAGTCACCTGCCTTTTCAAAATAGTTGCGGTAGATCTCCTCCAGATCGCCGCCCCGCTGGCGCAGCTCCAGCAGCGCACAGCCCCGCTCCGCGGCCAGCATGGTCAGTTCCCTGCGGATATCCCGGACGGACTCCACCCGAAGAAGCCCCTCCTCGGCGCCCTGTTCCGCCGTCCGCACACCCTCCAGCCCGTTCAGCGCCTCTGCCAGTGTCCCGGGCCGGTCGGTCCGCAGCTCCAGAAGATACCGTCCCTCGCTCTGCAGCTGCCGGCCCAGCTGACCGATGGGGCCGCAGGCAATGAGCCGGCCCCGCACGAAGATGCCCACCCGGTCGCAGATCTGCTGCACCTGATAGAGCTGGTGGGAGGAGATGAGGATGGTACGCCCGTCCCGGACGGACAGCTCCCGGATCAGGGTCATCAGCTCCCGGATGCCCTCCGGGTCTATGCCCAGCGTCGGCTCGTCCATGATGATGACCCTGGGGTCCTTCATCAGCACATCAGCGATGCCCAACCGCTGCTTCATGCCGCGGGAGTAGGTGCCCGCCTTTCGGTCGGCGGCATAGGTCATCCCCACCCGCTCCAGCAGCGCCTCTGCCCGCCGTTCGCACTCCTCCGGCGGCAGGCCGTTGAGCGCCCCGGAAAAGCGCAGGTTTTCCCGCCCGGTCAAATCGGGATAAAATCCCACGCTGTCCGGGAGATAGCCCACCTCCCGCTTGACCAGCAGAGGCTGACGGGTGCAGTCCCGCCCGTCTATGGCGGCGGTGCCGCTGTCCGGCTCGGTAAGTCCCAGCAGCATCAGGGTGGTGGTGGTCTTCCCCGCGCCGTTGGGCCCCAGCAGACCGAACACCTCCCCCGGCGCGATCTCCAGATCCAGGTGATCCACCGCCAGCACCTGGCCATAGCGCTTGGTCAGCCCCTGTATCCGGACGATGGCCTCCTCCATGTCACCGCCTCCCATACTTCCGGAAGACATAGCCCAGCCCCGCCACCGCCGCCAGGATCAGCAGGACACCCACCACGCCCCAGAGAGTCTCGGTCTTCACCGTGACCCGAAATTCCGTGGAGTCGCTGGTCTCGCTGTTGGAGGCCGTGAGGGTGAGCGCATAGTCGCCGCTGAGCGCCTCCTCTGACGGAGTGACATAGGCGGTGAGCTCCTGGGTGGCCCCCGCCTCCAGCACATCGATGGAGGACTGGGAGAACTCCACTGTCCAGCCGTCCGGTGTGGAGGAGCTCAGGTTGATGTTCTGCAGATCCACATTTCCGCCGTTGGTGACGCTGAGGGTCACGGTGCTCTGCCTGCCGGCGCTGCCGTCAAAGCTCAGCAGGCCGCTGGGGGTGGACAGGACCAGGGTATATGACCCGGTGATCACCACAGTCAATTCGCTGCTCAGGCTTTCCGTCCCTGAGATGGCGGAGATGGGGATGGTGTACTCCCCCGCCTCCACACCGTTGGGGGGCGTCACCACCACCTCCATGGCCTGGCTGCCCCTGGCATCCACCGTAACGGCAGCCACCTGGGTGCTCTCCCCGGAGGGCTGAAAGGACACCGTCCACCCCGTCGGAGCGTTGGCAGAGAAGCTGTAGGTCTGCTCCTGGGCGGTACTGTTCTGGACGGTGGTATTAAAGGTAAAGCTGGTGCCGGAGGCGCCCTCCTGCTGGGCGTACTCACAGGTCAGGGCGCTGCCCCCTGTCTCTTCCGCGTCCACCGTCAGCGACAAAGTCAGCTGGGAGGACATCCCTCCGCCGGAGGCCAGCAGCTCCACCGCATAGACCCCCTCCGCCGCATCCGCAGGGACTGTCAGAAGAAAGGCGACCGCTCCGTCGTTTTCCCCGCTCTTCACATAGACCTGGCTGATCTCCCCGCCATCTCCCTCAAAAGTCCCTGACCACCCCTCCGGCAGCGAGACGACGGACAGGGACACACTGGCCCCAAAGCTGCTGCTGTTGTCAAAATCCAGGCTGAATTCCAGCTCATCCCCGGCCCGAACGGTCTGCCCCGGGTACGATGTGCTCATCTCCAGCCCGCCCGCTGCAAGGGATGGTACGGCCAATGACACAGCCAGCGCGGCGGAGGTCAGTGCGGCGAAAACGCGGCGGCCCCACCTGCATCCTGCGCTTGAAAACCTTCTCATCATGGCTCACGGCTCCTTTTCCTCTTCTGAATCTGTGGTTTTTTCCACCGTTTCACCATACGCGCCCGGACTTAATTCAGCCTTAAAAGAGCTGTGACCGTTTTGTAAACTGTTCATTTTTCCGCCCATCTTTGTTTTCATCCCGTTCACCGGTTTTTTTAGGTTGGTTTCAGGTCGGGCGGCTACCATGACGGCGGTGGGGCGATCCGACAGGCCCCGCCTCACATCAACGCATGTTTGGAGGTATGTGTTATGAAAATGAAACAGCTTCGGCCCATGGCCCTGGTTCTTGCCGCGGCACTCTGCGTGGGCGCACTGGCCGCCTGCGGCTCCTCAGACAACGGGGCGTCCAGCCAGGACCCCACGACCTCGGGGAGCGGCACCTCGGCTGACAGTTCCCCCAGCCCGGACGGGACCGAGGAGGCCGGCTACACCGCCGGTATGGTCCTGTCCGCGGCGGACGGCGAGATCACCCTTCAGCTCTACACTCCGCTGGATGAGACGGCACAGGCCGTCACCGATCCCGCCGCCTTCACCCCGGAGGACTACACCCTGACCCAGGGCACCGAGTCCCTCACCATCACCGACGAGAGCGTGCTCCGCGCTCTCAGCGGCGGGGAGGCCATATCCGCCGCCCTGGCCGATATCCGGCCGGGCTCCATCCTTCTGGTCCAGCGGGACGCCGCCGACGGCACCCCCACCGATGTGGTCATCCAGAACTATGACGACGCCTGGGAGGACCGCCCCGCTCAGATCACCGGCGCCGGGGACGGCAGCCTGACGGTCACCTGGTACCAGCCCGGCGAGGACGCTCAGGCGCTGACCAGCTACATCGGTCTGGATGTGAGCGGCTACACCCTGGAGAGCGCCTCCGAGTCCCTGACCGTGGAGGCGGATACCCCTGTCTACCAGATCCAGGACGGCCTGCTGGTGGAGAGCTCCCTGGACGGTCTGACCAATGCGGATGCCATCCTCTCCCTCTCCTCCGACGGGCAGCTGCTCCGGTTCATTCTCTGTGAGGAAACCGCCGGAGCTACCGGAGGCACCGACACCGCCGGCGCTGACGGCAGCACCGTTGCGGAGTAATCGTCCGCGCTTTCCCTTCCAAAGCAGCAGGAGCGCCCCTCAGCGGAAAAAGCTGAGGGGTGCTCCTGTGTCGTGCCCGCGCTTCATCATCCGATGCAGGCGGGGCCATGCTCTTCCAGGGGTGCGGCTCAGCTCTCTTGCGTCAGCTTCCGAGACACCGAGGCCGCATACTCCGCAATCTCAAATTCCCGCTTCTCCGGCCTGCCGCCGAATCCGCCCCTGGCGGGCCCGGGCCGCCAGCAGCGCCGCCCCTGCCGCCAGCAGGACGCACTGGGCGGCCGCCGCCGCAGGCGGCAGGCTGAAGGCGGGGTCCAGCGCCTCCAGGGTCAGGGGATACCGGGTGAAGAAGCTCCCGTTCCAAAGTCCCAGGGCCTCCGGCAGCGGGAGGGCCGCAAGGGCAAAGGGCACCGGCATCCACACATAGATGAGCCAGGGGCGCAGCCGCCCTAAGAGCCATCCGCTCCCCAGGGCGAACACCAGGGGCGGAGTCAGCGTCACCAGGGCGGGGAGGAGCAGCGTACTCCAGTGATACCATTTGAAATACCATCCGTAAAATACGGCGGCCTCCCCCAGGCAGGCCAGCGCCAGCAGGGCGGTTCCGGCCAGCGCGGCGGCGCACCGGGCCAGGGCGTACCGCCGGGGCGGCATGGGCGCGGCGTCGGTGAGCACCGCCGCCCGCCGGGCCCTGCCCGAGGTAAAAAAGGTCAGGAAAAACAGCGCCCCGATCCACAGCAGGGGCACCATCCGGCACAGGTAGTCCCCAAAGCTCCAGGGGGAGAAGGGGGCGGTGTGGGACACGCCGAGAATGGTCACGCCGCTCAGCACCTGCCAGCCATAGAACAGCGACACCAGCAGGAGCCCAAAGAAGAACTTGTTCCACAGCAGCCGCTTGCACTCGTATCGAAAAATCTTACCCAAGGTCCAGCTCCTCCTCCGTCAGATGGCAGGCATCCAGAAATTCCTGATAGGTCAGGTAGGGGTACATGGGGTCCAGCTCCCGGTTGAACAGACCCTTCAGGATCTGATCCATGGCCTCCTCGCCGCCCGCCAGTTGTTCGGCTTTCAAAATTTTCAGGGGCATCTCACTGTACCGCCGCACACTGGACAGGCTGTTGGAGATCCCCAGCTGCACCGCCTCCGGCAGCACCTCCAGATACTCCGGGTTTCGGACATAGAAGTTCAGATAGTAGTCGTCCACCGCCTGCCGCCACTGGTCCACATAGTGCTCCTGGGCGTAGGCCTCGCCGTACAGCTCCTTGACAATGCGGTAGGTGGTGTAGACCGTCAGGCCCTCGGAGGACCAGGGGCTGGTGGGATCAACCGTGTCGAACATATTGCCCAGACCCCACCACTGGTGGACCAGCTCGTGGATGAACACCTCTCCGGGGATGGCCCCCTTGTCGGCGTCGCCCAGGTTGGCGATGGTAAAGTCCGCCTCGTCCAGCAGGCTGGCCCCGCCCACGGCGTAGCCGCCGCCGGCCACCCGGCTCTGGATGAGCTTCAAGGTCTCCCCGGATCCGAAAGATAGAGTCCCATAGTGCTCAGTGCAGTAGTCCACCACCGCTTTCACCGCCTCCACGGCCCCGGCCTCCTCCATGACGGCCTGGTGCTTGCGGCCGTAGTAGAACTGGATGGTCATGCCCCCGGCCTCGATGTCCTCCCGGACATAGTCCCCGGCATAGAGGATGCCGCCGGCGCCGTTGTGCTCATACCGCCAGGTCCTGGTGCCGTCGGCGTTCTCTGATATGACCTCCGCCTGGCTGGAACTGAAGGGAATGGCGATCATGGTCTCGGGCAGAGTGACCTCGATGACAGCGGGATACCCCTCCTCCCCAGGCATGACATTCATCACCCGGGGCGAGAGGGCGGAGTTCTCCAGGCAGAGATATTCACCGCTCAGCTCCTTGCCGCCCTGCATGGTGGGCAGGCTCTCCTGGGGGAATCCGCTGTACTCCATGGTCAGCTCCACCTCCTCCTCGGCGGGAATGGTGACTTCCAGCCGGGCCTCGTTGTACTCCTGGTAGCCGCTCACCGTGAAGGGCACATCCGCGCCGTTGGCTTTCACATTGGAGATGGTGTATCCCGGGTTGACGCCAAAGAAGATGCTCTGCTCCTGGCCGGAGGTGTTCTGGAACTGGTAGGAGGCCCGGCCCGTCACCGTGCCGGCGGAGGTGTCAGGGAACACCTGGGCGCTGCGGCTGAGGAAGGTGACGCCCTCGGCGTAGGGGATCTCATAGAAGGACATGACCGTCAGGTCCGGGTTGCTGTGGTCGATGAAGGGCTGGGCGGCATAGGCAGTTACGGAACAGGCCAGCAGGGCCGCAGCGATGACCGGGCGGTAGACCCGCCGGACGCTTCGGGCCAGTGAACCGAAGATACCCTTTCCGTACTGCCGGATGCAGAGATAGGACACGGTCCACGCCCCCGCCAGGGCCGCCAGCCAGGTCAGGCGCATCCAAGCCACAGACCGGAACACCCGGAAGTTGGAGAAGTCGTCCGACAGGGCCCACACGCAGGGGTTCAGCCAGCACAGCTGCCAGTCGTCCGCCCACACTGTCAGGCTCAGGGCGCAGAAGGCGATAAACAAAACGATGGACAGGTCCGCCCGGCGGGTGAACTGGTACGCGGCGGCCGCCGCCAGGATGCCCAGTGGCAGCGCCAGCCCCATGAGCAGCAGATAGGCCAGCACATAGTTGGCGCCGGTGAACACGGAGCCGATCAGCCCTGCGCTGATAGGGAGCCAGACCAGCATGGTGAGGCCTGCGGTCAGCACCGCCGCGGTCAGCAGGGCCAGCAGGCGCGTCAGGGCCGTGGTCAGGGGAGACACTACCGCGTCGGTGAGGATGTCCACCCGGCTGCGGCGGGCCCGGTCCAGTTCAAAGATGGCCACCAGGCCGAAGAGGATGGCCCCGGCCACGCCCCCTGCAATAGCGGGATTGGCCAAATACATGGAGAGCATGGTGGTGGATGTGGCGGGCTTGTAAAGCACCAGCCCCAACACCGGGGAGAGGACCGTCAGCAAAAGGATCAGCCAGGTCAGTCGGCTTTGAAGCAGCCGCCGCAGTTCCAGGGGAAAGAGCCGTAGCATCTTCATTGTACCGCCTCCCGGGAGGTGAGATAGAGGTAGGCGTCCTCCAGCGTGGGCTCCTCCGCCTGGGCATAGGGCGGGAGCTGGTCCGCCACCGCCCGGCACCGGACGCCCTGACTGGTGTTCACCCGGGCGGTGATGTGAAGCCCCGCCTCCTGGGCTTCCTCCCGCTCCCAGAAGACGCCCACATGGCCCTGCGCGGACCGGATCAGCTCCTCCGGCGTGCCGGTGAACAGGACCTGCCCATGGTCCATCACCACCAGGCAGTCGCACACCGACTGCACATCCTCGATGATGTGGGTGGAGAGCAGCACCAGCCGGTCCTGGGCGGCGCGGGAGAACAGGTTGCGAAAGTGGATGCGCTCCTCCGGGTCCAGGCCCACCGTGGGCTCGTCAAAGATCAGGAGGGGCGGGTCCCCCAGCAGCGCCTGGGCGATGCCCACCCGCTGCCTCTGCCCGCCGGAGAGGGTGCGGATCCTGGATCTTGCCTTTTCCTCCAGGTTCACCGCCCGGACCACCGCCCGGATGGCGGCCTTGGGGTCTGGCAGGCCCTTGAGGGCCGCCATGTAGTCCAGAAACTCCGTCACGGTGAGCTCGTCGAACAGCCCGAAGTCCTGGGGCAGATAGCCCAGCTGCGCCTTCAGCCGTCGGTCCGCCTTGGGCAGGGGCTCCCCGTCCACCAGGATGGAGCCGGCGGTGGGCATCAGGGCGGCCACCAGCAGCTTCATCAGGGTGGACTTGCCCGCCCCGTTGGGTCCCAGCAGACCGATGAGGCTGGGTGTTTTCAGTTCCAGGTCCAGGTCTTTCAGGGCCTGTTTCCCGTTGGGATAGGTCATGCTGACATGTTGGATATTGAGTTGCATATCGTCTGGTTCCTTTCTGCTTGGGATGAGCAGAGGATACCAGGGCTGTGTGGAGGGAGTTTGGAGGGAATGTGTGGTTTTTGTGGAGGAAACCTCCGCGTCCGTTCCGTGTAAAACGGCAGGGCGGCGCTCCTTTTGGGATCGCCGCCCTGCCGGTCATTTTATTCGCTCAAAGAGTCAATCAGTTCCTGTACTTCCTTGAAAAATCTGGACAGATGAAACCCGTCCGCGACAGCATGGTGAATGTTCATGGTCAGCGGCATCACAAGCCGGTCCTGCTCCGCTTCATATCTCCCCCAGGTGATCACCGGGGCAAGAAATTTTCCCTCGTCAAAGACATGGACATCAAAATGGCGATATCGGACCCAGGGCAGGCAGGACACATCAAAGTGGTTGACCGGCTGATCCTGCACGACAGCCCGAAGCTCCCGGTATCTCTCCCGGTCCCGGAGGAAGCAGGCATGAAATTCCATCATATCCTCTTTGTATGGGGTGACCAGCTTCGTAAAGTTCTCATCCTCCGGATGAAAATGGGCATAGCTGGGGGAAATGATTCCCCAGCGGATCAGCCTGCCCTCGGCATCCCAGCCATACTTGAATTCATCGTGAGCGTTGACCACCCTGGACACCGCCCAGATCATGGCGGGGTAGAACTTCATGCCGTTTTTCCTGACGAACCGGACCAGCGGCGTCACATCAATGTCCACCGTCAGGCTCATTACGATCCGCATTTTCTCCATATAAAACTGGAACAGGCCGCCCCGCTCCCAGGTGTTGAAATCAATGATTTTATCGTTCATCTCCATACTCCTTTGCATGTGATCGCAGACTTTCCCTCATGCAAGGCGTATTCGGATAGCGTCCACTTTTTCCCACACAAGTCTACCCTGTTAAGCCTTGCATGGGGCGGCATCAAGTCCGATTTTCACAAAAGCACCTCCTACGGCCGAGTTGTGCCTATTCTATCACAGGCGGTCAGCAAAGTCTACAGGCTGTACCGAAGCCGGGAACCGCACCACGGCCCTGACCCCGTCCCCCGTATTCTCAATCTTACACACCGCCCCGTGCCGGTCCAGGATCATCTTTACCAGGTACAGCCCCAGTCCGCTGCCCCCGGTGGCGCGGCTGCGGGAGCCTTCTGCCCGGTAGAACGCCTCAAAAAGGCGGGGCAAGGCCTCCTCCTGAATACGGGCCCCGGTGTTCTCCACCGCCAGTGCGGGGAAGCCGTCCTGAAACCCGCACCACACGCGGATTTCCGCGCCCTCGGGGGAGTAGAGGGACGCGTTGGACAGCAGGTTCCCCACCGCCCGGCCCAGCAGGGCGGCGTCACCTGTGATGGTGACCCCCGGCGTCAGCGCGGACGCCAGCCGCTGGCCCCGCTGCTCCAGCAGCTCCCGGTTCAGGGTCAGCTGCCCCTCCATCAAAGCGGCCAAGTCCACCTGCTCCTGTTTCACCGCGGCCGGGCCGGTCTCCATGCGGGAGATGGCCAGCATCTCTCCGATCAGGTCTTCCATTCGCCCGGTGGTCTGAAGGGAGCGCAGCAGATACTTGTCCCGGTCCCGGTACACCCCCACCCCCTCCAGCATGCCGGAGAGCTGTCCCTTCAGGATGGTGACCGGGGTCTTCAGCTCGTGGGAGGCGGCGTTGAAGAAGGCCATGCGCCGGCGATCCAGCTCCCGCTCCCGCTCCACCTCCCCCCGCAGGGCGTGGTTGGCCGCCTCCAGCTCCGTCAGGGCGGCGTCCAGCCGGCGGGCCAGCTCGTCCAGGCTGCGCCCCAGCGTTCCGATTTCGTCCCGCCGCCGCTCGTCACAGGTCCAATGAAAGTCCAGCTCCGCCATTTTTCCCGCAATGCCGCTGAGGCGGACGATGGGCCGGGTGATGTACCGGGAATAGACGAAGGCGCACAGCAGGGAGAAGGCCAGCAGCGCCAGCAGCAGCCACGGGGCCATCTGCACCAGCGCCCGTACCGCCAGGTTCTCCACCTCCACCCGTGGGGTGACATAGAGGGTGTAGGGGTCCTCCTGTCCGGCAAAATATACCTCCGTGGTCACGGTGGCCTGTCCGGAGGCGGCAAAGGTCACGGCGCCCACTGCCGTGTCCTCCTCTGCCGGCCAGGCAAGAGCGGTGTCCCCTCCCTCCACAGTGGTGAACTGTGACTCTGCCATTATGATGGAGTCGTCCTCGTATATCGTCTGGACAGCCAGCTGGGAGCCGGTATCGGCGATCTGGCCGTCCGGTCCCACCAGCATGGCCACCGCTCCGGAGACGCGGATAAAGTCATCCAGCAGGGGGCCGCAGTCCTCCAGCTCGGTGTCTGTCAGCGCGTTTGCCAGCGCGTCCACCTGCCGGGTCAGATCTTCGTTGACCACGGCGGTGTAGGTGCTGGGGGTGGCCCAGGCGATCAGTCCGAAGGTAATGGCCCCGGCGCAGAGGAGGATCAGCGCCGTGATCAGAAAAATGCGGGCCGTCAGGCTCTCAGTGAGTTTCCTTCGCAGCACGGTAGCCCACCCCCCTCACTGTCTCGATATAGTCCCGCCCCAGCTTGTGACGGAGATTCTTGATGTGGCTGTCCACCACCCGCTCGTCCCCGAAGAAGTCATAGCCCCACAGTCTGGCCAGCAGCATCTCCCGGGTGAACACCCGGCCGGGGGCAGACAGGAAGGTACGCAGCAGCTCAAACTCCCGGGCGGTCAGCTCCAGGGCTCGTCCGCCCGCGAAAACCTCCCGGGCGTCCAGGTCCATCACCAGGTCCCGGTAGCACAGGCGCGCCCCCTCCTCCGTCCCGCCGCTGCGGCGGAGGATCACCCGGATCTTCTCCAGCAGGACAGGCATGGAGAAGGGCTTGGTCACATAGTCGTCGATGTCCAGGCCAAAGCCCCGGAGCTGCTGCTCCTCCCCCTCCAGGGCGGTGAGCATGAGGATGGGCACCTGGGACTGCCGGCGGATCAGCTCGCAGACCCCGAAGCCGTCGATTTTGGGCAGCATGATGTCCAGCAGGACCAGGTCAAAGGTGCGGGCCCGAAACAGGCCCAGCGCCTCCACGCCGTCCCCCGCCGCGGCGGTGCCGTATCCCGCCTCCCGCAGGTAGGTACACAACAGTTCCTGGATATCCGGCTCGTCTTCTACGATGAGAATATTCTTCATAAGCGATCACCTTGCTGGAGTATAGCATGGAATTGTGAATTTCGTGTGGAGAGCATCGCCCCGCGGGGGATTTATTTTCAGCTTTCACCGCGGTGATGGGCCATTTCTGCGGTATGTCATGGTCACTCTTCCGGGAACACGCTCCCCTCCAGTTCCCATATATCCTCTGCAGGGATCCGTTCTCCGCTCTCCAGTATTACAGTCTTTCTCCTGTCGTCGTATTTCTTCAGCTGCCCGTGTACTGTCACATAAGCGCCGCCGCTCTTTCGTGCGTCTGGCTTGAAATAGGTGACTGCGATCTCCGGCTGTTCTGGCAGAAGATCCAGCAGGATCTGCAGGCGCAGGTCCATCTGCGTCTTGCGCTCCTCATCCGCCTCCCGCCTCTCCTCAGTGCGCCGTGCGGCCTCCTTTACCGCGGCTCCATAGCCCGTGAGCGCGGCGAAGGGGGCAAACTGAGCCGCCCGGTCGGCAGCGGGCATCCGTGGGTACTTCTCCGAGGTAGGATGGGGCATCTCGATGATGTCGTCATATGGTCCGTTCATGCCCTGTGCCCCCCGATCTGGTTGTTCCGTTCTCTCCCTGTGGCCCCTTCCTCCAGGTTCATCCCTTTCAGAATGGCATTCTTGCCGTACTTCTTCTTGATGGCCAGCATGGCCTGCTGCATCCGCTTCTCCCGCTCCAGCCGGGCGGCTTCTTCCGCCTCCCGGCGTTGCTTGGCCGCCTGGTCCGTGAACAGGTCCAGCTACTCGAAATCGGATGCCGCCTGAACGGCGGCCTCCTCCACCACGGGAGGCCGTCACATACAGCCGCCGTACCAGCAGCTCCCTGTCCACGATCCGGTCAAACAGGGCTGTGGCGGCATGCAGAATAACCTTGCTGGAGGAGGTGTGCCGGCCCAAGTTCACGGTCCCATGGGCGTGCTTGGGGCTCTGCCTTCCATAGCGGTCCGTGGTTATCTCCCCCCGGTAGCGCTCCCGCCGGCCCGGGGTCTTCAGATCGTCCTTGTCATACCCCACCGTAAGGACAATCTGGTCGGTGACCAGCCCCTGATCCACCAGTTCCAGGGCCAGCGCGTCCGCCGTCTCCCGCAGCACCAGCCTCGCCTTCCCAAATTCATAGGGGCACTGGAGCACCTGCCCGGAACCCACACTGCTGGATTCCGGTCTGTACGCCTTGATGTCCGCCATGGTGCATGGTTCCCAGCCCCAGGTGTGATCGATAAGCAGTTCGGCATTGACACCGAAAAGCTTGTACAGCAGCTCCTCGTTGCGAAGGTCCCCCGGCTTCCCCACCGAGCACCTGGCCACATCCCCATGGTAAGCATGCCATGCTCCGCCAGCTTTCGCGCATAGCCCTGGCCTACCCGCCAAAAATCAGTGATGGGGATGTGGGTCCACAAGGTCCGGCGATAGGTCATCTCATCCAGCTCCGCGATGCGCACCCCGTTTTGATCCGGCGGAATGTGCTTGGCCACAATGTCCATAGCCACCTTCCACAGGTAGAGGTTGGTCCCGATTCCCGCCGTTGCGGTGATCCCGGTCGTTTTCAGCACATCCAGAATCATAGCCATGGCCAGCTCCCTGGGCGTAAGACGGTAAGTGTCCAGATAGTTTGTGGCGTCTATCAGCACCTCGTCAATGGAGTATACATGGATGTCTTCCGGCGCGATATAGCGGAGATAGATCTGATAGATCCGGGTGCTGATCTCCATATAGCGGGCCATCCGGGGCGGCGTGACAATATAGTCGACGGCCAGCTCCGGTGACCGTCTCAGCTCTGATGCAAAACAGGAGCTTCCTGCAAAGGCCCGTCCCGGCGCCTGGAGGACTCGCATGGCATTGACCTGCTCTACCTTCCGCACCACCTCGAACAGCCTGGGGCGCCCCGGGAGCCCATAGGCCTTCAGGGATGGCGAGACCGCCAGACAGATCGTCTTCTCTGTCCGGCTGCGGTCTGCCACCACCAGATTGGTGTCCATGGGGTCCAGCCCCCGTTCCCGGCATTCCACCGAGGCGTAGAACGATTTCAAATCAATAGCGATATAGACCTTTTCCTTCATATTCCCGCCCCTTCTCCCAAACAGACGCCGCGCGCAGCATCTCGATCTGCCGCACCAAAGTCTACCCTCCATACAGGGTCAAAAAACTCCCTTTTCATGCGTTTCTCCCGCAGAAATTTTGCCGTCCACGCGGCTGCACCCGCCTTCTGCGGCCGGGAGACTCTGAAAATATCATACCGCAAAGCATCGCCAGAGTAAATCTCATCCGGATTCCAGCGGCAGCTTCGCCCGTCGTTTTCCTTTTTGACGGCAAGGGCGGACAAAACACTTGAAATAACAAGGCACATATATTACGCTGTATTTATATTCATATTTTGAATGAAAGCACCTCCATCTATATGTTCAGGCAGGTGTAAAAACAGAAGTAAACGACTTGCAACAGAATACCCACAGTCTACCACATTATCATTGGAGTCGAGTCGGTAAACCGTTGAATCTGCAAAGGGAAACTACATCGACAGTACGATCAGGGGGAGTACATTATGAACAGCAGTCAAGTTGAAGTCTTGTCAGAAGAGAAAGTCGCCCAACTGTTTCAGCGCGAGGAAGATCATTTTACCGATTATAAGGATAAGCGTATCTCAGGAAAGGGATTCAGCAAAATCATATCTGCTTTTGCCAATGCAAGTGGTGGTGAAATTTATTTAGGAATCAGAGAGGAATCCACGACAAAGCTCAAGCATTGGGACGGCTTTATTCATACGGAAGATGCAAACAGTTTTTTGCAAATATTAGACTCTATTCCCCAGGTTGAAAATTATTATGATTGGGAATTCTTGCAACACCCATTTTTACAAACATATGTACTAAGGGTTACTATATTCAAGACTCAAGCAATTATAGCTGCAACGGATGGAAAAATATTCCTTAGAAAAGGGGCCCAAAGTCTTCCTGTTGACTCACCTGAAAAAAGAAGGCGGCTGGAGCTTGATAAAGGGATTGTATCGTATGAAAACGAGCCAGTTAAAGATTCTGAGGTTATGGATGCCTCTGAGTCCGATATATATATGTGGTTCTCAAAGTCAATCATTCCTGAGGTCGATGCTGTCCAATGGTTGAAAAAGCAGCGTCTGATTCATTTTGACAAATTGACCGTGGCAGGTGAGATGCTGTTTTCTGACGAACCCCAGATCTGCTTGCCGAAGAGGTCTTCCATAAAAATCTTTCGGTATAAGACCTCCGGACAAGCCGAACGAGATGTTCTTGCCGAACAGCCACTTACAGTCGAAGGCTGTGCATATAATCAGATTTATGAGGCCGTGGCAAAAACGAAGGAGATCGTTGAGTCGATCAGAAAACTCGGTGCTGGCTTTGAAACCATTGAATATCCCGAAGAGACACTACATGAAATCATAACAAACGCTGTACTACATAGGGATTATAGTATCCCTACGGATATTCAGATTCGAATCTTTGATAATCGAATCGAAGTGGAAAGTCCAGGAAAATTACCCGGTCACATTACGACCAAAAATATTTTAGAGACTCAAGCTGCTCGAAATCCCAAAATTGTTCGTCTTATCAACAAATTCCCAGACCCCCCAAACAAAGATGTAGGAGAAGGATTGAATACGGCATTTGACGCTATGACAAAGTTGAGGCTGAGGGTACCTCAGATTTCCGAAACGGATAACTCGGTACTGGTAGTAATCAAACATGAAAAACTCGCATCCCCAGAGGAGATTGTCATTCAGTATTTGACCAAGCATGATACCATAAAAAACAGTACTGGTCGTTCTATTACAGGGATCAAGTCTGAAAACACAATGAAAAATGTGTTTTATCGTCTGCGGGATCGTGGGTTTATCAAGTTGGTACGCGGGTTTAATTACTGGGAAAAGACAGATGATTTCGATCAATTAGTAAATGAACAGTTTGGAGTGATCGAATAAAAAACCGGCACAGGTAAAAGAAGCAGGAGCTCAGGGATTTTTTCGAAACACCTTTAGCTTTTCTCAGAGTATGAGGAATTCCTTAAAGCAAAGCTTGCATTCGGAATACCAGGACGGCCTGTCTTGATCTTTTCTCTCTTCTGTCTCCTTAATTCCAGTTTTCTGAAAATGCAAGTGCTGTTATGTTCCTGTTCTATGTTTCACTTCAAGGCAAAAGAAAAACCGTTGAAACCTTGCGGTTTCAACGGTTTTCTTTACGGCGCACCGTACATGGTGGAGATAAGCGGGATCGAAGGGCGAGTCTTATCTCACAGAAACCGGAGCGTTACTGGAGCAGTATGTGGATTTCCTCCCGTCTGTTGGGTATGACTATCGAAAAAATCCATGGTATGGGTATATCGGTCAGGACATTTCTTACCAAGCGAAGGGAGCTCTTCACAATCAATTGGAGCAGGCGGCGCAATGTTCTGTGGAGTTGGCCCCGCTTCTTCAAGAAATATCTGATCGATACAGCACCATCTGTATCAGCATGGATGATGCACACACCTGGCTCCGATTCTTCCAGTTTGCAGTTGATTCCCAAATCCTGACCCCCTCCCTTCTCCGGGAGGACCGCCTTTCGGAGACCTTGTCTGTGCTGAAAAACCTGCAGTCGCTCAGCGCAGAAATTGCTTCCTGCCGCACGGTACTGGAAAGCACCATTGACGGAGATTTCAGCCGGATTGACGGCGCCGAATATCATAATAAGCTGGTTAAGCTGTTTAACAGTTCATAATCCGGGCACTGCCGAAGATGTTCTGCAAACACCCGCTGGACTTCATCAAGTTCCTTTTTTTCAA
>CALWZP010000006.1 GCA_944386055.1 uncultured Oscillospiraceae bacterium | reverse complement strand
CACGGCCAGAAGATCGAGGACAAGGCCAAGGAGGCCGGCGTCACCCCCAAGGAGTTTGTGGACCGCATCGTGGAGGGGCCCCGGGGGGTAAAGGATCTCTGGAAGCTGATGAACATCAGCAACGACCGTTTCATCCGCACCACCGACGACTACCATGTCGCCGCCATTCAGAAGATCTTCAAGCAGATGTACGACAACGGGGACATCTACAAGGGGGTCTACCGGGGCAAATACTGCAAGCCCTGCGAGTCCTTCTGGACGGAGAGCCAGCTGGTGGACGGCAAGTGCCCGGACTGCGGCCGCGAGGTGCAGGACGCGGAGGAGGAGGCCTATTTCTTCCGCCTGTCCAAGTATGCCGGCCGCATCCAGGACCTGCTGGAGAACACCGACTTCCTGGAGCCCCGCAGCCGCGTCCACGAGATGGTGAACAATTTCATCAAGCCGGGGCTGGAGGACCTGTGCGTCTCCCGCACCTCCTTCACCTGGGGCATTCCGGTGGACTTTGACCCGGGGCATGTGGTGTATGTGTGGGTGGACGCCCTGTCCAACTATATCACCGCTCTGGGCTATGACAACGACCGCTACCACGACTTCGAGAAGTTCTGGCCCGCCGATGTCCACATTGTGGGCAAGGAGATCGTCCGCTTCCACTCCATCATCTGGCCCGCCATGCTCATGAGTCTGGGGCTCCCCCTGCCCAAGAAGGTGTTCGGCCACGGCTGGCTGCTGCTGGACGGGGGCAAGATGTCCAAGAGCAAGGGAAATGTGGTGGACCCCTATGTGCTGGCCGAGCAGTTCGGGGTGGACGCCCTGCGGTTCTTCCTGCTGCGCACCTTCCCCTTCGGCTCGGACGGCAATTTCTCCAACGAGCTGCTGATTCAGACCATCAACACCGACCTTGCCAACGACCTGGGCAATCTGCTCTCCCGCACCACCGCCATGGTGGGCAAGTACTTCGGCGGCACGCTGCCCGCCGGGTGCGGCGCCACCGAGGAGGAAAAGGCGCTGGCCGCCGCCTGCGCCGCGCCCGACGGTGCCGTTCCCTACCTCACTGCCGCTGAGCCGGAGAAGTTCGACGCTGAACTCATCGCTCTGACCGCCGGACTGCGGGGCCGCTATCAGGCGGCCATGGACGCCTTCGCCCCCCACAAGGCGCTGGAAGAGGTATTCCAGGCCATCCAGCGGGCCAACAAGTATATCGATGAAAACGCCCCCTGGGTGCTGGCCAAGGACATGGAGAAAAACGGGGCGCGGCTGGCCCATGTGCTCTACGACCTGTTGGAGGCCACCCGGATCTGCGGCGTACTGCTCACCCCCTTCATGCCGGGCAGCATGGACAAGCTCTTCGCCCAGGTCGGCGCGCCGGAGGGGGCGCGCACCTGGGAGAGCGCCGTCCTCTGGGGCTCTCTCCCCGAGGCCGCCGCGGTGGAAAAGGGAGAGAACCTGTTCCCCCGGGTGGACATGGACAAGGCGCTGGAGGAGCTGGAGCAGGCCGAGGCAGAGGCCCGGAAGGCCGCCCTGCCCGCTGTGGAGATCGAGCCCCAGCTCACCGAGAAGGTGGACTTCGACACCTTCTGCAGGAGCGACTTCCGGGCAGTCAAGGTGAAGGCCTGCGAGGCGGTGAAGAAATCCAGCAAGCTGCTGCGCTTCACCCTGGACGACGGCACCGGCACCGACCGGCAGATCCTCTCCGGCATCGCCATGTGGTATAAGCCCGAGGAGCTCATCGGCAAGACCCTCATCGCCATCGTCAACCTGCCCCCCCGAAAGATGATGGGACTGGAGAGCCAGGGGATGCTGATCTCCGCCGTGCACACCGAGCACGGCGAGGAGAAACTCCACCTGCTGATGGTGGACGACGCCATCCCCGCCGGCGCCAAGCTGTGCTGAACACAAAGTCATCAAACAGGCCGCTTTGCGGGACGATTTCGCCCCGCAAAGCGGCCTGTTTTTTCCTTTTCCGCCCTTGCGCTTCTCACGGTGTTTGTGTATGATAGAGGCGGAACCTGATCTTCCTCCACGCAGCTGCGTGGAAAATCTGCAACGAGGTGATTGGAATGAAAAAACTGCTGCTTCTGACCGCTCTGTGTTTCTCTCTGTTCGCCCTCTCTGCCTGTGACGACATCCCCCTCAACGGGGTAAATACCGGCGGCGACCTGCCCGGCTCCGCCGATCCGGAGACGGCCGCCATTGTCACCGCTGAGGATGGCTTTGCCGAGGGACGGATGGGTGATGTGATGCGCACCGCGTTCTTCGACTTCACGGTGGACAGTGCCTACACCTGCACGGAACTGGATACCTATATTCCCTCCGAGGGCAATCAGCTTCTGGTGGCGGATATCAGCATCAAGAACACCTCCACCTACTCCATGCCCATGTTCGACACCGACTTCCAGGCCCAGTGGGGCGGCACCGGCGATGAGGATTACAGCCTCCCCGTCACAGACCCTGTCGTAGACAATCAGGCCCCCGAATCCTATGAGATCCCCATCGACGGCACCGTGACCTACACCCATGTGTTCGAGGTGCCCGCGGACAGCAAGGACTTCTCCATCAGCTTTCAGGAGTACTATGAAAACGGCGAGACCGGCGATGTGTTCTTCGTCTACTTCACCGCCGAGGACGGCTCTGCCGCCTGACCCCAGACGGTTGTCTCCGCCTCTTTTCTGACGCAGAAGGGAGGGTGCGCAGATGCGCGCCCTCCCTTCTTTTCATGTCTCTGCCGGCGGCTCTTCGGCCGGAGCGGCGCCGGAACGGATCACCTTGATCCACTTCCCCGTGCAGAACCGGACAAGGCATACCAGCCCCTTCAGGGGATACTCCATCCGGAGGAAAAAGTAGATCCAAAACGGGGGCAGGTGCCAAACGAAGCCCGCCAGCGCCCCCAGCGGCAGGGAGACCAGCCACACCAGGCTGCTGTCCGCCGCCAGGAGGAATCGGGTGTCTCCGCCGCCCCGGAGGATCCCCTTGGAGGTGACATAGGCGATGGTCTGCATGGGCATCATCAGGCAGTTGCACAGGATCATGCCGTGGGCGATCTGCCGGGTGGTGTCCGTGATGTTGTACAGGGCCATATAGGGCCCCTCCAGCACCAGCAGCACCGGGATGGCGATGAGTCCGATGGCCAGGGCCAGCAGCACATAGCTGTTTCCCTCCCGTTTGGCACGGGCCAGATCTCCCTCGCCGATGGTGTTGCCGATGACCACCGCGGATGCCCCCGCCATGCCCATATTCAATACCGTGAGTACCTGCACCGCCGAGCCCACCATGGCGCTGGCCGCGGAGATCTCGCTGCCCAGATGGCCCAGGATCACGGTGGTGAGCATCAGGCTCAGCCCCAGGATGGTGTCGCTGACCAGAACGGGGACGCTGTATCGGAAATATTGCCGCTGCAGCCGCTTCCCCGGCAGCAGCAGGTGCCGCAGGCGGAAGGCGAAGGTCTTGTCCTTCAGGATAAAATATCCGAAGACGAAGCAGAACTCGAACCCCCGGGCGATGACGGTGCCCACTGCGGCGCCTACCAATTCCAATCTGGGTGCCCCCAGCTTGCCGAAGATGAACACCCAGTTGAAGAAGAAATTGAGAAAGAAGGCAATGGAGGACCCGATGAGGGGAACCCCCACCCTGCCCGCGCTGCGCAGCAGGTAGGTGGCGGTGGACACCAGGCCGGAGGGCAGAAAGGTAAACGCCACCAGCCGCATGTACAGCTCACCGGTGCGGATGATCTCCCCATCATCGGTGAAAAAGCGCAGTACCGCCCCGGGAAACAGAGCGGTGACCAGGGTGAACACGGCGCACAGCACAAAGGTCAGCCGCAGGGCAATGGCGGCAATCTCCCGCATCGAGCCATACTCCCGCCGGCCCCAGCATTGGGATGACATGACGATGGCCCCGGACCCCAGTCCCATCAGCACAAATTGGAAAAAAGAATAGAACTGGTTGCCGAAGGCCACCGCGGAGATCTGCGCCTCTCCGAAGCTGCCCACCATCACATTGTCCAAAAAATTGATTCCGATGGTGATCAGCTGCTGAAGCACCACCAGCACCATGATGTGTCCCGTTTTGGCATAAAATACGGGGTTCCGCAGCTCATGTTGGATCATAGGGTCCTCCTCTCCGGCGCCCGCGGGCGCCGTTCTCTCTCTGTGAGGAAGCGTGTGCCGGATCCCGGCCCCCCTATTTTATACGCCTCTTCCCCCGGTTGTCAAACCCCGGTCATCCTCCCTGCAGAAATCCTACCGCCCACAGGATCACTCCGTAGACTACGCTGGCGCTGATGCCGAACACCAGCACCGGCCCGGCGATGACGAACAGCTTGGCGGCGGTACCGGTGACCATCCCCTCGCTTTTGAACTCCATGGCAGGGGAGACCATGGCGTTGGCAAAGCCGGTGATGGGCACCAGGGTCCCCGCCCCGGCGAATTTGGCCGCCTTGTCGAACAGGCCCACCCCAGTGAGGATCGCCGCCAGCACGATGAGAGTGATGGACACCGCCATCCCCGCGGTCTGCCGATCCAGCCCCCAATACTGATACAGGTTGGACAGTCCCTGTCCTCCGGCACAGATGCCGCCGCCCACCACAAAGGCCGCCGCCATGTCTCTCCACAGCGGCGAGGGCTTTGCCTTGTTCTGCACCAGCTGCTGATATTCCTTTGGACCCATCTTCATGGCCGTTTCCTCCCCGTCAGTCCATTCTGTTCTCAGCGTACCCCGCACACCGCCTCTTTATGCGCGCCCGGCGCGCATATCCCGCGTCGGAATGCATATCCTATATCAATCTCTGCACCTGCGGCCGGGGCCCGGCAAACGGGCTGCGCTGCAGCACAAATTTTTCCGGGAGGGATCTCGTGATGACTGTCTCCAACAAGCGGCTGCTTCTGGCCTTCGTATGTGCCTGCGCGGCGGGGGTGCTTCTCCACTTCGTCTATCAGTGGCTGCCCTGCGCCGTCACCGCGCTGATCTCCCCGGTGAAGGAGAGCCTGTGGGAGCATGTGAAGATCATCCTCTGGCCCTACCTCGCCGCCGCTCTGCTCCTCCACCGGCGGGACCGGACGGGGCTGCGCCCCTGGCTGCTCACCTGTCTGATCCTGGTGGCCCTGCTGCTGTCGGTGGGCTACCTCTACCACATCCTGCTGGGCATGGACGCCATGGTCTTCGACATTGGACTATACTTCGTGCTGATGGCCCTGGGCTTCCTCCTGCCCCGGCTGTTCCCCGGCCCGTGGGAGGGCTTCGGCTGGGAACTGGTGGCCTGGCTGGTGGTGGCGGTGGGGGTGGCCGTGGTGCTGTTCACCTTCTGGCCTCCGGAGGGACCGCTGTTCGCCGACCTGTCCGTCACCCCCGCCTGGCTGAAGCTGCCCTGCTGAGCCGGAGCTGCCGTCCGCGCTCCTCTGCCGGCGGCGCGGTGTCCCGACCCTCAGGACAGAAGGGAGAGCCCCCCGCCGCGTCCGCGGCGGGGGGCTCTCCCCTTGATACGGTTTCCTTGTTACTTGGCGGGCAGGACGAGAATCTGCCCCTCATAGATGGTGTTGGCGTTTTTCAGGCGGTCGCTGTTGCGCTGGAAAATGTCCTCATAGCGCCACATATCGCCGTAGACATCCAGGGCGATTTTGCTGAGAGAGTCCCCGGCTTTGACGGTGTAGAGGGTCTCCCCCTCGCCGGCCGCGGGGTAGCTCAGGCGCTCCACGCCGCCCAGGGTGGCGGGGATGACCAGGGTCATGCCGGGCAGCAGCTTGCCGCCGGTCTCGGCGAATGCGTCGGCGTTGGCCCGGTAGAGGGCGTTGCGCTGGGCGTTGTTGCCGTAGTAGTTGGTGGTGATGAAGCCCAGAGTGTCGCCCTTCTGCACGGTGTAGGTCACGGTGTCGTCGGGGGCGGTGACGGAGGGCTCCTCCGGGGTCTCCGCAGGGGTCTCGGGCTCCGCAGGGGTCTCGGGCTCCGCAGGGGTCTCAGGCTCCGCGGGGGTCTCGGGCTCCGCAGGGGTCTCAGGCTGAGTGGGCTCGCTGGGGGTGGCGGCGCCGTCGCCCAGGATGATGTAAGCTTCCTGCGTCCCATCCCCTTCACTGTCAAAGACGGTGCAGAAGCTCAGCATATCCACCACATTTCCCCGCCACTCCTCATAGACGCCAAAGAGATCGTCCACAGGAGCGGTCCCACTGAACCATGCTTTGTATGCGTCGATGGGCGCATAGGCGTCGCCTGTTCTGGTGTAGCCGGTCATTCCTGTTTCGTAGCCGCTATAAGTCATGGTGCTGCCGGGCTGGACGGTGATGATGGTCACATTCTCCTGCACGGAGATGTCTCCAAACCAGTCCAGCGTAATGGTGCCGGTTTCTACCTTGGCAGAGCTGAAGTAGAATTCCTTCCCATCGTAATCGGTCACGGTGCAGGCCCCATACCCATTAGCGGCCAGCGCGGGGACGGCCAGCCCCATACACAGGGCCACGGCCAAAAACATGGTAACAAGTTTTTTCATCTTTGGACTTCCTTTCTCAATTTATCTCTCGTGCCTCGTTCCCTCTCCCGGCTCCTTTCTCTCCGGGCTTTTCCTCGGCGGCACGACAGACTTGATAAAGGTCAGCCCGTATATTCCCGACGGACGGCCCCGCCGGGCGGAGGAAAGTCCCTCCGCCCGCGGGTAAGGTTCCGCCGGAAACATAAAAAGCGGTGTTGAGCGTATAACTCAACACCGCCTGACTGAAAATCAATCGAAGCGAAACACCAAACCCATCTTCGATGGATCATGCTTGAAAAAGCCCTTCTCCATCGGTATAATGGGAGATACGGTGCAGTCTATGAGACTGTGGTGTTGAGTGGGTAGGACTCTCATCATCGGAGCATAGCGGGCGGCAACCCGCTATGCTCTGCCGCTATTTATGTTTCCGCCTCCAATTCTAACCGATTGCGAAGGGAATTGCAATAGTCTTTCCTCCATAATTTGATAAAAGTCCACCTGCTTGTCACGCAGACAAACAGGTGGGCTTTTGATTTCTCCCCCCGCTGGGGCGAATATTTAATGCCAATGGGCGGTCCGCCTTTTGCCTCACCGATTCGGCGGAACCAACTCCACCCACCGCACCGCCTGAGGCGGCGGGACGGTCCCGCACAGGGAGGCCGCCCACCCCGCCCCGGCGTAGCTGCGGAAGCGAAGGCCGTCCAGCTCCTCCGCCGGGGGGAGGGGGACGGCGATGTCCCGCACCGGGAGGGTCAGCCCCCGGCCGCTCCATTTGCACCGGCTCTCCCGCCGGGTCCACAGCAGACAGAACCGGGGCCATGGGTCTCCAGCCGCCAGGCACCAGACCCGCTCCGCCTCGGTCAGCCCCCGGCGCAGCAGCACCTCCCCCCGGGGGCGCACCGCCTCGATATCCGCCCCCACCGGGGAGGGGGACAGGGCGCACAGGCAGAAGGACCCGCTGTGGCTCAGGCTGAAATGCATCCCGGGCAGATCCGGGAAAAAGGGCTTCCCCCGTTCCCCCCGCTCCACGGGGGGGAGCGCCGTCAGGCCGCAGGTCTCCCGGAGGGCGCGCTCCAGCAGCCGCCAGGCCGCCTGCCGCTCTCCCGCTGGCACGCGGCAGGCGTACAGCCGTGTCTCCTCTGCCATGACCGTCCCCCCTCTCTGTGATCTTTGTCTGTATTGTAATAAAAAAGGATTGCGAAAGCAAGGCCGCCGGAGTATACTGTCAGGGAAAATCAAGGAAAGCGAGGCGTTTTCCCATGTCCCATCCCTCCCGCCCCCACGCCGCTCTGCTGGCGGCCGCACTGGGGCTGAGCCTGCTGCTGGGCAGCTGCGCCGCGCCGGCGGACGAGCCCTCCGGCGAGACGGCCAGTCCCTCCCCCGCCCCCACGGTCACTCCCACGCCGGAGCCTACCCCCACCGAGATCGAGGCCACCCTGGCGGTGGCGGGGGACGCCATGAGCCACATGCCGGTGACCGACGACGCCTATGACGCCGGGACGGACAGCTACGACTACTCCCACATGTTCCAGTTCGCCGCCCCCTATCTCACGGAGGCGGACTACGCCGTGGCCAACCTGGAGACCACCCTGGCCGGCGGGCCCAACTACTCCGGCTATCCCAACTTCAACAGCCCGGACGCCCTGGCCTACGGTCTGAAGGACGCGGGCATCGACCTTCTCTCCACCGCCAACAACCACACCAAGGACAAGGGGTATGACGGCATCTTCCGCACCCTGGATGTGCTGGACGAGGCGGGGCTGGCCCATGTGGGCACCTACCGCAGCCAGGAGGAGCGGGATGAAAACCACGGCATCGTGGTGGCGGATGTGGGGGGCATCTCGGTGGCCTTCCTGTCCTACACCTACGGGCTCAACGGCTATACCGTGTCCGAGGACCAGGCCTGGTGCGTCAACCTGTTCAACCTGGACTATGCCACCACCCTGGAGCAGCCCGACTACGACCTGCTGGCCGACGACCTGGCCTACGCCCAGAGCCTGGGCACCGACCTGGTGGCGGTGATGATCCACTGGGGCATCGAGTACTGGGACGAGCCCAGCGTCCACCAGACCTCCCTGGCCGATTTCCTGGTCTCCCACGGGGCGGACCTGGTCCTGGGGGGGCATCCCCATGTGCTGGAGCCCTACACCTTCCTCACCGCGGAGGACGAGGAGGGACAGGAGCACACCGGCTTTGTGTGCTACTCCCTGGGCAACTTCATCTCCTCCCAGACCAAGGAGCGCACCGAAACCACCGCCATCCTCCGCCTCACCCTGCACAAGGACCTGCTCACCGGCGAGACCACGGTGAGCGGGGTGGACTATGTCCCCTTCTATATGCTCAACCGGGGCAGCGGTGCCGACGGAAAGCAGTTCTATCTGCTGGACACCCACGCCGCCATGGCGGAGTACCAGGCGGGCGCCAGCCAGCTCGTCACCGACAGCGTGTACGCCGCCCTGGAGAAGTCCCTCGCCCACGCCCACGACATCCTGGGGGCGGAGGGGGATGCCTTCGCCGGAGAGGCAGACCCGCCGGCGGACACCGCCGACCCGGCGGCGTGAGGAGAGGCGCCATGCTGGCCTATACCTATGTGGAGCCGGGGCGCTTCGCCCTGCTGGACAAGCCCGTCCCCGCCCTGAAGGACCCCGGGGACGCCCTGGTGCGGGTGACCCTCTCCAGCATCTGTACCAGCGACCTGCACATCAAGCACGGCAGCGTCCCCCGGGCGGTGCCCGGGGTCACCGTGGGCCACGAGATGGTGGGGGTGGTGGAGCAGGTGGGCAGTGCCGTCACCGCCGTGCGCCCCGGGGACCGGGTGGCGGTGAATGTAGAGACCTTCTGCGGCCACTGCTTCTTCTGTGAGCACGGCTGGGTGAACAACTGCACCGACCCAGACGGCGGCTGGGCCCTGGGCTGCCGCATCGACGGGGGACAGGCGGAGTATGTCCGGGTGCCCCACGCCGACCAGGGGCTCACCCCCATCCCTGCCGGCGTCACCGACCGGCAGGCCCTCTTCGTGGGGGATATCCTGGCCACCGGCTTCTGGGCCGCCAAGCTCGCCGATCCGGGGCCGGAGGACACGGTGCTGATCCTGGGCGGCGGCCCCACGGGGCTGTGCACCCTGTCCTGCGTGCTGCTCCGCGGTCCCCGGCGGGTCATCCTGTGCGAGGCGGACCCCCTCCGCCGCCGCTTTGTCCGGGCGCACTATCCCCAGGTCCTGGTCACCGCCCCGGAGGAGGCGGAGGCCTTCGTCCTCGCCCACACCCCCCACGGCGGAGCCGACCGGGTCATCGAGGCCGCCGGCGGGGCCGGCTCTTTCACCCTGGCCTGGCGCTGCGCCCGCCCTAACGGGGTGGTCACCGTGGCGGCCCTGTACGATGAGGATCAGACCCTCCCCCTGCCCAGGATGTACGGCAAGAATCTCACCTTTCAGACCGGCGGGGTGGATGGGTGCGACTGCGGGGAGATCCTCTCCCTCATCGCCGAGGGAAAGCTGGACACCACCTTTCTCATCACCCACACCTTTCCCCTCGCCCGGGCGGAGGAGGCCTACGCCTTGTTTGAGCGCCGGGACGACGGGGTGATGAAGGTCGCTCTGGTGCCATAAAGCTCCCCCTCTTCAAAAGCAAACGCGGCGGACGATATCGTCCGCCGCATCTGTTTTTCTCTCCCGTCCGCGGTCTCAGGTCTCCTCCTGCCCGTTGAGGTAGAGCAGCAGATAGGAGACCGTCAGGCACAGCCGCACCTCCGGGTCCTCCAGGCTCAGCCCCAGCATCTCCTCAATCCGGCCGATCCGGTAGACCACATTGTTGCGGTGCATATGCATCAGCTGCCCCGTCTCGGTGGCCTTTCGTTCACACCGGAGGTAGGTGTACAGCAGCTGAAGATTGTTGGTGTTGTGCTGCCGGTCATAGTCCATCAGGGTACGCATGGCCTGCTCATAGGCGCTGCCCCGCCAGATATCCATACTGCGGGGATTCTCCCCCAGCAGGTAATACGGCAGATTCCGGTCGAACATCAGGATCCTGCTGTCCTTCTCCTCTCCGCCGTCGGGTTCAAACAGCTCTCTTCCACGGAAGCGGCCGCTGTATTTCAATGCCAGGCTGGCTTTCTCATAGGCGGCGGGCATATCCTTCAGATCGGAAAACTCCATGCTGACGCCGCACACTGCATCATATCGTTCCAGGAAGCTGCGCATGTGCCGGTCCGCTGAGAGCCGCTCCCCCTCTCTCCGCGGCAACGCCAGGGCCACCAGCTGCTGATCGTACAAAAACACCTTGCCGTTGCCCAGCAGCTCGTCCAGCTCCTGTCCCATCCGGCCCATGGGAGCCTGAAGGCGCTGCTTCATCACCACCTTCAGCACCCGGTAGGGCCCGGCGAGGGGCACACCCACATGGCGGGCCCGCTCTTCCATCGCTGCCCGGCTGCTCAGCTTCCCGTCCAGCAGGTCGGTGAAAAAGGAATCGTACACATGATCACAGGCGGCCTTGTTCTCCCACTCCCGTTCCACATAGAACTGCAAAATATCCAGCAGGATCTGAAACAGGTCGGACAGGCCCGGAGTCAGGGGCCGGTGGTCGCACACCATCACCACATGGGTGAAATAGGTATTATGAAACTTAAAGACCTTGCCCAGGGTGGGGTATTCCCCGTAATTGGGATCTTCGTTGACGATGAGACCGCTGGCGCTGTCCCACACCTCAAAACGATTGCCCGCCTGAAACAGCTTCAGGTTCTCGTCCGGATGGAACCCATTGTCGATGAGCGCCCTTGTCACCTTGTCCTCTGCAGGGATGCCCCAGGTATGGGCCAGAAGGGTAAGGGCGGAGTCGGAGATGTTGATGGTGTTGCCGATCACCGGTTCACTGAGATCCAGCAGGTCCTGCAGGCTCCTGCTGCGGATTACCGTCTCCTGCATCTGCTGAATCCACTCGTTGATGCGGAAAAAGACATCCTGAATCTCGGTGAACAGCTCCTCCAGCTCCATGTTCTCATTGATGACGATGGTGTTGGCCAGCAGCTCCTCCGTCTCCAGTCCGTCCTGCACCCGGTCCCGCAGACAGACATAGCAGACGCCGGGCACGCCGGGCGCCGTCCGGATAAATTCAGACAGCCGGCAGATATACAGCCAGTCCGGGGTCAGCGTCCGGCCGTCCCGGGGCAGCAAGGCAGTGCGGTTGAAGGTCTTTCCGCTGGGCAGGGCGATGTGCACCTCGTGCTGATGCCCGGCAATGCTGTCCAGCAGGATATTCAGCGATACATACATGGAAACGCCTCCCAACTCCCCCGCTTTTGGTGGAAGCTACAATACTATTTCTTATTGTAGCGGAAAAAGGGCTGCTTCCGCAAGACCTAATTTGGCTTTTTCTCCAATATTTTAATCATTTCCTCTAAAATCTCCACGCAATCCCCCACCACCGCCTCATGGGCCTGGGCAAAAATCGGGGCGGAGGGGTCGGAGTTGACGGCGATGATGCGCTCCGCCCCGGCGATGCCCGCCAGGTGCTGAATGGCCCCCGAGATGCCGAAGGTGATCAGCAACTTTGGGGCGACGCTGACTCCTGTCTGCCCGATCTGGTGATCGTAGGACAGCCAGCCCGCCTCCACCAGGGGCCGTGAGCAGCCCACCTGCGCCCCCAACAGCTCCGCCAGCCGCTCCACCAGCTTTACATTCTTGCGCACCCCGATGCCCCTGCCCACCGAGACGATCACCTGGGCGCCCCGCAGCCCGGCCGCCGCCTGGACGGCCTGGTCCGCCGCCAGTTCCCGGGTAAGAGGCGGCGGAAGGACAGGGGGTTCCACCGTCACAATCTCTGCCCCCGTCCGGCGGCCGGCGGTCAGGATGGGGAAAACTCCGGGCCGCACGGTGGCCATCTGCGGCCGGTGGGCGGGACAGACAATGGTGGCCATCAGGTTGCCTCCGAAGGCGGGGCGGGTCTGCCGCAGGCAGCGGCTCTCCCCGTCGATGTCCAGCTGGGTGCAGTCGGCGGTAAGGCCGGTTCCCAGCCGGGCTGCCAGCCGGGGAGCCAGACTGCGGCCGAAGGGGGTGGCACCGAAGAGCACGATCCCCGGCCGGTGCGCCCGGATCAGCTGGGAGAGCACCGCGGCGCAGAAGGGCTCCGCCCGGTATTCCGCCGGCAGGGCGGGGCACAGGTAGACCGCATCCGCCCCCTGATCCAGCAGGGGGGCGCAGTCCGCCTCTGTACAGCCCACCGCCGCGGCGCACAGCCGCTCCTCCAGGCTGTCTGCCAGCGCCCGCCCCCGGGAGAGCAGCTCCAGGGTGACGGGATGGAAGCCCTCCCCCTCCCACTGGGCGAACACCCACACATCCCGCCAGTCAGAGGGATCCAGGCCGGCGGCCTCCTCCTTCTCCACCGAGATGGCCCCGGTGGGGCAGGTGTCCACACACACCCCGCACAGCACGCAGGCGGCGCCGTCCACCACGGCAAGTCCCTCCTCCATGGACAGGGCGGCGGAGGGGCAGGCGGACACGCACGCGCCGCAGCCCACGCATTTTTCCTTCTCAATGACCAGTCCGCTCATGCCAGCACCTCCCCCGCGATCTTCACCATCTGCTCCGCCTGCCGTTCCGGGGAGCCGGACAGAAAAACCGTCTCCCGTTCCCGCTGGGGCACAAAGGTACGCACCACCTGGGTGGGGGAGCCCTCCAGTCCGCAGCGGCCCCGGTCCGCCTTCAGGTCGTCGGCCCCCCAGCAGACGAAGGGAGCGGTGAGACTGCGCCGCACCCCGGTGAGAGTGGGCATCCGGGGGGTATTGACCTCCCGGGTAAGGGTGAGCAGCGCGGGCAGGGCCGCCTCCACCGTCTCGGGTCCCTGCTGCCCCTGACGGGAGACAGTCACCCGTCCCTCCCCCACCGACAGGATGGCGTCCACCTCAGTGAGATGGGGGATTCCCAGCTGTTCCGCCAGCTCCGGGCCGATCTGGGCGGTATCCCCGTCCACCGCCATCTTGCCGCAGAGGATCAGGTCAAAGGGTCCCGCCCTGCGGATACCGGCGGCCAGGGTGTAGGAGGTGGCCAGGGTGTCCGCCCCGGCAAAGGCCCGGTCGCTGAGGAGCACCGCCTCGTCCGCCCCCCGGGCCAGAGCGTCCCGCAGCAGCTCCTCCACCGCGGGGATCCCCATGCTGATGGCCAGCACAGTGCCGCCGCAGGTCTCCTTCAGCCGCACTGCCTCTTCCACCGCGTGGGCGTCGAAGGGGTTGACCACGCTCTGCCGTCCGTCCCGGAGGATGGTGTGCTTCTCCGGGTCCAGGCGCACCTCATTGGTGGAAGGCACCTGCTTGATACACGCCACGATCCGCATCTCAGTCCCCCTCCTTGGCAAACAGGTTGTCCTGCCCCAGCAGTCCCTTGGGGTCAAACACCTTTTTCAGCGCCCGCATCTCCGCGATGTGCTCCGGGCCGTACATGATCTCCAGAAAATCCGCCTTGGCCTTGCCCACGGCGTGCTCGGAGGACACCGCGCCCCCCATGTCGGTCACCGCCCGGGCCCAGTCGGCGTACAGCGCCTTCCCCCGGCGGTAGTCCTCCCCGTTCCGGGGGAGGATGTTCACATGGAGATGGTTGTTGCCCACATGGCCCCACACCGCCGACTCCAGACCCGACTCCCGCAGTCCCCGGCGGTACAGGGCCACCACCTGGTCCAGCCTGTCGTCGGGCACCGCCATGTCGGTGCCCAGCTTGGTGATCACCGGGTCCTGCTTTTTGCGCTGGGCGATGAGCATGTTCACGCTCTCCGGCACGGCGTGGCGGAAAAATTTCAGGGTGGCCACATCGGCGGCGGTGCGGGCCACCTGGGTGTCCTCCTCCCGGCCGCCGGCGGCGGTGAGCTGTTCTCCCAGCCGGAACAGCCGCGCCTGGATATGAGAGCGGTCATCGTCGTGGAGCTCTACGCACACCGCGGCCGCCGCCCCGTCGGGCACCGGGGGAAGGGCGGAGAAGGCGGGGTTCTCCGCCCGCTGCCGCCGCAGGATATCCAGGGCGTCCCCGTCGAAATACTCGATGGCTGCGGCCTTCTCCCCGTCGTCCCGCACCGCCTTCACGAAGGTCATGGCCTGATCTTCCTCCATGAAATAGGCGTTGACGCACCACTGGAACGCGGGGCTGGGCACCAGGGCCACCTCCAGCTGTGTCAGGGCGGCCAGGGTGCCGTCCGAGCCGATGAACAGGTCCATCAGGTCCATGTCGGGCGCACAGTAATAGCCTGAGGTGTTTTTGGTGGGGGGCATGGTGTAGGTGGGCAGCGTCCCCTTCAGGACTGAGCCGTCCTCGCAGGGCAGTTCGAATGTCAGCCCATGGGCGAACCGCTCCCCCCGGCGCAGGGCCACGGTGCGCCCGTCCATCAGCACCGCCCGCAGGGACAGGATGTGGGGCCGGGTGGGGCCGTAGAGATAGCTCCGCGCCCCCGAAGCGTTGCACGCCGCCATGCCGCCGATGCAGGCGGAGCGCTCGGTGGGGTCGGGGGTGAAGAAAAACTCCCCCGACCGGCAGAACCCGCCATAGGCCGCCAGACTCTCTCCGTCCCAGCCCCGGGTGTCAAAGCGCTTGCTCTCCACCCACTTGCCGAACTCGGACAGCACCACCCCCGGCTGCACCAGGAAGGAGAACCTCCCGTCCCCCAGCGCCCGGCAGCCCTCCGCCCGGGTCATCCGGGCCAGACTGACGACGACGCCCCCATGGGGCACGCACCCGGCGGAGATGCCGGTGCGTCCCCCCTGGAGGGTGACGGGGAGGTCCCGCTCCCACGCCTGACGCAGCACCTGGCGCACCTCCTCCTCGGTGCGGGGAAAGGCGATCTGCTCCGCCCACCCCACGGTGTGGGACTCGTCCCGCAGATATTCCTGATACTCATCGGTCATCTCTCTCAGCAGAGATCCCATACAAACACCCGCCTTGCCGGTCTTATTTCTTTCACTCTACCACAAAAGGCAGGATACCCGCAATATTTTCTCATTTTGGGGTGGAATTCTTCTGCGATTCGTTGTAAAATTAGAACAGATTTTATTTATTTTTGTGGAGGGATGACAATGTACACGCTCAGACTCTATCACGACTCTCTGCCCGCCGGCTCCGTGGCCCAGCCGGTGGATACCCAGCACGCCATCCTCTATGTCCTGAAGGGCGCTCCCATCATCAACGGCAAGCCGGTCCCCGCAGACACCGCCAAGTACTGTATGGACAACATCCAGATCGAGGCGGGAGAGGAGGACGCCGTCATCTGGCGCTTTGAGCTCATCCCCACCGAGGCCCCCAAGGCCTATCTCACCGGGCGGGGCATCACCTCCCAGCTGAAGATGCTGCGCCGGGTGCGTATGTTCGAGATGGCTCCCCGGCAGAAGTGGCTGTTCCGGCTGGACTGTATCTACAACAACCTAGGCTCCACCGGGCTGCATTCCCATCCCGGCTCGGGCATCCGCTGCCTGCTGGAGGGCAACCTCCATGTCCGGGGCACCCTGGGGGAGGAGTCGGACAACGAGAAGCTGGGAGACACCTGGTACGAGGAGGGCAGCTACCCCATCGTCTCCACCACCTACGGCGACAATCCCACCGCCTTCCTGCGGGGCATGGTGCTGCCCGTGGAGTACGCCGAGCATCCCGACACCGCCATGTGGATTGAGGGTGCCAAGGTGGTGCAGAGCGACTGGAAGAACTACTCCCAGCAGGTCGTCCGCCTGCGCTGAAGCCTGTCGGAGGAGAGACCCATGGAACATATGAAGGACATCTTCCCCTATCTCTGGCTGCTCAACTCCCACACCAACAGCCTGCTGGAGCCCAATGAGCTCACCCGGGAACTGCTGGACGGCGCGGAGGAGTTCCGCGCCCGGCTGGGGGAACTGACCGAGGAGGAGCGGGAGTACGCCCGGAACGACCTTCGCGCCGCCCTGTCCTATCTCACCGAGACCAACGAGCTGCTGCGCCGGCTGGAGGACAGCCTGCGCGCCACCGGACTGACGGAGGGGGGCGAGGGAGCATGAGCGAGCTGGACAGCAAGGTCATGACCGCCAGGGAGGCGGTGCAGCGCTTCATCCACCCCGGCAGCCATGTGTGCTTCGGCGGCTTCACCATCCTCCGCCGCCCCATGGCCATCGCCCGGGAGGTGGTGCGCCAGAACATCGGCGGGCTGTTCGTCACCATGAACGGCGGCACCATCGTGGAGGAGATGCTGGCCGGCGCCGGACTGATCCGCTGGCTGGAGACCACCTATCTGGGGATGGACGGCGGGATGCCGGTGGCCTACGCCATCCGCCGGGCCATCGAGCAGGGGGAGATCGAGATCGTGGAGGACTGGTCCAACTGGAGCTATGCCCAGCGGACCCTGGCCGGGCGGCTGGGGCTGCCCTTCATGCCCTGCATGAGCAACCTGGCCAGCGACCTGATGAGCTACGACTCCTTCGGCAAGGCGGGCCTGCGGGGCACGAAGGAGGACGGCGCCCCCATCCACCCCGGCATCCCCAACAAGAAGTTCCAGGTGGTGGACGACCCCTTCGAGGGGTTCGGCCTTCGCCCCTCCCCCTTCGCCTGCGGGAAGGACACCTGCGGCAACCAGACCAATCTGTACAACCGGAGAAAGCCCTTCTCCACCGCCTACACCGGCAAGCCCGGGGTGAAAGTGATGGTGGTGCCCCCCCTGAAGCCGGAGGTGTGCGTCATCCACGCCCAGCGGGTGGCCCTGGACGGGGTGGTGCGGATGGAGGGCCTGGTGGGTCCCGATGTGGATCAGGCGCTGTGCGGCCGCTCCCTCATCGTGGAGTGCGAACGCATCTGCCCCCCGGAGGAGCTGCGCCATGTCCCCGAGCACAACCAGATCGCCCCCCACTTCGTCTCCGCCATCGTGGAGCAGCCCTTCGGCGCCTATCCCACCGTGGTACCCAACTGCTACGATTATGACTACGACTGGTTCACCAACTACACCAAGGCGGTGAACCACAAGAGTCTGGAGGAGGTCCACGCCTTCTGGAAGGAGCATGTGGCGGACACCGCGGACGAGTGGGACTACCTCACCCGGCATGTGGGGCTGAAGAAGATGAGCGCCCTGCGCACCGACCCCCGCTATCACTACAACCCCAGCATCGACCGCTTCAAGAAGGAGGGGAAGTGAGCCATGGTCATCCCCGCCATTGACAAGGAATATCAGGACTATATGGACCGGATGGGGCTTCTCCCCGACCAGTACAGCTATCTGGAGGGACTGGCGGTGGCGGTGTCCCACGAGATCGACGAGGGCAGCTTCGCCTTCGTGGGCTCCGGGCTGCCCCTGTTGGCCGCCGGGCTGGCCCAGCGCACCCACGCCCCCCACATGACCATCATCCTGGAGGCGGGCACCATCGGTCCCACCATCCGGCACATCCCCGCCTCCATCGCCGACGCCCGGGCCGCCTACAAGGCCGCCACCCTGTCCACCCTGGTGGACGCCTTCGGCACCACAGCCAACCGGGGCTTCTGCACCGTGGGGGTACTGGGGGCCGCCGAGTGCGACATGTACGGCAACCTCAACTCCACCTCCATGGGGGGCTATTACGCCGCCGGGGTGTCCGACGACGGGAAGGGCCCCCGCACCCGCTTCACCGGCAGCGGCGGCGCCAACGACATCGCCTCCCTGGCGGACAAGACCATCGCCATGATGGTCCATGAGAAGCGCCGCTTCCCCGCCCACTGCCAGTACCTCACCACCCCCTGCGGCATGCGGGGCCCCCATGGGGAGGACCGGTTCGATCTGGGGCTGTACCGGGGCGGCAACTGCGTCATCATCTCCGACCTGTGCAAGATGCGCCCCGACCCGGAGACCGGGGTGCTTTATGCTGCGGAGATCTTCCCCGGGGTCACCCCGGAGCAGATTCTGGAGAACACCGGCTGGGACATCGATGTGTCCCGGGCGGTGCCCATGGCGGAGCCCACCTATGAGGAGATCCGCCTGCTGCGCATGGAGGTGGACCCCGACCGGCACTACCTGGGGCGGAAGAAGAAGTAAATTCCAAAGCACATACCGTCCGGGCCGCGGGCCGCGAAAATTTTCGCAGCCCGGGGCCCGATTTTCTGTTGACAAATCGGTCTAATGATATTAGACTTCCTTTTGAAGATAGGTCTACATATATTAGACCACCATACCGCAAGGAGGCCGAACAAATGAACGAGACCAGATTAGGGGCCATGGAGGCCCGCTTCGCCCAGCTGATCTGGGACCATGCCCCCATCCCCTCCGGCCAGCTGGTGAAGCTGTGCCAGGCGGAGCTGAACTGGAAAAAATCCACCACCTACACTATGCTCCAGCGGCTGTGCCGGCGGGGGCTGTTCCAGAATGTGGACAGCGTGGTCACTCCCCTGATGACCCGGGAGGAGTTCCAGGCCCTTCAGAGCCGGCAGTTCGTGGACGAGACCTTCCAGGGCTCTCTGCCCGCCTTCCTCACCGCCTTCACCACCCGGAAGAAGCTCACCGACCAGGAGGTGGCCGCCCTGCAGCGGCTCATCGACGAGAACCGGGGGTGAGGGGGATGTGGAGCTACACCCTGTTCCCCGCCGTGGTGAACATGAGCATCACCGCCTCGGTGGCCGTCTGCGCCGTGCTGCTGGCCCGGCTGGCCCTGCGCCGGGCGCCCCGCATCTTCTCCTATGTGCTGTGGGCGGTGGTGCTGTTCCGGCTGCTCTGCCCCGTCTCCCTGTCCTCCCCGCTCTCGGCGCTGAACCTCGCCTCCGCCCCGGTCTCCGCCGGCGGAACGGTGGACTACATCCCCCCGGACATCGTCCACACCCCGTTCCCCGCCGTGGCTCTTCCCCTCCCCGGCCTCAGCCAGGCCATCAATCAGGCCCTCCCCCAGGGGGAGGAGCAGCTGACGGCGGACCCGCTGGAGGCGCCGGTGTCCCTGGCCACCCTGGTCTGGCTGGCGGGTGCGGCGGTGATGCTGGCCATGGGCGCGGCCTCCCTGCTGCGCCTGCGGCGGCAGCTGACAGGGGCGGTGAAGCTGCGGGACAACATCTATCTGGCGGACCGCATCTCCGTCCCCTTTACCCTGGGGCTGCTGCGCCCCGCTGTCTACCTCCCTTCCTCCCTGGCCGAGGAGGAGCGGGGGTACATCATCGCCCACGAGCTGACCCATATCCGCCGCCGGGACTATCTCTGGCGGGCCCTGGCCTGGCTGGCCCTGTGCCTGCACTGGTTCAATCCCCTGGTGTGGCTGGCCTTCGTCCTCTCCGGCCGGGACATGGAGCTCTCCTGTGACGAGGCTGTGCTCCGCCGCGCCCCGGGGGACATCCGGGCGGACTACTGCGCCTCCCTGCTGCACCTGGCCGCGGGGCGCCCCCGCCTGTCCCCCGCCGTCCCTCCCTTTGGCTACGGACCCATGAAAGAAAGGATGGTGCACATCATGAAATTCCACGCTCCCCGCCGCGCATTGGTCATCGCCGCCGTCATCCTGGTGGTCGTGGTCTGTGCCGCTCTGGCACTGAACCCCCTGGGAGGGCGGGAGAACACCGTCTCCCTCACCTTCCCCGCCTATCAGGAGGGGCGGGAGGAGTACAACGCCGCCCTCTATGACCACGCCCCCTTCACCCTCACCATGGCCCTCCCCGATGGCTGGCGGGCCGAGCTGCCTCCGTTGGACCAGCGGGCCGCCACCTTCGCCTTCACCCCCATCCTGCTCTACGACGGGGAGGAACTGGCCGCCACGGTGGGCTTCAACACCTTCGAGCTCTACCCCGACACCACCCCGGAGAACTTCCACCGCATGGTATACAACCAGCTGATGCTGGGCTCCGGGGTCAACTGGGACAACGATTACACCGTGCTCTCCGACGACGGCACCGCCTGCACCGCCTCCTGTCAGGTGTACCTCCAAGACCCGGTGACCGGAGCGGAGTCCTATGTCCCCGGGCTTCTGTCCTATCGCACCGACCTGCTGGTCTATGTGGCCATCCAGTTTCAGCCCGGGGCGGTCACCCAGGAGGAGCTGGCCGCCATGGGGGAGAGCATCTCCCTCACCCCGGCCTGACTGTACCAAGGAAGAGGGGGCGGACCGCCGTACGGCGGTCCGCCCCCTCTTCCTTCGTTATCTCCTAACTCCTATCTGAATTTACCGTCCCATGACCCGTGCCATCTGGACCATGGTCACGGCCACCTCCGCCCGGATGGCGGTATTGCCGGGGGCGAAGGTCCCGTCGTCGTTGCCCCCCATGATACCAAGCTGGTAACAGAGCTCCACGCCGTCCCGGGCGTAGTCCGCGATGGACGCGCCGTCGGAGAAGCTGGGCGTGCCGCTGTTCACCGGCGCGGCGGTGTAGTCGTAATTGCTCAGGAAGCTCCCGAACAGCGCCGCCATGTCCTGCCGGGTGATGGCCGCCTCGGGGTCGAAGCCATTGAGCATCCCGGCGGGGATCAAATCATGGTCCTTCGCCCACTGGATGTGGTTGTCATACCAGTTGGGCCCGGAGCCCGTGGGCAGGGTGTCCCCCGAGAACTGGAACAGCACCGCCAAAAACTCCGCATAGGTCATGTTCGCCTCCGGAGCGAAGGTACCGTCCCCGTTCCCCGCGAACAGCTTCTTCTCCGCCACCGTCTCCACGAAGTCGTAATACCACTTGTCCGCCGTCACATCCGTGAAGGTACCGGCGGGCTGCCCCTCGCCGGTGGAGGTGTAGCGCACCGGCAGATTGAAAAAGCCCACACTGCTGTCCAGGAAGATGTTCTCGCTATAGGTCCCTGCCGCCAGCCCTGCCTTCGGCTGAATCGTGAAAGTCGTGGACTGCCCTGGGGCCAGGCTCCTGTCGCCGTAGGCGCTTACAGTAAAGTTGTCAGAGATAACTGGCTCAAGCATAATATAGCCGCTGGTAGAGATGCTGGTCACCGTCACTGTCTTGGCGGCAGATCCGTCACTGCCGAAGTCCAGACTGGTGGGGGAGATGGAGAGGTATTTGTCCCACTGATTGTCCCGTTCCACGGTGATGTGGACCTGGAAGGAGATCGCCGCGTCCGCACCCGAGTAATCACCGCCTGGTCCCGCATAGAGGGTCAGCGTCTCCGTGTATTCTCCCGGCTCCAGATCTCTTTCGGGCCAAACTTCAATGGGGACAGATTCTCCTGAGTACAGCCATACTCCACTGCTGGCATGAAAGTATTCCGACTCCTCTGAATACAGCTTAAGCGTCACCCCGCTATTGTTGTTGACAGTGACCGACTTAGAGGGTGAATACGCCCCTTCCACTATAGAGCCAAAGTCCAGGTAGCTGGTGCTGGCAGTCAGTTCCACTTGGCCCACGGTAAGCTCGATACGCACCGGCACCTCCAGGACCAGCTCAGCGGAGTCGCTGGGGTCATCCAGGCCGGCGTTCCAGGTGTAGTCGATATCGTCTTCATAGGTAAAATAGAGCTTGATGGAGCGCTCATAGACTCCGGGACCCCTCATGCCGAAGCTACTGTCCCAGGACACCTCCAGCTGCTTGGACTCGCCGGGCTCCAGGAGACTGTCGCCGCCCAGGAATTTATATCGCACACCGTTGCCCATGGCGTGCTGATAAAACCAGTAGACGGGTCGGTTCCCGGTATTGGTGACGGTGAGGAGCTGGGGTGTCACATTGAGGTCGGTCTCAGAGACGGGGTAGGAGCCGAGATCGATGGAAGTGATGTTGAGTGATACATCATACACCGGGTCCGCCGAGGTCCCGGGCTGCTCGGGTTCCGGCTCAGGGAACTCCATGCCCGGGCCGGGCAGCAGCTCCACTGTGATATGGAAAAGCACCGGGGTGCCATCGCCATATCCCTGTACTTGAAATGCCGCTGTTCCGCTGTAAACGCTGCAGTTCTCCGCAGTCAGTTCAGCCTTTTCCAGGTAATAGAGCTCTATATCGAACTGTCTGGAGGTCCCAAACCAGACGCCGCTGGGGTGCCCCTGCCAGTCTCCCTGGGGGACGAGCTGGGCCTGAACATCCAGCTCCTTTCCGTCGGCGGAGGAGAGGGTCGTGTTCGAAAAGAGCGTTTCTTCTCCTCCGAAATTCGGAAGGCCGCTCATGTCGGTATCATGGTTGGTCATGATAAAAGAGGCTGTCCCAAGGTATCCCACCGTTCGGCCATAGTTATCCCTCTGTGTTTCCAGAGGAAGCTGATGGCTTCCAAAATCCAGATCCACATTATCAATCTCAAAGTCGAAGATGTCGTCCTTCCCCACAAAGCCTTCCGCCGAGGCTGGCAGGCAGCCGAGGGACAGGATCATGCACACTGCCAGTGCCAGGGACAGTACGCGGGATGTCCGTCTTTTCTTCATGTTCGGTTCCTCCTTTTTCATTCAGGATACAGTCATGTTCCTCACAGGGGTGCCCCTGTGAGGCGGAGAGGGCCCTCTCCGCAATTCTGTCCGGCTGACCGGGCTTTTATATATATTATTATACCGCCTGTTCCGGCGAAAACAATATGCTGGCTGCATAGGGTCTGGATTTTTACAAAAGCGAGGGGCGGACTGCCATACGGCGGTCCGCCCCTCGCCGTGCTCACGCCCCCATTGCCCGCAGGGCCAGCCAGCGGCCCAGCCAGACGCCTGCCACGCACAGCACCAGGCTGGCCCCGGCGTACCCCAGCCCCGGCAGCAGCCGCCCCCGCTCCAGCAGAGTCAGCGTCTCCAGGGAGAAAGTGGAAAAGGTGGTAAATCCGCCGCACACTCCGGCCTTGAGGAAGAGCACCGCCCCCTCCGACGGGCCGTGTTCCCGCAGGGTCAGCCCCACCACCACCCCGATGACCAGCGCGCCCAGCACATTGGTGAGCAGGGTGGCCGCCGGCCAGTCCCCCCGGAAGGGGATCAGGCTGATGAGATAGCGCAGCACCGCTCCGATGGCGCCCCCGGCGCCCACCAGCAGGATCTTCTCCATCCGTCCCCCTCCTCACAGCTCCCGGGTCAGCCGCACCGCCACCCCCAGAATGCGGGCCGTGCCCGTCTCAAACTCCCGGGCGGAGACGATCTGCGGCTCGTAGGCGGGGTTCTCCGGCTGGAGGATCACCACATCCCCCTGGCAGCGGAAGCGCTTCAGGGTGGCGTCCTCCCCGTTGAGGATGCAGGCCACGATCTGCCCGTTCTCCGCCGTGTCCTGCCGGCGGATGAGCACCAGGTCCCCGGGGCGGATGCCGGCGTTGACCATGCTGTCCCCCGCCACCCGGAGATAGAAATACTCCTCCGGCCGGGCCACCTCCGCCGGGGCATAGCCCGCCACCTCCTCCACCGCCAGGGTGGGCCGCCCCGCCCGGATGGTACCCAGGATGGGCACCATGGCCTCCCGGGGCGCGGGCCCTGGGTCATACCCCTGGAGCCACAGGGGGTCCACCCCCAGCATCAGGGCGATGGCGGCAGTGACGCTGCCCTTGGGCTCCCGCTGGTCCAGCACATAGCGGTTCAGGGTCTGGGGGTTCATCTTCAGCTGCTCGCCCAGGGTTGCATAGGTCAGCCCCCGGGCCTCCATCACCTGGCGCAGCCGCTTTCCAAAGGTGGCGGTCTTCTCCATGATGCCCCTCCTATCACCGTTTTGTCCTTTTTTCCGGACTATTCTACCGCATTTTATCACCATTTTCAACTATTTCTTTCGGCTTCTCCCTTGACTTTATCTCCAATTGGTGATATATTGATCGCAGTTATCGAACATATGTTCTATAACTGGTCCAGCGGTGCTGCCGAAGCAAAAGATTCCCGGCCGGGCAGATGCCCGGCGGGGACCGCCGCCTGCGGGAGGGACGCTCCCTCTCCCACGGGTCATATCGTCAGATGATGGCCAGCAGCACGAAGTTCAGCACGAACAGCACGGTGGCCACCCACAGGATGGGGTGGATCTCCCGGGCCTGCTTCCTGCACACCTTGGTAATGCAGTAGAACACGAAGCCTGCGGCAATACCATAGGAGATGCTGTAGCACAGGGCCATGAACACCCCGGCAAAGAAGGCGGGCACCGCCTCGTTGAAATCATCCCACTTGATCTCCCGGAAGGCGGACATCATCATGATGCCCACCACCACCAGGGCAGGAGCGGTGGCCGCGAAGGGGATGGCGCTGACAAAGGTCGCCAGGAACGCGCTGACGGCAAAGCACAGGGCCACCACCACGCTGGTCAGGCCGGTGCGGCCTCCCGCGCCGATGCCCGCGGCGCTCTCCACATAGGTGGTGGTGTTGGAGGTGCCGAAGATGGCGCCGATGGAGGTGGCAGTGGCGTCGGCGAACAGGGCCCGGTCCAGACGGGAGTGGAAGCCAGGGTTTGTCTCCATGGCCCGCTCGTCCTCCTCGCTGAAGATGCCGGTGCGCCGTCCGGTACCGATAAAGGTGCCGATGGTATCAAAGGTGTCGGACAGGCAGAAGGAGAAAATGGTCACCAGCACCAGGGGGATCTTGGCCGGGTCGGCAAACAGGGAGGGCAGACCAGCGCTGGTGAAGATCGCGCCAAAGGTGGTGGGCAGCTGGCTGCACGCCTCCGAGAAGCTGATGCTCTCTGCCGCGGTGGTGACCCCCATGGGGATGCCCAGCAGGGCGGTGACCACGATGCCGATGAGGATGGCCCCCTTCACCTTACACACCAGCAGGATGACGGTGAGAGCCAGTCCAATGAGAAACAGCCACAGGGCGGGGGTATTCAGCGTGGACAGGGCGGGCACGCCGGAGCCGAAGTTGATGATGCCGATGTTCAGCAGGCCCAAATAGGCCACGAAAATGCCGATGCCGCCGCCGATGGCGTTCTGCAGGCTGCGGGGGATGGCCTTGATGATGGACTTGCGGATCTTGGTCACCGTGATGACGATGTTGATCACGCCGCACAGGAACACCATGGACAGCGCCTGCTGCCAGGTGAACTCCAGGGCAAAGCACACGGTGTACACAAAAAAGGCGTTCAGCCCCATCCCGGGGGCCAGGGCGTAGGGCACATTGGCCGCCAGGCCCATGATCAGGGTGCCCACGATGGCGGAGATCACCGTGGCCAGGAACACCGCGCCCCACTCCATACCCGCCTGGCTGAGCAGGGTGGGGTTCACCGCGATGATGTAGGCCATGGCAAAAAATGTCGTCAGGCCTGCCATGACCTCTTTTCCCGCTGTAGTTCCGTACTCCTTCAGGTGAAACAATCGCTCCATGTTGATGGATCCCTTCCTCTCTCTGTTCTCTTTTGGGGGCGGACTGTCCGCCGCCCAGTATGTCCAAAAGTATATCACAGCTTTTTCCCGGTGTCCATCGCTGTCGGGGGCAGATCCCATTTTTTCGTTTTATGGGAGAGGAGCAAACGGAAGGAACCGCAAATCGAATGTCCCTTCCTTTGACAAAGGCAGTGAAATGCCTGTCTTCGTGATGAAACGGAAGCGCCGCGAGCCGCTGCAGATGCGATGAAAAAAGTTCGTCGCAAGCGGTATACCGCCTGCGACGAACTGGTGGAGGAGGGTGGATTCGAACCACCGAAGCGAAACGCAACAGATTTACAGTCTGCCCCCTTTGGCCACTCGGGAACTCCTCCATATGATGAACTTGTCCACAGCAATGCTGGAGCTGGTGGACGGACTCGAACCCCCGACCTGCTGATTACAAATCAGCTGCTCTACCAACTGAGCTACACCAGCGTATGACTGTTCGTCCACAGCAGATGTTAGTTTATCAGAATCTGCATCCCGTGTCAAGGATTTTCTTCTTGACCTGACAATTTTTTTGAGAGGGTGATCTTCCTTGTATCCATTGATCTCCATCCCCCTGCGGGATGTCCAGTGCCGTCCCCCCGTGGGACGGTGTGTGGTGTGCGGCGGAGAACTGTATCCCCTGGACCACTGGCACCGCCGGCTGGGCGGGCGCTGCTGTCCGGCCTGCGACGCCATGCTGTCCCGGGAGGTGTCCGCCGCGCCATGACATTGAAGGAGATGTCCGTCCAGTACCGCGCCCAAGCCGACCGGCTTCGGGTGCGCATCGGAGAGCTGACCCTGCTGCTGGAGGAGGGCGGCCCCGACGCGGACCCGGACCAGCTGGAGCTGCGCATCCGCATGCTCTCCGCCATGTGGCGGGAGGCCAGGGACCTGGCCGTCCTCACCGACCGCTATTACGAAAGGGGGTATCGGCGCAATGTCCGGTACACGATATAAGAGGGGGTCCGCCTACGCCGCCGACATGGCGGTGTACGCCCGGGCCATGTCCAGCGACAACAGCGCCCAGCACAGCCGCCTCAAGCGCAACCTGCTCCGGGCGCTGAAGGAGGATGTCACCCCCAAGCAGCGCCGCGCCCTGCTGATGTATTACAGCCAGGGGCTGAACATGCGGCAGATCGGCGAGCAGCTGGGGGTGGACAAATCCACCGTCTCCCGCACCATCAAACGGGGGGAGGCCAGGCTGCGCCGCTGCCTGCGCTACGGCGCGGCGGCCTTCCTCAACGATATTGAATAGCCGGCCGTTTTGTGGTATGCTGAGGGAGATTTTTGAGAAATGAGAGGCATCACCATGAATGTGCAGGCTGTGATCTTTGACTTTGACTATACCCTGGGGGACGCCACGATGTCCATCGTGGCGGGCTACCGCCACGGGCTGACCGCCCTGGGCTGGCCGGAGCCGGACCGGGAGGCGGTGCGGCGGACGGTGGGCTACACCCTGGAGCGGGGGTACACCATGCTCACCGGGGACGACGACCCGGCACACCAGGCCCGCTTCCGGGCCCTGTTCGTGGAGTGCGCCCACGAGCTGCAGCCCGCCACCACCCGGTTTTTCCCCGGCGCGGCGGAGCTGCTCACCGGTCTGAGACAGGCGGGGGTCCCCGCCGCCATCGTCACCACCAAGCACTCCGACATGCTCCGCCGGATCCTGCAGCGCCAGGGCGCAGAGGGCTGGTTCCGCATGGTGGTGGGCGGGGAGGAGGTCTCCTCCCCCAAGCCCCACCCGGAGGGGCTGCTGCGGGCGGTGGACGCCCTGGGGGCGCCGGCGGAGCGCACCCTGTACTGCGGGGACACGGTGATCGACGCGGAGACCGCCCAGCGGGCGGGCGTCCCCTTTGCCGGGGTGCTCAACGGAACCACCACGGCGGAGGAGCTCTCGGCCTTCCCCCATGTGTACATCGCCTCCGACCTGTGGGCGCTGAAAAAATTTCTGAAGCTCTGAACCTGAAAAAGGGGGCGGGGCGGCCGATCGGCCGCCCCGCCCCTTTTCCATATTGCCTGCTCCTTTCGCCCCGGCTGGTCACTCTGCGGCGGGGCCTCTGTCTTCACACTTCGTCCGCCGGCGGGATATGATCAAAGGGATCCGCCGAAAATGTTGAAACATAGAAGATCCACCACGGATCCCGATCGGACTGGATCGCGTAAAGATCACCTCCCAAAAAATACAGGCCGAGGGTGTGCGGAGTTCCGTCGAGCTGATACTCCTCATACCCGCACAAGACCGGCTCCCCGCTCTCCTGAACCGGGACTTCCCGTTCAGAACGGAGGAGGAGAGAGAACTCAGAGGGCGATATGCCGGGCAGCACGCTTGCCCGCGCAAACATCTCTTCGATGCGGAACATGAGTGCGTCCGGAACGGACGGGTCAGACAGGCAGGTCTGATTCCCCGCCTCATCCGCGACATAGTACTCATCAGCGACCTTTAAATAGGTCTTGTCCGAATACTCTATCCCGTGCGTAAGAGAAAACGCATATTCCGAGACCGGCCCCTGCCAGGTCCTCTCCTCTCCCCAATAGGCGAGGTCGCCCTCCATATAGAAGGTTCCGTTTTCAATGGCACGGATGACCGGGGCCCCTCTGGGCCGCTGGACGAGAGAAAAGACGGCAAGCGCGCCGATCACCACTGCCAGCAGGAAAAGAACATTTCGTTTACAAATAAGTCTTGTCCTTATTTTCAATGGTCACAACACCGTCCTTCGAACATTTGACGGTCAACGGATCGTGTCGGTCTTCCGGTGCCGACCGGCCCGCAGCCTTCGGTTTTAGCAGGGCGCAGGAGAAGACAGCCACATGGGAATCCTCCTCTCTTCGCAGCACAGCCTGGAATGATTTTACTTCTATTGTGAGTATACCAGACTTCATGTTTTATGTCAACCTCCTCATAGTCTCAGTGTCCAGGTCACCGGCACAGAAAAATGCGGCGCGGCACATCAACTCCCCCCGCCCGTCGGAAATGCAGGCAGTCATCCCCCGTTCGACGATGTTTTTCCAATAATTGGATTATACTGGCCTTGATTCTCTCCGGACGGGACAAGCGCTCCCCGGCCGGGCTCGGGAGGCTGGGTCATGTCAACAAAAGAGCTTTGGAAAAACCGCGTCCAGAAGGCCCGCCAGGACCTGCGGGACAACGGCCGGCTGGTGCTCCGGGCGCCCGCCCTGGTGCGGGCGGCGGAGTGCCTGATCTATTTTCTCCTCTCGGCGGTACTGTCCGGGGCGGAGGTGTTCGGCGGGTACTCCCCCTTTGCCCTGGCCCTGGTGGGGGCCGCCGGGTCGGGGGCCAACGGCTTTGCCGCCCTGCTGGGGGCCTGCTGGGGGTATTTCTCCTTTCTCGGCTTTGTGGACGGGCTGCGGTATGTGGCGGCGGCGGTGCTGATCTTCGCGGTCTCCTTCGCCTTCTACGACATCCGCTTCTACGCCGCCCCGTGGTTCATGCCCTGCGCGGCGGCGGCGCTGAACGCCAGCACCGGCTTCGTCTATCTCTCTCAGGCGGGGTGGCGCACCGCGGATGTGATCTTCTTCGGCACCGAGGTGCTCCTCACCGCCGCAGGGACCTACTTCTACCGGCTGGGCCTTCGGCCCTTCCTGCACCAGGAGGAGGAGCTCACCCTGCGCCAGTCGGTGGGGATGATGGTGCTGGGGGTCACCCTGCTGATCTCCCTGTGCCAGTTCACCCTGCCGGGGGAGCTTTCCCTGGGCCGGGGGCTGGCCGCCCTGGTGGTGCTCTCCTGCGCCTGGAAGGGCGGCGTGGGGGCGGGGGCGGCGTCCGGCATCTGCGCGGGGCTGGCCATGGACCTGGCCGCGGGCGGGCCGCCCTTTTACAGCATGGCCTTTGCCTTCTCCGGGCTGATCACCGGCATCTTCCACGCCCGCCCCCGGCTGGCCGCCGCGCTGATCTTCGTGGCAGCGGACGCGGTGAGCGTGCTGTGGACCTGGAACAATGGGCTGCAGATCTCCATCCTCTATGAGGTGTTCTTCGCCTCGGTGGTCTTTCTGCTCCTCCCCGACTCCCTTCTGCGGCGGCTGGGCGTCCTGCTCACCCCCGCCGCGGCGCCGGCGGGGACCCTCCGGGCCCGGCAGTACATCGCCGCCCGGCTGGAGGAGACCGCCCAGGCCTTCCGCTCCCTCAGCGACACCCTGCGCACCTCCTTCCGCTCCCGCCCCTCCAACGACGGGGACACTGCGGTGATCTTCGACCGGGCGGCGGACCGGGTGTGCCGCCGCTGCTCCCTGCGCGCAGTCTGCTGGGAGCGAGACTATGTCTCCACCTTCAACGCCCTCAACGACGCCTCCCTCCAGATGGTGGCCCGGGGGCACGCTCAGAGTGAGGACTTCCCCTCCTATTTCTCCAGCCGCTGCCTCCACTTCCCCGCCTTCCTCTCCGCCGTGGACCAGGAGCTCTCCGCCCTGCTGGTGCGGCGGCAGTACGCCCAGCGCCTGCGGGAGAACCGGGGGGCGGTGTGCCGGCAGTACGCCCAGCTCTCCACCCTGCTTTCCGCCGCCTCCGCCGAGCTGGGCCAGGAGCTGGTCCCCGACCCCGCCCGGGAGAAGCGGCTGCGTCGGCGCATGGCGGAGCTGGGGCTGGACGGAGAGGCCGCCGTCTATTACGACGAGGCGGGGCACCTCCGCGCGGAGGTGGAGGCCCCCTGCTGCTCCAAGCTGGCCCAGCCCGATCAGCTGCAGGAGCTGGCCACCCTGCTGGGGGTCCCCCTCCGTCTGGAGAGCCAGACCGCCCGGCACCTGGTGCTGGCTCAGGCGGAGCCGCTGATGGCCATCGCGGGCATCGCCGCCCGCCAGAAGGACGGCCAGCCGGTGAGCGGCGACGCCGGCACCTGGTTCAAAAGCCCCAGCGGGATGCTCTACCTGCTGCTGTGCGACGGCATGGGCTCCGGCCCGGAGGCCCGGCGGGAGAGCGCCCTGGCGGTGCGGCTGCTGGAGCAGTTCCTCCGGGCGGGAGTGGAGCCGGAGAGCGCCCTGCGCACCCTCAACTCCGCCCTGGCCCTTCGTGGAGATGAGGAGTACGGCTTCACCACCATCGACCTGCTGCGCATCGACCTGTTCACCGGGGCGGGGGCGGTATACAAGCTGGGGGCCGCCCCCACCTACCTGCGCAAAGGCGCCGTGGTCAGCCGGATCTGCGGCGCCGCCCTGCCCGCCGGTCTCACCGACGGGGACCAGATCACCCCGGACATCACCCCCTTCCAGCTGGAGGTGGGGGACTGTGTGGTGCTGGTCAGCGACGGCATCACCGCGGGAGATTCCGACCAGTGGATCCGGGACCGCCTGGCCGCCTTTGACGGGACAAGCCCAAAGCAGCTGGCCCTGGACCTGATCTGCTCCGTTCCCCCGGAGGCCGGGGAGGACGACCGTACCGCTCTGGTGGTTCAGCTCGGAAAAAATGGTTGAAATCCAACATTCAAGTGTTTGTTTTCCAATATAATAGGTAAAACTATGATTTTTTTACTTTTTTTCACCTCCAAACGGTTGCATTTTCCCACGATCGGGGTATGATACCATACGGAGGGCGAAAGACGCCCCAATCAAAAGGAAAGCGGGCGGAATCACCCGGATCAAACAGGAGGTATTTTCCATGAAACTCAGCGCGAGAAACCAGTTCAAGGGCACCATCACCGACATCCAGGAGGGCGCGGTGAACGGCATCGTCAAGATCGACATCGGCGGCGGCAATGTGGTCAGCTCCACCATCTCCATGAACTCCATCAAGGAGCTGGGCCTGAAGGTGGGCGGCCAGGCCTATGCCGTCATCAAGGCCACCTCTGTCATGGTGGGCGTGGACGACTGAGCCGGCCCTTCCCTGCGGACAAGATGAAAACGAGCCGGGACCTTTGAGCGGTCCCGGCTCGTTTTCATCTTACAGCACTTTGGAGAGAAAGTCGATGGTGCGCTGCTCTTTGGGATGGGCGAAGAACTCCGCAGGGGTGTTCTGCTCCAGGATATGGCCGCCGTCCATGAAGAGGACCCGGCTGCCCACCTCCCGGGCGAAGCCCATCTCGTGGGTGACCACCACCATGGTCATGCCCTCCTCGGCCAGCTGCTTCATGACCTCCAGCACCTCGCCCACCATCTCGGGGTCCAGGGCGGAGGTGGGCTCATCGAAGAGCATGAGCTTGGGCTTCATGGCCAGGGCCCGGACGATGGCGATGCGCTGCTTCTGGCCGCCGGAAAGCTGGGCGGGATAGGCGTCCGCCTTGTCCTCCAGCCCCACCCGGCGCAGCAGGGCGGTGGCGGTGTCGTCCGCCTCCGCCTGGCTCATGAGCTTGGTACGCACCGAGGCCAGGGTGATGTTTTTCCGGATGGTCATGTTGGGGAAGAGGTTGAAGTGCTGGAACACCATGCCCATCTTCCGGCGGACCTTGTCGATGTCCACCTTGGGGTCGGTGATGACCTCCCCGTCGAATGTGACGGTGCCCGCCGTGGGCAGCTCCAGCAGGTTGAGGCAGCGCAGGAAGGTGCTCTTGCCCGAGCCGGAGGGCCCGATGATGACCACCTTTTCCCCCTCCGCGATCTCCTCGGTGAGGTCGTCCAGGACCAGGTTGTCCCCGAAGGACTTGCTGAGATGTTCAACGGCGATCACTTTGACGCAGCCTCCTTTCCAGCTTGCCCTGGAGCCAGGTGAAGATCATCACCAGGATCAGGTAAATGACGGCCGCGCCCACCAGGGGGAACAGGGCGTCGAAGGTGCGGTTGACGATGTTCTTGGCGAAGTACACCATTTCCTGCCCGCCGATGATGGAGATGAGAGAGGTATCCTTCAGCAGGACGATGAACTCGTTGCCCAGGGCGGGGAGGATGGCCTTGAACGCCTGGGGCACCACGATGAAGCGCATAGTGTCGATGTAAGTGAGGCCCAGAGAGCGGCCCGCCTCGGTCTGTCCGATGTCCAGGGACATGAGCCCGCCCCGGATGATCTCCGCCACATAGGCCCCCGAGTTGATGCCCAGGGTGAGGGCGCCCACGGCGGTATAGTTCCGGCTGCTGGCAAAGATGACCATGCCCATGATGAGGATCTGCACCATCATAGGGGTGCCCCGGATCACGGTGACATACACCTTGCAGATGAGGTTCAGCACCCCCAGCACCGGGTTCTTCGGCCGGCCGGGGCGCTGCTGGTCGTGAGCGGTGCGGACCACCGCCACCAGTACCCCCAGCACCACGCCGATGGCCAGGGCCATGGCGGTGACCACCAGAGTGACCCCCACGCCCTCCAAATATTGCTGCCAGCGGTCGGCTTCGAGGAACGCCTGGTAAAAGCGGACAAAAAGCTCCTGCCACCAGGTGGCCTCCTGATCCAGCATCAGTTCACGCCATATCTCATAGGTCTGGGCCAGATCCATGGGCTATCTCTCTCCTTCCCGTTTCAAACGCCGCGAGAGGGGCGGCACAGGGCCGCCCCTCTTTGCGGAGTGAAAGTTTATGTCGTCTCTCTGCGCTCAGCCGCCGATATACTGATCCATGATCTCCTGAACAGTGCCGTCCTCGATCATCTCGTTCAGGGCCTTGTTCACGGCCTCCAGCAGGGCGGTGTTGCCCTCGTCCACGCCCACGCAGTAGTCCTCGATGGTGTAGGCGCCCTCCACGATCTCCAGGCCGGGGTTGGCCGCCACATACTCCTGGGCAGGGCCGATGTCGATGACCACGCAGTCCACCTGCCCGTTGATCAGCGCCTGGACCGCCACAGAGCCGTTGTCCAGAGAGGTCACATGATCCACGCCGTAGGCATCCTGGCAGTACAGCTCACCGGTGGTGCCCCGCTGCACGCCGATCTGGACATCCTCAATGACATTGCCCTCGGCGTCCACCAGCATATAATCGTCATTGCCGCCGGCAATGGAGGTGTCGCCCTCCCGGACGATGATCACCTGATACCCGGTGGCATAGGTGTCGGAGAAGTCCATGACCAGGTCGCGCTCCTCGCTGTAGGACATACCCGCCAGCATCACATCGGCGCGGCCCTCCTGCACGGCCAGCAGCGCGGCGTCAAAGTCGATGTTGTCGATGACCAGCTCCAGGCCCAGCTTGTCGGCGATGGCCTGGGCGATCTCCGGGTCGATGCCGATGACATTGTTGTCGTCGTCGGTCATCTCGTAGGGCGGGAAGGACGCGTTGGTCACCATGATCAGCTTGCCCTCCTCGATGAGAGAGCCGGCGAAGTCACCGTAGTCGCCGGTGCTGCCGCCCTCCTCAGGGGACTCGGCGGGGGATTCCGCGGGGCTCTCCGCCGGGGTGGTGTTGGTCTCCTCAGGGGTCTCCTGTCCGCCGCAGGCGGCCAGGCCCATGACCATGGTCATGGCCAGCAAAAGACTGAGAATCTTCTTCATTGCAATACACTCCTTTTCTCGGTACCGCTTCGGTACGACACCCTATTATACAGGTTATGCAGGGAAAGTCAATGTTTTTTCATTTATTATTCAATTTTTGTGCAATATTTTTCGCCAATTTGAATTTTTATTTGTTTTCGCTTCCGATATTCGTAAAAATACGGGGGAGACCGTGTATTTATCCCGGTCTCCCCCTCCCTTTTTGTAAAAAAGCGGAATCCTTTTTGTGCAATTTTCGTAAAGCCTCAGTCGAAGGCCAGCCCCAGATGGCCCGCGGCGTGGAGCCAGTCCCACCTCCGGGCGATGTCCTGCCGGTACCACCGCAGCATCCCAAAGGGGGTCCCCGCCGGATCGGGGACCCGGACGGTCCACCGCGCCGCCCCCATCTGCTCCGCCAGGGCGGCCAGCCCCCGCTTCTCCAGCTCCGGCGGGAGGAGCAGCTCCTTCACCGCCGCCGTGTCTTCCCACCGCTCCACACAGGCGCAGCCCCGCCGGCCGTCCACGGTGAGGGCGAACAGTCCCCCGCCGCCCGTCTCGCACAGGGCCTGCTGATATCCCAGCATCGTCCCGCCGTAGGAGACATGCAGCCCTCCGGCCAGCAGGGTCTCCCGCAGGGCGCCGTATTCCTCCCCGCTCACCCGCCGGGCCCGGTCCTCCGGCGGCGGGGGCGGGAGGAGCTCCGCCGCCGCGTCATACTGCCGGCAGCGGAAGCACTCCCCGAAGCCCTGCATGGCGTAAAACCGGTGCAGCTCCGGGGTGGCCGGGACGGTGACCGCGCAGTCAAAGCCCTTCTCCTCCAGGTAGAAGTCGGCATACGCGGTCATGGCGCGGCCCAGCCCCTGCCCCTGGAACGCCGGGTGGATGCACACCGCGTAGACATAGGCGCAGCGCCACCGCTCCCCCTCCGCCCCGGTCAGGGTGACGGGGAGCAGCTGCACCGCCCCCCGCAGCGCGCCGTTCTCCTCCAGCACCATGCTCTGCACATGGCCGCCGCACAGACGGAAAAAGCTGCGGATGCTCTCCGGGCTGTCCCCAAAGGCCAGCTGCCACAGCTCCTCCTGGCCGGGCAGCTCCTCCGGCCGGGCGGGTCGGAACAGCACCATCTCTCACACCTCCTGGGCCAGATATTTCTCCACCATCAGATCGGGGTAGTAGGACTCCTTGGCCCGGCGCAGGCCCTCGATGTCCATGTCCTCCTCCCGGTTGAGGTAGCGGATCTCCGGGTGGTGCGCCCGCACCCACCGGGCGAACTCCCGGTTGACGATGGCGTAGGCCCCCTGGATGTCCCCGAAGGCCTTTTCAAAGTGGACATCGTAGGTGTCCGAGTTGGGGTGGAGCTTGTCCCCCATGGTGAAGGCCACTACCTGTCCGCCGGCGCGGATGAGGCCGCCCTCCAGCTTCAGGGTGTCAAAGTGCTCCATCCCCTTGCGGATGGCCTTGGCCTCCTCGGCCAGGGAGTCGTCCAGCATGTCGCTCTCCCCCTCGCCGGCGTTGCGGCGGTACCACTCCTCCGCCATGGCGGCGCACTCGGCCATGTTTTCCCCGGTGAGCACCTCGAAGGTCCAGTCGGGCCAGTTCTCCTCGAAGCGGTGGATGTGGTTGCGCTTGCCGTGGAGTTTTTTGCCCGCCAGGTCGGCCAGCTTGTCCACCGTATAGAGGTAGTCGAAGGAGAAGCGGTTGGCGGTGTATCGGAACCGGCCGGGCCACAGCTCCTCCAGCTTCTCCTTGTCCTCCGGGTTCACCCCGGTGAGGGAGAAGGGCACCCCGCGGCTGCGGCTGTCCTCCTCCAGCAGCTTCAGAGCGGCGGACAGGTCGCCGCTGCCCACCGGGAAGAGATAGTGGCAGCCGTTGGGAGCGCACAGCCGCTCGGTGAAAAAGCCCTCCACCTGGGCAATCTCCACATGGAAGGCGTGGCACCACAGGTACAGGGTGGAGAAGTTGTACTCACAGCCCCGTTCGTCCCCCCGGGCCAGCAGCCCCTCCACCCAATCCTGATCTTTCAGGGCGGGCTGTTTGAATTCGATCATAGTTTCCCTCTTTTTCGCTTGGTGTAGCTCCGCCCCGCTCTCTCCGGCGGGCGGGCCGGAGATATTCTACCACATTTCTGGGGAAAGTTGCAACCGGAAAGCGCCTTTCTTCGGCATTCCTGAAATGGATCTGGAGATCCCGCCTCCCCTGCCGCGGTCTTTCCTGTATATCCCCTTGTTTTTATCGACTTTTCCACTAATTTTTTCCGTGCAGATGGCCACATTTTTATACATTCTGATTGACTTCCTGCCGCCGGAATGATATATTGGTCTTGAGAGAATGTCCGTCCCGCTTCCGCGGACGGACAATTTCGGCGAGGTGGGAACTCCCATGAGCAAAAAGGAGGCGCTCCGGCATGGCCAGAATCCTGAACTTTCTGCGTACCTACATCGGCGTGGTGGTACTGGGGCTGATGCTGCTGGCCTGGGGGTGCTACACCCTGCTCACCCACAGCTTCGGCCCGGAGCGGCAGGGTTCCCTCACCGCCCAGCTCTACGACCTGGACGGCGCCGTGGTGGGGGAGACCACCGTCACCTTCGACGGGCGGATGAACTGGACCCTCCTCTCCCGGGACACCCCGATATATATCGGCACCTTTGAGATCGGCGCCGTGCCGGAGACCGGTCCGGGGAAATACACCGAGGCGCCGGAAGTCCAGATCCGATGGATCGATGCGTATGCTTCCGAGCAGCTGCTCCGTTACTATCCCTTCAACCTTCCCTCCACCGACTTTGGATTGCAGAATCTCATGCTCGATGCGGAAATGTCAGAGATCGCCGTCACCCTGGAGGACGGCCGGGTCCTCGCCACCTCGGAGGAGTGGTACCAGCTGTACCTGGAGGAGCACAGCTACAGGCTGGACCGTCTGGCAGAGGAGAGGGCAACCTGACCTCGCACAACACCGCGCCCGCCCCGGCCGTTTGGCCGGGGCGGGCGTTTCGCTGTCTCGTTTTTGTTTAATAGCCGGGGTAGATATCGCTCTTCCGGGGCAGCACGATGGCGCACACCACATACACCCAGAAGAACAGGCTGAAGCTGCACACCGCGCCCACCGCCCAGACGATCCGGACGATGGAGGGGTCGATACCGAAAAACTCCGCCACCCCGCCGCACACGCCGCTGATCATCCGGTCGCGGCCCTCGGTGCGGTACAGTCTCTTTTCCATGGAAGTCCTTCCTTTCTGTCTCCAGTTTCGTTTTGTGCCCTTAGGATACCACATCGGTCTGAAAACCGCATATACGAAAGATTAAAAATCGGATAAAAATTTTTCCACTCCGCCCCGGCGGCGCTTCAGCCCTCCACGGGCACCGGGCGCCCCTCGGCATCCAGGGTCACCCTGCGGATGTTGTTCCCCGTCTGCTTGCGCACCTCGTCCAGGCGGATCTCGTCGGTGATGCTCCCGGTGAGGACGAAGGCCGCGCCGTGCTTTTTGGCCCGGCCGGTTCGGCCGATGCGGTGGATATAGTCCTCGTTCTGGTCGGGCATGTCGAAGTTGATCACCGCGTCCACATCGTCGATGTCCAGGCCCCGGGCGGCCACATCGGTGGCCACCAGCACCTGCATCTCCCCGTCCCGGAAGCGCTTCAGGGTGCGCTCCCGCTGGCTCTGCTGGATGTCGCCGTGGATGCCCTCGCACTGGACGCCCCGCATCCGCAGCAGGCCCACCAGCCTGTCGGTCATGTTCTTGGTATTGCAGAAGGCGATGGCCCGCTCGTACCCGCCCCCCTTCAGCAGCCGGGCGGTGACATCCGCCTTGGTCCCCCGCTCGCAGGAGATGGCGTACTGGGTGATGTCCGGCTTGTTCTCCTCGTCGGGGCGGACAGTGATCTCCACCGGGTCCCGCTGGTACACCCAGGAGATATCCATCACCTCCCGGGAGATGGTGGCGGAGAACATGCCCACATTCCGCTTGCTCTTCACCAGGTCCAGGATGCGGGTGACATCGTGGATGAAGCCCATGTCCAGCATCCGGTCCGCCTCGTCCAGCACCACCGTCTGCACCTCGTTCAGCTTCACGGTGCGCCGCTTCATGTGGTCCATCAGCCGGCCGGGGGTGGCCACCACGATCTGGGGGTCCTTTTTCAGCTGGGTGATCTGCTTGTCGATGGGCTGCCCGCCGTACAGGCACACCACCCGCACCCCCTCCTTGAAGGCGCACAGGTCCCGCAGCTCATCCCGGATCTGCATAGCCAGCTCCCGGGTGGGGGCCAGCACCAGGCCCTGCACCGCCCGGCTCTCCGGGTCCACATGCTCCACCATGGGGATGCCGAAGGCAAAGGTCTTGCCCGTCCCCGTGGGCGCCTTGGCGATGACATCCTTCCACTCCATGAAATAGGGGATGGCCCCCGCCTGCACCGGGGTGGCCATGACATACCCCTTCTTCTCGATGGCCTTCATGATCTCGGGGGACAGGCCCATCTGGTCGTACCGCACCTGGTCGTTGACGATCTCGCCGTTGATCTCCATGTGTCGTTTCCTCTCCTTTGTCTGTCGTGTCTGATCCAAGGTCTCCCTTCACAGACACTCCGGTCCGGAAACGCCGCTGCCCGGCGCGACCTCAAATCACCGGCGGGACTCCCCGCCATTCTGTGGGTATTGTACCACATTCTCCCCCGCCCTGCAACCGCGGGGTTGACAGAAGTGTTCTACGGGTGTAGAATATCCATGTATCCTACAAGTGTAGAACCCGGAAGGAGGGGACGACCGTGACCTTTACCGACAACGAGTGGGCGGTGATGGAGGCCCTGTGGGCCGGCGGAGCGCTGGAGCTGGGGGAGATCGCCCGGGCGCTGCCCCAGCAGCTGGGGTGGAGCCGCACCACCCTGCACACCTACCTCACCCGCCTGGCCAAGAAGGGGGCGGTGACCATCGACCGCGCCGCCGCCCCCCACCGCTACCGGGCGGCGGTGAGCCGGGAGGAATGCGCCGCCGCCCAGCGCCGCGGCCTGCTGGAGCGGGCCTATCACGGCTCCGCCGGGGCGCTGATCAGCGCCTTCGTGCGGGACGGCTCCCTCACCGCCGCTGAGCGGGCGGAGCTGCGGCGGCTGCTGGACGAGATGGAGGTGTGAGGGATGACCAGCATCTGGTCCTTTCTGCTGCAGACCCTCACGGTCTCCCTGGTGGCCCTTCTGCTGCTGGTATTGAAGGCCATCTTCCGGGATAAGCTCTCCCCCCGGTGGCAGTACGGGGTGTGGGTTCTGCTGGCGGCCCGGTGCCTCCTCCCCGCCGGGCTGGCGGGGCAGGGACTGCTCCCCCTGAACGGCTGGGTGGAGATGGCCAAGACCTGGGCGGAGAGCGGTCTGTCCTCCGCCTATTCCGGCCCGTGGACGGCGGTGACGGTGACCTCCCCCCTGCCCTGGGTGGTGTCCGCCCCCTGGAGCGTCACCGACTGGCTCTTCGTGGTCTACTGCGGGGGCATCCTGTTCTGGCTGGTGTGGTTCCTCGCGGGCTATCTCCGCCTGCGCCGGTCCCTCACCGTCCTCCCGGAGGGGGACGAACAGGTGGCGCGGGTGGCCCGGCGGTACGGCCTCCCCCTGCCCCGGGTGGCCCGGGCGCCGGTGGCCTCCGCCTTCGTGTGCGGCCCCCTGCGGCCCGTGCTGGTGCTGCCGGAGGGGCGGGAGGTGGACGACAAGGTGATCCTCCACGAGCTGATCCACCTGAAATACGGCGATCTGTGGCTGAACCTGCTGTGCTGCCTGCTGCGGTGCCTGCACTGGTGCAACCCCTTTTTGTGGTGGGTGTTCCACCGGGTGGGAAACGACGCCGAGGCCCTGTGCGACCAGCGGGTGCTGGAGCGGCTGGAGGGGGAGGAGCGCCGGGACTACGGCCGCATCCTGCTGTCCATGGCGGACGACCGGTACGCCCGGCAGCCGGGCACCACCTCCATGGCCAACGGCGGGCGGAACATCAAGTCCCGCATCCAGTCCATCGCCCGCTTCAAGCGCTACCCCCGGGGGATGGCCCTGGTGTCCCTGTGCATCGTGGCCATCCTGGCCCCCGCATGCCTGGCCGGGTCGGCGCAGGCGTCCGCCCTCCCCGCCGTCTCCGACCACGAGGCCCGGGGACAGCTCACGGAGGACGAGCTGCGCACGGCGCTGCTGCGGGGCTTTGCCGCCGCCCGCTCCGCCCGGCCCTCCACCCCGGCGGGGGCGCTGGACTGCTACGCCAAGGCGGTGGTGAACAACAACGGCTATTTCCTGGCCGCCGTGTCCGACACCGGGACGCAGCGGGAGCTGTACGAGACCCTGCTGGAGCGCAATGACGACACCTGGGAGTGGGGCAACTTCTACCTGGACCTGGGCCTCTTCCCGGCGGACGACCCCGACCTCACCTGGGAGGAGCGGCGGTGGTCGGCCGACAATCTCCCCCCCTACCTGGTGATGAACCTCACCGAGACGGAGGAGGGGTACAGCGCCCTGGTGGTGTTCTTTTATATGCGCGTCGACGCGGAGTCCCACCCCCACGACTGCTACCTCATCCACGAGGTGGCGCTGACCCATGACGAGGGGGGCTGGCTGGTGGAGAAGATGGGGGAACGGGAGCCGTCCCTCACCAGTGCGCTGCGGCTTCTGAGAACCGTGGACGAGTACGGCTACCTCCCGGGGCTGGACCTGGCGGTGATCCCCTTCGCCTCCCAGGGGCAGTTCAGCTCCAGCCTTCATATCCAGAGACAGGACCAGTTCTCCGACGAGACGCTCTTTCTCCAGCCCAGCGACCACAGTTTCATGATCTGCGGCTTCGGTAACAACCTCACCGTCTCCCCCGATCTGGACGCCCGGTTTGACACCACCTGGTTCAACAGCTGTCTGGAGGTGCGGTATGAGGGGGGCAGCCTCCCCGACGAGGCGGAATCCTTCCCCACCGGCGCCGTGGCCCTATACATCGGGGACAGCTGCATCCGGTCCTGGGACAGCGATCCCTTCCTGCCCGCCCCGGCGGAGCCGGGGGAGACGGTCTGCCTACATGCCCTGGGCCCCCTGCGGTGGGGCGGTGAGCTCGTGGACAGGATCCAGTTTTCCTGCAACTTGTACACAGTCGGCGAGGACGGCCGTGTGGCCCTCACCAGACTTCCCACCCAGACGGAGTCCCTCGACCTGACGGAGGTGATCCCATGAGCCCCGCCCTGCTGCGGCGTCAGCTCACCAAGCTCATCTGGGGACTGCTGCTGGCCACCTTCGACTTCAATCTGAACACCCTGGACATCCTGCCCGACTGCGTGGGCTGGTTCCTGCTGGCCAGCGGGGTGAAGGGGCTGGGCCCCGTGCTGCCCCAGCTGCCCCTGCTCTACCCCCTGGCGGCGGCCATGGGGGCGGTGTCCGTCCCCGAGGAGGTCCTCCAGCTGTTCGGGGCGGACCTGTGGGAGGCGCTGCCCGGCTTCCTCTCCCCCGCCGTCTCCCTGGTGCTCCAGGTGATCAGCATCTACTTCTTCTTCCAGCTGTTCACCGACCTCGCCACTCTGGCCGCCCGGCTGCAGCCCGAGGGCCGGCGGCTGGACCGGGCCATGCGCTGGCAGCGCAACGCCCACGCCGTGCTGAACACCGCGGCCGCCCTGGTCCCGCCCTCCCTGCTCCAGCAGTTTGAGAACAATGTGGCGGCGGTGGTGGCGCTGACGGGCTATGTCCTCTTCCTGGTGATCTGGGGGCTGTGGTGCCTCGTCTCCCTCCGGGCCATGGTGCCGGCGGAGGAGGCCCCCGCGGAAGACGCTCCCGCTCCGCCTCCCGGCCCCGGAACCCCCTGAATCATACAAAACGCCCCCGACGGCCCATGGTGGCCGCCGGGGGCGTTCTCTTTTTGTCTTACTTCCAGGAGATGGCCCCGCTCTTGCAGCGGGAGACACACAGCCCGCAGGCGATGCACTTCTCCCGGTCCACCGCGTGGGGCTCCTTCAGCAGTCCCGCGATGGCCTCCACCGGGCAGGTGCGCCGGCACAGGCCGCAGCCGATGCACTTCTCCTCGTCGATGTACGCCTTGGTCCCCTCCGGAATGGTCTCCGGCTTGCCGGTCTCCACCCACTCCAGGGCGTCCTTGCGGCACTTGGTAAAGCACAGGCCGCAGCCGATGCACACCGATTCGTCCACCGTATAGGGCTTGCGCACCTCGCCGCTGATGGCGTGTACCGGGCAGACCCTGGCGCACAGGGAACAGCCGATGCACTTCTCCGCCGCCACCCGGGCCGCCCGGGCCCGGACCACCGGTGGGAAGTACAGCTCCCCGTCCGGCTGGGCGTAGTGGAAGGGACATCGCTGGTCGCATGCGCCGCAGTCCACACAGCGCGCCGGGTCCACCTGATATTGCTCCGGCGTGGGGTAAATGGCCCCGGTGGGGCAGTCGTCGGCGCAGGCGCCGCAGTTGACGCAGAGGTCCGAGATCCGATATGCCATAATGTACTCCCCTCTTCTCTGTCATGGTCTTCATCCCGCCGGATCGGGGCGCGATGTTCCGCTCCCGCTTCCTCCGGGGAATGTCTGTGTCCCCACTATACAGGCTTTGCCCCTTCGGGTCAATTCGGAAAAAGTAGTATCTTCTGCTCCGTGGGACTACTCCCCTGCACGCTCCGGCCGCTTGAGCTTCTGGAATTCCTTCAGAGCCAGGGTCTTGTTGTTCACATTCAGCTTGCGGTAGATATTCTCCATGTGTTTTTTCACCGTATTGGGGGAGATGAACAGCAGCTGGGCGATCTCCTTCTGCCGCTTGCCCTTCTCCATCAGGTACATGATCTCCGCCTCCCGTGCGGACAGCAGGCCGCAGCGGCCCACCGCGTGCTGCTGCGGCTGCTCCGCCGCGTCCACATAGGCCAGCACCTTGGACCAGAACTCCGGCTCTCTGTTCTGCACCTGGGGAGCGAGCAGGGGGCGCAGCTGTCCCGCGTTCTCAATGAAGGGCAGGATCACCCCGTCCGGCCGGGCCAGCTCCATGGCGCGCTCCAGCTCCGCCAGTCCCCGCTCCGGGCCGTACAGGTGGAATCTTGCCACCGCCAGGATGATATGGTGGTGGATCAGCCCCAGCTGGCTGCGGAAGCTGCTGTACTGCTCTCTGAAATAGTTGGCCCGCCGGTCCAGCTCCTCGTATTCCTCCTCCAGCAGAAACGCCTTCTCACACACCAGATAGGCGAAGGCGCTCTCCATCCCACGGGCGTGATAGCGGGACAGGTCCCCCTCGCAGAAGGGGGCCGGGATGTTCTCCACCTCCCCCAGCACGCCGTACAGATATCCGATGCTGGCCTGGATCTGGTTGAACAGTCCGGGGTCAATGGCCTGGTTCTCCAGATAGAAAAAGCCGTCCAGGATCTCCTGCGCCTCTTCCATCCGCCGGCGCAATATGTACAGCCGGGCCAGGGCGAACTGCGCCGCCACCGCCACCCACTGCTGGCTGTGCTCCTCCGCCGTGGCCAGCGACTGCCGCGCCAGATCCTCCACCCGCTCGAAGTCCCCCGTCTCCAGTGCGTACTCCGCCTGGATCAGCTCGGGACATCCCGCCCCCGAGCCGGTGAGGAACACCCCGTCCCGGAGGGCGGCGCTCAGCCGGGACACCGTGTCTCCGTAAGCGCCCTGCCGGCTGAAGAAGGCATAACTGAACTCCGGCGTGCAGCAGGGAGGCCGGGTCTCCCCATTGTACAGCAGGGAGCCGCTCTCCCCCACCGCCTCTCTGGCCTGGCGCAGCTCCTGCTCGATCCGTTCGATGTCATCCAGGCAGAGCATGGCCTGGGCCACATGGAATTCCCCCTGCAGGCGGCGGGTGTCATACTCCGGATTGGTATGGGTGTCATAGTAGCTCTGCAGCTGTGCCAGGATCTTGGCCGCCGGCCCCTTTAGCCCGCCCACCGCCAGATGGGTGACATACTTCAGAGTGGCCAGGGGATAGCGGCAGTACTCCTCGCTGTCCACATAGCCGAACACCTGGAACATCAGGCTCTTCTCCGCCGGAGGAATCCTGGTGTTCTGCGCCCCCTCCAGAGAGGAGAGGATGTCGTCATATGCCCCGGCGCTCAGCCAGTTCTGATAGGCCAGCACATAGTTCCCTTTTTGGTAATACCACGCCCCGTCCCTGCGGTAAAACTCCCGCAGGTCCACATTGTGATAGGCACACTCCTTGCGCAGGAAGTTGCGGAAGATCTGGTGGATGCAGAACCGCTCGTCCCCGATGGTGGTGACGAATGCGTTGCTGAGGTACAGCTTTTCCAGCACCGCCCCCACATCGGGCTGCTGCAGGACAAAAGCGGCCTGCTCCACCGTGAAGATGTCGAACACCGAAAGGCGAAGCAGCAGCTCCCGGGTGGGCTGGTCCAGCTGCTCGAACATGGAGTGTTTGAGCATGCTGTAGATGGGGGCGAAGTGGAAGCCGTTGGCCCAGTTGTTGGCCAGGAGGTAAACCGAGGTGATCCATCCGTTGGCGTTGTCAATGAGCTCCCGGCGCACCGATTCCTCTCCCGCAAAGCCGATCTCGTCCAGATAGGCGTTGACCTCCTCCTCCGTAAAGGCCAGGTCTGCCGTCTTGATCACATAGCAGAGGCCCTTCATCTTGAACTCCACCAGGGGCAGGTCGGGCATCTTCCGGCTGATGACCACCAGGTGCAGCCCCGGGATCTCCGCCGCGGCCAGGCGGGCGAGGAAGCTGTTGATCTGGGTGTTTTCCACGAACTGATAGTCGTCCACCACCAGCACGGTCTCCTGCTCCCACCCCGCGGCGCGCAGCTCCTCCACCACATTGAAGATGCCGATGCTGTCGGTGGGGAATCCCTTCTGCGCCAGGCTGCCGGCCAGCTCCGGCCGGTGCTTGGCCAGATGCTTCACCAGCAGGTGCCAGAAAAAGCTGCTGGCACCTGTCTCGATGGCGTAGCTCATGCCGATCCACAGGTAGTTCAGCTCTCTTCTCTCCAAGAAGCTGCGAACCGCGGTGCTCTTCCCATAGCCCATGGGAGCAGACACCACCAGCAGTGGATAGCGGTCCACTTCGCCCAGCATCTCATCGATGCGCGCTCTGTTCAGGATCTTGGGCCTGAGCTGCTCTGTTCCCACCGCTCATTCCCTCCTCTCCGATGCGGTCGGGCCGCTCCGCCGCGTCACTCCGCCGGGGCGGTCCACAGATTTTTGGTCTTGCGCTGGATATACAGGCTGATCAGCACCGACACCGACAGGCTGACAATGGCGAAGATCAGCGCCCAGTCGTAGGACTGATGCACATCATAGATCTTTCCATAGATAAAGGCGGCGGACGCGCTGGCCAGGGTGAGCAGGCTGGCGATATAGCTGTAAATGCGGCCGTACTCCCGTTCCCCCACCACCTGCTTCACCAGCAGGGGCGGTGCCATGTTCAGCAGGGAGAACCCCAACCCGAACAGGAATGCGCCAAGACAGACCAGCACCGCCATTCCGCCAGACAGGCGGATGATCAGAAGTCCCAGGATCCCCAGGCTCATCAGCGTCCCGATGGCGGTACCCGCTCCAAACCGGTCCCGCAGGGAGCCTGAGATGGGGTCACCCAGCACCGCCGCCCAGAGCACCAGGCTCTGTATCATGGCGCCGGTGCTCACCGGGAAGCCCAGGGTGTGGGCCATGGAGGAGATGTAATTGAGGAAGTCGCAGGTCAGCGCCAATCCGATGACGAACACACCGCAGCACCAGAACAGCGGGGAGCGCAGCGCCTGACCCAGGGTAAAGCCCCGGTCGCTGGGGATGACGGTCTCCTCATCATGCTCTCCCGGCTCCTCCCCCTCGCCATAGGGCTTGAGTCCCTTCTCCTCCGGAGCCCTGCGCAGCACAATGGCGGCGCTGGGGAAGGCGATGATAAAGGCGCACACCGCCAGGATGATATAGGTGTTGCGCCAGCCGAAGTTCTGAATCAGAAATCCCGTGATGGGGGAGAAGATAGCTCCTCCCAGCGTGGAACAGCAGCACGCCAGTCCCAGGGCCAGGCCGTAGCGCACCTTAAACCAGTTGTTCAGCACAAAGGGGAGCAGCAGATAGGTGAGGTAGGCATGCCCCAGTCCCAGCACCAGGCCAGACAGATACCAGCCATACACCGAATGATATTGGGACATCATGCCGAACGCCACGCACTCCAGTGCGATGGCCCCGGACACCAGCACACGCAGATTGGCCCGCGCCAGGACCCTCTGTGCCAGCGGCATGGTCACCGCCATGGTCAGGGTAATGATGGACATATACAGCTGAAAATCCGCCCGGGCAAAGCCCAGTTCGTCGCAGACCGGCTGAATAAACACGCCGCCGCAGTTGGAAAAGATCCCGATGTCTCCCAGCTGGATCAGCCCGCAGGCCACCATCACCAGCCAGCCATAGTGGAGTCTGCCCCGCTTGGTCATAGTCTTCCCCATGTTCAGCTCCCCCTCTCTCAAAAACTACCCTTTTTCCGTATCCCACTCCTATTGATTTCATTTATGTTACATCACAAACCCATATGTTTCACTTATTATACAAAAGTTTTTTCTGTTTTTCCACCACCTAAAAGTCGTATCTCATACGGTGAGAAATACTACTTTTTCTTTTCTGTCAGAATCACCCTTTCGCGTAGTTACCCGCCCCTCTCTTCCATGGTATGATAGCGGTACAGCAAAGCCGTCTGTCCCGCGCTCCCCTGTGTGTTTTTGCTGCAAAATATTTTGAGACAGGAGGGTTCTAAACATCATGTCAACCAACAACACCATCGGCACTCAATCCCGGTTTCACTACGCCTGGGTCGTCATGATCGGCTGCTGCCTGATCATGCTGGGCACCATGGGAATCATGTCGGGCGGCAGCATCGGAGTCTACATGACCCCCGCTGCCGAGGCCTTAGGCACCTCCAGGACCGCCATCTCCGTGTACGACACCATCCGCACCCTGGTCATGGCGCTGTTCCAGCCGGTGGCCGCCTTTGTATTTAAGAAATACGATGTGCGCATCACCGTGGCTCTGGCCGCTCTTCTGTGCGGCGGCGGCGCCATCCTCATCGGTCTGATGAACAGCGTGGCCGGCTGGTATGTGGGCGCCGTTGTCAACGGCATCGGCCTGTCCTTCATCTGCTACATGCTTATCCCCATCGTGATGAACAACTGGTTCCACGCCTCCATGGGCCTGGCCGCCGGCATCGCCATGTCCTGCTCCGGCCTGGGCGGCGCTATCTTCGCCCCCATCGTGGGCGAACTGATCGCCAACTTCTCCTGGACCACCGCCATCATGATCACCGGCGCCATCGGCGGCGTCATCTCCATCCTGGCCGCTCTCCTTCTGCTGCGCACCCGTCCCGAGGACAAGGGGCTGCTCCCCTATGGCTATAAGCCCGGGCAGGACACCGCCGCCATCAGCGAGGAGGACCATAAGGGGCTGACCGCCAAGGACGCCCTGCGCTCTCCTTTCTTCTATCTCATCATTCTGTCTATTATGCTCATCTACTTCTATGGCTCCTTCCAGATCCACATCACCAACTACGCCACCAGTGTGGGCTTCCCCATTGACCAGGCCTCCCGCGTGGCTTCTCTGATGATGATCGGCCTGGTGGTGGGCAAGATCCTGCTGGGCTTTGTGAACGACCGTCTGGGCGGTCTGGCCACGCTGGGTGCCGCCGTCATTCTGGTGCTGGTGGCCGTGTTCACTCTGGTCACCTCTCACGGTGCCGTGATGCCCGTGTTCATCGGCGCGTTCCTGGTCGGCATGTCCGCCGGTTCCCTGCAGCTGGTTCCTCCCATGCTCATCCGCGGCAGTATGGGCAACAAGGAATACGGCAAGATCTACGGCTGGGCCGCCACAGTGGGCGTGCTGGTCAGTTCGGTGGCCGCCCCCATCTACGCCGCCATTCTGGATACCACCGGTACTTATAACACCATCATCGCGGTGGCCGCCGGCGGCATGGTGCTGGCGCTGGTGCTCAACCTCATCGCCTATAACCGCGCCCGCAAGCTGTGGGTCTAAGTTCCGCCCTTTTCAAATTCACTTCCAGTGATTTGTTTCAGTTGAAAAATTAAAAGGAGGTTTATCTGTTATGAAAGACTATCTGGGCTATCAGGGAAAAACCTGTGTGGTCACCGGCGCCGCATCCGGCATGGGCAAGGCCACCTGTGAGATGCTGCTGGACCTGGGGGCCAAGGTATATGCCATGGACATTGCGGAGATCACCCTTCCCGTGGAAAAGAGCATCAAGGTCAACCTGGGCGACAAAGCGTCCATTGACGAGGCGTTCACGCAGCTTCCTGACCACATTGACCGTTTCTTCGGTATTGCCGGTGTCTCCGGCGTCAAAACCGATTTCAAGACCACCGTGGCCATCAATTTTGTGGGTCACAAGTACATCATCGCCGACTATCTCACCCAGCGCATGCAGGACGGCGGGGCCATCGCCCTGATGGGCTCTCTGGGCGGCACCGGCTGGCTGGAGACCCGGGAGGAGCTCACCCCGCTGGTGGAGGCGCAGGGCTATGAGGCCACCATGCAGGTACTGAATGAGATGGCCGCCCGTGTGGAGAAAAAGGACTTTGGAAAGATGGCGGGGCTGCAGGGCTATTTCCTGTCCAAGCGCGCCATGACCTGGTATGTGAAGAAGATGACCGCTTTCTTTGCCGACCGCGGCATCCGCATCAACATCATCTGCCCGGGCTCCACCCAGACCCAGCTCACCGACCAGTGGGCCTCCCTGCTGGACGCCAAGGCCATGCAGGGCCAGAAGGAGACCCGCTATGCCCAGCCCTCCGAGATGGCCGGCCCCATCATCTTTGCCAACAGCGACATGGCCAGCTATATGAGCGGCCAGCACATCTACATCGACTATGGCCAGAACGCCATCAACGAGTACACCAATCCCACCCGGGAGTTCAAGCTGGTCACCCTGTGACCTGCCTCTTCCGTCCGGTATTTTGACAAGTCCCCCCACTGGCCGCGCCGCGGCCAGTGGGGAGGATCTTCCATCTTTCCCCGAAAGGAGGGAGAAGTCCGCGCCATGCGGACTTCCTGCACTATGGCATCCGGTGTTCCCTATGTGAACCGCATGGTCCGCATCAATCTCCGTACCGGAGAGATCACCAAATCTGTTCTCGATGCCGAGACCACCCGCAAATTCGTGGGCGGCTACGGCATCGGGATCAAGCTTCTTTATGACGAGGTCCCCCCCGAAACCGTCAAGCCTTTTGACCCGGAAAACAAACTCATTTTTCAGGCCGCGCCCCTCAACGGCACCAAATATCCCGGCAGCGGCATTGTCCATGTGTCCACCCTGGGCCCCCTCACCGACCTGATGACCTCCGCCCAGTCCAATGGCTACTTCGGTGCCCGGATGCGCCATGTGGGCTATGAGACCATCATCATCGAGGATGTGGCCCCGGAATGGAGCATTCTGGTCATCCGGGACGACGGCATCGAGCTGCGTCCCGCCGGAAAGTACCTGGGCATGGGCACCTGGCAGCTTCAGGATGAGCTGGAGGCGGAGATCGGCGGCAAGTATCAGAGCACCGCCTGCATCGGCCCCGCCGGCGAGAACCTGGTCCACTACGCCAGCATCGAGTGTGACCACGGCCATGTAGTGGCCACCAACGGCCCCGGTGCGGTGATGGGCTCCAAAAAGCTGAAGGCCATCATCATCTCCACCGAGCACAACTCGGTGGACACCTGGGCGGACGACTTTGTCCAGGCCCGAAAGGACGCTCTGGAGGCCGCAGCCGCCAGCGGCCTGGGCAACATGGTCAAGCGGGTGGGCACCCTGGGTTATTTCGACAATCTGCCCCCCCGGGCAGGCGTTCCCACCAAAAACTATTCCACCAATGTCTATGACTACGAGCAGTTCTCCATGGAAAACCGGGAGGAGTGGGCGGACAAGACCCGCACCACCTGCTGGGGCTGCCCGTGGGCGCACACCGGCGTGGTCAAGATCAAGAAGGGCAAGGCCAAGGGCTTTGTGGCGGAGGAACCGGAGTTTGAACCCCTGGCCGGCTTCACCACCAACATGGGCAACGACGACATGGGCGAGGGCATCCGTCTGTGTTATATCTGCGAGGATTTGGGCTTCGACGGCAAGGAGATGAGCTTCGTCATCTCCCTGGTCATCGAGTGCTTTGAGAAGGGACTGCTCACCCTGGAGGACACCGGCGGGCTGGAACTGACCTGGGGCAATACCGAGGCCGTGGACCAGCTGCTCAAGGACATCGCCCACCGCAGGGGCTTTGGCGCAAAGCTGTACGGCGGCGTCAAGCACATCTGCGAGATGATCGGCGGCGAGGCGCTGAACTTCGGCGTCTACTCCGGCCGCGGCATCGCCCCCAATGTGGTGGACGAGCGTATGACCCCCATGGCCTACTACAATCTGACTCTGTCCGAGACGGGCTCCTTCGGCGGCTTTGCCGGGCCCGACCCCGAGGTAGGCAACAATGAGCCGCTGGACCCCACCAACTTCGCCCAGATCGGCTGGTATCTTGGCGGGAACAACACCAAGTGGCTGCTGATGGATGTGTATGGCAGCTGCTTCTTCTACTCCGCAGGGAAGATGGGCCCCGTGGTCCAGTTCATCAATCTGGTCACAGGCTGGGACATGGACAACGAGGAAATGCTCACCGTGGGCGAGCGGGTGAAGTCTCTGGCCCGGGCCTATAACATCCGGGCCGGCCTGACCAAGGAGCGGGAGCTCGCCGTCTCCCCCCGGTTCTCTCAGCCTCCGGTGGACGGCCCCACCGCCGGGGTTGTCACCAAGCTGTGGGATCTGGATGTGTTCGAGAATTTCTACAAGCGCAACGGCTGGGATGTGGCCACCAGCAAGCCCCTGCCCGAGACGCTGAAAAAACTGGGACTGGAGTATGTCATTCCGGACCTCTGGAAGGACTGAGGCTCTGTCCGTGGGGAGGTCTTATCCGTGATCCGATTCAAAATCATGTCCCCCCTGCCCGACATCCTTCGGATGTCCCAGGACAGCAGGACCCTGAAGGCAGAGCTCCCCTTCACCCCGGGGCTCACCCTGTACGGTGCCATGGAACAGCTGTCCTCCAAATACCCATCCTTTGCCCGCCGGCTGGCGGCCGAGGGGATGGAGGCGGTGTTGGGCGGACTGCTCTTTTCCATCGATTCCACCGTATACGACCGGCCCGACCGGGGAGATACCCCTCTGGCCGACGGCTGCGAGGTGCTGGTCTTTCTCCCCTATGCGGGCGGCTGACCGTTCGCTCTCACTGGTTTCTCCTTTCAAATGGCGGCGGGGCCCTGAAGCATCAGCTTCAGGGCCCCGCCGTTTTCGTTTCTTCTATGTCCCGGACGGGCCGCAGCGGCACTGGGCCACCACATCGCTGCCCCAGTCTCCCGGGTCCCGCAGCACCGTCTGCCCCGCCGCCACCGGCAGCTCCACCGGGCAGCGGCGCAGCGCCGCGAGCACCTCTGGAAATCGCTCTCTCGGAATGGGCGCAGTGGTGCGCAGCGGCACCCGAATGCCTCCTCCTGCAGTGACCACCGCGGTGAGTACCCGGCGGCGCTCCACCAGCTCCCGGCGGAAGAACTCCTCTCCCCGGGAGCAGCCCGCCCCTGTCACGCCGTCTCCCGGTCCGCGCCGGAGTACGCAGCCCCTGGGGCACACCAGACATACCAGCCCCTCCTCTCCGGGCTGCGGGGCCTCCCCCGGATCCTCCGGGGGCTGGACGGGGGCCTGCTCCGTCCCCAGGCAGCGCACGGTCTCCCGGGCCAGGCCGGCGGCCTGGTCCGCCGCCCGGTCCACCAGGTCATAGATCCGCCGGGCGTTGCCGCACACCTGCAGCCAGGGAGGCAGCGCCCCGTCCCGGAAGGGCTCCAGCAGCTCCCGCTCCGGGATCAGTCCCACCGAGGTGATCAGGGTGTCGCAGGCCACCTCCCGCTCCGCCCCGTCCGCTCTCCGGAGGGTCACCCCCTCCAGCCGGTCCCGGCCGTGGATACGGCTCACCGTGGTGTTCAGCCACAGGGGGATGCCGAACTCCTCCAGGCACTGCAGCCGGTTGCGGTACAGCCCGCCGCCGTGGGACGCCAGCTCCGCAACTCCCAGCACCTGCCGCCCCTCCAGGGCAAGCCGCCTGGCCACGATCATCCCGATGTCCCCCGAGCCCAGAATCACCGCCCGCTCCCCGGGGAACAGCCCCTTCAGGTTCATCAGCCGCTGCGCCTGCCCGGCGGTGAACACCCCCGCCGGCCGGGTGCCGGTGACAGGGAGGGAGCCGATGGCCCGCTCCCGGGCGCCGGAGGCCAGCAGCACCGCCTCTCCCCGGCACCGGCGCAGGCCGTCAGGGCTCAGCAGGGTCACGGTACGGTCAGGGTCGATGGCGGTCACCGTGGTGTCGGTGCGCACCTCCACCCCCGTGGCGGACAGCCGTGCGATCTGCCGGGCGGCGTACTCCGGCCCGGTGAACTCCTCCCCGTACTCCAGCAGTCCAAAGCCTGTGTGGACGCACTGGGGCAGCACGCCCCCCAGGCGCTCCTGCCGCTCCGCCAGCAGCACCCGGCGGCAGCCGCTCTCCCAGGCGGCCAGCGCCGCCGCCATTCCCGCGGGGCCGCCCCCCACCACGATCAGGTCATACCGGTCCATCTCCGCCCTCCTTTACCAGCCAGGAGCCCCGCCGTCCCTTGGCGATCTCCGCCGGGGAAGCCCCCAGTTCCCGGGCCATGATCTCCAGGATCCGCTCGGTACATACGCCGCCCTGGCAGCGGCCCATCCCCGCTCCGGTGCGGTATTTCACCCCGTCCAGAGTCACCGCCCCCGGCGTGCGCCGAAGCGCGTCCCGCACCTCCCCCTCGGTGACCATGCGGCAGCGGCACACCACCCGGCCATAGGCGGGGTCCTGTCTCACCAGGGCGGCCAGCTCCTCCGGCGGCAGTTCCGCGGTGTATACCGGCCGCCGCCGCGTGGGACAGAACTCCGGATTGGGCGGCGGATCCCCCAGCCAGGGCTGCAGCAGCCCGGCGGCGTGCTCTCCCAGCAGGGCGGCGCAGGTCAGCCCCGGCGTCTTGACCCCGATCATGCTCACCATACCGGGGCACTCCTCCACCTGGGTCACCATAAACTCTCCGATGCTCTTCCGGGAGAGGGTCACCTCCCCCGTCTCCCCGTTCACCAGCGCCTCATAGGGGTTGGGGCGGATGGCGGCAAAGGTGCGGATGGTCTCCTCCAGAGGGATGCCCGGGGCCACTCGGGCCGCCAGGCGACGCAGGAACTCCAGCCCCTCCCGCTGGGTGGCGGTGTCCTCCCGGTCCTCCGCCTCCTCCTCTGAGGGACCCAGCAGCACATTGCCGTCCACCGTGGGCACCATGGTCAGCCCCTTGCCCTTCTCCTCCGGCTCGTGGAAGATCACATGGCGCAGCTTCTTCCCCGCCCCGGTGTCCAGAACATAGTAGTCCCCTTTGGTGGGCACGATGCGGATGGTGGGCCGGTGAATCAGCTCCGCCATCTGGTCCGCCCGGATGCCGGTGCAGTTCACCAGCCCCCGGCAGCGGATGGACCCCCGGTCGGTCTCCACTGCATAGCCCTCCCCTTCCCGGCGCAGGCCGGTGACCCGGGTATTCAGCAGCAGCTCCGCCCCGTTGTCCACGGCATTCTCCGCCGCCGCCAGGCACAGTTCCCAGGGGTCCACCGTCCCCACCTGAGGGCACCACAGCGCCGCCTCCACATCCGGGGACAGGGCGGGCTCGGGCTCCAGCGCCAGCACCTCCTCCCGGGGCAGCAGGCGCAGCCCCTCCACGCCGTTGATCCGCCCCTGCTCCAGCTTGCGTGTCAGGCTCTCCCGCCCCCGGGGCCCGAAAGCCACCATCAGGGAGCCGCACCGGTGAAACCGCACACCCAGCTGACCGCACAGGGTGCCGAACTCCCGGTTGGCCTGTACCGACAGCCGGGTCTTCAGCGTCCCCGGCTTGGTGTCATACCCGGCATAGACGATGGCGGTGTTGGCCCGGCTGATGCCGGTGCACACATCCTCCCGCTGTTCCACCAGGGCCACCCGCAGCTTCCGCCGGCACAGCGCCCGGGCCGCAAAGCAGCCCAGCAGTCCCCCGCCGATGACCACCGCGTCATATTCTCTGTCCATCCTGCGCCTCCTCTCGGTTTTGCGGACCCTTTCGCCCTGCCAAAAGGCGCCGGACCCATGCCAGGTCCGGCGCCCCCGGGTGGGCCGTCACTTCGTGCCGAAGATCCGGTCCCCCGCGTCCCCCAGGCCGGGGACGATATACCCGTGGTCGTTGAGCTTCTCGTCCACTCCGGCCACATAGATGTCCACATCAGGGTGGGCCTCCTGCACCGCCCGGATCCCCTCCGGCGCGGCCAGGATGTTCATGAGCTTGATGCTCCTGCACTCGTAGTTCTTCAAAAACTGGATGGCCGCCACGGCGGAGCCGCCGGTGGCCAGCATGGGGTCCAGCACGATGACATCCCGCTCGGCGATGTCAGAGGGCATTTTGCAGTAGTACTCCACCGGGGCCAGGGTCTCCGGATCCCGGTACAGGCCGATGTGCCCCACCTTGGCGGAGGGGATCAGGCTCAGGATGCCGTCCACCATCCCCAGGCCCGCCCGGAGGATGGGCACGATGGCCAGCTTCTTTCCCGCCAGGGTCTTGAAGGTCCCGGTGGCCACCGGGGTCTTCACCTCGATCTCCTTCAGGGGCAGGTCCCGGGTGGCCTCATAGCACTCCAGGGTGGCGATCTCCGCCACGATCTCCCGGAATTCCTTCACGCCGGTGCGCTCGTCCCGCAGGATGGTCAGCTTGTGCTGCAGCAGGGGGTGGTCCAGAATGTGTACCTTGTTCTCACTCATGTGGGGTTCCCTCTCTTCCTTGTTCTTGTTGTTCTCTGGCCAGCCGCTCCCGCTCCGCCTGGGACAGGCGGTGGTACTCCGGGACCAGGCCGGCCGCGTCGGTGAGCTCGCCCCGCCGGGCCAGCTCCAAAGCGCCACGGGCCACGCCCCAGGCGCTCTGCATCAAAAGGTGGGGGGGTGCCAGGCGCACCGGCAGTCCCCGCTCCCGGAACAGGGGCAGGCACAGCTGCGCGCCGTCCCCCACCAGGACCATGGGTTTCTTCAGCGCCGCCAGCTCCTCTGCCAGCTTCTCCGCCCCGATGGCCCGGTCGGGAGAGAGGCGTTGCAGTCCCTCCCCGTCGCTGTCGAACAGGGCGTTGTACACCTGCCCCCGGCGGGCGTCCATCACCGGCACGATGGTCAGCCCCGTGTGGACCAGGGACCAGGCCATGGCCTCCAGGGTGGATACCCCGGCGCAGGGCTTATCCTCCGGCCAGGCGAGCCCCTTGGCGGTGGACACCCCGATGCGCAGCCCGGTGAAAGACCCCGGCCCCGCCGCCACGGCGATGAGGTCCACCTCCCCCAGGGGAGTACCGCAGCGCTCCAGCAGCTCTGCCGCCATGGGGAGCAGGGTGCGGCTGTGGGTCAGGCCGCTGTGCTGAAAGGTCTGGGCGATGAGCCGCTCGTCCTCGCACAGGGCGGCGGAGGCCGCCACCGCCGAGGACTCCAATGCTAAGATCTTCAAAGGGACACCCCCTCGATGGTGATGCGGCGCTGCCCCTCATGGTCTCCCCGGCAAATGTCTACCCGGACCGCGTCCGGCTCCAGGGCCTGGCCCATGTGCTCGCTCCACTCCACGGCGCACACGCCGCCCCGGGCGAGATAGTCCTCCCACCCGATATCGTAAAGCTCCTCCGGCCCGCTCAGACGGTACAGGTCGAAGTGGAACAGGGGCAGCCGCCCCCCCTCGTGCTCGTCCACGATGGTGAAGGTGGGGGAGGTCACCCGCCCCGGGACGCCCAGCCCCCGGGCCAGCCCCCGGGTGAAGGCGGTCTTTCCCGCCCCCAGGTCGCCGGTGAAGGCCACCACCGCGCCGGGCTTCAGCACCCGGGCCAGGCGGGCGCCCAGCGCCTCGGTCTCGGCCTCACTTTCGCTGACAAATTCCACCGCTCCCACCTCCTTTTCACGCCGTTTGCTGCACTATTGTACCACTTGGCGGGCAGAAACTCCACATCATTTTGAAATTCACGGAAAATTTGTTTTCCTTTCCTGCTCTTTGTGATAAAATACTGCTGTTTCATCCTGTCCGAACGGAGGTGGCAGAGCCGGTGCGTTCCAACCTTTGGGATCTCATCAAAAAAGCGGATCTGGTGCTGCTGGCGCTGTGTCTCATCGCCACCCTGTTCGGCGCGGCGCTGATCTTCTCCGCCACCCGGTATGACACCGGCCTCCACCGTGCCTTCATCACCCAGCTGGCCGGCGCCTTTTTGGGGATCGTCTGCTACTTCATCCTCACCCACCTGGATCTGAACCTCATCATGACCAAGTGGAAGTGGCTCTTCGGCCTGTCGGTGGTGTTCATCCTGTTGCTGCGCACCCCTCTGGGGGTGGCCGACGACACCGGCAACCGCAGCTGGCTGTCCATTCCCGGCGTCCCGTTCAATGTCCAGCCCGCCGAGTTTGTCAAGCTGGTGTTCATCCTTCTGCTGGCCAAGCAGCTCATCTGGCTGCAGGAGAGCCGCCAGGGCGTCAGCTCCCTTTCCTCCGTGGCTTTTCTGGCCGGGCATGTGCTGTTCATGGGGGCGCTGATCTTCCTGGTCTCGGGCGATCTGGGCATGGTGACCATCTACTGTCTGATCTTTGTCGGCATGACCTGGGCCGGCCGGGTGAGCAAATGGTGGTTCCTCACAGTGGGCGGGGGGCTCATCGCCGCGGCGGTATTGCTGTGGAACTTCGTGCTCCCCAACACCTCTCTGTGGACCGACTACCGCATCATGCGCTTCCGGGTGCTGTTCGACCACGACCTGGACCCTCTGGACATCGGCTGGCATCAGAGCCGCTCCCTGCTGGCCATCGGCTCGGGGCAGCTCACCGGCCAGGGCTATCTCAACGGGACCCAGACCCAGAGCGCCGCCAGCGGCTCCCTCCCCGCCCGGCACACCGACTTCATCTTCGCCGTCTGCGGCGAGGAGCTGGGGCTGGTGGGCTGCTGCGCCGTGCTGCTGCTGCTCACCGCCATCATCCTGCGCTGCTTCTGGGTGGGCCTGCGGGCGGGGGACGGCTTCTCCCTCCTGGTGGCGGTGGGGGTGGGCACCATGCTGCTGGCCCAGACCGCGCTGAATGTGGGCATGTGCCTGTATGTGGCCCCGGTGATCGGCATCACCCTCCCCTTCTTCAGCTACGGCGGCTCCTCCATCCTCACCATGTACCTGGCGGTGGGACTGGTCTCGGGCATCCACGCCAGGGAGCTTCCCAGCTGGCTAAAGCACGGCACTGCCTCTGCCTCATCTCCCTGACTTTGTTCTCTCTGTCTTTTAATGAATGCGGGACGGCGATGCCGTCCCGCATATTTTTCCCCTTTGGGCAGATACTACCGCTGCAACCAATGACAGAGGAGGAATCCGCCTTGAAACAGTATCGTTCCCTCACCGCGCTTACCCTGACGCTGGCCCTGGCCATCGTGTTTGCCACCCCCGGCGCCGCCCTGTTCGGCTGGGGCGGCAGCGGCAGTGAAGAGACTCCCACCGTGGCGGCCTTTTCCAAAAACGGCCTGTCCGCCCAGCCCATCTCCTTTTCCCAGGAGGACTTCGTTCTCTCCACCGGCAGCAAGGTGACCCTGGATTCCATTGTGATCGCGCAGCTGCCCGACGAGACCGCCGGCACCCTGGCCATGGGCAACACCCCGCTGAGCGTGGGAGACTCCATCGCCATGAGCGCCATCTCCGGGCTGCGCTTTCTGGCCGCCGACGCCGGCGGCGAGGGCCACGCCATGTTCACCTTCTCCCCCCTGTTCTCCGACGGCACCGCCGGGGAAACGGTGGCGGTGGACCTGTATCTGCTCGCCGAGGAGAACCTGGCGCCCATCGCTGAGAATCTCACCTTCACCACCTACCGGGATGTGGCCTACACCGGTGAATTTGACGCCATGGACCCCGACGGGGACCTGCTCACCTTCCGCCTGGTGGATAAGCCCGCCCGGGGCTCAGTGACCCTCAGTGAGGACGGCACCGGCACCTTCGTCTACACCCCCTACGAGGGGAAGACCGGCAAGGACTCCTTCACCTATGTGGCAGTGGACGAGGTGGGCAACACCTCCCCCGAGGCCCAGGTGACCCTGCGCATCCAGAAGCCGGACACCGCCGTCACCTACGCCGACATGGACGGCCACCCCGCCTACAACGCGGCCCTGCGGCTTGCGGAGGAGGGGCTGTTCGTGGGGCAGCAGCTGGGCGGGCAATATTTCTTCCAGCCGGACAGCCAGGTCAGCCGGGCGGAATTTCTCTCCCTGGTGATGGGTGTCACCGGCGATGAGCCCCTGGAGGATGTATCTCTCACCGGCTTCGCCGACGACGATACCATCCCCACCTGGGCCAAGGGGTACGCCGCCTCCGCTCTTCAGACGGGACTGGTGGGCGGCCAGCTCACCCCGGAGGGAGATGTGGTCTTCCAGCCCGACGCCTCCATCACCCGGGCGGAGGCCGCGGTCATCCTTGACCGCGCCCTAAAGGTGTCCGATGTTTCCGTGGAGACTGCGGCCTATGCCGACAGCGGCAGCGCCCCCACCTGGGCCTATCAGTCGGCGGTGAACCTGGAGACCGTCGGGGTCCTGGACACCGACGCCGCCGGCGCCCTGGTCCTGGAGGAGACGGTCACCCGGGGAGACGCCGCCCAGATGCTGGTCTCTGCGCTGGAGGTGCTGGAGGCCCGGGAGCACAGCGGCGGCTGGTTCGCCTGAGCCGGCCCCTCCCATAAAAGAACAGGGAGCGCCCGCGGCCGTGGCCGCGGGCGCTCCCTGTCTTCTGTCTGTCTCACTCTTTCACCTGAATGGCGCCCAGCACCTGGCCGATGGGCGCCTGGATGATCAGGTCGGCCTGGTCGTCATAGGGGGTACGGCTCTTGTTGATAAGCACCAGCTTCTTCCCCCGGTAGTAATCGATCAGCCCCGCCGCGGGATACACCGCCAGGGAGGTGCCCCCGATGATGAGCATCTCCGCCTGACAGATAGCGTCCACCGACTCGGCCAGCACCATCTGGTCCAGCGCCTCGCCGTAGAGCACCACCCGGGGCTTGATGATCCCCCCGCAGGGGCAGCGGGGCACCCCGGCGCTGTGGAGGATGTCCTGGGCGGAAAAGGTCCGGCCACACTTCTGGCAGTCGTTCTGGTGGACGGTGCCGTGCAGCTCCAGCACTCTTCGGCTCCCCGCCGCCTGGTGCAGCCCGTCGATGTTCTGGGTGATCACCGCCCGCAGCTTCCCCGCCCGTTCCAGCTGGGCCAGCTTCTCGTGGGCGGCGTTGGGCTTTGCGTCCAGGCAGAGCATCTTCGCCCGGTAGAAGCGGAAAAACTCCTCCGGCTGCTCCTCAAAAAAATCGTGGCTGAGGATGGTCTCCGGCGGATACTTGTACTGCTGGTTGTACAGCCCGTCCACGCTGCGGAAATCGGGGATCCCGCTCTCAGTGGATACCCCCGCGCCCCCAAAGAACACGATGTTGCTGCTTTCGTCGATCCATCTCTGCAAGGTCTCCTGCGCCGTCTCCATGGCGGTCCCTCCCCGGTCGTTGATGTCTCTATCTTACCGCTCCGGGCGCCCCTTGTCAATCAAGGGATATACAGCGCAGGCGCCGCGGCCTCTGCCGCGGCGCCTGTGTCCCCGTCTGTTCAGCTCTCCATGTGCCGGCCCAGAAAGCCGGATACCGTCTGTGCCAGCTTATAGTCCACCTCGCTGGTCTCCAGTCCCTCCTTGGTGCCCACAAACAGCACACATCCCATCACATCCCCCTCGCTGAGGATGGGGGCCGCCGTCCCGATGACATATTTGTCGCTGTCCGACGCCACGGGGAGAAAGGCGCCGCCGGCGGCGTGCTGGTAGATCTGCCGGCCCTCCATCACCCCCTCCAGTTCAGAGGAGATGCGCTTGTCCGCCAGCTCCCGCCGGGGCAGGCCCGCCGCGGCGATGCAGCTGTCCCGGTCCGTGATCACCGTGATCTGCCCGGTGGTCTTGCTCATGGTCTCGCACATCTGGCCGGCGAAGTCCGCCAGCCCGCCCAGCAGGGAATACTTTTTAAAGATCACGCCGCCCTCTTTGTCTGTGAAGATCTCCAGCGGGTCGCCGTCACGGATACGCATGGTGCGGCGGATCTCCTTGGGGATGACAACGCGCCCCAGATCGTCGATGCGGCGCACGATTCCAGTGGCTTTCATAGATAATTCCTCCCACGGTAGATTCTTGGAAACAAAAGATAGTATCCGCAGGAAATGGTGGGATATGCAGATCTGAACTGGGTTCCTCTGGAAACCGCGTCTGTCTTCCCCAGGCGAATGCCGCTCCTCAAAGCCGGATGCGGGCCGCACCGGCCGCGCTTTTATCCCTTTGGGGCCGCTTTCTCCTCCCGCTCCGGCGGGGCGGGCAGGTATTGGTCCACAAAGGCCCGGGCGGCCGGTCCCAGCGGAATTTCCCCGTGGGTGATGAGGTAGGCCTTTCGCTCCATGGGCGGGCCGCCGATGTCGATGCGGAACAGCTCGCCCCGGTCCACATCCTTCCGGATCCGCTGCCAGGGGAGCATGGCCAGGCCCAGGTTGTGCTTCACCGCCTGGATGACCAGTTCGCTGGTGGTGACCTCCATCTCCGGCTCATAGTCCAGGCCATACCGCTGAAAAATGCCGCTGACATACTGCTTGGTAGACGAGCCCTCGGGGACGGACACAAACGGATATTGCAGGAGCTCCGGCACCGGGCGGGGCGCATCCGCCAGAAAGGCGTATTTCGGCCCCGCCACAAAGCACTCCTCAATGGTGCCGATCAGCCTGGTCTGCAGATGTTCTCCGGCCTGGAAGGGGGCGTGGAGGATGGCCAGGTCAATTTCCCCGTTGCGGATCATATCCAGGATTTTGTCGGACAGGGGCGCGTTGCGGAAGCGCACCTTCACATTGGGGTGATCCCGGGTGAAGCGCTCCATGGCGGGCAGCACATAGGTGCGGAAGCTCATCTCGGTGGAGGCGATGCTCAGATTGCCTCCGTCCAGCTTCTGGGCCGCGGCCAGCTCCCGCTCCGCAGACAAAAGCAGCTGACAGGCGGGCTCCACCCGGTCCCACAGGATCTTTCCCTCCGCCGTGAGGGTCATCCCACGCTTGGTCCGCAGAAACAGCGTGCAGCCCAGCTGCTCCTCCAGCTTCTGGATGGCGCTGGTGACGGTGGGCTGCGTCAGACACAGGCAGTCCGCGGCCGCCGTGATGGTTCCATATTTGACCACATAGTAAAAGCTCTTGTAATATTCCAAATTTGTGGAAAAGCTCCGTTCATCCATAGACCAGATCTATCTCCTCCATCGATAAAATCGACTTTACCTATAATCTTTGATTGATTATACTGGAGGCGACAGAAAAAAGCAAGCATGGCTTGGACAGGAGTGGATCGCATATGGAACTGAAAGCCGGAGAGTTTCGCGCGGCATGCCGTGGGTGCCACGGCGGCTGCATCCATATCCTCACGGTGGAGGACGGCAAAGTGGTCAAGGTGCGCCCCGACCCGGACGCACCGCTGAATCAGGGGCATGCCTGCGAAAAAGGGATGACCATCATCGAGCAAATGTATCACCCCGACCGTCTGAAATATCCCATGCGCCGGATCGGCCCCCGGGGCAGCGGGAAGTGGGAGCGCATCACCTGGGACGAGGCGCTGGACACCATCGCCGATAAACTGACCCAGCTGCGCCGGGACTACGGTCCCGCCTGCATCTCCGCCATCACCGGCACCGGCCGCCACCTGGTGCCCTATCTGTGGCGCTTCACCCAGGCGCTGGGGACGCCCAACATCACCTCCGCGGGCGCTCTGATCTGCCTGGGCCCCAGGAAAAACGCCGGGTTTTCCACCTCCGGCACCTATTCCTGCGTGGACTATTACGGCGAGCAGATGCCTCGCTGCATCGTGGCGTGGGGCGCCAATCCCACCGTCAGCGGCGCGGACGGCGAACTGCAGTGGCACCCCAAGCGGTGTGCCCGCCACGGGAGCAAATTCATCGTCATCGACCCGCAGAAGACCGAGCTGGCGGCCCACGCGGACCTGTGGCTTCGGCTGCGGCCGGGCACCGACGGGGCCCTGGCCCTGGGGATCCTGAATGTGATCATCCAGGAGGACCTGTACGACCACGAGTTCGTGGACAACTGGACCTATGGCTTTGAGGCGCTGAAGCAGCGCTGCGCGGAGTATGACCTGGACCGGGTCTCCCAGATCACCTGGGTCCCCAGGGAGCAGATCGTCCAGGCGGCCCGGATGATGGCGACGGTAAAGCCCATGGGGCTGGAGTGGGGCTGCGCCTTTGAGCAGAGCTTCAACGCCACCCAGACCTGCCGCGCCATCTATATGATTCCCGCCATCACCGGCAATTACGATGTGCCCGGCGGCTTTGTGGAGAGCAAGCACATCGTCCCCACCAAGCGGGACCCCCGGGCGCCCGATCCCAACCTCATCAACTACTACCCCTACCGTGCGCTGAAGCCCTATGCCCACCCCCACCAGGTTCTGGACACCATCCGGACGGAACGGCCGCTGAAGGTCCGGGCCATGCTGTCCTTCGCCAACAACTCCATCGTCTCCCTGCCGGACAGCAAACGGGTGTACGAGTGTCTGAACGACATCGAGTTCTTCACCTATATGGACTTCTTCATGACCCCCACCGCGGAGCTGGCGGACATCGTTCTCCCCGCCGCCATGTGGCCCGAGCTGGACTGCGTGTTCTGTATGCCGGAGTTCAGCGAGCACGCCATCCTCTGCCAGCAGAAGGTGGCGCAGGTGGGAGAATGCCGGCCGGACGAGGAGGTCTTCATCGAGATCCTGAAGCGGATGGGACTCAGCTACGGCGCGGACAGCCAGAAGGAGCTTCTGGACATGCAGATCGCCGAGATGGCCGGCAGCTTCCCCGAACTGGAGGGGGTGACCTTCGATCAGCTGAAGGAAAAGGGCTACTATGTCCCCCAGCGCCGGTACTACAACTACAAGCTCCGGGGCGGCTTCCCCACCCCCACCGGGAAGTTTGAGTTCTTTTCCAAGGAGATGGAGGCGGTTGGCGGAGATCCCCTCCCCAGCTGGGTGGAGCCGCCGGTGACCCCGGTCAGCCGGCCCGATCTGAGCCGGGAGTTCCCCTATATTCTCACCACTGGCGGGCGGCGGATGCAGTATTTCATCACCAACAACCGGCAGATCCGCTCCCTGCGCCGCCAGTATCCCTTCCCCCTGGTACGCATGCACCCGGACACCGCCGCGGCCAACGGGATCCAGGAGGGCGACTGGGTCTATATCCGCACCTTCCGGGGCCGCATCACCCAGAAGGCAAAGCTGGAGCCGGATATGGACCCCAGGGTCATCAACTGCGACTTCGGCTGGTGGTATCCGGAGGCGGGCGCGCCGGACTACGGCTGGACCGAATCCAACGCCAACATCCTCACCAGCAGCGACAACGGCTGCGACAGCTATATGGGCTCCTACCAGCTACGGTGTCTGCTGTGCAACATCTATAAGAACCGCGACTGCCATATCGAGGAGCGCTATTACAACTCCGACCTGTATCTGGAGCTGCCCGCCGACCGCAGCTCCGACTGCGTGGTCATCGACCCGGAGAAGTGTATCCTGTGCGGAGAATGCGTCCGCCGCTGCGCCGGGGTCCAGGGGATCGGCGCCCTGGAGATCCGCACCGTGGACGGGGTCACCCGTGTCATGGCGGCGGCAGGCACCCTGAAGGACTCCCGCTGCGTGGGCTGCGGCCAGTGTCACGCGGCCTGCCCCACCGGGGCGCTGCGGATCAAGACCGATGTGGACCGGGTGCGGGAGGCCATCGCGGACCCCGACACCCTGGTGGTGGCCCAGGTGGCGCCCTCCGTCCGGGTGGGGGTGGGCGGCTGTCTCGGCTTCCCCAAGGGCAAAAACTCCATGCCCCGGCTGATCGGCGCGCTGAAGGCCCTGGGCTTTGACAAGGTATACGACACGGTGTACAGCGCGGACCTGACCGTGGTGGAGGAGGCCAACGAGTTCCTGGAGCGGCTGGCCGCCGGGGGGCCGCTGCCCCTGCTCACCAGCTGCTGTCCGGCATGGGTGAAATACTGCGAGGAGAACTGGCCGCAATTCGCCCCCAACATCTCCACCTGCCGCTCCCCCCAGCAGATGCTGGGCGCTGTGATTCAGGCCTGGTACCGTCAGCCGGAGCACCGCTGCGGGAAGAAGCTGGCGGTGGTGTCTATCATGCCGTGTACCGCCAAAAAGGCGGAGATCCTGCGCCCCGAGTCCACCACCGAAGGGGTTCAGGATGTGACCTGCTCCCTGACCACCTCGGAGCTCCTGGACATGCTGACGGACGCCGGACTGACCATGGAGCACTGCACCCCCGCCCAGGCGGACGCCCCCTTCTCCGGCGGCTCCGGCGGCGGAACCATCTTCGGCGCCACCGGAGGCGTGACCGAGGCGGTGCTGCGCTATCTGGGCCCCAAGCTGGGGTATCAGGACATCCAGTGGATCCGGGATGCCGGCGTCCGGGGGCCGGCGGGCATCAAGCGCGCCGCCATCCAGGCCGGGGACCGGACGGTACGCGTCGCGGTGGTCAGCGGCCTGGGCAATGCGGCGGAGCTGCTCCGCCGTGTCCAGTCCGGGGAGGAGGAGCTGGACCTGATCGAGGTCATGGCCTGCCCCGGCGGCTGTGTCATGGGCGGCGGACAGCCCACCGACGAGTACATCCGCTATCAGAACCGGGACCAGCGCAGCCAGGGGCTGTACCAGGCGGACGAGGCCAGTCCGGTGAGAAGCTCTCAGGAAAATGAATCCATGCAGGTGCTGTGGAGCACCCTGATCCGCGGCCGGGAGCATGAGCTGCTCCACCGAAACTTCAGCGCCCGCTGAGGAAACACGCGCAGATCCGCCGCATCCCACCAAGCCGCTGTCAAAATCGGATGCCGGCGGAGCCGGTCCCTGTTGAGATACACATCCGCACCCCGCCCATCAGACCTCTTGGTATGGTCTGATGGGCGGGGTGCGTTCAATCGTCTCGATTTTCTTTCCCAATGTGGCGTCGAAAAAATTGAATGGTATAATAGTTTAAGCTGATAAACCAAATGGAGGTGCGGCCATGTCTGACCACCAGAGAGAGATCGCCGGCCTGGCGGAGGAATTCGAGCGCTGCCGCCGGATCCTGCTGGCCCTGGGCGACGAGAACCGGCAGCACCTGATCCTGGAGATGATGCGGATGAACGAATGCGGCGGCGTCCGGGTCGGAGCCATCACAGAAAAGACCCATCTCTCCCGTCCCGCTGTGTCCCACCACATCCAGATTCTCAAGGACGCGGGCCTTTTAAAGGTACGCAGAGAGGGCACAAAAAACTACTACTATTTCGACGCAGATGCGCAGGCGATGGACCAGCTGCTCCAAATGCTCACCCACGCGAAAGTCATCATGGAGCAATTGCCGGACCGGAGCGGAAACGGCCGCTGACAGGGAGGAACTCGATATGGATCAAATGGAAGCCATGCGGGCGCGCCACAGCGTGCGCCAGTATCAGAACAAGCCGCTGAGCACAGAGGTGATTGCCGCCCTGCAGGCGGAGATCGGTGCGTGCAACCGGGAAAGCGGACTGCACATCCAGCTTGTGACCAACGAGCCCAGGGCCTTCGACGGCTTTATGGCGCGCTATGGAAAATTCCGCGGCGTCACCAGCTACATCGCCATGATCGGCCGGAAGGACGGCATGCTGGACGAGATGTGCGGCTACTATGGGGAACGGCTGGTATTGAAAGCGCAGCAGCTGGGGCTGAACACCTGCTGGGTGGCCATGACTTACCGCAAGGTCCGGACCGCCTTCACCATTGACAGCGGAGAAAAGCTGTGCATTGTCATTGCCGTGGGGTACGGCGAGCATCCGGGCGTTCCCCACAAGTCCAAACCCGCCGATGCGGTGTCCAGGACTGACGGGACGCCGCCTGACTGGTTCCGGAACGGTGTGGAGGCCGCTCTGCTGGCGCCCACGGCAATGAATCAGCAGAAATTCATGTTCACGCTGACGGAAGACAGAGTATCTGCAAAAGCTGGCATGGGGTTCTATGCAAAGATCGACCTGGGCATTGCCAAATATCATTTCGAACTGGGCGCCGGGAAAGAACATTTTGTGTGGGTGTGACGGCGGGGGCATAAGTCCTGTCCTTACTTGCTTCGCTCGAATACTTTTAGGACTATAATTGTCGAAAATTACATTTCGGATAGTCTTGTGTTTGTCAAGCTGTGCTCTTGTTCCCGCCTTTTCCCGGATAACACGACGGAGCATATTCTCTGAAGGCCTCCCCTTCCGCAGCGGGGTTGACATTTTCCTCCGCCAGCGGTATCATAGTGCCATAAAACAGCCCACCGGCTGCGTGGATTTTTCAAAGCTCCGCTTTTTTTCGCCACGGGACCGCCTCAATCGGTCCCGCGGCGTTTTTTTGTGTCCTTCCTCATTCTTACCGCAAAGGAGTCCTCCCTATGGATCAGATCCAGATGAAGCAGCGCCCCATCCTCCCTCTGGTGCTCACTATGGCGCTGCCCATGACCTTGTCCATGCTGGTCAACTCGCTGTACAACATCGTGGACAGCTATTTCGTGGCCCAGATCAGCGAGGACGCCATGACCGCCCTCTCCCTGGTCTACCCGGTTCAGAACCTGGTCAACGCCGTCACCATCGGCTTCGGCATCGGGATGAACGCAGTGATCGCCTTTTTCCTGGGGGCGGAGCAGCCCGGCCGGGCGGGCCGGGCCGCCAGTCTGGGCATCCTGTTCAACGCCCTCCACGGTCTGGTCCTCATGATCGGCTGTCTGGTGTGCATGCCCTGGTTTTTGTCCCTGTTCACCGATTCAGAGGCCGTCCTCAGCCTGGGACTGCGCTACTCCAACATCGTGTTTCTCTTCTGCATTCCCATCGGCCTGTCCCTGGCCTTTGAGAAGATCTTTCAGGCGGTGGGGAAGATGACGGTGACCATGCTGTGCATGCTGGCCGGCTGTGTGGCCAACATCGTGCTGGACCCCTTGCTCATCTTCGGCATCGGCCCCTTCCCCGCCTGGGGCATCGAGGGGGCCGCCGTGGCCACCGGTCTGGGGCAGACCCTCACCCTGGCGCTCTACCTCGTCGTCTGGCGGACCGGCGGGCTGCCCATGGCCCTGCCCTTCCGGGGCCTGCGGCCAGAGGGTGAGCTGCTGCGCCGTATGTATGGGGTGGGCGTCCCCGCCGCGCTGAATCTGGCCCTCCCCTCCCTGCTCATCTCCTGCCTCAACGGCATCCTGGCCGCCTTTTCCCAGTCCTATGTCCTCATCCTGGGGGCGTATTACAAGCTGCAGACCTTCCTCTACCTCACTGCCAACGGCATCGTCCAGGGCATCCGCCCCCTCATGGGCTACAACTACGGCGCCGGGGAGTACCGCCGGGTACGGAGCATCTTCCGCACCTCCCTGCTGCTGATCCTGGGCGTGATGCTGGCGGGCACCGTGCTCTCCCTGGCCATCCCCGGCCGGCTGCTGGGGCTGTTCACCGACAACCCGGATACCGTGGCCCAGGGTGCCCGGGCCCTGCGCATCATCTCGCTGGGCTTCCTCATCTCCGGGGTGTCCGTCACCGCCTCCGGCGCCCTGGAGGGGCTGGGGAAGGGCACCGCCTCCCTGGTCATCGCCCTGTGCCGGTACACCGTGTTCATCCTGCCCATCGCCTGGCTGCTCAGCCGGCCCCTGGGCCCCGACGGGGTCTGGCACGCCTTTTGGATCACCGAGGTGCTCTCCGCCGCCGTCTCCCTGTTCATCTACCGCCGGGCCACCCCCTTCTGCCGGGAAGTCTCGTGACTGGCAAAGACGAAGCGCCGCCCGCCCGGAGATACTCCGGGCGGGCGGCGTTCATATCCGCATTCTTATTCCATCATGGCCACAATATCGGCCTTGGGGCGGGCGCCCACCATCTGCTTGGCCAGCTTTCCGTCCTTGAATACCAGCAGGGTGGGAATGCTCATGATCCCGAACTGACTGGCCAGCTGGGGCTCCTCATCCACATTCACCTTGCCCACCTTGAACTCGGGGTGCTCCTGGGCGATCTCCTCCACAATGGGGGCCACCATACGGCAGGGGCCGCACCAGCTGGCCCAGAAATCCACCAGCACCGGGCGGTCGGACTGGAGAACCTCGGTCTCAAAATTGATGCTGTTGATGGTCATGGCAGACATATCTGTCGCTCCTTTCTTCTGTCGCGGCGGCCTCCCGCGGAGCACCGCGCTTTGGCTTTTCTATTATATCACAAATCTCGTCCGGTATCGCGCCAAAGGTCCGCTGGAACGAAAATTTTTCTCCGGCGTTTCCGTTGTCTTTACTTTACCTCATCTTCTCCCTTTCTACTGTGACAAGGTCACCCTGACGAAGATTTTTGCATTTTGACACGGTCTCTGTTATAATACCCACAGGCCGCTCTATATTGCGGGCATCACGCCGGGAAAGGAGACCGCTCCATGACCATCGACCAGTTTTTCCCTGTCTGGGATCAGCTCGCCCCGCAGCAGCGGGAGCTGATTTCCGCCTCCGCTGCCTCCCGCACGGTCTCCAGGGGCACTCTGCTCCACAGCGGCAGCGCCGACTGCGTGGGACTGTTTCTGGTCCGCGCCGGACAGCTGCGGGCCTTCATCCTCTCCGACGAGGGGAAGGAGGTCACCCTCTACCGCCTGTTCTCCCGGGACATCTGCCTGTTCTCCGGGGCGTGCATGTTCTCCCAGCTGTCCTTTGACATCCATGTGGAGGCGGAGGAGGACTCTCTGCTGTGGGTCGTCCCCCCGATGGTGTATCAGCAGCTGATGGAGCGCTCCGCCCCCCTTGCCAACTTCACCAACCAGCTCCTCTCCGGCCGCTTCTCCGAGGTGATGTGGCTGCTGGACCAGATCCTCTTCCGCCGGTTCGACAGCCGTCTGGCCGCCTTCCTCCTGGAGGAGAGCGCCATCCAGGGCACCGACGATCTCTCCATCACTCACGAGCGCATCGCCCGCCACCTGGGCTCTGCCCGGGAGGTGGTCACCCGGATGCTGAAGTACTTCCAGTCGGAGGGGATGGTGTCCCTCTCCCGGGGGACGGTGCGCCTGACCGACCGGGCGGCCCTGTCCGCTCTGGCGGGATGACCGCGCCAGAGCAGGAAGAAATCCGCGCCAAACGCTTGATTATTCTCCCGCCATGGGGTATAATGACTTGACTATATGACCGCCCGGTTTCGGGCCGTCTCAATTTTCAGGAGGTATCGTTATGAATCGAATCAAGACCATCGAGACCCGCGATCTCAACCAGACTGTCGTCACCGGCGGCTGCGGCGAGTGCCAGACTTCCTGCCAGTCCGCCTGCAAGACTTCCTGCGGCGTGGTCAATCAGCAGTGCGAGAACCAGACCCAGGAGTGATCTCTCCCGGCGGCGGAAGCTGCCCTGGCAAAATCTGCAACTCAGACAAGGGGCTTGCGCATCATGTTTATGCGAAAGCCCCTTTTTTATGGGGGTAACCATGGTACATCAATATGAACTCAACGGCTATCACATCGTTCTGGACACCTGCAGCGGCGCCGTCCACTCGGTGGACGAGGTGGCATACGACATCATCGCCCTCTTTCCCGACTACAGCAGGGAGGAGATCATCGCCGCCATGCTGGAGAAATACAGCGGCCGGAGCGATGTCACCCGGGAGGAGCTGGAGCAGTGCCTGGACGATGTCCAGGCACTGAAGGACGCCGGGAAGCTCTACACCCCGGACACCTTTCAGCCCCTGGCCTTTGACTTCAAGGCCCGCAGCACGGTGGTGAAGGCCCTGTGCCTCCATGTGGCCCACACCTGCAACCTCAACTGCTCCTACTGCTTCGCCAGCCAGGGGAAGTTCCACGGGGATCGGGCGCTGATGTCCCTCGAGGTGGGTAAGCAGGCCATCGACTTTCTGGTGGCCCACTCGGGAGAGCGCACCAACCTGGAGGTGGACTTCTTCGGGGGGGAGCCCCTGATGAACTGGCAGGTGGTGAAGGACATCGTCTCCTACGCCCGGAGCCTGGAGGCGGAGCACCACAAGCATTTCCGCTTCACCCTCACCACCAACGGGGTGCTGGTGGATGACGAGGTCATCGACTTTGCCAACCGGGAGATGCACAATGTGGTCATGAGCCTGGACGGCCGGCGGGAGGTCCACGACCGTTTCCGGAAGGACTACGCCGGTCATGGCAGCTACGATGTCATCGTCCCCAAGTTCCAGAAATTCGCCAGGGCCCGGGGCGATCGGGACTACTACATCCGGGGGACCTTCACCCACTATAACACCGACTTCACCAACGATATCCTCCACATGGCGGACCTGGGCTTCACCCAGCTGTCCATGGAGCCGGTGGTGTGCGCTCCCGACGACCCCTGCGCTCTCACTGAGGAGGACATGCCCGTGCTGTTTGCGCAGTACGAGCTGCTGGCCAGGGAGATGCTCCGCCGGGAGAAGGAGGGCCGCGGCTTCACCTTCTACCACTACATGGTGGACCTGACCCACGGCCCCTGCATCTACAAACGCATCTCGGGCTGCGGCAGCGGCACCGAGTACATGGCGGTCACCCCCTGGGGGGACCTGTACCCCTGCCACCAGTTCGTCAATGACCCGGCCTATCTCCTGGGCAATGTGTGGGACGGGGTCACCAATACGGCGGTGCGGGATGACTTCAAGCTGTGCAACGCCTACGCCCGGCCGGAGTGCCAGGACTGCTGGGCCAAGCTGTACTGCTCCGGGGGATGTCCCGCCAACGCCTACCACGCCTCGGGGTCCATCCGGGGCATCTACGAACAGGGCTGCCGCCTGTTCCGCAAGCGCATGGAGTGCGCCATCATGATGCAGGTGGCCCGGAGCGAGGAGCGCTGACCTTGGACACTCCCATCTGCGACTTCGTCCAGGCCTACCGCCACTCCGGGACCCTGCGCCTGCACATGCCGGGGCACAAGGGCGTCCCCCTTCTGGGCTGCGAGCCTCTGGACATCACCGAGATCGAGGGGGCGGACGACCTGTATCACCCGGAGGGGATCATCGCCCGCAGCGAGGCGAACGCCGCCGCCCTCTTCGGGGCGGGGCGCACCCTCTACTCCACTGAGGGCTCCTCCCAGTGCATCCGGGCCATGCTGCGCCTGGCGCTGCTGGGCTACGGCCCCCGGGAGGGGCGGGCGCGGCTTCTGGCCGCCCGGAATGTCCACCGCGCCTTCGTCTCCGCCTGCGCCCTGCTGGACCTGGATGTGGCCTGGCTGATGCCGGAGGGGGACCGGCGCTCCCTGTGCTCCTGCCCCGTCTCTCCGGAACAGGTGGACGGCGCCATCCGGCACGAGCGCCCCTTCGCGGTGTACCTCACCGCCCCCGACTATCTGGGCGGCAGCCCCGACCTGGCCGCCATCGCGGCGGTGTGCCGGGCGCACGGCGTCCCCCTGCTGGTGGACAACGCCCACGGGGCCTACCTGAAATTTCTCTCCCCCTCCCGGCACCCTATGGACCTGGGGGCCGCCATGTGCTGCGACTCCGCCCACAAGACCCTGCCGGTGCTCACCGGAGGGGCCTATCTCCACCTCAGCCGTGAAGCGGAGGCGCAGGTGGGCCGGTGGGCCAAATCCGCCATGGCCCTGTTCGGCTCCTCCAGCCCTTCCTATCTCATCCTCCAGTCCCTGGACCTGTGCAACCGCTATCTCAGTGAGGACTATCCAGGCCGCCTGGCCGCTTTCCTCCCCCAGGTGGAGCAGCTGCGGGAGCAGCTCTCCCGGGCCGGGTGGCAGGTGCTCCCCTCTGACCCGCTGAAGATCGTTCTGTCCGGCTGCCGCCGGGGATATACCGGCACCGAGCTGGCCGGCCTGCTGCGGCAGGCGGACATCGAGTGCGAGTTTGCCGACCTGGACGCCGTGGTGCTCATGGTCACGCCGGAAAACCTGCCGGAGGTGCGCAAGCTCGCCTGGTGGGCTGATCTGGACCTGTCCCCCCGCGCTCCGCTGCCGGAGCTGTCCCTCCCCCGCCTCCCCGCGCCCCGGCGGCGGATGACCATCCGGCATGGGGCCTTCGCCCGCAGCGAACGCGTCCCCGCCGCCCAGGCGCTGGGGCGGGTATGCGCCGATCTCACCGTCTCCTGCCCCCCCGCCGTCCCCATCGCCGTCAGCGGCGAGGAGATCACCCCGGAGGTGCTGCGGCTTTTCGCCGCCTACGACCTGGACACCGTCAGCGTGGTGGAGGAGGGCTGATCCCCTCCCCCTGCAAAGGAGGTTTTTCCATGCCCAAGACCGGAGCCGTGCTGGACCGGCTGTGCACCCTGTGCGCCGTGGCCTTCTGCGCCCTCATCGTCCTGCAGAACCTGCTCTTCCTGGGCCAGCGGGGGCAGTGGTCCTCCCTGCTCTCCCTGGCGGTCACCGCCGCCGCGGCGGTGCTGCTGATCCGCTTTCTCCCCCAGGGCCGCTGGATCCCCTGGGCCATCTTCCTGGTGCGCTTTTTCTGCGCCCTGGCGGTGATCCTGCTGGTGGGGGCACAGCCGGTACAGGACTTCCAGACCATGTACACCGCCGCCTGCCAGCTGGCCCAGGGCAGCCACGACTATTTGTACCTGGACACCTGCTACTTCTACAACTGGGCCTATCAGACCGCCTTCGTGGTGTATGAGAGCGCTGTCATCCGCCTGTTCGGGGAGGGATATCTGGCCCTCCAGGTGCTCAACGCCCTGTATATGGCGGGTTCTGCCGTGCTGGTGTGGGCCATTGCCCAGCGGCTGTTCCCCCGGGGGAGGGCCGCCCTAGCCGCTGGGGTGCTCTACCTGCTCTACCCCGCCCCGCTGTTCCTGGCGGCGGTGCTCACCAACCAGCATCTGTCTGTCTTCCTCCTCTACCTGGGGGTCTGGGTGTTCCTGGGGGGAAAGGAGGGCGAACGCCCTACCCTCCCCCGGGCGGCGCTGGCAGGGGTGCTCTTCGCCCTGGGCAACGCCATCCGCCCCATCGGGGTCATCCCCCTGCTGGCCGCGGTGCTGTGCTGCCTGATCTGGCTGGCTCTGCGCTTCCGGCGGGAGGGCCGCGCCATCCTCACCGCCCTGGCCAGGCCCGCGGCCCTGGCGGTGAGCTACCTCCTGGTGGGGGCCCTGCTGTCCGCCGCGGTGGTGTGGAGCGGCGCCAACCCCTACGGCCTGACCAACAACCAGCCCATGTGGAAGTTCGTCCTGGGCTTCAACGAGGAGTCCTCGGGGGCCTGGAACCAGGAGGACTACGACCAGCTCTACCTCCTCCAAGGGGAGGAGGCGGACCAGGCCATGCGGGAGGCGGTGAAGGAGCGCCTGTCAGTGGGCCCGGTCCGCCTGGCCAGGCTGATGTGGGACAAGTGCCAGCTGATGTGGGCGGACAACGAATACATGTTCTGGGGCTTCGGCCATCTGGACCACTCCGCCCCTCTCATAGGCCCCCTCACGGTGGGACAGGGGGTGAATCTGCTGTGCTATTGGGACAAGGGGGGCTACCTCCTCCTCTTCGCCCTGGCCTTGTGCGCCCTGGCGCGGCGGCTGGTCTCCCGCCGTCCGGTGCCCTCCTCCCTGCTGCCGGTGCTGATCTTCTGCGGCTACTTTGCCGTCCATCTGCTCATCGAGGTGCAGTCCCGCTACCGCTATTTCCTCATGCCCGCCATCGCCATTCTGGCCGGATGGGGGCTGTCCTGGCTGCTCACCCGTCCCTGGCGGCGGGAGGAATCTCCCGCCGGCGCGCAGCAGGCGCCGGAGAACGCCGGCATATCGGACGCCGGTCCTTGAGCTCAGCCGAAAAAAGCATAGGCGCGCCGGCCCCGAGATGGGGCCGGCGCGCTTCATTTTTTCCTCTGTTTTTGTCCCCGCGCCTGTCCGAGGCGCTCAGGCGGTCTCCGCCAGCTCCTCCATGGCCTCCCGGCGGGTGTCCGCGGAGAAGCAGAAGGCGCCCTGGCTGTCATAGACCTCCACATGCCCGTTGACCCAGATGATGTCGTAGTTCATAACTGCGTCTCCTTTCCTCTTGATGAGAAAAGGATAGCAGTTTATAAGTCCGATAATTCGGACTCTATGTCCCACGCCTCCGCTCCGGGAACCTTGGTATAAATGAATACCCCGTCCCGGCACTCGGTGGTCACCCGCCGGGTGGTCTGAAGGAACTCGATCAGCGCCCCCAGCATGTTCAGGGTGTTGCTCTCCTTCCAGGGGGAGCCGCCGTGGAGGCCCAGCCCGATGAACAGCGCCCGGTAGATCTCCTCCCGGCTCATGGGCCGGTCCAGGTACTTCAGCATCAGCTCCACCCGCTCATAGAGATAGCGGATGTTCTCCCGGGCCAGCTCCCTCCCGTCGGCGAACGCCCCCCGGTGGGCGGTGATGAAGCAGTCGCAGGACTCCCGGGCCAGCTTTTTCTTGCTCTTCAGGTCCTCGGCATAGCAGAAGGTGTACAGGATCCGCGCCTTGGACAGCAGATCGGGGGAGGAGAACACATCCCCGGCGTAGCACACATTGTCCGGGGTGACGAAGGAGACATGGGACACTGAGTGCCCCGGCGTCTGGATGATGCGGAACACCGCGCCGCCCACGGTGACCGCCTCCTGGTCCACCCCGATGAGATGGTCGGCGGAGAACAGGGAGTGGGCAAACACCTGCTGGATGATGCGGTAGTTGATGGGGTTGTACTCCGCCTTCAGCCCCAGCAGGCTCTCCTGCATGGCCGCCTCCAGCTTGGGCATATGGATCTCCGCGCCGAAGGCCTCCCGCAGGGGCACATTGTTGTGGACATGGTCCAGGTGTCCGTGGGTGTTCAGCACCGCGGCCACCCGCTCCCCGTGCTCCCGGAAGTGGCCCACGATGTCCCCGTCCTCCTCGCTGCCGCTGTCCAGCAGCACCACCTCGCCGTCCCCCAGCTTGTAAAACGGGATGGAGGCTCTGGGGGCGTCCAGGTACCAGGTGTCCCCCTTGATGTGGATGCGTTCCATGCTCTTATCTGTCTCCTCTTTTAAGTTTCCGCCGGCCTGTTCTCCGGCAACGCCTCCGGCCCCTGCCCGTCGGGCTCCTCGCCGAACGCCGCCTGGAAGTCCGCGGCCTCCATGGTCTCGTGCTCCAGCAGGTACTGGGCCACCTGCTCCAGCTGCGCCCGCCGGGCGGTGAGGATGTCCTGGCACCGGGCATAGGCGGCGTCGATGATGGCCCGCACCTCCTGGTCGATCTCCCCGGCCACCTCCTCAGAGTAGGGCTTGGCCTGGGCCATGGACCGGCCGATGAAGATCTCGTCGCTGCCGCTGTCAAACACCACAGTACCCAGCCTGTCGCTCATGCCGTACTTGGTGACCATGGCCCGGGCGATGTTGGTGGCCCGCTGCAGATCGTTGGACGCGCCGGTGGAGATGTCCCCCAGCACCATCTGCTCTGCCACCCGGCCGCCCAGGCAGGCGGCGATGCTCTCCTGCAGCTCGGTGCGGGAGCGGTAGCTCTTGTCCTCCTGGGGCAGGGAGATGGTCATTCCCCCTGCGGGTCCCCGGGGGATGATGGTGATCTGGTGTACCGGGTCCTGGGTGGGCAGCTCGTGGATCACCACGGCGTGGCCCGCCTCGTGATAGGCGGTGAGCCGCCGGGCCTGCTCGGTGACCACCCGGCTGCGCTTCTCCGGCCCCGCCACCACCTTCAGCATGGCCTCGTGCAGGTCGGTCATATTGATGAAGGGGCGGCCCGCACGGGCGGCCAGCAGGGCCGCCTCGTTCATCAGGTTCTCCAGGTCCGCGCCGGTGAAGCCGCCGGTGCCCCGGGCCACCTCCCGCAGGGAGACATCCTCCGCCAGCGGCTTATCCTTGGCATGGACCTTCAGGATGGCCTCCCGCCCCTTGATGTCGGGCAGGCCCACATAGATCTGCCGGTCGAACCGGCCGGGGCGCAGCAGAGCGGGGTCCAGGATGTCCTGCCGGTTGGTGGCCGCCATGACCACCACCCCCTCGTTGCTGCCGAAGCCATCCATCTCCACCAGCAGCTGGTTCAGGGTCTGCTCCCGCTCGTCGTGGCCGCCGCCCAGGCCGGTGCCCCGCTGGCGGCCCACGGCGTCGATCTCGTCGATGAACACGATGGCGGGAGCCTCCTTCTTTGCCTGGTCGAACAGGTCCCGCACCCGGCTGGCGCCCACGCCCACATACAGCTCCACGAAGTCAGAGCCGGAGATGGACAGGAAATGGACCCCCGCCTCCCCGGCCACCGCCTTGGCGATGAGGGTCTTGCCGGTGCCCGGCGGGCCCACCAGCAGCACCCCCTTGGGGATGCGGGCCCCCAGGGCGGTGAACCGCTGGGGATCCCGGAGGAACTCCACGATCTCCTGCAGCTCCTCCTTCTCCTCGTCGGCGCCGGCCACATCGTCGAAGGTGACCTTCTTCCCCTGGTCCGCCAGGCTCTTGGTCCGGGCCCGGCCGAAACGGCTGGCGCTGCGGTCGGCGGAGCCGCCGCCCCCCGCCTGCCGCACGAACATGAAATACATCAAAAAGCCAAAGCACACGAAGATCAGCAGATAGGGCAGATAGGACAGCCACCACGGGGCGACGAATCCCGGGGGATAGTCATAGTCCTCGATGATCCTCGCCGTCCACTGCTGGTCGATCAGCTCGTGCAGGTCGTCGTAAAACACCTGGAAGCTGGCCAGGCGGTAGCTCACCGTCTCCTCGGGGTCCCGCAGCTCCAGCACCAGGGTGTTGTCGTCCCGCACCTCGAAATAGCGCACCTTCTCCTGCTCGAAGAGCTGGCGGATCTGGGCATAGCTGGGGTCGTCCTCCCGGTCCATCATCTGCAGGGCACTGGTGGCGGTGAACAGCACCAGGAACACCAGCACCACGAAGATCAGGTCGCGGATCGTAAATTTTTTCATGGCTCATCCGCCCTTTCCGGGTAAAATGCTCCCCGCCGGCCGCGGAGGACGGCGGGGCCGCCCGGCGGTCACTCCTCCCCGCCGTAGACGGAGGGGCGCAGCACGCCGATGTACGGGAGATTGCGGTAGTGCTCGTCATAATCCAGGCCATATCCCACCACGAAGGCGTCGGGGATGGAGAACCCGGCGTAGTCCAGCTTCACCGGCTTCACCCGGCGCTCCGGCTTGTCCAGCAGGGTGCACAGCCGGATGGACGCGGGCCGGCGCGCCCACAGGATCTCCAGCAGATAGCTCAGGGTGTTTCCCGAGTCCAGAATGTCCTCCACCACCAGCAGATGCTGGCCGGTGATGTCCTCCGACAGGTCCTTGGTGATCTGCACCTGGCCGCTGCTCACCGTCCCCTTGCCATAGGAGGACACCGCCATGAAATCCACCTTGCACGGCACGGTGATCTGCCGCACCAGGTCTGCCATGAAGATGAAGGAGCCCCGCAGCACGCTGATCAGCATCAGCTCCTTCCCCTCATAGTCCCGGTTGATCTGCTCCGCCAGCTGGGCCACCCGGGCCTTCAGCTGCTCCTCGGTGAACAGGATCTCCTGTACATCCTTATGCATTGTCATTCCCTCTCTTTCTCTCTCTTCCCGGTCTTGTTCTCAAAGCGGACCCACAGCGCCGGCTGACCCGGCAGGGCCGCCCGGCGGCAGTCCGCCCCGATGCCGCCCACAGCCAGCACCCCAGCCCCGTCTGCCAGCACCGGGACGCTCTCCCGCAGGCGGCGGGGCACCCGCCGGTCGATAAACAGCTTCTTCAGGCTGCGCCGCGGCCGCCCCGGCAGGGCCAGCTCGTCCCCGGTCTCCCGGGGGCGCACCCGTAGCGCCCCCTCTATCTTAGCACAGTCAAAGCGGAAAAACTCGTCGCTTTCCTCCCCCGCATGCGGAACCGGCCCGCACTCGCAGCGGAGGGTCCAGCCCCCCTCCAGCTTCAGCACGCAGGGGGGCGTCACCGTCCGGGGAACCACCCGTGGCGGAGGTGCGTCGGGGCCCAGCACCAGCCGGTCATACTCCCGCCAGGCCAGCAGCCCCCCGGGCAGGCTCACCTGGGCGGAGGGATCGTTCCCCCGGCACAGGGCGAGCACCGCCTCCAGGTGGGCGGCGGTGAGGCCCGCCGCGCCCCCTCTCAGCCGGGCGATGAGCTGCCGCACCGCCCGGACCGCCAGAGGTTCCGGCGCTTCGGCCAGGGCCGCTGCGGGGAGCACCAGGTCCTCCCCCTCCTCCCGTGCCTGCCGGCACAGGGGCTGGGCCAGCTCCTCCAGCAGCGCCTCATCCGCCCGCAGCCGGGCCACGGTGTCCGGGATACGCGCCGTCACCCCGGGAGAAAACTCCTTCAGCAGGGGGACCACCTGCCGGCGCAGCCGGTTGCGCAGGAAGCGCTCGTCAGTGTTGGAGCTGTCCTCCACATGGGGCAGACCGTACCGCCGCAGGTATTCCTCCACCGTCTCCCGGGTGGTGGTGAGCATGGGGCGGATCAGCCGCCCCCGCCGGGGCGGGATGCCCGTCAGGCCCCGCAGCCCCGTCCCCCGCAGCAGGTGGAGCAGGAGGGTCTCCAGATCGTCGTCCGCGGTGTGGGCGGTGGCGATGCGCTCTGCCCCCACCCGGTCCGCCGTCTCCTCCAGAAAGGCGTAGCGCAGCTCCCGGGCGGTCTCCTCGATGCCCCGCCCCCGGGCTCTGGCCTCGGCGGCCACATCCCCCCGGCCCACGATGAGCTCCACGGGGGGCAGCTCCACCTCCGTCCCATCCCGAAGGACACATTGCTGCGCACCGCAGTACCGGGCCACGAAGTCCCGGACAAACTCCGCGTCCCGCCGGGACTCCTCCCCCCGCAGGCCGTGGTCAAAGTGGGCGGCCGCCAGCCGGAAGTCCAGCATGGTCCGCAGCAGCCACAGCCGGTGCAGCAGGTAGACCGAGTCCGCCCCGCCGGACACGGCGCACACCACCGTGCTCCCCGCCGGGATCATGTCGTACGCCGCGAGCATCTCATTCAGCTGGGAAAACTCCCCCATGCGCCCTCCCGTTTCTCCTGTCTCCTATCTTCACGCTCCGCCCTCAGTACTCCTCATGCCGCCGGTCGATGCCCGAGAAGGTGGTGTACTCGGGCAGCCACTGCAGCTCCACCGTCCGGGTCTCCCCGTGGCGGTTCTTGGCGATGATGCACTCGGCCAGGTTGTGGTTCTCCGAGTTCTCGTCGTAGTAGTCCTCCCGGTAGAGGAACATGACGATGTCCGCGTCCTGCTCAATGGCCCCCGACTCTCTCAGGTCGGAGAGCATGGGCCGCTTGTTGGAGCGGCTCTCATTGGCCCGGGAGAGCTGGCTGAGGCACAGCACCGGCACATTCAGCTCCTTGGCCATGATCTTCAGGGCCCGGGAGATGTCGCTCACCGCCTGCTGCCGGTTCTCCCCGGCGTACTGCCGCCCGCCGGCGGACTGCATCAGCTGGAGGTAATCGATGACCACCAGCCCCAGGTTGTCCACCCGGCGGCACTTGGCGTTCATGTCCGCCACCGTCAGGCTGGGGTTGTCGTCGATGAGGATCTGGGTCTGGTTCAGGGCGGCGGCGGCGGCGGCGATCTTCACCCAGTCCTCCTCGTTGAGCCGGCCGGTGACCAGCTTTTTGTTGTCCACGAAGGACTCGTTGGAGATCAGCCGCATGGCCAGCTGCTCCCGGCTCATCTCCAGGGAGAAGAACACCACGCTCTTCCCCGAGTACTTTCCCGCGTGGAGCAGGATGTTCAGCGCCATGGAGGTCTTGCCCATGCCCGGCCGGGCGGCCAGCAGGATCAGATCGGAGTTGTTCAGCCCCGAGATGGCCGCGTCCACATCCCCCAGTCCGGTGGACAGCCCCGGGATGGCGGACTCGCTGGCCGCCAGCTCCCCCAGCCGCTGGTACACGCTGAGGATGACGCTGGAGATGTGCTCCAGCCCCTGGGCCGCCCGGCCCTGCCGGATGGAGAAGATCTTCCTCTCCGCCATCTCCATCACGCTCTGGGCGCTGGAGCCCCCCTCCATCACCATGGAGGTCATCTCCCCCGCCAGGTCGCCGATGCGCCGCAGCAGCGCCTTGTCCCGGACGATGTCCACATATTCCCCCACATTGGCGGCGGTGGGGGTGGTGTCCATCAGCTGGAGGATGTAGTTGCCCGAGGTATTCTCATCGTATACCCCATTCTGCCGCATCTGCTCCAGCACCGTGACCGGATCGATGGTCATGGAGAAGTTGAACATGGAGTAGATGGTCTCAAAGATCTCCCGGTTCTGCCGCAGATAGAAGTCCTCCCCCCGCAGCCGCTCGATCACCTCGGGCACGCAGCGGGAGTCGATGAGCATGGACCCCAGCACCGCCTGCTCCGCCTCCACCGAGTGGGGCATCTGCCGCGCCCGCAGTTCATCCTCTTCCAGTGCCATGGAACCACCGCCCTTTCGTTGGAATAGAAGCTGCAAAACAGGAGATGTCCGTGAGAGGGGGCGCCCCCGTCTCCCGCCGTCTATCTCCTGTCTGCTCTCACTGCGCCTCGTTCACCTGGACCTTCAGCGTCCCGACGACCTCATAGCCCAGCTTCACCTTCAGCTGATAACCGCCGCAGCTCTTGATGGGCTCGTCCAGGACGATTTTCGCCTTGGCGATGGCCAGCCCGTGCTGGGCGGCGAGGGCCTCGGAGATCTCCTTGGCGGTCACCGCGCCGAACAGCCGTCCGCCGTCTCCCGCCTTGGCGGCGATGGTCACCGTCAGATCCTTCAGCTTCCGGGCCGTCTCCTCCGCCTCCGCCTTCTCGGCGGCCTGCTGGGCCAGGCGGGCCTTCTCCTGCTGCTTCATGGTGTTCACATTCTCCGCCGTGGCGGGCACGGCCAGCTTTTTGGGCAGGAGGAAGTTGCGGGCGTATCCGTCGGACACCTCCACCAGCTGGCCCTTCTTTCCCTGGCCCTTCACATCCTGCTGCAAGATCACTTTCATCGTGTTTCATCCTTTCTCTTGTTGGGGGCGGCAGTCCGGAACCGCGCCGCGGAAGCGCATGGCGTCCCCCGTCCTCATTCTGATTGCCGTTGCTTCACTGCGCCTCGTCCTCGAAATACTGGTCGATGGCCCGCAGCAGCGCCTTGGTGGCCTCGTCCACCGTCATGCCGGGGATCTGCGCCCCCGCTGTCGCGGCGTTTCCTCCGCCGCCCAGCTTCTCCAGGATCACCTGCACATTGGTGTCCCCCATGGACCGGGCGGAGACGATCACCCGCTCCCCGTCGGGGAACAGGACAAAGGAGCTGTCGATCCCCGAGATATTCAGCAGTTCGTCTGCCGCCTGGGCCGCCGTCACCCGCCCCACCGTATGGTCCACCTTGGCCACGGCGATGTTGTTGCGGTACATTCTGGCGTTGCGGATGATATCGTATCGGGAGATAGTGCCGTCCAGATCGTTCTGGAACAGCTTTTTCACCTCGGCGGTGTCCGCGCCGCAGCGGCGGAGGAAGGCCGCCGCCTCGAAGGTGCGGGCGCCGGTGCGCATGGTGAAGTTTTTGGTGTCCAGCACCACCCCGGCCAGCAGGGCCTCCGCCTCGGTGCGCAGAAGGTCGCTGGGCTCCACGATATACTGCAGCAGCTCGGTGACCAGCTCGCTGGCGGAGGAGGCGTAGGGCTCGTGGAAGTTCAGGGCGGCATTGGCGATGTAGGTGGCCGCCCGGCGGTGGTGGTCGATCACCGCCACCCGGTTGCAGCTCTCCAGCAGCGCCTCGGACTCCACCTGTTCCGGCCGGTTGGTGTCCACCACCACCAGCAGGGTGCGGCTGTCCGCCTCCACCATGGCCTCCTGGGCCTCGATGAAGCAGTTTTCATACTCGGGCAGCTGCCGCATCCTGGCGTACATGGGGGAGGCGGGGTTGGGCTCCGGCGCGGCCACGATGGCCGCGCGCACCCCCCGCTTCCGGGCCAGGGCGCACACCCCCACCGCCGCGCCGAAGGCGTCCAGGTCGGGGTACTTGTGTCCCATGACGAACACTCGGCTGGAGTCGGCCACCAGCTCGCTCAGGGCGTTGGCCATCACCCGGCTCTTCACCTTGGTGCGCTTCTCGGTCTCCTTGGCCCGGCCGCCGTAGAACTCAAAGTCGAAGCGGTTTTTGATCACCGCCTGATCGCCCCCCCGGGACAGGGCCATCTCGATGGACAGGCTGGCATACTGGAACAGCTCCTGGAAGCTGTCCGCGTCCTTGCCCATGCCGATGGAGACGGTGGGCTGCAGGCCGCCGGGGTTGGGGATCTTGTGCACCGCGTCCAGGATGTCGAATTTCTTCTCCACGAAGCCCGCCAGGAACTGCTCCTCAAACACGAACAGGTACCGGTCCCGGTCATAGCGGCACAGCATTCCCCCCGTGGGGGTCACCCACTCGGTGAGCTTCACATCCAGCTGGCTGCGCAGGGCGGAGCGGGACGCCTCGGGCAGATTTTTCATCAGCTCCTCATAGTTGTCCAGCATCACGATGGCCACCACCGGCCGGGTCTGCTGGAACCTGTCCCGGGCCACCGAGTAGTCGGTGACATCCATCCAGTAGGTGGTGGCCAGAAAGCCGCCGCCCCGGCCCTCCACCCGGGCCAGGCTGCCGTACACCACATACCGCCGGCCCCCCACCGTCACCTCGGTGGGGCACTGGTTCTTCCCCTCCATCAGCCACCGGGCGTCAAATTGGGGCACCGCCTGATCCAGCCGGGTGTCGAACAGGGCCTCCTCGCTGCCCAGCATCTTCAGGAAGCGGTCGTTGCTCCACACCACCTCCCCGCTCTCAGGGCGGAAGATCACCATGGGCAGCGGCGCGTTGGTCATGGAGTCCCGGGCGGCGGCGTCCACATTGCCGTTGACACTGTCCAGATAGCGCAGCACCTCTTTCCGCCGCTTGTGGTCGTTGCTGCGGAAATAGAGGTACAGCACCAGGGCCACCACGCCCTCCGCCAGCCCCAGATAAAGATTGAAGAAGGCGGACGCCACCGCGAAGACCACCAGCGCCACGAAGTACAGCTGGAGCTTGGGCTGCATCAGCCGGGAGATTTTTCGGTTCAACTGCGCCGCTCCTTTCCACAGGGAGGCCCTTGGGACCGCCCGGGCAAAACCTGATGATGCGTGATGTTATATTATAGCAAATACCCGCGTCAAATACAAGTGCGCCTTGTTCTGTTTTCCCCCCTTTCCAGCCCTGTCCGGACGGTGTCCCGCCCGTTTTTTTCACCCTTCTCCTCCCATTTTTGTGCATTCTGTCCGGGAAAAGCTATTGCGCGGAAAAATGGAGGTTGCTATAATAAATCATCATACCCCAATTTACAAACGGGGCCGCCCGGCCGGACCGGGCAGTCCGAGGAGGCAAGCTGTCATGAAATTCCCTGTCACCCGCGCCGCGGTTCTCAAGCCAAAGCCCGATCCCAGCACCCTGATTTTCGGCAAGACCTTCACCGACCACATGTTCCTCATGGATTACACCGCCGGCCAGGGCTGGCATGACGGACGCATCGTCCCCTACGGCCCCTTCCAGCTGGAGCCCTCCGCCATGGTGTTCCACTACGCCCAGGAGGTATTCGAGGGCCTGAAGGCCTATCGCAATCCCCAGGGGGGAGTGCAGCTGTTCCGCCCCATCGAGAACGCCCGGCGCATCAACTCCTCCTGCGAGCGGATGTGCATTCCCCAGATCCCCGAAGAGACCTTTGTCTCCGCAGTGGAGCAGCTGGTGGAGCTGGAGGCGGACTGGGTCCCCGACCAGAAGGGCACCTCTCTGTACATCCGCCCCTTCATCATCGCCACCACCCCCTCTCTGGGTGTCCACGCCGCCCATGACTATCTCTTCTGCATCATCACCTGCCCGGTGGGCTCCTACTACCCCGAGGGCATCAATCCCGTGAAGATCTACATCGAGAACGAGGATGTCCGCGCCGTCCGCGGCGGCACCGGCTACACCAAGTGCGGCGGCAACTACGCCGCCTCCATCCGCGCCGGCGAGCGGGCGGAGGAGCAGGGCTATTCCCAGGTGCTCTGGCTGGACGGCGTGTACCGCAAGTACATCGAGGAAGTGGGCGCCATGAATGTCCTCTTCAAGATCGACGGCAGGGTGGTCACCCCCGCCCTGGAGGGCTCCGTCCTCCCCGGCATCACCCGGAAGAGCTGCCTGGAGCTGCTGCGGGACTGGGGCGTCCCCGTGGAGGAGCGCCGCATCACCGCCGAGGAGCTGTTCGACGCCGCCGAAAGCGGCCGGCTGGAGGAGGCCTGGGGCTCCGGCACCGCCGCGGTGGTCTCCCCCATCGGCGAGCTGGCCTGGGGCGACCGGAAGGTCATCGTCAACGGCGGAGCCATCGGCGAGACGACCCAGAAGCTGTACGACACCCTCACCGGCATCCAGTGGGGCACCCTTCCCGATCCCCACGGCTGGGTGGTCAAGCTGCCCTGACCTCGTCCATACGCACAGACAGACACGGCGGACCGTCCGAAGTGGACGGCCCGCCGCTTCTTTATTTTTTCAAGTGTTCAGGTGCAGCTTCCCGAATGGCAGCCCTCATGTCCCTCTCCATGATGGTGGGCACACTGGTGGTTCGCCTCTCCCTGGTGCTGTGTGCAAGCCTCATCGGGGTTGTAGTTCAGGCTTCCCGCCAGCAGGGCCTCCACCGCGCCGTCGGCGCTGCCGCTTACCCCGCCGTACAGGCGGATGCCCGCCTGGGCCAAGGCGTTCCGGGCGCCGCCGCCGATGCCGCCGCAGATCAGGGTGTCCGCCCCGTGGCGGACCAGGAACGCCGCCAGCGCCCCATGGCCCTCTCCGGCGGTGTCCACCACCCGGCTCTCCGTCACCCGGCCGTCCTCCACCGTGTACAGCTTGAACTGGGAGGTGTGTCCGAAATGCTGGAACACCTGTCCGTCCTCATAAGTCACCGCGATCTTCATGTCTTTGCTTCCTTTCCCTTCCGGCGGGAACGGCCGCTGTCCGCAGACCCGGTTCCGGCAGCGGGGACAGTCCTCTCCGCCGCACCGGCCGCAGCAGCGTCCCATGCGGCGGCACAGAGCCACCTCGCCCCCCTGGATGCGGATGATCCTGCCATGGACCAGTGCATCGGCCACCTTGGCCCGGGCGGCGGCGCAGATCAGCGCCGCCGTGGCCCTGGCCACCTCCATCTGGGCCGCGCACTGCTCCTGGGTCAGCCCCTCCACATCCAGCAGCCGCAGGCATTCCACCTCGTCCAGCGTGAGGGTCACCTCACCCTCCGCCTCCCCCTCCGGCCGGAATTCCCGCGCCGGGGGCAGGTGGCAGATCCGCCTGCATTTTCTGGGCCGCGCCATGCCGCCGTCCCTCCGTTTTTAGAATATGTCAATAATTATAGCACGGTTTTCCGGAATGTCAACCGCCCTGCGCCGGCTCTCCCTCTCCCGCCGCCGCTTCGGCGATCATCCGGGCGCAGGTCTCCACCCCCACCACGCTGCTGTCCAGGCAGATGTGGTAGTTCTGCATCACGCCCCAGGGCCGGCCGGTGTAGTGCCTGTAATAGGTCTTGCGCCGGCTGTCCTTGTCCTTCAGCCGCTTCTCCGGCGCGTCGGCGCTCTCACCGTACAGCCGGACGATGCGGTCCGCCCGGAAGGGCACCGGGGCGTGGACAAAGGCGTGGAGGCAGTCCTCCCGGTCCTTCAGGATATAGTCGGCGCACCGCCCCACGATGACGCAGTTCCCCTCCTGTGCCAGCTCGGCGATGATGTTGTGCTGGGCGATGTACAATTGGTCGTACACCGACAGGGTCCCGGCGGCGGAGCCATGGGCGGACAGGTCAAACAGAAAGCTGTTCCGGGAGAAGGCGTACTCCCCGTGCTCCTGGATGAAGGACAGGTCAAACCCGCTGCGCCGGGCGATCTCCAGCACCAGCTCCTTGTCGTAGCAGGTCCAACCCAGCCGCTGGGCCACCAGTTTTCCCACCGTGCGCCCTCCGCTGCCGAACTCCCGGCTGATGGTCACCACTCGCTTTTTCATATCCTCTGCCTCCTTCTCAGGCCTGACCGCCTGTCGTATTCATGCAGGTCCATTATACCTCCCTCCGCCCCTGCGGGCAAGCGGTCCTTTCCCCGGAATTTTGCGGTACCGCGGAAAATCCTCGCTTTACAGCCGGGGGCTGCCGTGGTACAATACCTGCGACCGGTTTCCACACCCGGTCCAACCGGCGGAACGATTGCCGCCCGGGGGCGCCCTGCGCCAGCTCCCGGGGAAGGGACTTCCGCCGCTGTACGGAGGCGCCCGTACTCTAAATATCAAAATGGAGGTTTTCCCCATGCACAGATTCACCACCCGCGATCTCACCTTTGCGGCCGTGCTGGCCGCCGTCTACGCCGCGCTGACCGTGGCGCTCCCCATCCCCCAGTTCGGCCCCGTCCAGTGCCGCCTGGCGGAGGCGCTCACCGTCCTGCCCTTTTTCTTCCCCGGGGCCACCCCGGGCCTGGTGGTGGGATGCTTCATCGCCAATCTGTTCTCCCCCTATCCCCTGGACATCCTGTGCGGCACCGCCGCCACCCTGCTGGCCTGTCTGATGACCCAGCGGATGCCCAACCGGTGGCTGGCTCCCCTTCCTCCCGTGCTGTGCAACGCCGCCATCGTGGGCGCGGAGATCGCCTGGTTCGAGACCGGCTTCACCGCCGCCTTTCCCGCGGCCTATGGGTTCAACGCGCTCACCGTTGGTCTGGGGGAGCTGATCGCCTGCTATGTCCTGGGCTCCGTTCTCATCTCGGCGCTGCCCCGGATCACCGCACTGCGCGCCATGATCCCCGAACAGAGGCTGGCGCGGCTTTAACTTCAGAAAAAGGAGGCCTTTCCATGAAGGTCAGAAAAGCCGTCATCCCCGCCGCCGGGCTGGGCACCCGGATGCTTCCCGCCACCAAGACCGTCCCCAAGGAGATGCTCCCCCTGGTGGACAAGCCGGTGATCCAGTACATCATCGAGGAGGCGGTGGCCGCCGGCATTGAGGACATCCTCATCGTCACCAACCGCGCCAAGTCCGCCATGGACGACTACTTCGACTACTACCCCGAGCTGGAGACGCGCCTGAACCAGGCGGGGAAGGAGAAGGAGCTGTTCGAGGTGCGCCGGGCCGCCGACCTGGCCAACATCTTCTATGTCCGTCAGAAGGAGACCAAGGGGCTGGGCCACGCCATCTGGCGCGCCAAGCGCTTTGTGGGGGACGAGCCCTTCGCCGTGCTGCTGGGGGATGACATCATGAAGGCCCAGGTGCCCGTCACCCGCCAGCTCATCGACGCCGCCGAGACATACAGCGCCTCCGCCGTGGGGGTGCAGTATGTGGCCACCGAGGCCATCTCCAAATACTCCTCGGTGAAGGTCACCCCCCTGGAGGGCCGGGTGTTCCGGGTGTCCGACATGAACGAGAAGCCCACGCCCGAGCAGATGCTGTCCAACTACGCCATCCTGGGCCGCTATGTCCTCACCCCCCAGATCTTCGACATTCTGGAGAACCTCACCCCCGGCTACGGCGGGGAGATCCAGCTCACCGACGGACTGCAGAAGCTGTGTCATACCGCTCCCATGGTGGCGGTGGACTTTGAGGGCCGCCGGTATGATACCGGCAACCTCCGGGGCTTTCTGGAGGCCACCATCGACTTCGCCCTGGACCACCCCCAGACCGGGGACTGGCTGGCCCAGTTCATCCGGTCCAAGGCAAAGTCCCTGTAACTTTCTTTTCGCGCCCCGTCCTCCCACAAGCGGGAGGGCGGGGCGTTTTTTCATTTTTCCCCGGATTGTTGGCCATCCAATAGACTTCCCGCCGCACACTCTGCTATCATGAGGCCATACGGCGGGCCTCCCCCGCCGCATCACAACAGAAAAGCCCGTTTCCGCGCCGCGCCGGCTAAAGGCACTGCCCATGCCGCCGCGGCCTGTCCGGGGGTGACCCCCCTCCCGGGCACGGGGCCGGGGCAGAAATGCCCCGACCTTCCCTGTCGAGAAGGAAACAGCCTCCGCCCCGGATCCCTTCGGAGCGGTCTGTTTGCCTTGCCAAACGGGCCGCTCCTTGTGTTTCGCCCATCCCCATCCATCAATTCAAAGGAGGAGATCCACATGATCATCACCATCGGCGGAGAATACGGCTGCGGCGGAAAGCGCATCGCGGAAAAGGCCGCGGAGCTGCTGGGCTACACCCTCTGCGACGACCAGCTGGTTCTGGACGCGGTCAAGCACAGCAAGACCGATCTGGAGGCGGAGGTCTTCCGCTACTTCGATGAGAGCCAGGGCAGCGCCTCCGCCCGGGAGCTGTCCATGCTCAGCAGCGCCCAGGCCAGCCTCCACATCGCGGTCACCTCTCTGGCCGTGGACACCCTCCCCCTGGACCGGCGCATGGCCCAGATCCAGAACAAACTCTTTCACGATCTGGCCGGGAAGGGCAGCTGCATCTTCCTGGGGCGGTGTGCCGACCATTATCTGCAGGACTGCCCTGACCGCATCAGCATTTTTATCATCGACGACCCGGTCATCCGGGTCCGGCGCGTCATGGAGCACTTCCAGATTGACGAGCCCTCCGCCGCGAAGCTCGTCCGGAAGACCGACAAGCGCCGCCGGGACTACTACGCGTTCTTCACCGGAAAAACCTGGGGTGACATGGGCAACTATGACCTGGTCCTCCGGTGCAGCCTGCTGGGCGTCGACGGCTCCGCCCAGCTTCTGGGTCAGATCTTCCAGGCCAAGGCCCAGACCCTTTGAGCCTTCTTTCCTCCTGTCTCCTGTACTCTGCTCCGCGCCCTCCCGATATGGGAGGGCGCGGAGCGTTCTTTTCCCTTGGCGATCAAATATCCGCCCGTTCTCCGGCTCTTTTGTCGCTTTTTCCCTTGTTTTTTGGGGGAAAACAGTATACAATAGATGGACAATGAAATTCGCGCTTGCAATTCTCTCTGGACGCCGGGCGCATTCCCCGCCGTCCAGCGGAAAGGAAGGTCACCATCATGAAGCTGCAATCCGACAAGGGTGAGATCAACATCAGCACCGATGTATTCACCAACATCGCCGGGATCGCCGCCACCAACTGTTACGGCGTCAAGGGGATGGCGCTGCGCTCCAAGACCGATGGTCTGGTCCACCTGCTGCGGCGGGAATCCATGTCCAAGGGAGTCAAGGTCTATCGGAACGAGGACGGTACCATCTCCATTGAGCTGCACATCATCGTGGAAAACGGGGTCAACCTGATGGCCGTATGCCGCTCCATCATGAGTGAAGTCCGTTATGTGGTCAGCAAGAACACCGGGACCGAGGTCAGCGCGGTGGATGTCTTTGTGGACTCCATGCTGATCTGAGGCCGTGTCTGCGTCCAACCTTAACACAGAAAGGATTTTGCTTATATGAACGCTACCATCGACGGCGCACAATTCTGCCGGATGATCGTCCACGGGGCCGCCTCCATCGCCGCGGAGAAGCAGGCCGTCAACGATTTGAATGTCTTTCCGGTGCCCGACGGGGACACCGGCACCAATATGAGCCTCACCATCGGCGCCGCCGTGCCCGAACTGAAGAAGAAGGCCCCCTCCACCGTGGGGGAGACGGCTTCCATCGCCGCCAGCGCCCTGCTTCGGGGTGCCCGGGGCAACTCCGGGGTCATCCTCTCCCTTTTGTTCCGCGGCTTCGGCAAGGCGGTGAAGGACAAGGACACTATTGACGGCCGGGATTTCGCCATCGCCCTGGACTACGGCGTGGCCGCCGCCTACAAGGCGGTGATGAAGCCCGCGGAGGGCACCATCCTCACCGTCTCCCGGGTCGCCGCCGCCAAGGCCGCGGCCGCCGCCCGGGAGGACAGCTGCCTGGAGGCGGTGCTGGAAGCCGCCATCTCCGAGGGGCATGTCGCCCTGGATGAGACCATCCATCAAAACCCTGTGCTGGCCAAGGCCGGGGTGGTGGATGCCGGCGGCAAGGGCTTTCTCATCATTCTCCAGGGGATGCTGGACGAGCTGCGGGGCATCCCCGCCCCCGAGGCGGTCGAGGGGGAGGCCGCCCAGGACAAGGCGGACTTCGCTGCCCTCACCGACGAGGAGATCACCTTCACCTTCGACACGGTGTTCATCGTCCGCAAATCCCCCCGCACCGATCTGGACGCCTTCCGCGCCTATCTCAACAGCATCGGCGACAGCCTGGTCATCGGCGAGGACGACGACGCCTTCAAGGTCCATGTCCACACCGACATCCCCGGCGCCGCCCTCACCGAGGCGCAGAAGCACGGCACCCTGGAGCTGGCCAAGATCGAGAATATGCGCACCCAGTATGAGGACATGGCCGCCGGCCGCACCCCCCAGTCCACTGACGACCTGGACATGGCGGAGGCGGCCCTGGAAAAGCAGGCCGCTGAAGAAGCGGCGCCCGCCGCACCTGCCCAGCCGGAGAAGGAGTACGGCTTTGTGGCCGTATGCGCCGGGGACGGGCTTGCCGCCCTGTTCCGTGAGCTGGGCGCCGACGGCGTGGTGGGGGGTGGCCAGACCATGAACCCCTCCACCGAAGACATCCTCCGGGAGATCCAGCGCACCCCCGCCCGGGTGGTCTATGTCCTGCCCAACAACAAAAATATCATTATGGCGGCGGAGCAGTGCATCTCCCTGGTAGAGGGCAAGCAGGTCATCGTCCTTCCCTCCCGTACGGTTCCCCAGGGCATCTCCGCCATGCTGTGCTGGGATCCTGATGCCTCGGTGGAAGAGAACACCCAGTCCATGACCCAGGCGCTGTCCGGGGTGCACACCTCCGAGGTGACCTATGCCGCCCGCAACTCCGATTTCGGCGGGGTGGCCATCCGGGAGGGGGACTATCTGGCGCTGAGCGAAGGGCAGCTGTTCGGCACCGACGCCGATCTGGATGTCCTGCTGAACCAGCTGGCTCAAGATGCCCCCCAGCAGGAGGCAGAATTCATCACCATCTACTACGGCGATCAGGTGAATGAGGACCAGGCGCAGCACGCCCTGGACCTGTTCACCTCCGCCTGCCCCCATGCGGAGATCTCCCTCATCGCCGGCGGTCAGCCCGTCTACTATTACATGATCGCCGCAGAGTGATCGACCCCTCTTCTCAGGCAAAAGCCCGCCCCGAGACCAGATGGTCCCGAGGCGGGCTTTTTCGTTTTTTCGCCGTCAGTCGCCGTATGCGGCGGCCAGCACATCGGTCATGCTCCGCCGGCGGCAGTGCTCACACAGAGTCTCCCGCTCCACCCCCGCCTTGCGGGCGGCGTGGTCCAGCTCCTCCCGGGTGCCGATGGGCGCGCCGCAGCGGGCGCACCGCACCAGCGGGAAGGTCTTATCCCAGATGGTGCGGGTGTCCGCCGTCTCGGTGACCTCGATGGCCCCGGTGGGACACACGCTGGCACAGCTGCCGCAGCCCACGCACACCGCGCTGGGCTCGTGATAGGGGGTGGCGATCTCCTTGGTGACGCCGCGATTCACCGTGGAGATAGCCCCCACGCTCAGCTCCGCGCACGCCCGGACACACAGACCGCACAGGATGCACTTCCCCGGCAGGGACACCGACACCCGGTTCAGCTCGGGGGCGCCGTAGATCCGGCACATATCGGCGATGAGCCTGCTGTCCGGCGCCCGCTTATGCAGCAGGGCCAGGATCATCCCCCGCTCCCGCCGGATGCGGTCGCTGTTGGTGTACACCTGGATGCCCTCCTCCACGGGGTAAACACAGGCGGAGGTCACCGTGCTGCGCCCCTGCTGCACCACCTCCACGATGCACACCCGGCAGCTGGCCTGTCCCGGCAGGCTTTCGTGGTGACACAGGGTGGGGATGGGGATGCGGTTGCGGCGTGCCACCGCCAGCAGCTTTTCCCCCTTCTCGCAGCTGCAGATCTTCCCGTCGATGGTGATGGTCATACCGCTTCCCTCCCCTCAGTCTCCACCGCATCAAAGCGGCACGCCTCCCGGCAGCTGCCGCAGGAGATGCATTTTGCGGGGTCGATGACATGGGGCTGCTTCACCCCGCCGGAAATCGCCCCGGTGGGACAGGCCCGGGCACAGGCGGTGCACCCCCGGCACCTTGCCCCGTCGATGCGGAAGGAGGTGAGCTTCACGCACACCCCCGCGGGACAGCGGTGCTCCCGGATGTGGGCCTCATACTCCTCCCGGAAATACTGGATGGTGGTGAGCACCGGGTTGGGCGCCGTCTTTCCCAGGGCGCACAGACAGCTGTCCTGCAGGGTGTGCCCCAGCTCCTCCAGCAGTTCGATATCTCCCTCCTGTCCCCTGCCCTCACAGATATCGGTGAGGATCTCCAGCATCTTCCGCAGTCCCTCCCGGCATGGGGTGCACTTGCCGCAGCTCTCCTCCGCCAGGAAATTGATGTAGTACCGGGCCACCTCCACCATGCAGCTGCGGTCATCCATGACGATCATGCCGCCCGAGCCCATCATCGCCCCATGGCTTTTCAGGGTGTCAAAGTCCACCGGCAGGTCCAGCATATGGGCGGGGATACAGCCGCCGGAGGGGCCGCCGGTCTGCACCGCCTTAAAGGGCCGGTCATTCTGGATCCCGCCGCCGATGTCGAAGATCAGATGGCGCAGGGTGGCTCCCATGGGGATCTCCACCAGGCCGGTGCGCTTCACCTTGCCCACCAGGGCAAATACCTTGGTTCCCTTGCTCCCCTCGGTCCCCACCGCGGCGAAGGCGTCCCCTCCGTCCTTCAGGATCACGGGGATGTTGGCCAGGGTCTCCACATTGTTCAGCACGGTGGGCTGGCCGAACAGTCCCCTCTCCGCCGGGAAGGGCGGCCGGGGCCGGGGCTCGCCGCAGCTACCCTCGATGGAGGCGATCAGGGCGGTCTCCTCCCCGCAGACAAAGGCGCCGCCGCCCCGCACCACGCTCAGCTTCAGCCGCCGGCCGCTGCCCAGCACATTCTCACCCAAAATCCCGTGGCGCTCCGCGTCGGCGATGGCGGCGGTGATGTTGCGCACCGCCAGCCCATACTCGTCCCGGATGTAGAGGAAGCCCTCCTCCGCCCCGATGGCCAGGGCGCAGATGGCCAGCCCCTCCAGCACGGTATGGGGGTCTCCCTCCAGCACCGAGCGGTCCATGAACGCGCCCGGGTCCCCCTCGTCACCGTTGCAGGCCACATACTTGGGGAAATTTTCCTGCTCCGCCGCAGCCTGCCACTTCCGCCAGGTGGGGAAGCCCGCACCGCCCCGGCCCCGCAGGCCGGAGCGCTTCACCTGTTCGATGATCTCCGCCGGGGTCATTTCCAGCGCCATCCGCAGCGCCTGATATCCTCCGGCCTCCAGATAGTCCTCCACCCGGGTGGGGTCGATGGCCCCGATGTTGCGCAGGGCGATCTTGTGCTGGGGGGCATAGAATGGATTTTCGTGCTGGTGCAGCACCGGCCGCCCTCCGTCGTCCCGGTACAGCAGGCGCTCCACCGCCTGTCCCTCCGCCACCGTCTTGTCCATGATCTCCTGGACATCCCGGCGGCGCACCTTGTAATAGATGATGTCGTCGGGAAGGATCTTCACGATGGGCCCGTTCTCACAAAAGCCGTTGCACCCGGTGCGCTTCACCTGGCACTCCACCCGGGCGTCCGCCCCCCGTGCCTCGATCAGGCGCCGGAACTCGTCCGCCACCTCCAGGCTGCCGTTGGCCAGGCAGCCGGTGCCGCAGCACACCAGAATGGTCCGTGTCATTCCGCCGCCCCCTCTCGGTACTGTGCCAGAATTTCCGGCAGCTTCTCCAGGGTGACCTTGCCGTAGTAGGTCTCATCCACCACCATCACCGGGGCCAGGGCGCAGGAGCCCAGGCAATTCACCAGCTCCAGGGAGAACAGCCCGTCCTCCGTGGTCTCCCCCGCTCCGATCCCCAGCAGGCGGGTGATCCCCCCCGCCAGGTTCACCGACCCCCGGATATGGCACGCCGTGCCGTCGCACAGCTTGATGATGTGCCTGCCCTTGGGCTTCAGGCTCAGGGCGCGATAGAAGGTGGCCATGGAGTACAGGGAGGACAGAGGGCACCCCAGATACTCCGCCAAAGCCTCCATCCCCTCCCGGGGGATGTAATTGAAGTGATGCTGCAGATCCTGCAAAATCGCCAGGGAGTGGCGCTTCTCCGGGGGATACCGGTGAAGGATCTCCAGGATCTGGTCCATCTCAGCCTGCAATGCGGTCCACCGCCTTTCCAAAAATCGTTCAGCCGCCCGCCACCACGGGGAAGATCTGCACTGTGTCCGTCTCCCTCAGGGGCGTGTCCGCCCCATCCAGAAACTCGACCCGGCGTCCGTTGACCATGACGATGATCCGCTCCCCCAGCTGGTCTCCCGCCGGCGAAAAGAACTCCCCCCGAAATTTCGGGCCGAAGCGGTGTGAGAGCTGCTCCCCCAGCGTCCGCACTGTGTCGGGCGCCGGCATCTGCAGTTCCTTGCATCCGGCGTATCCCGAGTCCCGGAGATAGGCAAAAAACTTCACTGTCATGGCTTTCCCCTCCCGTGTGCCGGTGCCGGAGGCCGCCCTCCGGGCTGCCTCCGGCGCGGCATGTTCCATCTCTCCGGCGGCCCGGAGGACGGGATGTCACTTCAGGCTCAGCGCCTGCAGCTTCTCCGGGGTTGGGATTCCCTCCCCGGTCCAGCCCCGCAGCTGGTAATACTCCTGCAGCATGGTGTGCAGCTGGTTCACCTTGCCCTGGGCCGGACCCTCGGGCAGCTCCTCCCGCAGCAGGCGGGGAGGCAGGGTATCCTTTTCCACCCCGGCGGCGATGTTGAACTGCTTCTCCAGGTTCCAGATGCGCTCCCCCTTCAGCAGGATGTCCTCGTCGCTCTCATCACTGCCCACCGCGTCCCGATAGGCAGCGGCCACTTCCGGCAGGCCGATGCCGAAGGTGGTGAACAGGCACATCCCCGCGGAGTCCACCAGGGCGGTGAGGTCCTGGAAGGTCTTCAGCAGCCCCGCCTTCCCTTCGGTGACCAGGGGGTCGGTCTTCATTGGGATCCCCAGCACCTCCGGGCTGATGACATAGCCCCGGACATGGCATCCGCCGCGGTTGGAGGTGGCATACTCCAGGCCGATGCCCTGCACCGCCCGGCCGTCATAGGCGGGCATCTCCTGTTTTTTCACCGTCATGGACAGCTCCGGATGGCCGTATTTCTCCGCCATACGATAGGATCCAAGAGCCAGAATCTTTCCAAACCCTTCTCCCTTGCAGGTCATCTCCGTGCACCGCACCATGGCCGCTGCATCGCCGAAGCGCAGCGGGAAGCCGATGTCGCTCTCGGGGAGGGCTCCCATCTCATACAGCTCCATGGCGCAGGCGATGGTGGCCCCCATGGTGATGGGGTCGATGCCATACTGGTTGCACAGGAAGTTGGCGTCACACACCGCCGCCAGGTCATTGACTCCGCAGTCGGCGCCGAAGGACCAGCCCGCCTCGTACTCAGGCCCCTCTCCCCTGGACTTGAATGCCCCTTCCTTGATGTCGGTGACCCGGCCGCAGCCAATGGAACAGCCAAAGCAGCCCTTGTTGCGCAGCAGGTACTTGGCGGTGAGCGTCTCGCCGGAGATATCATCCGCGTCGGCGAAGACAGAGCCGTCCCGTCCGTTGTTCTTGGGCATGGCTCCCGTGGCGTTGATGATATTCACCAGAATCTGCGTCCCATAGGCGGACAGCCCCGCCCCCGTCACCGGGTGCGCCTTCAGGGTATCCCTGGCGTCGGCGCAGTCCTGGAAAAATTCCTTGGGCCGTGCTACCCGCACCGAACCGGTCCCCTTTACCACCACTGCTTTCAGCTTTTTGACGCCCATCACCGCGCCCATGCCGCCCCGGCCGGCGGCCCGGTGCTTGTCGTTCATGATGCCGGCGAACAGGCAGCCGTTCTCCCCGGCGGGGGCGATACAGGCCACCCGGAAGCTCTCCCCGCACTCGGCGTTGAGCAAATCGGTGGTCTCATACACATCCTTCCCCCACAGGTGCCCGGCATCCCGCAATTCCACCTGGTCGTCGTTGATGTACAGGTACACCGGATGGTCAGACACATCCTCGAAAATGATGCCGTCATATCCGGCAAACTTCAGTTCCGGGCCGAAGTGGCCGCCGGAGTTGGCCGCGCCAATGGTCCCCGTCAGGGGAGATTTGGCCACCGCATTGTACCGCCCCGCCGAGGGAGCACAGGTCCCCGTGAGGGGTCCGGTCATAAAAACCAGATTGTTTTCCGGTCCCAGGGGATCACACTGGGGATCGCACTCGTCGCAGAAGTACTTGGTGGCCAGTCCCCGGGCACCCACAAAGTCCCCGGCGTTTTTCATATTCAGAGGCTCCTTCACGATGGTTCCCTTCTTCAGGTTCACCCGCAGGATAAGCCCCGTATACCCGTTGTTCATTGTGCTGCCTCCTCCCCAAATACATCCTTGAATTGCTCTGCCACAAGCTTTTTGCGCTGGGTCATCTCATCAGGCTCCACGAAGGTGATGGCCCCGCCGGGGCAGAAGCGGGCGCATTTCGGGTCTCCTCCGCACAGGTCGCACTTGAACACCCGGCGCAGACGGGGGCTGAAGCTGATGTTCCCCAGAGGACATGCGTTCATGCACATCTTGCAGCCGATGCAGCGGTCGTAGTTCATCACCAGCGCCCCGTGCTCATCCTGGGTGATTGCCTTCACAGGACAGACCTTCATGCAGCAGGCCTCTTCACACTGCAGACACATCACGGGGATGGCGATGGCCGCCGCGTCGTACTCCATCACCGTGACATTGGACATCTTCGGGTTGAACTGTTCATAGTGCCCGAAGGAGCACACCAGCTCACAGGTGCGGCAGCCGGTGCACTTTTCCGGTTTGATCATCAGTTGCTTCATGATCGCCTCGGGCCCGCGGCCCGAGTTTCACCTCCTACAATCAGTTTTTTTAATTGGTTCATCAGTTTTTTCTATCCACCTTGAGTGTAGGAGTACCGGGCGCAAAAGTAAATCCTCTCGCCCTCTTTCCTGATTGATTTTTTTCATAAGATTTGTTAAAATAAAGTCAAAGGGTAAAAATCGGGAGATTCTGCACAACTTATTGCAATTTCACTATTTTTCTGTTGAGTTTTATGGGGCTTTCCCCCACTCTCTATTTGCTTTGATAGCCGCTTCGGAATAAGGCTTGCCAAGGAGGAAACAGAGATGAATCTCACTCAGATCCGCTATTTCGTCACAGTGGCGCAGGTGCAGAACATGACCCGGGCTGCGGAGCTGCTGCACCTGTCTCAGCCCACCCTCTCCAAAAGCATCTCCAAGCTGGAAGAGGAGCTGAATGTTCCCTTGTTCACCCGCAACGGCAGAAAAATTACCCTCAACGAGCCGGGCAAGCGCTTTCTGGATGCCGCCATGGTGATGCTTCAGGAGCTGTATGACGCAACGGAAGAGATGGACGAGCTGGCCAGCGGGACGGGCAACCGACTGGCCATCGGCATCTACGGCGCACACCCGCTCATCCTGCGCTATCTGGCCCAATTTTCCCAGCTCCACTCCGAGGTGGAGTACTCTCTCCACTGCAGCATCGAGACCATCGAACACCTGGACATCGCCGATTTTGACATGCTGGTCTATCCCAATATTCCCAAATACGGGAAGTTCCTGGGCCAAAAGCTGTGCGACGAGCGGTACCTCCTGGCCGTTCCGGCCCATCACCCCCTGGCCCGGCGGGCTGCTGTGCTTCCAAAGGATTTTTTGGAGGAGCCGCTGATTTTTCTCCGCAGCGCAGGGCAGCACATCGGCCCCTGCTACGCTCTGTGCACCGCCATGAACCCCGATCTCACCGCCCGGGGATTTGTCACCTCACCGGAGATCCATCGGGAGATGATCTCCGCCGGTATGGGGATCGGCTTTGTCCCGGAGGGCTGCGCCCCGTCCTACCGCCGGGATCCTGGCATCCACCTGTGCCCCATCACGGACAACAAGTTCTCCCGCACGATGATGATCTGCTTCAAGAAGGAGAAGTACCGCTCCGCCCTGGGAAAGGTCCTGCAGCAGTTCCTCATCGACTGTCTTGGCCCCGATGGGCGGCCGTCACCTTTCTGATGCCGTTTCTCCCCTCTGGAAAATCTAAAAAACTTTTCAAGCCATACAGACAATAAAGGACGCCGGAGCCAAATGGCTCCGGCGTCCTTTATTGTCTCTCCGGTAACAGAGGCTTACAGTCCGTTGATGACCAGGGTTTTGCGCTGAGAGTACTCTTTCAGCAGGTCCAGCACGCCCTCACGGCCGATGCCGCTGCTCTTGTAGCCGCCGAAGGGGGCGGTATCCCGGCGCCACAGGCTGGCCCCGTTGCACACCACAGTACCCGCCTCCATCCGCTTGGCCAGAGCGATGCCACGCTCCAGGCTGCCGGCGATGACGCCGCCGTTCAGGCCATAGATGGACTGGTTGGCAATCTCCACCGCCTCATCCTCGGTGTCAAAGCCGATCACCGACCACACCGGCCCAAAGATCTCCAGGTCCTTGGCCACATCCATGTCCTTGGTGCAGTCCAGCACAGTGGGGGTGATGAATGCACCGTCCCGCTTGCCGCCGCAGACCAGCTTGGCGCCCTGGGCAATGGTGTGGTTGATCTGCTCCTCCACGCCCTTGGCAGCGGATTCGCTGACCAGGGGCCCCATGTTGTTGGCCGGATCCATGGGGTCGCCCAGCTTCAGGCTGCTCACCGCACCGGCCAGCATTTCAATATACTTGTCCTTGATGGAGTTGTGCACCAAAAAGCGTTTGGTGGTGCAGCACACCTGGCCGTTGTTCACATGACGGCACATGGACTCGCCCACCGCTTTCTCCAGGTCGGCATCCTCGGTGATGATCACCGCGTCGTTGCCGCCCAGTTCCAGCAGCACCCGGTGGAAATACTTTCCGGAGACCTCCATCAGATGGCTGCCCACCGCGGTGGAGCCGGTCAGACCCACGGCGTTAACCTTAGGGGTGTCGATGAGCCACTCGCCCACCGTGGCGCCGGAACCGGACACTGCCTGGACCACGCCGTCCGGGAAGCCGGCCTCATTGAGGATCTCCGCATAGCGCAGCACCGTCAGGGAGACATCGGAGGGTGCCTTAATGATGATGGCGTTGCCCATGGTCAGGGCGGGAGCGGTCTTGAAGGTCAGGGTGGAGATGGGGAAGTTGAAGGGTCCGATGCAGGCCACCACGCCCAGCGGCTCGGTGACGGTGACGGCCAGGTCGCCCAGGGCGCCGGCCGCGTCGTTGTTGGGGAACACCTCGCCGTGATTGTGGGTAATGCCCGCCACGCAGGAGCGGAACAGGGGAGCCACCTCGGCCACTTCGCCTTTGCACATCATGATAGGCTTGGCCATCTCCTGGCACTGCAGCTCCGCCAGTTCGTCGGCGTGCTGCTCAAACAGATCCGCCGCTTTCAGCAGAATGGCATTCCGCTGATTTACCGACATGGCTGCCCAGACTTTCTTGCCCTCCTGCGCCGCGTCCAGGGCCGCCTCCACATCCGCCTTGGTGGCGCTGGGATAGGTCCCCAAAACCTGGCCGTTCAGGGGATTGGTGGACTCTCGGACGCCGCCGTCAGAGGCATCGACGAATTTCCCGTTAATCAGCATCTTCTTGTTCATAGCTCTGTGTTCCTCCTTTATCATATTCCAGCCCGGCGCATCGGGTAACCTCGCTGTGCGCGCGACATCTGTTGTATTAGGATTATATCGCTCCCGCGCCGACAGAGAAAAGCAACAAGAAGTTCACCGCCGCACAATTAAGTGTGATGCGTCCGCCTTTTCCCCAAAAAAGTTGTCTATCCATTGCCTTTACAGCTGGAAATGTGCACATCACACAGTTTCATTGTGAATTTAATAACTAAAACTGTGCAATACAATAGTTTCTTGTAGCCCTTGTAACGATATGTTTATTTTTTCTCCCGGGAACGCCGTGCTAAAATGCATGGAGAAATGGCCTTGCCGTTGGAGGAGAGGGGGCTGTCCGGTGTCCTATGAATTGCTGTTTTCCCCTATGCGTTTGGGAAGCTTTACGGTAAAAAACCGGCTGGTCCTGCCTGCTGTCCGCACCGGTCTGGCCCGGAAGGACGGCACCGTGACGCCGGAGCTGGTCGCCTTTTATCAGGCTCGTGCCGCTGGCGGAGCCGGACTGATCGTGGTGGAAGGCGCCATGGTATCCCCCGCTGGACGGGGTGGTGTGCGTCAGTTGGCGGCCTTTTCCGACTGTCAGATCCCGGGATTGTCTCGGCTGCGCGAAGAGGTCCACGCCTGCGGCACCGGCATCTTCCTGCAGTTGACTCACGCCGACGGCCGCATCAGCGCCCAGTACACCGGCCGGCCGCCTCTGGTCTCCGGTGTGTCCGATCCCCGGCCGCTGTGCATGACCCTCGGCGGACCAGAGATTCTGGATCTGGCGCAGGCCTATGCCGGCGCTGCACGGCGGGCCCTTCAGGCTGGCTTCGACGGTGTGGAGCTCTCCGCCGCCCACGGCAGCCTGCTGCAGCAGTTTTTAAGCCCTCATACCAACACCCGCACGGACGAATTTGGCGGAGACTGGCGGCGGCGCTGCCGTGCCCTGCAGGAGGTCATCACCGCCGTGCGCCGACAGGTGGGGCCAGATTTCCCCGTAATCCTGCGCCTGTCCGCGGATGAATTTTTAGAACTGAGCGAAGTCCCCGACCAGGGATTGACCCTGGGCGACTCTCTCTCCATTCTTCCCTGGCTGGTCCCTTTTGGGCTGGACGGTATCAGCGTCACCTCCGGCACCTATGAGACCCAGAACACCGCTTGGGAGCCTTACTCCTATCAGCCTGGTTGGCGGCTGTATCTGGCTGAGGCGGTGAAGCGGGCAGTAACGGTACCGGTGATCGCCGTATCGGTGATCCGGGATCCGGAGATGGCCGAGCAGATCCTGCAGGACGACATCGCCGACTTTGTCGGTGTGGCCCGGGGACAGATCGCCGATCCGGATTGGGGCCGAAAGGCCCGGGAGAATCGCGCCGACCAGATCCGGCGGTGCGTCTCCTGCCTCCACTGCCGGGAACATCTGACCCTTGCCGGTCGGGCAGAGTGCGCTCTGAACGCCGTGTCCCATCACGAATTGGAATATGGCCCCCTCCGCCGGGACGGAGCGGGGCGGAAGGTGGCGGTGGTCGGCGGCGGCCCTTCGGGGCTGGAGGCCGCCCGGGTACTGGCCCTGCGCGGCTTTGCCCCGGTGCTGTTTGAGCGGGAGGAAGAGTTGGGCGGTCAGCTGAGGCTGGCAGCCAGACCTCCCTTGAAAGACAAGCTCCACTGGTTATTGGACTACTATCGCCGGCAGATGGCTCTGCTACAGGTGGATCTCCGCCTGGGCACCACCGCCACGGTGGAACTGCTGCGTCAGGAGGATCCCTATGCCGTGATCGCGGCCACCGGCTCGCTGCCCGCCCCTCCGACGGCCATTCAGGGCGCGCAGCAAAAGTCGGTGTACTCTCCGCTGGATATCCTGACAGACCGGGTACAGCTCTCCGGCAAAACCGTCGTGGTGGCCGGCTCCGGCCTGATGGGCCTGGAGACCGCTGAACTGCTCTGCCAGCAGGGCAATCGGGTTACCGTCATCGAAATGCAGGACACTCTGGGTCCCGACCTCTATTTCCAGGTTCGGGACGACATCCTTCGCCGTCTGAAGCGTTACCAGACCCGTCTGTTCCCCGGCCGGCAGCTGCTGGCCATCGGCCCAGAACTGGTGCGGGTGATGAATCTGACGGAACAGACCGAGGAAACGCTGCCCGCCCAGGCTGTGGTGCTCTCCATCGGCGTCCAGGCCGACCGGAGCCTTCACGCCCAACTGCTGGCCGCGTTCCCCAACACCCTCTTTGTCGGAGACGCGGACTGCGTCGGCAGGATCGCCGGTGCGGTGCGCTCCGGATATCGGAAGGCCGCTCAGCTGCGCTGAGTCCTTTCGCTCCAGCAAGTCCCCTGCCCCAGCACAGGAGAAAGGAACCCCGTCCCCAGGGGGGACACGCAACACCCAAAAAAGGACAAGGAGGAAATGCAAATGAATCTACCCATTCTCATCGGAACCATCGCCATCGAGTTGATCATTATTGTGGGCGTCGGCTGGGTCCTCAATCTGATCAGCAAGAAAAAGATGGATGCGGCGGAGTTCACCACCGCAAACCGTTCGATGCCCGCCATCACCGTGGGCGCGACTCAGGCACTGACCTGTCTGGGCGGCGGCCACATCATGGGCATGGTGGGCGCCGGCTGGAGCTATGGCGTGGGTACCTACTGGTACGCACTGTCCTCCGGCTTCATGCTGATCATCATGCTCTGCTTCACCGGTCCCTGGATCCGGAGATTCGGGTTCACCACCATCAACCAGCTGTTCGCCAAGATGTTTGACCACAAGACCTCGGTCATCATGGCGGGCATCGCCGCCGGCACCGTGTGGGGCATCCTGACGCTGGAACTGCAGGGCGTCGGTACCGTGCTGGGCGCCATCACCGGCTGGGACATCGCCTTCGGCTGCGCGGTGGGCGGCATTCTCTCCCTGCTGTATGTACTCTTCGGCGGCATGAAGCAGGTGGGCTGGGTCAATGTGATCAACGCCATCTTCATGTATGTGGTGGCCATCATCGCCATTTTTATGATCGGCTCCAACCTCCCCTCCGGCTGGGAAGGCGTCAATAACTTCTTCGTCAGCAACAGCGAGGACTGGAAGCTGAGCATCCTGGCCAACCCCAACACCTGGCAGACTTACATCATCGGCACCATTCTGGCTCAGTTGTTCTACTGCCCCATCGGCCCGCAGGCCGCTCAGGTCTCCGCCTCCGCCAAAAATGTGGATGCCATCCGCAAGTCGGTGATGATCGCGGTGCCCATCAATGTGGTGTTCGGCGCCATCATGCTGGCCTTCGGCATGGCTGCTCAATCCATCCCCGAATATGCTGCCATCGGCAATCCCCCGCTGGCCAACTTCACCATGCTGCTCAACAGCCTGCCCGGCTGGCTGGTGTCCTGCCTGTTCGCCGCCTTCATTGCGGCCATGCTGTCCACCGTCGCCGTGCAGATCCTGGCTCTGGCCACCATCTTCCTGGACGACATCGTCTACAAGTTCTATAAGAAGGATGCCACCGAGAAGCAGAAGGTTATCTCTCTGCGTGTGGCCGTCACCGTCTTCGCCGTGGGCGGTACCGCCCTGTCCACCACCCTGCCCGCCATCGACAGCGCCATCGTCTGGCTGTTCGCCTGGCTGCTGCCCGCCTTCTGGGTGTTCGTGTTCGGCATGTTCTGGAAGCGCTCCTCCCGTGCGGCGTTCTGGACCTTGATCATCACCGCCATCGCCAACATGATCTGGAGCTTCACCTCGCTGCCCACGCTGCTGCATCTGGACGGCAATAACAACTCGGTGGGTATGGTGGTCGTCTCCTTCGTGGTCGGCATCATTCTCACCGCCACCGACAAGAATGCCAAACCTGGTATGATCAAGCTCTACAAGACCAATAAGTCTGCTGCCATCTCCAAGGAGTATGCCGCGGAGTTGCGGGCCCAGGGCAAGCTATAAGGAGGGTTTCATATGTTTGATCTGTTGTTCAACTGGCCGTTTCTCTATCCCTTTTTGATCAAAGCTGTCATCGCGGCGCTGCTTATCGGCGTGCTCGGTCTGATCATCGGAAAGCTCTGCTGGCACGAGCCGGAAGACTTTGAATAAGCGCCATCATTTTGGATCTATCTGATTAGGAGGTTATCATTATGGCATTGACCGCTACCAACATGATCTGGATGGGCTCTGTGCTTTTGATCATGGTCATCTTCATCGTCACCGCCCTGGTCGGAAGCCACAAAGACGGCTATAAAGACGAGGACGAGGAATAATTCCATCATACTCATCATCAGCAACATCATTTTCAGGAGGTAATCGAATCATGTCTTTCCAGTACAATCAGCTGGTCCCTGTCTTGTTCGGCAACGGAGCCATCGACCAGCTGGGCGAGAAGGTCAAGGAGCTGGGCTGCAAGAAGGTCATGTGCGTGTATGACAGCGGCGTGAAGGCCGCCGGCATCATTCCCAGAGCTGAAGCCAGTTTGAAGGCCGCCGGGGTGGACTTTGTGGTCTTTGATAAGATCACCGCCGATCCCACTGATGAACTGGTCAACGAGTGCGGCGCTATGGCCAAGGAGGCCGGTGTAGACGGCTTTGTGGGCGTGGGCGGCGGCTCCAGCATGGATTGCGCCAAAGCCGCATCCCTGCTGATAAACCACGAACCCCCCATCCAGCAGTATTTTACCGCGCCTCCCAGTTTCCTGGATTGCGCCGTGCCCGTGATTCTGGTTCCCACCACTGCCGGCACCGGCAGCGAGGTCACTCAGGTGTGTGTCATCACCAAAACGCCAGAGCATTCTAAGCCCTCTATCTTCATGCGCAGCGCCTTGGCCATCGTGGATCCGGAGCTGACCCTGACGGTTCCCCCTTCGGTCACCACCAACACCGGTCTGGATGCTTTTACTCACGCCGCCGAGGCCATCACCGCCAAGGGACGCAACCCCCGCAGCGAACTGCTGGCTCAGACCGCCATCAGCAAGATCGTTAAGAATCTGCCTGTGGCGGTAAAGGATGGCTCTAATAAGGAAGCCCGTTATGAGCTGTGTCTGGCAGCCAACTGGGCTGGCATCGCCTTCGCTGACACTGATTGTCACCTGGGCCACAACATGGCCGACGGCATCTCCGCCTCCTTCCACACCCCCCACGGCATGAACTGCATCTGGGTGAATCCCGAGCTGATGAAGCTGTGCGCCACTGTGGTTCCCGACAAGGTCAAAGTGGTGGGCGAGGCCATGGGAGTCGCCTTCACCGGCAGTGAGAGCAACGCGGAGATCGGCGAGAAAACCGCCGCCGCCATCCGGGCGCTGATGAAGGAGTGCGGACTGAAGAGTCCCAAGGAGATGGGGCTGGATCGTGCAACTTTCATCGACTGCTATAAGATGACCATGGAGATCGATCTGGGTCTGCGGCTGAATTGCCCGGTGGATGTCACCGCCGAGATGGTCCGCGACCTGTACGAAAAGGTCTACGACAACTATCAGTAAGTTTTCTGTCCCCCCTGTTTGCGGGGAGGGGCCTTCGGGTCCCTCCCCGCCCCTTTCTGTAACCCCATCATTTGAAATTTCCCCATTGCTTCTTGAAATAAGAAGTCGATTATTATATAATAGTTATACTTTATGATTTCTTCCCAGCACAGGGACGCACCGAAGATGGGAGGTCAGCCGAATGAACATCCAGCAGTTGAAGTATTTCATGGAGGTGGCTCAACTGAAGAGCTTCTCCAAGGCGGCTGAAAATCTCTACATCTCCCAGCAGGGAATCAGTATGGCCATCGCCCGCTTGGAGGCAGAGTTCTCCACCAAGCTGTTCACCCGTACCCCTCGTGGGCTGATTCTTACCCCTGCCGGGGACTATCTGCTGGCCCGGGCGGAGATTATCTGCGGGGAGTACTCCAAATGTCTGGACTATTTCAGCGACCACAGCCCCCGGGACTCCGTCGTCAATGTAGCGGGAGTACAGGGTGTAGTCTCAGAATTTGCCGCCGATTACATTGTAGGATTTCAGGATACCTACCCCAATTATAAGCTATTTCTCCGGGAGTATACCGACCGGGCCTGTGACCTGGTGGTGGAAAACGGCGAGGCGGAGGTTGGCTTAGGTCTGGAGCCCTTGGACGGAGCAAAATTTGACTGTTACCCTCTCTTTTCTAAGCGGCTGGTGCTGCTGGTCCACCGCTCTCATCCCCTGGCTGGCCGGGCAGTGATCCCCACGGCGCTGCTGCAGGATCTTCCCATTGCGCTGGTGGACGAAAAGCTGAAGAGCGCAGACCATTTTCTGGAGCTGTGCCGCCGGGCCAAGGTGGAACCCAAGGTGCTCTACCGTGTGGGGGAGGTCATCGCGGTCCATCGGCTGGTGGGGCGGAACAAGTGCGCCGGTCTGTCGGTGGAGACAGTGGCCGCTGCGCTGCAGACCCCCGACACGGTGGCTATCCCCTTTGAGGACGACGATTTCCGCTGGACAGTGGACCTGTTCAAAAAGCGGGGGGTGGAGCTTTCCCCCTGTGCCACGGCGTTCTGGCGTTATATCCGGGACCACATGGCTCAGACAGAGTAAAGGCTGTCCACAACATACAGGAAAAGACCCGGAACCTGGGGGAAAGCTCCCCCGGCTCCGGGTCTCAGTTTTTGGATGCAGTTTAGAAAGTGGCGCCGCCGAACTCCAGCAGGCGGAGGCCCTTGTTGTGCTCCTCCGTCCAGCCGATGGCCCACAGGGAGCTGAACAACAGCAGCTGCCCCCCCTTGTAGTCCTCCACCAGCATGGCCCCGTTGGGGAGGGTGAGGTTCTCCTCCTTCAGGGGCTCCTCGCTCTCCCGCTGGATCCAGCGCAGATATTCGAAGGGCAGCCCCTCCATGTGCAGCTCCACATTGTACTCGCTGCGCAGGCGGTACTCCAGCACATCGAACTGCAGGGTGCCCACCACCCCCACGATGACCTCCTCCATGCCGGAATAGGGGGTCTTGAAGATCTGGATGGCGCCCTCCTGGGCGATCTGCTCCATGCCCTTGAGGAACTGCTTGCGCTTCAT
>CALWZP010000005.1 GCA_944386055.1 uncultured Oscillospiraceae bacterium | reverse complement strand
TTCCTCCTTAGCTCAGTCGGTAGAGCATGCGGCTGTTAACCGCAGGGTCGTTGGTTCGAGTCCAACAGGGGGAGCCAAATGAAAGCGGCTTGCCGCCATAACTGATGACGGCAAGCCGCTTTTCTCACAAAAGATCGTGAATCGGGCTTATGGGCCTTTAGCTCAGTTGGTTAGAGCAGCCGGCTCATAACCGGCCGGTCCACGGTTCGAGCCCGTGAAGGCCCACCAATAAAGGGGTATAGCTCAGCTGGTAGAGCATCGGTCTCCAAAACCGAGTGCCGAGGGTTCGAATCCTTCTGCCCCTGCCAAAAAGACTGGACAAGGCAACTTGTTTGTAGTATAATGGCGCGGTAGTTCAGTTGGTTAGAACGCCGGCCTGTCACGCCGGAGGTCGAGGGTTCAAGTCCCTTCCGCGTCGCCATTCGCTGCTATAGCTCAGTCGGTAGAGCGCATCCTTGGTAAGGATGAGGTCCCCAGTTCAAATCTGGGTAGCAGCTCCAAAAAGGAAGACACGCAAAAGCGTGTCTTCCTTTTTCCTTTCCGCGATGATTCCGGCGGGAGAGCCCCGGGCCCTTTGGCATACAGGGGACAGGAGGGCGGCCGTTCCGCTGCGGACACAATGACACTTGAGCGGACCAGTCTGGTCTGAGACCATGAGACGGAGAGAAACAAGATGACCCAATATGACGCAGGACAATTCGATATCGCCGTGATCGGCGCGGGCCACGCGGGCATCGAGGCCGCCCTGGCCGCCGCCCGGATGGGTCTTCGCACGGTGTGCTTCACCATCAACCTGGACGCGGTGGGCAACATGCCCTGTAACCCCGCCATCGGGGGGACGGGGAAGGGCCACCTGGTGCGGGAGCTGGACGCCCTGGGGGGCGAGATGGGAAAGGCGGCGGACAGGGCCTGCATCCAGTACCGGCTGCTCAACCGGGGGAAGGGCCCCGCCGTGTGGTCCCTCCGGGCCCAGGCGGACCGCCGGGAGTACCAGAAGGTGATGAAGCACACCCTGGAGCGGCAGGAGAACCTGTGGGTGAAGCAGGCGGAGGTGGTGGAGATCCTCACCGAGCACGGCGCCGTCTCTGGCGTGGTGACCCACACCGGAGCGGTGTACGCCGTGAGGGCCGCCGTGGTGGCCACCGGCACCTATCTGGGGGGGCGGACCATCGTGGGGGAGGTGGTGCGGGACTCCGGCCCCGACGGCCTGGCCGCCGCCCTGCCCCTGACGGAGTGCCTGGTGAGGCTGGGCCTGTCCATCCGCCGGTTCAAGACGGGCACGCCCCCCCGGGTGAACGCCCGCAGCGTGGACTTCTCCAAAATGGAGCTGCAGAAGGGGGATGAGGAGGGGCTGCGCTTCTCCTTCCAGACGGAGGTGTCCCCCCAGAACCGGGCGGTGTGCTGGCTGACCTACACCAACGCGGCCACCCACGCCGTCATCCGGGCCAACCTGGACCGCTCCCCCCTTTACGACGGCACCATCGAGGGGGTGGGCCCCCGGTACTGCCCGTCCATTGAGACGAAGATCGTCCGCTTTCCCGACAAGGAGCGCCACCAGCTGTTCATCGAGCCCATGGGCCTGGACACCGAGGAGCTGTACATCCAGGGCTTCTCCTCCTCCCTGCCCGAGGAAGTGCAGCTGGAGATGCTCCACACCATCCCGGGGCTGGAACATGCCGAGATGACCCGGTGCGCCTACGCCATCGAGTACGACTGCGCGGACCCCACAGAGCTTCTGCCCACCCTGGAGAGCAAGGCGGTCCCCGGCCTGTACGGGGCGGGACAGTTCAACGGCTCCTCCGGCTATGAGGAGGCGGCGGTGCAGGGCTTCGTGGCCGGGGTGAACGCTGCACTGAAAATTTTGGGGAAGGAGCCCCTGATCCTCCGCCGGGACCAGGGTTACATCGGGGTGCTCATCGACGACCTGGTGACCAAGGGCACCAACGAGCCCTACCGCATGATGACCTCCCGCACCGAGTACCGCCTGCTCTGCCGCCAGGACAATGCCGACCGGCGGCTGACCCCCGTGGGCTACCGGCTGGGGCTGGTGCCCCGGGCGCGGTACGAGGCAGTGGCGGCCAAATACGCCGCCGTGGACGGGGAGATCGCCCGGCTGGAGCACGCCGGCGCGGCCCCCTCCCCCGCCCTGGACGCCCTGCTGACGGAGCGTGGGGAGCCCCCGGCGAAGGACGGCGCCCGGCTGGCCGACCTGCTGCGCCGGCCCAGGGTCACCTACACCGATCTGGCCCCCTTCGACCCCGGCCGGCCCGCGCTGGACCGGGAGGCGGCCCAGGCGGTGGAGATCGAGGTGAAGTATCAGGGGTACATCCAGCGGCAGCTGCGCCAGGTGGAGGAGATGCGCCGCCTGGAGGACCGGCCCCTCCCCCCCGGCGCGGACTATCTGTCCATCCGGGGGCTGCGGCTGGAGGCCCGGGAGAAGCTGGACAGAATCCGCCCCCTGAGCCTGGGCCAGGCCAGCCGTATCTCCGGCGTCAGCCCGGCGGATGTAGCGGCGCTGATGGTGTGGCTGGAGAGGCGGGGGTGAGTTCGTTTTCATGACCTGTCTCCGAGGCTGACGCCGGGGCCCCGCACGGCGGGGCGGCGCTGTGCGCCGCAGATCCCCGGCCCGTCCGGGGATCGCGCAGGGCAAATTTACTTTGCCCGAGCATTTCAGATCCAGGGGTCCCCGCAAAACGCAGTTTTGTGGGGCACAGCCCGGCGGATGTAGCGGCGCTGATGGTGTGGCTGGAGAGGCAGTGAGATAAAACCCGTGGCAGGGGCGGCACCATGTGCCGCCCCTGCCACGGGTTTTAGTCGCCCGACGGCTCGACTGGATCAAGGGAACTGTCTGATGCTACGGGGCCAACAATATCCTTACTCTCCAAGCGTAACAGGCCCGACCAGATATTGTGCATTGTCTGACACGGTGATGGGCGTGCCGCTGGTGTTCCGGATGATGGCATAGAAGGGGACATTGGCGTTGAAATAGGTCAACACAATTTGGCCATAACTTCTATACTCCGATGTCACTTCGCCGATGTAGGATCCGTCAGGGTTGTAGAATTCCACACAGTAGGTTTTGTCACTGGGGCCAAGCACATCCATTCCATAGGTATAGGGGCGATTAAAAAGGTAGGAAGTATAGGTGTAATTCACCGCGGTCCACTGATGCCAAGTGTCATAGTAGGAGTCCGGCGCATAGGTGGTGGGCGGTGTGATGGCTCGGGTGACCGCTTCGGCGCTGAGGCATTTCTCCGGGTCATAGTTCCAGGTGCCATGGACAACTGTAATCCCCAGGTCCTCCGGGGTGGGAATCGGAGGTTCCTGGTCTGCCCGCAGGCCAACGCAGTTCTCCGGGTCATAGTTCCAAGTGCCATGGACCACTTTCATCCCCACATCTTCCGGGAGAACCATTGCGCCCGCACCCATGCACAGCACAGATATGGACAGCGCCGCGATCAAAAACAGACTACAGATTCTTTTCATCGCAGTTTACTCCTTTCGTACTTTTATTTTATATTGTATAGTAATTAAAAGTATGTACTTAATGCCCTATTAAAGGAGCAGAGATCAGTACCGGAAAGATAAGTCTTCCGTTTCCACGCTGCCAGTGGGAGAACAAGCAATGGTAATCTCTTTGCCAGAGACGGATATCCCAGTCATGGATGCATCATAGCGATATGCGACGACCCAGTCGTTCGCTCCATACTGACTATACGCATTCCCATTTTTATTATTGTATATGCATAAAACAGAAAAGTTGACGCTCCCACTGCTGCACCAACAGTCCTGTCTACTCAGGTCAGCGGTGACCTGAGTCCCGTTATAGGAAAAGAAGCTGGATTCATATACATTAAATACATTCTGGCCCGCGCGGTAATACCGGTGCGTAGAGCCGCCACCCACGACGCCGCTGTCGGCGCGGGTCTTGTCCACATAGAGGATGGTCTCAACCTGATAGCCGTCCTCCTCTGTCATGCCATAGTCCATGATGAGAATGTTTTCCTCGTCCAGCGCAGAAGCGGTGCTGGCAGGCTGGATTCCGTCATTGGCGCGGCTGGAGATGGCGGCCAAATCCTCCAGGGCTTTGGCCCGAAGTTCCGGGGCAGCATCAGCCAGGGTGGTGACGACTGGTTCTTCGCCCGTCCCCTCCACCGGGGCCTCCATGGCGAAAGTCAGGGACGACAGGCAGGCCAGAGACAGAATCAATGCGATCAGTTTTTTCATGCTTGAAACTCTTTTCTGTTTTTAGATACTGGGTGACGCGTGAAAAATCAGACCCCCTTTTCCTCAAGTCGGTTTGCCTGCCCGTGGCAGGCCGGAGGGGCATTTGCCCCTCCGATGGCACCGCTATATTCCAAAGCGAGCCTACGGCCGCGTTTGGACTCATGCGATATCCTGCGCCTTATTCCGCCAAAGTGACGCTCTCTGCCATTTGAATGATTTCTTCCAGTTCCACCGCAACCGTCAGCATTTCATAATATACTCCCGCCTCTTGATCTGCCCAATACAGCTGCTTTATGTTCATCCCCTCGTGTGTGATCAAATAGGCGGGAAGGCCGTTCACCTCTATCACTTCCAGATATACCCCGTCTTGCCATTCAAAGATCGTAGTACTTATGCGGCTCACTGCAGTATAGGTAAACTCGACAGTGCCTCCATCTCCATTGGTATAGGTAACTCTTCTGGCCCTCGTGTCATCTTTTCCATCCTCAGGCTGGTAGCCCTCTGGAAGCCAGTCGAGCCGCCATTCTTCGATCTCCCGAAGCTCAAGATCTAAAGGGAGCTGACCAATGGGCTCGTCTATCTCGTCAGCAGTCAATGCATGATTCAAACCATCCGGATGGAAGGAAAAGGCGAAAAGGTCCATGGCACTCCCATCACTGTATGTGGTGGTCCACTTCTGGGTCACGGAATAGAAATTCCCCTCGCTGTCGGTGTGGACCACGGGCTCGGTGTCCAGGCGCGGATTGTCCACCACCTCTACCCGGAAGAATTGCCGCACCGTCTCCCGCACCTCCGGGCTGGCGGCCAGCACGGTGCCCGCCAGCACCGCCACCGCCGCCGCGGCGGCCAGCACCACCCGGCCCCAATGCCGTCCGCGCCGCCCCACGGGGCGGGCGGCGGCGCAGCGGGCCAGAAAGTCCCCCTCCCACGCCACAAAGCCGGGGGTGGGGTCCATGGGTTCCCCGCCGTCCCAGGCCGCTCCGAACTCCTCCCGGGCCGCGGCCAGCAGCGTGTCCCGCAGCTGTGTGTCAGTATACTGTGTCATCGTGATATCCCTCCTTTCGCAGGGTCTCCACCAGCAGGGCGCGGCCCCGGCGGAGGCGTCCGGCCACCGCCCCGGGGGTCAGCCCTGTGCGCCGGGCGATGGCCCGGTTGTCATATTCCAGCACGAATTTCAGCTCCAGCACCTCCCGGTACTGCTCCGGCAGGGCGCGGATGCGCGCCACCAGCTCCCGGTAACGCGCCGCCCCCTCGGTGTTGTCGGGGGCGGGGGTGTCCCACCCCTCTTCCAGGGGGAGGTCGCCCCGCTCCCTGGCCAGCGCGTCCAGCGCTGCGTGGCGGGCGGCGGTGATGAGATAACCTCGCAGCCCGTCCCCCTGGGGCAGCGGCCCCCGGGCGGCCCGGCGCAGCACCCCCTCCCAGCACTGCTGGACGGCCTCCTCCGCCAGGGCCGGGTCCCTGGTCACGGCCAGGCACACCCGGTAGGTGTTGTCCCGATAGGTCCGATAGAGTTCCTCCACCACGGCGGCGCTCCCCTCCTTTCTGTCTGAAAAGGCCCTTTCATCTCTGTAAACGGCTTTTTTCCCGGTTTTGGTCCGCGACGGCCCAAATTTCTCAAAAAAATTTTAGCACAGCCCGCCGGGCGGGGGAAGCCGCGGCACGAGGGTATGACACAGCGGGTCAGGGCGGCACACCGTGCCGCCCTGACCCGCTGTTTTGCTCTCCGGCGATCTGCCTCACCTGCCGCCGATAGCCCCGTCGGGGTCCCAGACCCAGGTGCCGTGGACTACCTCCATGCCGAAGTCCTCCGGCTGAGGCTCGGGCTGGAGGACCGTCCCGTCCTGCTGCAGGGCGAGGTACCGCTCCCGGTCCATGGGACCCACGGGTCCCCGATAGAGGACCTGCTCCGCAATTTGGATCAGGTCGTCTGCCGTGAACTCCTGTTCCCCCAGACTTCCGCTGATCGAAAACTCGACATTGTGTTCCCGGTCCAGCCAGCTCAGCAGACACCGGTCTCCGGCACGGAAGAGCACCGCGAACATTCCATTGACCTCTGCCTTTTCCACAGAGACGACATCCGCGCTGCTGGACATGGTGAACCGATTGCCGCTATGGAAGTAGGAATAGCTCAGCGAGATCACACCATAGAGATCCGCCTCCTGATACTCATACCGCAGGGACCCTCCGGTGATCTGCACGCTGTCCCAATTCTGGAAGTGGGCACTTCTCATCATGCCCGGGGAATAGTTATAGTGATAATCCGCGCCGGAAAAAGTGAAGCCCTCCGGCAGACGGCCAAGCTGCCACACGCCGATATCGGGATAGTCTTCCGGCCCCAACGCAGAGGCGGAGGTGTTCAGCGGCATCTCATCCCACTCATCGGAAAACATGGCACGGTCCAATCCGCCCTCAGCCCAGGAGACCGCGGCATAGTGGTCTACCGTGCCGTCGCTGAAGCCCACATCCCACACCTGGGTCTCCGCCAGGAAGTTGCCCTCATCATCCGTGTATACCGTCTTGTCGGCCTCGACCCGCTCGTTGAACACCAGCTCCCGCCGGAACATCTGCCGCACCGTCTCCCGCACCTCCGGGCTGGCGGCCAGCACGGTGCCCGCCAGCACCGCCACCGCCGCCGCGGCGGCCAGCACCACCCGGCCCCAGCGGCGCTTTCGGCGGGCGGGGCGGGGGGAGAGGAAGTCCGCCTCCCAGGCGGCGTAATCCGGGGACCAGTCCGGCATCTCCCCCTCAGGGGCGTCCCACAGCGCCGCCAGGTCCTCCTCCAGCGCCGCCCATAGGGCGGCGGTCAAAGCCTGTTCCTTCACAGGTCATATCCCTCCTTTTTCAGGGCCGCTCTCAGCTTCTCCCGGCCCCGGGCCGCCCGGGTGGCCACGGTGCTCTCGGAGATGTCCAGCAGCCGGGCGATGTCCCGGTTGGTGCGGCCCCACAGATGTTTCAGCTCCAAAATGTCCCGATATTCCGCGGGCAGGGCCCGCAGCTGCTCCTTCAGGGCCAGGAAGGCCGCCCGCTCCGCCGGGTCCTCCCCGCCGGGGGGCTCCCAGTCCTCCGGCAGCGGGCCGCTGCGCTCCTCCCGCCGCAGCAGGTCGATGGCGGCGTTTTTGGCCATCACGGGCAGCTGCCGGCGCAGGTCCTCCGCCGTGCCGGGGTACTCCACCGCCCTCAGCCACACCTCCTGGGCGGCCTCCTCCGCCAGGGCGGGGGACTTGAGCACGGTCAGGGCGGTGCGGTACACCCGCACCCGGTACTGCCGGTACAGCTCCCCCACCGCCCGATGCCGGTCTGTCTTGTCTGCCATGGGACCGCCCCCTCTCTGTGTGTCCGACCTGCAGGTCTCACCTCTATAACGCACCAGACGCCAAAAGTATCCCACAAAAACGGAAAAAAGTCAGAAAAAATTTCCCGCCCCCCGGCGGCGCGGCCCGGGGGGGCGGGAGACAAAGCGCGGCGGCCTCCTGTTTCCAAGAGGCCGACGCGCCGGCGGGGTCATTCGAACTGACTGTAGTACAGGGCGGCGTAGGCGCCCTTCCGGGCCAGGAGGGTCTTGTGATCCCCCTGCTCGATGATGCTGCCGTGCTCCATGAAGAGAATGGTGTCCGCGTCCCGGATGGTGGAGAGGCGGTGGGCGATGACGAAGCTGGTGCGGCCGTGCATCAGGGCCTTCATGGCCTTGCCGATCTCCGCCTCGGTGCGGGTGTCCACGCTGGAGGTGGCCTCATCCAGAATGAGGATGGGCGGGTCGCACAGGAACACCCGGGCGATGGTGAGCAGCTGCCGCTGCCCGGCGGAGAGGTTGCCTGACTCGTTGTCCAGCACCGTGTCATACCCCTGGGGCATGGTGCGGATGAAGTAGTCCACCTTGGCCGCCCTGGCGGCGGCCACGATCTCCTCCCGGGTGGCGTCGGGGCGGCCATAGGCGATGTTCTCCGCCACCGTCCCTTCGAACAGCCAGGTGTCCTGGAGCACCATGCCGAAGTTTTTCCGCAGTCCGGCCCGGGTCATCTCGGCGGTGGATACCCCGTCCAGGGTGATTTTTCCGCCGTCCACCTCGTAAAAGCGCATGAGCAGATTGATCAGGGTGGTCTTGCCCGCGCCGGTGGAGCCCACCACGGCGATTTTCTTTCCCGGCTGGGCGGTGAAGCTGATGTCCCGCATGAGGGGGCGGCCCGGCTCGTAACCGAAGCTGACATGCTCAAAGGCGATGCGGCCCTCCGCCCGCTCCACTGTGGCGGGGTGGACGGGGTCGGGGCGCTCCTCCGCCTCGTCCAGCAGCTCAAAGGTGCGCTCGGCGGAGGCCAGGGCGGCCTGGAGGGAGTTGATCATATAGGACGCCTCGGTCAGCGGCTCCGCCGACTGGTTCACATACTGGAAGAAGGCCTGCACCACGCCCACCGTCATGGTGCCGTTGAGCATGGCCCTGCCGGCCACGACGGCGATGATGACCTGGGACATGCGGGTGAGCAGGCGGATCAGGGGGTTGACGCAGTTGGTGAGAAAGTCGGCCTTCTGGCTGGCAACCCGGTTGGCCTCGGCGGCCTGGGACACCTTCTGGATGCTCTCCGCCTCGTGGTTATAGGCCTTGATGATGTCCCGGCCGTTGTAGTACTCCTCCACGACGCCGGTGAGCACGCCGATGGTCTCCTGCCGTTCGGCCGCACAGCGCAGGTTTTTCCGGGCCACGATGTTGGTGATCACCATGCTGGCCGCCATGAACACCAGGAACAGGCAGGTGAGGGGGACGCTGTAGCAGAACATGACGATGAGGGAGCCGATGATGGTGCCGATGGCCACGATCAGCTTGAGCAGGCCGGTCTGAAGAACCTCGGAGATCTTATCCAGGTCGCTGGTGACCCGGCTGAGGATCTCACCTGCCTTGTTCTGGTCAAAAAAGCGCAGGGGCAGGCGGTGCAGCTTTTGGGCGATCTGGGTGCGCAGGGAGAGCACCAGGCTCTCCGCCACGCTGGCCATCAGGTAGGACTGGAGATAGTAGAACAGCCAGGTGAACAGATACTGGATCGTGAGCTGGATCAGTTCCCGCCCCATGGTGCCGGTGACCGAGAAGGGCGTTCCCGCCTGCCAGGCGGCCTGGACGCTGTTCCACAGGTGGTCGATGACGATGGCGCTGTACATGGGGTTCCAGATGGAGAGCGCCACATAGAACACGATGGATACCGCCACCACGGTGAGGCGGACGCGCTGGCTGCGCAACTGGCTGAACAGCCGCACCACGGTGCTTCGGGTGTTCTGGGGGACCTCCCGCTCGATGCCGGCGAATGTTTTCTTGGCACTCATGCCTCCTGCGCCTCCTTTGTCTGGGATTCGTAGATCTCCTGATAGACCTGACAGGTCTCCATCAGCTCCTCATGGGTGCCGATGCCCGCCATGCGTCCCTCGTGGAGCACAATGATCTGGTGGGCGTGGCGGATGGAGCTGACCCGCTGGGCGATGATGAGCACCGCGGCGTCCTGGGTCTCCGCCGCCAGCGCGCTCCGCAGGGCGGCGTCGGTCTTGAAGTCCAGGGCGGAGAAGCTGTCGTCGAAGATATACAGCTCGGGCTTTTTTACCAGGGCCCGGGCGATGGAAAGCCGCTGCTTCTGACCGCCGGAGAAGTTGGTGCCGCCCTGGGCCACGAAGGAGTTGAGCCCCTCGGGCAGGGAGCGGATAAAGTCGCCGGCCTGGGCCACATCGGCGGCGTGCATCAGCTCCTCCTCGGTGGCGTCCGGGCGGCTGTACCGCAGGTTTTCCGCGATGGTGCCGGAGAACAGCCACGCCTTCTGCTGGACATAGGCCAGGTGATCCCGGAGATAGCGCTGGGGCATCTCCCGGATGTCTGTCCCATTGAGGAGCACGGCGCCGTCGGTGACATCGTGGAAGCGGAGGATGAGGGAGGCCACGGTGGATTTCCCGCTGCCCGTGCCGCCGATGATGGCGGTGGTCTCCCCACGCCGGCAGACGAAATCCAGGTGGCCGAGAGTGTCCTCCTCCGCGTCCTTGAAGCGGAAGGACACATCCCGGAAGGTCAGGACATCCTGGGCGGCGGCCACCGCCTCAGGGTCCCGCTCCACCAGGTCCACGATCTCGGGGGAGTGGTCCAGCACCAGGCGGACACGCTCGCAGCACTCCAGGGCCCGGGGGAGGGTGAGGATGATCATCTGAGCCATCATCAGGAAGAACAGCACCATTATGGCATACTCGATCAGCGCGGTGATGTCGCCGATCTGGAGCACACCGGCGCTGATGTGCCCGCCGCTGAGCCAGTAGACGATGACCACGAAGAAGTTGATGCAGAAGAAGGAAAGGCCGTCCAGATTGGCGAACAGCCGGTTGGCCTTGATGGAGGTGTTGGCGTAGTGGGAGAAGGCGGTGACCATCCGTTCCTCCTCCCGGCCCTCGCTGCAGAAGGCGCGCACCACACGCACGCCGGTGAGATTCTCCAGCAGCACGGCGCTGAGCCGGTCCAGCAGCTTCTGCAGCCGCCGGAACAGGGGGGAGGCGCTGCGCATGATCCGCCAGGCCAGCAGCAGCACCGCAACCACCACCGCCAGCAGGATCAGCCCCATCGTCATGTCCAGATAGTAGGTCAGGCCCAGGGACAGAATGCACACCAGCGGCACGGGGAGTACCATCTGGATGGTGCTGATCATCGCGGTCTGGATGGTGGTGATGTCGGAAATGGTGCGGGTGGTGATGGAGGCGGTGCCGAACTGCCGGAAATCATAGACGGACAGCTTCAGGGACTTGGCATAGATGGCCTCCCGCATGTCCTTGCCCACCCGGGCGGACAGAGTGGCGCAGGCGTAGCCGCCGGTGATGGCGCATGCTCCCGCCGCCAGGGACACCGCCGCCATCTGGATCCCGGTGTGGACGATCTGGTCAAACTGCGCGCCGGAGGTGCCCTGGTTGAGCATCTCCGCAACCAGTGTGGGGATGAACAGCGCCCCCGCCACATCCACGATCAGCAGCAGGATGGTGACGGCGCACAGCTTCCAGTGCGGTTTGAGAAAACGAAGGATCAGTTTCATTGCTCGATTTACTCCTTTTGCGTCGAATAGAGAGAAAAAGAGCGCCCGGCTTTCTGACGAAACCGAGCGCACTCGACATCTTCTCCGACCCGTGTGACTGCGGTCACAGGCCCTCCGATGAACGAATTGGATTGTCTTTCCGAAGCCTCAGCGTCCGGCGCAGCGCAGCGCTGTACAGGCGGGTCAGGCGGACCAGATCGCGCTGCTCCCCCGGAGAGAGCGCCTGCCACGCCTGTTCTTCCAGCTTCTCCGTGGGGAGGATCTGCTCTGTCACAAAGCGCTCTCCCGCCGCGGTGAGGACGGCCTGCTTGCTGCGCTGGTCGTGGGGGAGGGGCTCCAGAGAGATCAGCCCCTTCCGCACCAGCAGCTTGAAGGCGGAGTGGATGGTCTGGGGGCTGATGCACAGCTCCCGGCAAATCGCCCGCTGGGTGGTCATCCCCCGGTGGATCATGGCCAGGGACCAGTACTCCGGCTCGGACAACCCGCAGGCCTTGGCCATGCTGGAATAGGCGTAATCCAGCGCCTTGCTGGCCTCCCAATATGCCTCCAGGCCCGGATCAGTCTGCACTGGGCATCCCCCCTAAAATTTTCTGATTTCATAAAATCTGATATCAGACGAATGGGAGAATACCACATCATCAAGTCAATGTCAACCCCCCTTTGAAAGAAAAACGGAGACTTTACCCCGGCTTCACGCCGGCTTCGCCGCCGCCAGGAGGGGCAGAGCTCCCAGCTTCCGCAGGGGCGGGACCACCAGCGTCCCCACCGCGCCCAGGATCACCAGCAAAAGCGCCATGTTCCCCCAAATGCGCAGCCGCCGACGGCGGAAATAGCCTCGGGCAGTCCGCACTGCGCCGCGGGAAAGACCGGGTTCCACCTGCATCCCCTCCTTGGATCTGATGTCCCTTCCAGAATAGTACATTCCCCGCCGCGGGACAACGCAGAAGGGGTAAAGAGACGGTAAAATAATGGTAAAGGGCCCTTTCCCGTCCGGGAAAGGGCCCTTTTGCAGACGATGGGGCGGCGATCAGCCGCCGTGGGGACGGTGGGCGTCCCCCGCCCGGCCGCGGAACAGGTGGCGCACGGTGAAGAGCATGGTGGTGAAGCTGGCGGCGCCGCCGATGAAGTTGGAGATGGGCTCCGCCAGGAACACCCCCGTCACCCCCAGCCCGCCCACCTGGGGCAGCAGAAGGGTGAGGGGCACCACGATGATGATCTTGCGCAGGATGGAGAAGAAGATGGCCTGCCGGGACAGGCCCAGCCCCACGAACACCGACTGGGCGGAGATCTGCAGGGCCATCATGAAAAAGCCGAAGAAGTACAGGTGCATGGCGGGGGCGCCGGCATCCAGAAGGGCGGGGCTGCTGTTGAACACCGACATGAGCTGCCGGGGGAAGAGGAACACCACCAGCCACGCCAGCAGCATGTAGACCACGCTGGCGCAGGCGGCGAAGCGGATGGCCTGCTTCACCCGGCCGAACTGACGGGCGCCGTAATTGTACCCCAGCACCGGCTGGGCGGCGTTGTTCAGCCCCTGGCAGGGGAGGGAGACCACATCCCGCACCGAGCTGAGCACCGTCATCACCCCCACATACACATCTCCGCCGAAGGCCCGCAGGGTGGTGTTGCAGGCGATCTGCACCGCGCCGTTGGAGGCGGACATGACAAAGCCCGCCACGCCCAGCCGGGTGATCTCCCCCACCAGGGCCCGCCGGGGGCGCAGGTTGGGCAGGGTGAGCCGGAGCAGGGTACGCTTCCCCAGCAGAAAGCGCATCACCCACGCCGCGGAGAGCAGCTGGGACAGCACGGTGGCCAGGGCGGCGCCGGACACCCCCATGTCCAGCAGGAAGATGAAGATGGGGTCCAGCACGATATTGGCCGCCGCCCCCATGAGGGTGGTGACCATCCCCACCCGGCCGAAGCCCTGGGCGTTGATGAAGCCGTTCATCCCGGTGCCCACCATGGCCAGGGGGGTGCCGATGAGGTAGATGCGCAGGTAGGCGGCGGCATAGGGGTATGTCTCGTCACTGGCCCCGAAGAGGTAGAGCAGGGGCTGCAGGAGGAGATACCCCAGGACGGTGAGCACCACCGAGGAGGCCAGAAGCATGGTCAGGGTGTTGCCCATGATCTGTTCCGCCCTGGGGATGTCATCCCGCCCCCGGGCGATGGAGCACAGGGGGGCGCCCCCCATGCCGAACAGGTTGGTGAAGGCCAGGATCAGGGTCACCACCGGGAAGGTCAGCCCCAGCCCCGTCAGAGCCAGGGAGGACGCCCCGGGCAGATGCCCGATGTAGATGCGGTCCACCACATTGTACAGGATCTGAACCAGCTGGGCCACCGTCATGGGCAGGGCCAGGGAGAGGATGTGCCGGGTGACGCTGCCCTGGGAAAAGTCGTTCTGTTCTGCCACGGTGCGCACCTCCTTCTTCCGGCGCAAAAGCGGAGATCCCCTCCCCCGCGGCAGGCGGGGGAGGGGCGTATTTCCGTTTCCCGCCGGGAATCAGTCCCGGGAGAGGTAGAAGGGCTTCATCAGGCTGGGCTGCTCGGTGGAGTCCTTGGTGTGGGAGCGCTGGGGCTCCGCGGGACGCCTCCCGCCGCGGCGGGAGGCGTTTTTACCGGACTTTCCCTTGGCGGAACCGCTCTGGGCGTTCTTCCCCGGCTCCGCCTTGGCGGCGGATTTGGCCGGCTTCTTTTCCCCCTTTTTGACAGGGGGCTTTTCTGTCTTTTTCACCGCGGCGGGATCGGGCGCAGTCTGGACGGCGCTTTTTCCGCGGCCGTGACGGGAGCGGCGCCGCTTCTTCCCGCCGTCGGCGGGAGTGGGGGCAGAGCCGCCGCCCCGGGGGGCCAGCAGCCGGGCGGTGGCGTCCATGATATGGTCCCCCGCCAGGGGGTCGGGCTTGGTGAATTCCACCACCGGCATGGCGGAGCCAGTATCCAGCCGGGTGCCGGGCCGGACCGGCTTGGGCCGGGCCGGTCTGGAGAGGCCGGACTCCGGCGCAGCGGCGGACGGACGCGGCGGCTCCTTTGGCGGTTCCTTTGGCGGTTCCTTCTCCTTCTGGGCGGCCCGGCGCTGGGCGTTCTTCTCCCGGGCGGCGGCCCGGGCCTCGGCGTCCTCGGCGTTGATGATCCGGCCGTTCTTGTCCCGCTTGGGGGCCTCCAGCACCACCATGGGCCAGGGATGGTCCTCCACCACCGGGACGGAGAAGCCGATGAGCTTCTCGATGGCCCGGAGGAGGGGCTGCTCGGTGTAATCGCACAGGGCGATGGCGCACCCGCCGTGCCCCGCCCGGCCGGTGCGGCCGATGCGGTGGACATAGGTCTCGGGCACCTCGGGCAGGTTGTAGTTGAACACATGGGAGAGCTCCTCGATGTCCAGCCCCCGGGCGGCGATGTCGGTGGCCACCAGGACGGTGACCTTCCCCGCCTTGAAGTCCGCCAGGGCCTGCTGCCGGGCGGTCTGGCTCTTGTTGCCGTGGATGGCCGCGGCGGACACCCCCAGCTTCTCCAGATCCCGGGTGACCTTGTTGGCCCCGTGCTTGGTGCGGGTGAACACCAGGGCGTTTTTCACCTTCTGCTGCTCCAGCAGCCAGGCCAGCAGCCGGGTCTTGTTCCCCTTGTCCACGAAGTAAACCGACTGCCGGATGAGCTTCACCGGGGAGGAGATGGGGTCCACCGCCACCCGGACGGGGTTGCGGAGCAGGGAGTTCACCAGCTCGGCGATCTCGGGGGGCATGGTGGCGGAGAAGAGCATGGTCTGCTTTTTCTCGGGCAGCCAGCCTAAGATTTTGCGCACATCGTGGATGAAGCCCATGTCCAGCATCCGGTCGGCCTCGTCCAGCACGAAGATCTCCAGATGGCTCAGCGCCACCTCCTTCTGCTGGTACAGGTCCATCAGCCGCCCGGGTGTGGCCACCAGAATGTCGGTACCCCGGCGCAGGGCGTCCACCTGGGGCTGCTGCCCCACGCCGCCGAAGATGACGGCGCTGCGCAGGGACAGGTGCTTGGCGTAGAGCTCGATATTCTCCTGGATCTGGAGGGCCAGCTCCCGGGTGGGGGTGAGGATGAGGGCCCGGACGGGCCGGCCCACCCGCTTGCCGGCGCTGAGCCGCTGGAGGATGGGGGCGGCGAAGGCGCAGGTCTTGCCGGTGCCCGTCTGGGCGCAGCCCAGCACATCCCGGCCCGCCAGGGCGGGGGGGATGGCCTTCTCCTGGATGGGGGTGGGCGTGCGGTAGTCCATCTCCGTCAGAGCCTGGATGATGGGGGCGGTGAGCCCCAGTTCCTGAAATGTCAAATCCAATCGTCCTTTCTTCCGCGGCCCGGCCATGCCGGACCGGCCCCCCGCGGCGCGCTGACGCGCGCCCTCTATACCTCCGGGGGCTGGAGGGAATTGTTGTGAAAAGTCAGAAATTCCGCGCCGGACTGGCGGGGATGACCCCCCGCAGGGCGGGCAGGTCCCGCACCGCGTGGATCACCGCCCGGGCGGAGTCCTCGATGCGCTGGTCGCCGGAGCAGTCCACGGTCAGGTCGGCGCAGGCCTCGTACAGCGGGCAGCGGGCGGCGTACAGGTCGGCGACGGTCTGCCCCGGGGGCAGGGCGATGCCCCGCTTGCTGATGTCCCCCAGGCGCAGGAGCAGCTCGTCCACCGGCACCCGCAGGTACACCACCACCCCCAGGTCGTGGAGGTGGCGCAGGCTCTCCGCCCGGTAGATGACGCTGCCCCCCGGGGCGATGACGCTGCGGCGGCACCGGAGGGAGCACAGGGCGTCCCGCTCCATGTCCAGAAACGCCTCGTTGCCGTGGCGGTCGATGAGCTCCTGGAGCAGGGCGCCCTCCCGCTGCTGGATGAGCAGGTCGCCGTCCACAAAGTCCATCCCCAGCATCTTGGCCAGCACCACGCCCACCGTGCTCTTCCCCGAGCCGGGCATCCCCACCAGGGTGATGTTGTCCATCTCCATCGCCTCTTCTTTCCCTTTGGCTTAACAATTTAGTATACCACAGCCGCCGCCGCAGGGCAAGGGCGGGACCCGGGATTTTCCGGCCATTGGGACAGCATACCACACGCCCCCGGGGGAAACGGGCGGAAAACCGCCGGAGGGCAAAAAGGGGCCCGGCCCCATCCAGGGACCGGGCCGCCGGTATTTACCATTGTGCCGGGACATAGCCATAGAGCAGATAGCGGCAGAGCAACAGGGCGCAGATGCAAAGGAAGATGATCTCCGCCTTCCCCTTGTCCGTCTTCCACACCGCCTTCAGCGCCTCCGTCCCCTTGTAGAGGTCAAAGGTGATGGGCACCGCCGCCATGGCGGCCGCCTGGAGGGCAAGCTCCCAGAGTGTATCCCAAATCATCCGCTTATCCCCTTTCAAACGCCTGCCAGCAGAAAGATTTTCCAATCTCAGATTACCACAGTACAAAAGCCATGTCAACCAAATTGTATAAATATCCTCGAAATTCTTCTTAAAAATTTGTGGAATATGTCAATTCTGGCCGCCGAATATGTAGAACAGCCCCCGGCAGCATCTCCGCTGCCGGGGGCTATTCGTTCTATAAGCTATAAGGATTCCCGCAGGACCAGCCACGCGGCCAGGGCCAGCTGGGCCAGGAGAATGGCGGGCATGCCCGCCGCGAAATACCAGTGCCGCGTCTTGTGGCGGAACAGCTGCATCCCCAGGATGGCCCCGGCGCTCCCCCCCAGCAGGGCGGAGAGGAACAGGACGCGCTCGGGGATCCGCCGCCGGCTCTCCCGTTTGGCCAGGGCCTTGTCCCGGCCCATGAGGGCGAAGGCGATCAGGTTGATGGCCAGCAGCCACCCCGCCAGGAGCAGCTTAAGACTGTCCGTCACGGCGCTCCAGGTCCTCCGGCTGCCCGGGCTGCGCAGGGGCGGAGGTGTCGGCGGCCTCCCCGTCCCCCGCCGGGGCGGAGACGGTGTAGCTGTCCGGCGCCGGGGCGGCGGAGGCGTCACTTCCCGCGTCCGGGGCGGCCTCGTCGGCGTGCTCCGTGGTGCCGTCCGGGGCGGCGGTGTCAGGGGCGTCTCCCCCCAGGGGGATGGCGCTCTGCCCGTCGTCCTCCGGCAGGCCGGGGGCCTGCACCGGCTCGCTGACGATGTGGATGTTCCGGGCTGGGGGCTCGATGCCGTCGGTGACGGCGGGGCGGGAGGGCTCCGGCGTGGCGCCGTAGTTCTCCGCCAGGGCGGGGTCCTTCCCCTCCAGGATGCACATCATCTCCTGGCCGGTGATGGTCTCCTTCTGGAGCAGGTAGCCGGCGATGGCGTCCAGCATGTCCCGGTTGTCCTCCAGAATCTGGATGGATTCCTTGTGACAGCGCTCCAGGATGGCCTTTACCTCCCGGTCGATGACCGCGGCGGTCTCCTGGGCGCAGTTGAGGCCCATGCCGCCGTCCAGGTACTGGTTCTGGATGGTGGCCAGCCCCATGATGCCGAACTCATCCCCCATGCCGAACATGGTGACCATCTTCCGGGCCAGGTCGGTGGCCCGCTCGATGTCGTTGGCGGCGCCGGAGGTCATGGTGTGGAACACCGCCTCCTCGGCACTGCGGCCGCCCAGCAGGGTGCGGATCTCGGTGAGCAGGTCCTCCTTGGACATGAGGAACTTCTCCTCCTCGGGCAGCTGCATGGTGTAGCCCAGGGCCCCCTGGGTGTGGGGGACGATGGTGATCTTGGACACGGGCTGGGCGTTCTTCTGCTTGGCCGCCACCAGGGCGTGGCCCACCTCGTGATAGGCGATGAGCTTCTTCTCCTGCTCGGTGAGGACGGTGCCCTTCTTCTCGGTGCCGGCGATGACCACCTCGAAGGAGACCAGAAGGTCGTTCTGGTTGACGGCGTGGCGCCCCTGGCGCACCGCGCGGAGGGCCGCCTCGTTCACCAGGTTGGCGAGGTCGGCGCCCACGCAGCCGGCGGTGGCCTGGGCGATCTTGTTCAGGTCCACATCCTCCGCCAGGCGGATGTTCCGGGTGTGCACCTGCAGGGTGGCCAGACGGCCGGCCAGGTTGGGCCGGTCCACGGTGATGCGCCGGTCGAACCGGCCGGGGCGCAGCAGCGCCTTGTCCAGCACCTCGGGGCGGTTGGTGGCCGCCAGGACGATGACGCCCTTGGTGGGGTCAAAGCCGTCCAGCTCGGCCAGCAGCTGGTTCAGGGTCTGCTCCCGCTCGTCGTTGCCGCCCAGGCGGTTGTCACGGGATTTTCCGATGGTGTCGATCTCGTCGATGAAGATGATGCAGGGGGCCATCTTGGCGGCCTCCTTGAACAGGTCGCGCACACGGCTGGCGCCCACGCCCACGAACATCTCCACGAAGTCAGAGCCGCTGATGGAGAAGAAGGGGACCCCCGCCTCTCCCGCCACCGCCTTGGCCAGCAGGGTCTTGCCGGTGCCCGGCGAGCCCACCAGCAGCGCGCCCTTGGGCAGCTTGGCGCCGATCTCGGTGTACTTCTGGGGGTTGTGGAGGATGTCGATGATCTCCTGCAGGGACTCCTTGGCCTCGTCCTGGCCGGCCACATCGGCAAAGGTGACGCCGGTGGACTTTTCCACATAGACCTTGGCGTTGGCCTTGCCCACGCCGCCCAGGCCGCCCATACCGCCCATCTTGCCGCTCATGCCCCGGAAGAGCAGCATCAGCAGGCCCACCATCAGGGCCATGGGCACCACATAGCTCAGCAGCAGGGTCATCAGATAGGAGGACTGCTGCACCTGGGGGGCGCCCTCCCGTACATTGTTGTCCCGCATGGCCGTCAGCAGATCGGGGTCCTCCACCGGCAGGGGGGTGACATAGAAGGTCGTGATCTGAGAGGTGCGCTCCGCCAGGAAGGGGAACAGCCCGTCTCCGCTCTGCGTCTCGGTGCCGTCGGCCCGGTCCACGATCTCGTATTCCCCGGTCTCCTCATTCAGCTGCAGGGCGTAGTCCTCCTTCAGGGCCACGGTGTACTCGGTGCTCTCCATGAGCACCGACTCCACATAGCCCTCCTCCACCCACTGAAAGAAGGTGCTGTAAGGCACATAGGCCACATTGGAGGTGCGCAGGGAGCCGGCCAGCGAGTTGAAGGCCAGAGTCAGGATCAGCGCCCAGAACAGAATGGTGACAATGCCCATGATATTTCTGTTTCCGCCGTTTTTCTTTGGTTCCAAAGAGATACCTCCTGTCAAATGCCGAACTGTCCGCAGGACAGATGTGCTGCATGGATAGCGGGAGAAAATGCTTCCACCCCCGCAATTTATGTTTTATCATACCACAGGATCACCTGAAACACAAGAAATCCCGGGCTTTCCACCTGTAAATTTTCTGTAACAACTATTCTCCCCGGATAAAATGAGAGGCGGAAGAGGTAGAATCTTTGTGAATATTTTTCTTGCCACGAAGACGGTATCGGCAGTATAATATTTTGCCGCGAATTTTATCCGGGCTTTTTCCCGCCGCTCCGGCGGGTTTCCCATCGGACAGGCAGGAGGAACAGGTATGAAGAACGAGAAACTGAGAAATGTCGCGATCATCGCCCATGTAGACCCCGGCAAGACCGCCCCACAGGGCTGACGCCCTGCGGGGGCCCCGCTTGATATAAATGCTCGGCGGGAGCACCCGCAAGGGGTGCGCCGCATCCGTAAGGCAGCAAGCTGCCAACGGCTGCGCAGTCAATCCCGCCTGCGCCAAGGTTTTGCCTGCGGCAAAACGCTTGTACGCGCCATGCGGCGCGCCCCATCGGGGATGGGGCCCCGCGTGGTCTTGCCCATCAGTTAGGAGGAACAGGTATGAAGAATGAGAAACTGAGAAATGTCGCGATCATCGCCCATGTAGACCACGGCAAGACCACGCTGGTGGACGAGATGCTCAAGCAGGGCGGCGTGTACCGGGACAACCAGGCCATTGTGGAGCGGGTGATGGACTCCAACGACCTGGAGCGGGAGCGGGGCATCACCATCCTGGCCAAGAACACCGCCGTGCAGTACGGCGATGTGAAGATCAACATCGTGGACACTCCGGGGCATGCCGACTTCGGCGGCGAGGTGGAGCGCATTTTGAAGATGGTCAACGGCGTCATCCTGCTGGTGGACGCCGCGGAGGGCCCCATGCCCCAAACCCGCTTCGTCCTGTCCAAGGCCCTGGAGCTGGGCCACCGGGTCATCGTGGTGGTGAACAAGATCGACCGCCCCGACCAGCGCATCCACGAGGTGGTGGACGAGGTGCTGGAGCTGCTGCTGGACCTGGACGCCACCGACGAGCAGCTGGACTCCCCCATGCTGTTCTGCTCCGGCCGGCAGGGCACCGCCTCCTACTCCCCCGATGTGCCGGGCACCGACTTAAAGCCCCTGTTTGAGACCATCCTGAACTATATCCCCGCACCGGAGGCGGATGTGGACAAGCCCTTCCAGATGCTGGTCTCCTCCATCGACTACAACGAGTTTGTGGGCCGCATCGCCATCGGCCGCATCGAGCGGGGGACCATTCATCAGAATCAGGAGATCGTGGTGTGCAACTACCACGATCCCGATCAGGTGAGCAAGCGGGCCAAGGCCACCGCCCTGTATCAGTTTGCCGGACTCAACCGCGCGCCGGTGGAGTATGCCGACGCGGGGAACATCATCGCTATGAGCGGCATCGGGGACATCACCATCGGGGACACCATCTGCGCCCCCGAATGTGTGGAGCCCATTGAGTTTGTGAAGATCTCCGCCCCCACCATGGAGATGACATTCTCGGTGAACGACTCCCCCTTCGCCGGGCGGGAGGGCAAGTTCGTCACCTCCCGGCAGATCCGGGACCGCCTGTTCCGGGAGACCCAGAAGGATGTCTCCCTCCGGGTCACCGAGACGGACACCACCGAGGCCTTCAATGTGGCGGGCCGGGGAGAGATGTCCCTGTCCATCCTCATCGAGACCATGCGCCGGGAGGGCTATGAGTTCCAGGTCTCCCCGCCCCGGGTGCTCTATCAGGAGATCGACGGGGTAAAGTGCGAGCCCATCGAGCGGGTGGTGGTGGATGTCCCCGCCGACAATGTGGGCGCGGTGATGGAGAAGCTGGGCGCCCGGAAGGGGGAGTTCCTCTCCATGACCCCCGTGGGCACCCGCACCAAGCTGGAGTTCCTGGTCCCGTCCCGGGGGCTGTTCGGCTACCGCAACGAGTTCCTCACCGACACCAAGGGGGAGGGCATCCTGGCCTCCGTCTTTGAGAAGTACGCCCCTTATAAGGGGGAGATCAACCGGCGCAACACCGGCTCTCTGGTGGCCCACGAGACGGGAGAATCGGTGACCTACGGCCTGTACGCCGCCCAGGAGAGGGGCACCCTGTTCATCGGCGCCGGTGTGCCGGTGTACGAGGGAATGGTGGTGGGCCTGTGCCCCAAGATGGAGGACATCACCGTCAATGTGTGCAAGAAGAAGCAGCTGACCAACATGCGGGCCTCCGGCTCGGACGACGCCCTGCGCCTGACCCCACCCCGGCAGATGAGTCTGGAGCAGTGTCTGGAGTTTCTGGCGGACGACGAGCTGCTGGAGGTCACGCCCCAGTCTCTGCGCATCCGCAAGCGCATTCTGAACCACGAACAGCGGATGAAGGCCCAGCATCGGGCCAAAAACAGCTGACACGCACATAAAGAAAGAGGCGGCCGCGCCATTTGGCGCGGCCGCCTCTTTCTCATTTGCAGGGCGGAACGAAAGCGCGGAAGAAGGGCGGGATGTCATGCGGGGCCGGAGTCCTGCTCCGCCGTGGCATAGAATCCCGCGTCGTCGGAGCGGAACATCTTGGCCGGCAGAGAAAAGGGGGGCTCCATGGGGGCGAGCTCTCCCCGCTCCAGCCGGGCGGCGCACTGAAGCTCGTTGTCGATCTGCTTTTTGTGGATGGGAAACACCCCGTGAGAGGGGTAGACCACATCGAACTCGTCCCAACGGGACCGCAGGCGGCGGAGGCTGACCTGAAAGGCCGCCAGATTCCGCATCCGTCCGAAGATGAACACCGGCGTGCTGGACACGGCGTCCCCCCCGACGAGCACCCGGCGCTCCCGCTCCAGCAGGGCGATGCTCCCATAGGTGTGGCCCGGGATGAGGATCACCTCAAAGCGCCGTCCGCCCAGGTCAATGATTTCCCCGTCCTGAAGGGGAGCGGGCGGGGCGAAGCCCGGCCTGCGCATCTCGGCGTAATAGGCAAATTCCGCCGGGTGCATGTACGCCAGATCGAACTGCCCGTTGCAGCCGATGTGGTCGTCGTCCGCGTGGGTGTTCACCAGCAGCACGGGCTTTGTGGTGAGAGCACGGACCGCCGCGGCCAGATCTCCGGAGCCGGTGGTGGTGTCCACCAGCATGGCCCGGTCCGTCCCCTCAAACAGGAATGCCCGCACGATCTTGTCCTCGATCCGCCAGCTGCTCTCGTCGATCTGAATGACCTCATAGGGGCTCATATCCCTCGCACTCTCCTTCCGTCAGATGGAGCTTTACCCCGTCTGCCGCCAGCAGACGCTGAAGCTCGGTGATATCCGTCGCGGTGAAATCGCTGCCCAGAGCGGCGGCGGTGCCCGCCGCCTGCCCCGTGACGGCGCAGGGGGGGATGACCCGGGTGACATTCCACATCTCGTCGTCAGCGGAGATGTCGCGCCCGGCCGCCAGCAGGTTTTTGATCCGGGCGCAGTGCAGCGCCCCGAAGGGGATCTCGTAGGCGGGGCCCCGCCGGCACCAGTCCCCTGTCATCCCCACGCTGTCCGCCAGCCGGCGGTGGTCGTCCGACCGGGTCATGACGGCCACGCCCTCCAGCCGGCGGGACATGCGCACCAGCGGGATGGTGGACATGGTCACCGGGACCAGCGAGGGGGCCGCCTCCCGCCGGGCGAGGATGTCGTCGAACATCCTTCTGTGGGCGGCCAGCACCGCCTCGCTCAGCTCATAGCCGTCCACACCGGAGAAGCGATAGCCCGGGTCCAGACTCTCGGTTTTCTCGGCCTGATAGGCGCTCTGACCGCCTGGGCGGGAGTCCTCCCGCTGGGGGACCACATCCGCCAGACCGAACATGTTCAGCTTTACCTGCCCGCCGTCTGCGTAGTAGTACCAGCTGGCCAGGCCGTTCCCCCCTTCCTTCAGGCGGGTGGGCGCACCGGCCAGGGCGCACAGGTCCGCGTCGCCGGTGCAGTCGATGACGGCCTCGGCGGCGATGGCGGTGCGGCCCGACTTGTTTTCCACGATCACCGCCCGGATTGCGCCGTCCTCCACCACCGCGTCCACCGCCAGGGTGCCGTACAGGATGCGTACCCCCGCCTCCAGCAGAAGCCGTTCGGCATCCAGGGCGAACAGCTGGGGGTTGAACTGGGCGGTGAACCGGCGCTGGACCCGCGCCTGCTTTGTCCCGCCGTCGAGCCATGCGGAGGGATAGCTGCCCTTGTGGGCATGGCGGATGGACAGGCGCAGCAGCTCCTCCCCGATCCCGAACACCAGCTGGTTCCCCCTGCCGTCGCACAGGGGGAGGTAGATGGTGACCAGCCCCAGCGTGGCCATCCCCCCCAGGGCGAACTGCCGCTCCAGCAGGGTGACCTGCTTCCCGTGCCGGGCCGCCGCCAGGGCGGCGGCGATCCCCGCGATGCCGCCTCCCGCCACCAGGACCTGGGTGGCGGCGGCCACCGGCGTCCTCCGCCGGGGCTCTGTCAGATAGCTGTCCATGGGTCATTCCTCCTCCGCCCCCGAACGGAAGATCCCCCGGCGGGCGCGATACTTGATCTGTCAAGACCATTGTATCGGCCGGCCGGGGGAAACACAATCCAGCAATCTATGGGAGAAAACAGGGCGGCACCCCACAATCTGTCTGACGGGGCCCGCCGCTCAGGGGCGGAGCAGCCGCAGGCAGAGCATCAGATACAGCCTGGTGTCATAGTCCTCTTGATCCACATTGAGAAATTTCCAGATCCTCGCCATCCGCTCCAGAAAGGTACTGCGGTTGATGTACAGCTCCCGGGCCGCCTGGGTGGCGTTGCAGCCGGTGCGGAAATAGGTGTCCAGCGTCTGCAGGTAGGCGGAGCCCCGCTTCCGGTCCTGCTCCCGCATCTCCAGAAGGCCTCGGGGACAGAGGGTCTCCGCCTCGATCCCCCCGGACAGGTTGGACAGCATATAGGGCAGGAGGAGCGCCTCAAAGCGGTAGACCGGCCTGCCGGGCTCCAGGCCGGACCCCACGGTGACGGCGGCCCGGGCCTGCTGATAATAATTTTTCAGCTGCATCATATCGTGGAAGGGCCGGCTGACGCCCGCCTGGAGCATCCCCTCGCTGAGAAAGGCGCGGAAGGTCTCCTGAGACTGCCCCGCTTTGGAGGCGATCTTGGTGGTGTTCATGATCACCGCGATATCGGTCTGGTACTCCAGCGCCAGGGCGTAGATCAAAATGGCCTCCAGCTGCTGGCACAAATAGGAGGCGGAGTGGATCTTTTTGTCCGACTCGTGGACCGAGATGAAGCACACCACATATTCATCCTCCACATTCCAGCCCACGCTTTTCAGGGACTGGCTCAGATCCTTCTTGGACACGATCTCCCCCTTCAGCAGCTGGGAGAACACCGCCGCAGGGCGCAGGGCCGTGGAGTGGAGCAGATAGAAGCGCTGCTGATAGTAGTGGTCCACCAGGCGGGCCAGGCGGCCGAACAGGGTCCACCGGCCGTCGGTGATTCCCGCCTCCTTTTCCGTCAGGGTGAAGGTGCCGCACAGCTCGTCGTTGAGAAAGATGTGGTGGGTGAGGATGCCGTGGTCGAAGTAGAGCCCCCGGTAGAGAAAGATCTCCCGGTGATAGCGCATCCGGGCGTACTCCGGATCCTTTTTGAACCGGGTCAGCACCGAGGAGGGGGTGCAGCCGCTCTGGTCCATGACATAGTTGTGCTCGCTGGTGGTGGCCATCACCCGGTAGTTCACATCCAGAAGCAGAAAGAAGTTTCCGGGGAACAGGGGCTGGCTCTCGTTGAGGATCTCCTGAATGCCCGCGTTGTCCTGGATCATAGCCTCCAGCCGGAGCTCCCATCGCCGGAATACCTCGAAGATGTCCTGAAGCTGGTTGAGCAGCGCCCCCACCTCCAGCGGCTCCTCCACCACAAGGCAGGCGGCCCGGCTGCGCAGATAGCGCTCCGGCGGCGGACCGATACAGATGATGCAGCTGCGTTCCGGGGGGATCACCTGGGGGTCGAAATCCGGCCCCCGCCCCACATAGATCTGATCCGGGCGCATCTCCATCCCCGGCCGGTAGAGCAGCGGCGGATGGAGATGCTCGTCATGGAGAACGGGGCCTGTGCGAGTCACGGGAAAGACCTTCTGCAGTTCCTCAAACAGCAGGCTGGCGTTGAGATACATGGGGAGACCTCCCTTCCGGAACGGCTGCGCGGCCGGGCGGAGCAGACGGATTCCCGGCCGGACCGGGCATTTCCCGCCTGCCGTCCGCCGCATCCGGGGCGCTTCGTTACCCAACAGATTGTAGTATGTTCCCACTTTTTTGTCAATGCTTTGCTGGCTTGTATTCCCCACCGGCGTTAGCTAAAATGGTCATGCAAAAAGAGGCAGACCCCCGGATTTTAGGCAAAACTTACAACGCGAAATACATTTTGAAATTGCGAAAGGATGGCTCAGGATGGTACAGTACAAGGAATACGGCTTTGAGGGGCGCACAGCCATCGTGACAGGCGCGGGCTCCGGGATCGGAGAGGCCACCGCCATCGAGCTGGCCAAGGGCGGCGCCAGGGTGGCCCTGCTGGGCCGGCGGGCGGAGAAGCTGGAGGGGGTGCGGCAGGCGTGCCTGAAATATACCGATCAGGTCCTTGCGCTCTCCACCGATGTCAGCAGCCCGGAGTCGGTGAAGAAGAGCGTGGGGACGGTGCTGGACACCTTCGGCAAGGTGGAGATCCTCATCAACAACGCGGGCATCGAGTCCCGGCTGAAGCCCGGCGAGACCTTCTTCGGCACCCTGTTCGACAAGCTGGACGAGGAGACCTATCTCAGCTTTTTCAAGGTCCATGACTACGGCCACTACCTGATGAACCTGGCGGTGATCCCCAGCATGCGGGAGCACCACTTCGGCCGCATCGTCAATGTCACCTCGGTCACCGGAATCCACGGCAATTACAGCACCCCCGCCTACACCGCCTCCAAGGCGGGCGCCATCTGCCAGACCAAGGCCTTTGCCATGAAGTACGGCAAGGACAACATCGCCGTCAATGCCGTGGCCCCCGGCATGGTGGACACCCCCATGAAGATCGACGCCACCCCCCGGGAGTATGAGATCGTAAAGAACAAGACCCCTCTGGACCGGGTGGCCTCCGCCCTGGACATCGCACGGGTGATCCTGTTCTTTGCCCAGGAGAACCTGTTCGTCACCGGCCAGTGCCTCACCTGCGACGGCGGCAGCGACCTGGCCTGAACCGCCGGAATACCATCAGTCACGGCCCCGACGGCCTGTACATTTTTTCAGAAGGGATGGAATATGTTATGAGATGCAAAGCGGCGCTGATGCCCAAGATGGGTCCCTATCAGAACATCGTGGTGGAAGAGGTGGAAGTGGCCGAGCCCGGCGACGAGGAGGTCCAGCTGAAGGTGATGACCTGCACCATCTGCCACAGCGATATCCACGCCCTCACCGGCGACCACGGCGCCTATGAGGGCCCCGGCATGGCCGGCCACGAGATCGCCGGCGTGGTCACCAAGGTGGGCTCCAAGGTCACCTATGTCAAGCCCGGCGACCGGGTGATCTGCTCCGAGGTGCGCCAGGGCTGCGGCCAGTGCGAGCCCTGCCTGAAGGGCCACCCCTGGTTCTGCCAGGCCCACGCCATGACCACCGAGCTGTTCCGCATCCCCGGCTGCCACACCCGCCTCAATGGGGAGCGGTGCATCCAGACCTGCTCGGGCACCAGCGGCTTCGCCGAGTACTGCAACGCCCACGAGTCCATGCTGTGCAAGCTGGACGACGACATCCCCTTCGAGGTGGGCTCCGCCCTGGCCTGCGGCTTCATGTCCGGGTTCGGTGCGGTGCTCAACCGGTGCCAGGTGCGGGCGGGGGAGAGCTTCGCCGTCTGCGGCTGCGGCGGCGTGGGCCTGTCCGCCATCATGGGCGCCAAATACTCCGGCGCGTGCCCCATCATCGGCATCGACACCATGCCGGAAAAGCTGGAGGCCGCCAAGCGGTTCGGCGCCACCCATGTGCTCAACCCCAAGGAGTGCAATGTGGTGGAGGAGGTCATGAAGATCACCCGGGGCCTGGGCGTGGAGCACTCCTTTGTGGCGGTGGCCGGCAAGGGCATCAAGAAGCAGATGTGGGACATCACCGGCGGCTGGGGCCAGATGGTCATCGTGGGCCACGGCCACCACGACGCGGAGTGGTGCAATGACATCAACTACTTTGATTTCCTCCGGGGCCGCAAGATCACCGGCTGCGTCATGGGCGGCGTCACCCTGCGCCGGGATATCCCCAAATACATGGAGATGTACCGCAACGGGCAGATCGACATCGACGCGCTGCTGACCAACCGCTTCACCCTGGACCAGATCAAGGAGGCTCTGGAGGATTCCTGCAGCGGCGCGCTGAAGGATGTGGTGTACATCGGCTGCCCCATTCCGGAAGACCTGGCCCACCGGCCCTGACGCCGGCGCCTCCCGCGCGGAAGATCAGGTGAACTGCCAATGACGACTGTACGACTGACCGACGAAGAGAAGCGAATGCTTCAGGGAGAGCGGGGCAAGGTCCGCCGGATCTGCATGGAATACCTGGTGGAGATGTGTCAGATCTCCGGGGCCGAACGGCTCATCGATCTGGACGGCACCGGCGACATGCACTCCCCCGGCCTGGAGATGTCCCCCTATTACAAGATCACGGTGGAGGACCTGCGGGAGCTGGTGGCCCGGGGAGAACACTTCAAGATCCCCACCTTTGCCGACAAATCCCCCTTCCCGGAGCAGCCCCCCATCCACGGGTGGGAGCGGTGCAACATTTGCTCCTACCGCCAGGCGGGGGTCCGACAGGACGACCCCGCCTTCCACCGGCGGGCCATGCATGAGGAGGAGTTCCGCCTGCTGCGGCAGATGGGGATGATCACCTCCCACTCCTGTGCCAACTATCTCACCATGACCTACTGGCCCACCATGGGGCAGCACTGCTCCTGGTTTGAAAGCTCTCAGATCCCCTACTGCAACGCGGTGCTGGGGGCCAGGGCCAACTTTGACGGCTCCTTCGCCACCTGCTTTTTGGGCAAGGCGCCCTACTATGGCCTGCACATCACGGAAAACCGGTATGGCACCGTGCTGGTGCGCACCGACCGGACCATCCGCACCGACCTGGAGTGGGATGTGTTCGGCTATGCGGTGGGCTGCGCGGTGAAGTGCGCGGTCCCGGTGCTCACCGGCACCGCCAAGCCCACCACCACCCAGCTGCAGAAGCTCAACTCCGCCATCCATACCGGGGGCGGGGTGGAGATGTACCACATCCCCGGCAGCACCCCCGAGGCCCCCACCCTGGAGTTCGCCTTCGGCGGAAAAAAGCCCCGGCAGGAGGTGTGCATCGGGGAGGCGGAGCTGCGGGCGGCCTATGACTACCTGAACTATCACACCACCGACCGGGTGGATATGGTCTATCTGGGCTGCCCCCACCTGAATCTGGTGGACCTGATGCTGCTCGCCCGGAGGTTCCAGGGGAAACGGGTGAAGGTGCCCTGCTGGGTGATGACCGCTCCGTGGCTGTATTACGCGGCCCGGGACATGGGATATGTGGACATCCTCGCCCAGGCGGGGGTCACCCTGATGTCCGGCGCCTGCCTCGCCGCCATGGGGGCGGTGCCTCAGGGGGTGGAGTGCATCGCGGTGGACACGGCCAAACAGGCCAACTATGTCACCGGCTGCTATCCAGACCCTGACGAAAAGCTCCAGGTGTGCTACGGCACCACCGACGAGTGCGTGGACGCGGCCCTGACCGGCCGCTGGCGCGGGGAGTGGAGGTGACGGGATGAAAAAGATCCGCATCCGGGGCCGCACGGAATACCCGGGACGGGTGGAGGCGGAGGCGCTGGTCTCTCCCATGCCGCTGCAGGGCTTCACCAATGTGGACCCGGAGCACGGCTATACTACCGAGCGCAACCACCCCCTATTCAGGGTGCCCTATACCGGCAAGGTGCTGGTGTTTCCCTCCCAGCGGGGGTCCGGCGGCTTTCTCAAGTACGGACGGGGAAACAAGCCCGCCGCGTTTCTCCACACGGTGGCCAGTCCCCTGAATGTCCTGTGCGCGCTCCAGGCCCATGTGCCCTCCATGACCGACTTCGAACGGGATCCCATGGAGGTCATCGAGACCGGGGATATGGTGCTGGTCAACGCGGACGAGGGGTACATCGAGGTCACCAAAAAAGAGGGCTGAACGCCCGCCATTCCGGCGTTCTGCGGCCGGTGAGCCGGCCGCTGGCAAGAACTGCACACAAACATGATGAAAAGGAGAATCGAAGATGAAGAAGATCAGAAGACTCTTGGCCGTTCTGCTGGCCATTGGGATGCTGTGCACCCTGCTGTCGGCCTGCGGCGGCGACAATCCCCCCGCTGAGTCCGGCGACCCCGGCGGCCAAACCGGGACCAACACCGGCAGTGCCGAGGGCGACAAGTCCGACTGGGTGCAGCTCCATCTGACCTACGCCACCTTCCTGGCCGCCGACGCCCCGGGTCAGGACGGCATCGATCTGCTCCAGGCCAAATGCGACGAGTACATGGGCGAGGGCTATATCACCATCGAGACCTATGCCAGCGGCTCTCTGCTGGGCACCAACGACATCTATGACGGCGTGGTCAACGGGGTGGCCGAGATGGGTATGGTGCTCAGCTCCACCCTGACCGGCCGCATTCCGGTGACCATGGTGGCGGACATCGCGGGCTTCTACTATGCCAGCTCCCAGGCGGGCTCCCGGGCACTGCGGGACTATCTGGAGCAGGTGCAGCCGGAGGAGCTGCAGGATGTGGTGGTCCTGTTCCCCACCAGCACCACCCCCCAGGGTCTGACCTCCACGGTGCCCATCACCTCCATCGAGGATCTGCAGGGCCTGCAGATCCGCGCCACCTCCTCCGCCGCTGACGCCATGCAGGCCTGGGGCGCCGTCCCCGTGTCCATGGACATGGGCGAGGTGTACGAGGGGCTGCGCAGCGGCCTGGTGGAGGGCTGCGTCTCCTCCGTGGGCGCCTTCGGCAACGCCAAGCTGGAGGAGGTCGCCCCCTACTGCCTGGTGGTGCCCTTCATCGGCTCCAGCCAGATGGTGGTGATGAACCGCGACATCTACGAGTCCATGCCGGAGTCCCAGCGGGAGGTGTTCGACCGCTGTGTGGACGAGACCTTTGAGGAGTTCTACGCCACTTATATCGAGGACTTCTCCAACGACCCCAATTCCCAGCTGTATCTGGACACCATCGAAAACATTCACTTCCTGGAAGAGGATGAGCTGGCCCAGTGGCAGGCGGCGGTGGGAGATATCCCCGCCCAGTATGCCGAGACCCTCAACGGCCTGGGCTATGACGGGGACTATCTGGTGGATCTGTTCAGCTCCCTGCTGGAGCAGTACAACGAGGAGTATCCCCCCGTCCCGGACAACTATTACATGTGGATGAAGGACTGAGCCCCGGCCCCGCGCCGCGCACCGCCGTCAAAGGCGGTGCGCGGCACGGCGCACAAGACGGAACTGTCACCTTCACCTGGAAAGGGATGCTTTATGCTGCAAAAATATGAGAAGACCATGAACCGGATCTGGGGCGTGACCACCAATATCTCCAATATCTTTCTGTTCCTGCTGATGATGCTGGTGGTGGTCAACATCATTGCCCGCCGGTTCTTCAACGCCCCCATCTTCGGCGTTACCGAGCTGGTGTGCTACGGCTCCCTGGCAGCCGCCTCCTTCGGGCTGGCCCAGAACGAGTGGATGGACGGCAATGTCCGCATGACCCTGATCCTGGAGCGCACCAGCGCAAAGTTCGGCTGCTTTCTGAACCTGATCGTGAATATTGTGGCCCTGCTGGGCTTTACCTTCGTCAGCTATCATCTGGTGATGCAGGTGGGCACCAAGCTCTCCAACGGGCAGCTCAGCTCCGAGCTGAACTTCCCCATGTACATCGTCACCGGGGTGCTGGCCATCGGTTTCATCCTGCTGACCCTGGCCATCTTGGCCAAGCTGATCCTCTATATCCTGCGGATCAAGAACAAGCTGTACACCATCGAGCCCCCGTGCTCCGACCCGAAAGCAGAGGAGGGAGAGACATGAGCCCGATCGCAGTGGGCATTATCGGCCTGATCATTTTCCTGGTCCTGATGTTCCTGGGGCTTCCCATCCCCTTCAGCATGCTGTTTGTGGGGGTGGTGGGCCTGACGATTCTGAAGACCCCCGAGGCGGCGGCCCAGATCATGGTGGGGGAGATCACCACCCAGTTTTCCTCCTACTCCCTGACGGTGGCGCCGCTGTTCGGACTGATGGGATTTATCGCCTACTATACGGGCATCGGCTCCAACCTGTTCACCGTCATTGACAAGTTCATCGGCCACTGGCGGGGCGGACTGGCCATCGCCACCGAGGTGGCCTGCGCCGGATTCGGGGCCATCTGCGGCAGCGCGCCCGCCACCATCGGCACCATGTGCGCCGTGGCCTATCCCGAGATGCGCAAGAACAATTATTCCCCCACCCTGGCCGGACCGGCCATCGCGGCGGGCGCCAATTTGGCGGCCCTGATTCCCCCCAGCACCACCTTCATCATCTACGGCATGGCCTGTGACACCTCCATCGGCAACCTGTTCATCGCGGGAATTGTTCCGGGCATTGTGCTTACCATCTGCTTCGCGATTCTCATCTGGATCATGGCCCTGCGGCACCCCGATTACGCGCCCCGGTCCCCCAAGGCCTCCTGGAAGGAGCGGCTCCACGCGCTGAAGCACGGCTCGGTGGTGGAGGTGGCCATCATCTTCGTCATCTCCATGGGCGGCATGTTCATCGGCCTGTTTACCCCCACCGAGGCGGGCGCCATCGGCGCCTTCGGCACCCTGGTGATTACCCTGATCACCCGGAAGCTGGACTTCAAGAAGTTCCTGAACTCCCTGGCCGCCTCCGTCCGGCTGCAGGCCATGGTGTTTGTCCTGCTGGCCTGCGCCACGGTGTTCAGCCGCTTTTTGGCGGTGTCCACCATCCCCACCAAGATCGGCAATTACGCCCGCGACCTGATGGCCAACGGCGTGCCCCAGATCGCCATTCTGCTGTTCATCATCCTGGTGTACTTCATCATGGGCATGTTTACCGACCTGATCTCCATGATGCTGCTCACCATCCCCATCTTCCACCCCATCGTGTGCGATGTGATGGGATACAGCACCTACTGGTTCGGCGTGCTCATCGTCCTGCTGGTGGCCATCGGCAACATCACCCCGCCTGTGGGCGGCGGCGTGTTTATGGTGAAGGGCTGCGTCAACTGGGACAAGGAGGCCACCATATCCCGCATGTTCGCGGGGGTGTGGTACTTTGTCATCGCCCTGTTCATCAGCGTGGCGGTGATCGTGGCCTTCCCGAAGATCGTCACCTTCCTCGTCGATATCATGTAGCGTCTGCGGCAGGCTTACCCCCTGTTCTGCCGCGGCGGGATACGGTGCGGGGAGGCCGCCGGAGGAATTCCGGCGGCCTCCCCGCAAAAATTGTTTGGAAAACCGCCTGAATTCTGGCATAATAGAAGGGAGAGGGGCCGCTGCGCCCGGCAAGGAGGTCTGCGCCATGAACCTGCAGCATTTGAAATACGCCGTGGAGGTGGAGCGCTTTCAATCCATCTCCCGGGCCGCCGAGGCCCTGTACCTCAACCAGCCCTACCTCAGCCGCGCCATCCGGGAGCTGGAGAGCGAGCTGGGTATCGAGATCTTCCACCGCACCTCCCGGGGGGTGATCCCCACCAAGCAGGGGGCGGAATTTCTGGACCACGCCCGGGAGATCCTGGCCCATGTGGAGGAGGTGGAGGACCTCTACAAGGTCAAGCGGAAGGAGGTCTACCGCTTTGAGATCGCGGTGCCCATCGCCTGCTATATCTCCCAGGCGTTCGTGGAGTTTGTCCGGGAGCTCACCGGCCGTCCGCTGATGAAGGTGGATTACCATGAGACCAACGCCATGGCCGCCATCGACCGGGTGGTGGAGCACAGCAGCAACCTGGGCATCATTCGGTATCAGGATCACTTCCAGGATTATTTCCTCCGCTATCTGGACAGCAAGGACCTGATCTGCACCCCCATCTGGCAGTTTGAGTATCATCTGATCATGTCCCTCTCCAACCCCCTGGCCCAGCGGGAGACGGTGACCGCCGAGGACCTGGAGCCCCTCATCGAGATCAGCCATGGGGATCCCGCCGTGCCCACCCTGCCCGTCTCCGTGCTGATGGAGATGAGGCGCCGGGAGCAGAGCCGCCGGGAGATCGTGGTCTATGAACGGCAGAGCCAGTTCGAACTGCTGTGCGACATTCCGGAGACCTATATGTGGGCCTCGCCCACTCCGAGGAAGGTGCTGGAGGGCTTCCCGCTGATCCAGAAGCGCTGCCGCCTTCCTGACAACCGTTATACCGACGCGCTGATCTACCGCAAGGGCTATCGCCTGACCCGGGAGGACCGGCTGTTCATTGAAAAAGTCCGCGCCGCAGTGGCGGAGTTCCAGGGGGCGGAGGACTGACCAAAGCGGCTCCGGCCGGGCCGCACGGCGTGAGAGGAAGGCTGACCTCCGCCGTGCGGCCCGGTATTTTTTTGCTATACGGCAGCCGTATAGCCCTATTCGATTTTCCACGCTTCCGGATTTCCCACCGGCTGGGTATAATAAGGCCAGAAACGGAGGGATCGTTATGTCCAACGCCATCCATGTGCGTGACTATATCGTGAAACACTACACCCCCTACGACGGGGACGGGAGCTTCCTGGCCGGCCCCACTCAGCGGACGAAGAAGCTGTGGGCCGAGCTGAGCGCGCTGCTGGAGCAGGAGCGCAACGCCCCCGGCCGGGTGCTGGATGCCGACACCCGGATCATCTCCACCATCACCTCCCACGAGCCCGGCTATATCGACCGGGAGCTGGAGCAGATCGTGGGCCTGCAGACCGACAAGCCCCTGAAGCGGGCCATCATGCCCTTCGGCGGGCTGCGCACCGTGGAGCAGGCGCTGGAGGAGCACGGCTATCACCTGGACCCCGAGGTGAAGAAGATCTTCCGCTACCGCAAGACCCACAACGAGGCGGTGTTCCAGGTCTACACCCCCGAGATCCGGGCCGCCCGCAGCAGCAAGCTGCTCACCGGCCTGCCCGACGCCTACGGCCGGGGCCGGATCATCGGCGACTACCGCCGGGTGGCCCTGTACGGGGTGGACTTCCTCATCCGCCAGAAGGAGCGGGCCAAGGCCCAGTACGACGCCGGCGAGATGTCCGAGGACCTGCTGCGCAAGCGGGAGGAGATCTCCGATCAGATCATCGCCCTGGAGGAGCTGAAGGAGATGGCGGCCGCTTACGGCTTTGACATCTCCCGCCCGGCCCGGGACACCAGAGAGGCCATCCAGTGGCTCTACTTCGCCTATCTGGGGGCGGTGAAGGAGCAGAACGGCGCCGCCATGAGCCTGGGGCGGGTGTCCACCTTCCTGGACATCTATGCCCAGCGGGATCTGGAGAGCGGCCGCTTCACCGAGGAGGACATCCAGGAGCTGGTGGACCACTTCATCATGAAGCTGCGCATCGTCCGCTTCCTGCGCATCAAGGAATATGACGAGCTGTATGCCGGCGACCCGGTGTGGATCACCGAGTCCCTGGGCGGTATGTGCCTGGATGGGCGGCACATGGTCACCAAGATGACCTTCCGCTTCCTCCAGACCCTCATCAATCTGGGCCCCGCGCCGGAGCCCAACCTCACCGTGCTGTGGAGCCGGGACCTGCCCGAGAATTTCAAGAGATTTGCCGCCGACATCTCCATCCGCACCTCCGCCATCCAGTATGAAAACGACGACCTGATGCGGATGGATCTCGGGGACGACTATGCCATCGCCTGCTGCGTCTCCCCCATGCGGGTGGGCAGGCAGATGCAGTTCTTCGGCGCCCGGGCCAACCTGGCCAAGTGCCTGCTGTACGCCATCAACGGCGGGGTGGACGAGCGCACCGGCAAGCAGGTGGGCCCCTCCTTCGCCCCCATCACCGGCGAGGTGCTGGAGTTTGACGAGGTGTGGGAGAAGTTCCGCCAGATGGCGGGCTATCTGGCCGGCGTCTATGTCAAGGCGCTGTACTGCATCCACTATATGCACGACAAGTATGACTACGAGCGGCTGGAGATGGCCCTGATGGATGAGAATATGCTGCGCACCACCGCCTGCGGCATCGCGGGGCTGTCGGTGGTGGCCGACTCCCTGTCCGCCATCAAGTACGCCAAGGTGCGTCCCATCCGGGACGAGCGGGGCATCGCCGTGGACTTTGAGATCGAGGGGGACTTCCCCAAGTACGGCAACAACGACGACCGGGTGGACAGCCTGGCCTGCCAGGTGGTCTCCCTGTTCATGGACCTGCTGCGCCGGCACATCCCGTACCGGGGCAGTGTGCTCACCCAGTCCATCCTCACCATCACCTCCAATGTGGTGTACGGCAAGAACACCGGGACCACCCCCGACGGCCGCGCCGCCGGCGTTCCCCTGGCCCCCGGGGCCAACCCCATGCACGGCCGGGATGTGAACGGCGCCCTGGCCTCCCTGCTGTCGGTGGCCAAGATCCCCTTCCAGGACGCGCAGGACGGCATCTCCTATACCTTCTCCATGTGCCCCTCAGCCCTGGGCAAGGGCCCGGAGGACCGGCAGCGCAACCTCATCGCCCTGCTGGACGGCTATATGGGCAGCAGCGGGCAGCATCTGAATGTCAATGTCCTGGACCGGGAGACCCTGCTGGACGCCATGGACCATCCGGAGAAGTATCCCCAGCTCACCATCCGGGTGTCCGGCTATGCGGTGAACTTCATCAAGCTCACCCGGGAGCAGCAGCTGGATGTCATCAGCCGCACCTTCCACAGCGCGCTGTAACCGCAGATTGACGAGAGGAGGAGCCCCATGGACAGATCACTCACAGGACGCATCCACTCCCTGGAGTCCTTCGGCGCGGTGGACGGGCCGGGCCTGCGGTATGTGGTGTTTTTCCAGGGGTGCCCTCTGCGGTGCGCCTTTTGTCACAACCCGGACTCCTGGGACTTTTCCGGGGGGAGCGAGATGGGAGTGGAGGAGCTGGTTGCGAAGATCCTTCCCTTCCGGGCCTTCTACCGGGAGGGGGGCGTCACCCTCTCGGGAGGCGAACCCCTGGCACAGCCGGAGTTTGCCGCAGCCCTGCTGCGCCGTCTGAAGGAGGAGGGGCTGCACACCGCGGTGGATACCGCCGGCTCCGTCCCCCTGGACCGCTGCCGGGCGGCGGTGGACCTGGCGGACCTGCTGCTGCTGGACATCAAGGCACTGGATGCCGGACTGTGCCGCACAATCACGGGGCAGGACGGCGCCGGAGCCCTGGCGCTGCTGGAGTACTGCCAGAAGGCCGGCAAGCCGGTGTGGCTGCGCCATGTGCTGGTTCCCGGGCTGACGCTGGACCTGACGCGTCTGGAGGAACTGGCCCGCTTTTTGGCCCCCTACACCTGTATCCAGACGATGGAACTGCTCCCATTCCATCAGCTGGGGGCCCACAAGTGGCAGCAGCTGGGCATCCCCTACACCCTGGCGGACACAAAGCCTCCCCTTCCGGAGGAAGTGGAGGCCGCCCGGGCCGTGTTCCGCGCCGCCGGAATGCCGGTGCGCTGAAACGGCGGCGGACAGGAGCCGAGAGAACAGCAGAAAGAGTCGGAGGGCAGGAGGCCGATGCCTCCTGCCCTCCGACTCTTTCTGCCCGGCTCCGCCGCCGGCGCGGCGGTCATTCCTCCGTGCGGAGCCGCTTTTGGTAGCCCAGACCCCACTGCTCCATGGCGCGGATGATGGGGCGCATGGAGTCGCCCAGCTCGCTCAGGGCGTACTCCACCCGGGGCGGCACCTCGGGGTATACCGTCCGGGTGACGATGCCGTCCTCCTCCATGGAGCGCAGGCTGTCGGTGAGGACCTTCTGGCTGATCCCCTGAAGGTCCTTTTTCAATTCGTTGAAGCGCCAGGGGCGCGCCAGCAGGTTCCGCAGGATCAGCAGCTTCCATTTGCTCCCGATCAGCTGTACGGTGGTGGCGACGGGACAGGCCGGGAGTTCTTCTTTTGTCAGCATTCTGATGCCCCCTTTGGTGAAAGTACGGCAATTTTCTTGATTATACTTCCAGGCACAGGCCGGGTCAAGGGGTTACAAAAAGGTGACCGGGTTATAAAAAAGTGCGTACTTGAGCGTGGAAATTTCCCCCGATATACTTAAGACCAAGGATCAGGGAAACACCTGATTTCCAACAAAAATCCAAGGAGGAATTTGTTATGGCACTGAAGAATCTGTTCGGGTGGAGCCGCAAGGCCGAGGTCAAGGCCGCTTCCGCCTGTGGGACTGCCTGCGGCGCCGGTGACAAGCCCGCTGAGCAGCCCTCGGCCTGCGGAGCCGCCGACCCCAAGCCCACCGCCTGTGGAAGCGCCTGCGGCGCCGGCGGCAAGCAGTGAGCGCCCCGCGCCCCCGCGGGCAGCCTGCGGGGGCGCACTTCCCAAGGGGCGGAGTCTGGATCCGTCTTTGGGGAAATGCGCCCCCTCTCAAAGAACAAACGATCAGGAGGTAATTTTGGATGGAATACTTCGCCTTTCAGTGGCACATCACCGACGAGTGCGACCAGCGGTGCAAGCACTGCTACATCTTTGCCGAGGACACCTGCAAGAGGCTGGACGCCATGACCTGGCCCCAGATGCAGGACGCCTTTTACAACTGCCTGGACTTCTGTGAGGTCTACCACCGCCTGCCCTACTTCTACCTCACCGGCGGCGACCCCATCCTGCACCCAAACTTCTGGGATCTGCTGGGACTGATGAAGGAGTACCATATCCCCTTCACCATCCTGGGCAACCCCTTCCACCTGAACGACGAGGTGTGCAGACGGCTGAAGGAGTACGGCTGCGAGAAGTACCAGCTGTCCCTGGACGGCCTGCGCCAGACCCACGACTGGTTCCGCAGGCCCGGCAGCTTCGACTGCACTCTGGAGAAGATCGCCTGTCTCAAGCGGGCGGGCATCCGGGCGGTGATCATGACCACGGTCTCCGGCGTCAATATCGGCGAGATCCCGGAACTGATCGACACCGTGGTGGCCCACAAGGCGGATGTGTTCGCCTTCTCCCGCTACTGCCCCACCAGCGGGGAAAAGAATGTGGGCATCGAGCCGCTGCGCTACCGGCAGCTGCTGGCCGACTGCGACAAGAAGTTCAGGGAATACGAGGCTGCCGGCTGTGAGACCTATTTCAACAAGAAGGACCACCTGTGGACCCTGTATGAGTACGAGACGGGCGAGTTCCGCATTCCGGAGAACGCGCAGGAGGGGATGATCTACGGCGGCTGCAACTGCGGAAACTGCCACCTGACCATCCTGCCCACCGGCGATGTGTACGCCTGCCGTCGGGTACAGAACAGCAAGGTCGGCAATGCGTTCAGCGACCGGCTGGCGGACCTGTGGGTGTGTCAGGTGGAGCAGTACCGGGAGTACGCCAGGTTTGAAAAGTGCGCCAGGTGCGAGCTGCTGCCCTGGTGCCGGGGGTGCCCGGCGGTGGCCAGCGGGCGGGACGGCAACTTCTACGCCGCCGACCCCCAGTGCTGGAAGGAGGTTGTCTGAGGGATGAATCAGATCATGGAGACCATCCTGCACCGGCGTTCCATCCGGCGGTTCGCGCCGGAGCAGATCGACGAGGCCGCACTGGAGCAGATCCTGCAGGCGGGGCTGTACGCGCCCAGCGCCGGGGGACGGCAGGGCGTGCTCTTTGCGGTCAGTCAGGACAGGGAGGTGAATCTGCGCCTGGGCAGGATCAAGCGGGCCAACTCCAACCCCCGTATGGCCTCTGGCGGGAACTATGTCTCCCGGGAGCAGCCCAGCATCGCCGACGATCCGGCCATCACCGACGCATTTTACGGCGCGCCCACGGTCATCACCCTGTTCGCGCCCAAGGGGTTTTTGTTTTCTGCTGAGGACTGTGCAGCCGCGGCGGAGAACATGCTGCTGGCGGCGGACTCCCTGGGAGTGGGCGGGTGCTACATCGGCCAGGGGTGGACGGCCTTTGCCGACCCCTATGGACAGGAGATCCTGCGCCGGTGGGGAATCCGGACCGACTACTACGCCGTGATGCAGCTGCTGCTGGGCTATCCCCGGCCGGGCGACCCCCACCCGACGCCCAAGCCCCGGAAGGAGGGGCGGGTGCTGCGGGTGTGAGGGAGCGCCGGGCAGAGGAGCCCGTCTGCGGGCAGGAAAAAGGGGCGCCAGCCGTCGGCTGGCGCCCCTTAAACCATGCCTGTGAGGGGCAGGCGGCGGGCGGTCACTGCGCCTGCAGGATCACCAGGGGCAGGTGGGGCCGGTTGAACAGGCGCAGGGAGGGGCCCGAGTTGCCCAGTCCCCGGGAGACCACCAGCTGTCCCTGGCTGAGCTGGTAGAGCCCGGCGGTGTGGTCGGGGAAGAGGGTGCGGTCGGTGGACAGCAGCCCGTCGGTGAAGGGGAGCCGGATGATGCCGCCGTGGCCGTGGCCGCACAGGGTCACATCCACCCCGCACTGGGCATAGAGGGGATAGTCGTTGTTCCGGTGGGCCAGCAGCAGGATGAAGGGGTCCCCCAGGTCCTGCCGGATCTCCGCCGTCAGCTCCTCCAGGGTCTTCTGGTCGGCGTAGCCGTTGGGGTCGTCGATGCCCGCCAGCACCAGGATCTGCCCGTCCCGCTCCAGGGTGAGGTACTCGTTGGAGAGCACGGTGACGCCGCAGCCGGCGAGGGTCTGCTTCAGCTCCCGCACCGCCGCGGTGCCGAAGGCCCACTCGTGGTTGCCGGTGACGAAATAGGTGGGGGCGATCTCCGCCAGCCCCCGGGCCAGGGGCTCCACCATGGAGAAGTCCGGGTGGAAGCGGTCCAGCAGGTCACCGGTGACGGCGATGAGGTCGGGCTGCTGCGCCGCCACCGCGGAGAGCAGGGCCTCGTTGTCCACCCCGAATTGGGCGCAGTGGACATCGGAGACCAGGGAGATGCGCAGCCCGTCGAAGGCGGCGGGCAGACGGGAGGAGGAGACCGGGATGGTCTCCGGCTGGATGCCTGTCTGCTGCCAATAGAGAAAACCGCCCCCCGCCAGACACAGCAGAAGCAGCAGTGCCAGCAGCCGGGGGAGGAGGGATTTTCGTTTTGTCCTGCTCATGGGAGACCTCCATTTCCGCTCCAGAGTATACCACAAGCGGCAGCCTGCCGCAAGAAAAATACCCCGGCACGCGGGAAGACCTTGTACTTCCGGGCGGCGCGTGGTATACTATTAACTTGGTGTGATAGGCTTCTCGCCCGAAGCGGAGAGGAGCGAAACTCAAGAGAATCGAGCGTGCGGGCACAGCGATGAGATATCAGGAATGGAACTGTGCCCCCTGTGTGCCGGCGGCGCAGAGCGCCCTGGAGCGGGACGGTGTCCCGCCCCTGGCCGCTGCCGTGCTGTGCGCCAGAGGGCTGGATACAATAGAAAAGGCGAACGATTTCCTCGGCGGAAAGGAAGACCAGGCCCTCGATCCCCTGCTGATGCGGGATATGGACCGGGCGGCCGCCCGGGTGCGCCGGGCCCTGGATGGGGGAGAGCGCATTGCGGTGTACGGCGATTACGATGTGGACGGCATCACCTCCACTGCCCTGCTGACCCAGTTCCTCCGGCGGGAGGGCGGGGATGTGCGCTGGTACATCCCGGACCGCCTGGCGGAGGGATACGGCCTGAATGGCGAGGCGATCTCCGCCCTGGCGGCGGAGGGGGTGACGCTCATCGTCACGGTAGACTGCGGCATCACCGTGGGGGAGGAGGCCGCCCTGGCCGGAACGCTGGGAGTGGACCTGGTGATCACCGACCACCACGAGTGCAAGGAGCATCTGCCCGAGGCGGCGGCGGTAGTGGATCCCCACCGGCCGGACTGCCCTTATCCCTTCAAGCACCTGGCCGGGGTGGGGGTGGCGCTGAAGCTGGCGCTGGCCCTGGGCGGGCCGGCGCGGCGGGAGGCGCTGCTGGAGGAATATGCCGACCTGGCCGCCATCGGCACCGTGGCCGATGTGATGAAGCTGGTGGGGGAGAACCGGGCCCTGGTGCGCCGCGGCCTGCGGGCACTGGAGCGGTGCCGCCGGCCGGGGCTGACCATGCTGCTGCGGGAGGCGGGACTGGAGGGCCGGCCGATGACCTCGGGCTCCATCGGCTATGTGCTGGCGCCCCGGATCAACGCCTCCGGCCGGATGGGCTGCGCAGAGCTGGCGGTGGAGCTGCTGCTCACCGACGACCCCGCCCGGGGGGAGCAGCTGGCCCGGACGCTGTGCGAACTGAACCGGGAGCGGCAATCCATCGAGGGGGAAATCTTCCGGCAGTGTGTCACCCGCCTGGCCGCCGCGCCCGGTCCGCCGCCCCACGCCATCGTTCTGGCGGACGAGAGCTGGCATCAGGGGGTGGTTGGCATCGTGGCCTCCCGCCTGGCGGAAAAGTATCGCTGCCCCACCTTTATGATCTGCCTGGACGGCGAGCGGGGCAAGGGGTCCTGCCGGTCCTGCGGCGGATTCAATCTGTTTGCGGCCCTGGCCCGGTGCGGGGATCTGCTGGAGGGATTCGGCGGACATGAGCTGGCCGCGGGCTTCACCATCCGGAAGGACCGCATCCCCCAGCTGCGCCGGCGGATGGAGGAGCTGGTGACGGAACAGACCGGCGGCGGGCCGCTGCCCTCGGTGCTGGAGGTGGACGCGGAGATTGGAGAGCCGGCGCTTCTGTCCCTGAAAAATGTGGAGAGCCTGGACCTACTGGAGCCCTGCGGAGCGGGGATGGAGCGTCCAGTGTTCACCCTGATGGGGGCGGAGGTGCTCTCCGCCTCGAATGTGGGCGGCGGCCGCCATCTGAAAATGAAGCTGAGCCGGGGCGGATTTGTACTGGACGCCATCTTCTTTTCCGTCACCGCCCGGGAGGCGGAGGTTTCCCCCGGGGACCGGATCGATGTGGCGTTTCAGCCCCAGATCAACGAGTTCCGGGGCCGGCGGGAGGTGCAGCTGCAGCTGATCGACCTGCGTCCCGCCCGCACCCGCGCCCAGCTGGAGCAGCGGCTGTTCCAGCGGCTGATGGAGGGGGAGGACATCGGCCCCGGCCAGGCGGCGGAGCTGCTGCCCGGCCGGGAGGAGTTCGCCGATCTGTGGCGTTATCTCCGCCTCCAGTCCTCTGCCGGCCGCCGGCTGGAGACGGGGGCCGCCCAGCTCAGCCGCAGTGTGGCCCGGACATTTGGACGGCGGGAGACCTATGGCCGCACCTTAGTGTGCCTGGAAGTCATGGAGGAGATGCGCCTGATCTGTCTGGAGCACAGGGCGGGACGGCTGTCCATCGCGGTGAACGCGGTGGAGGGAAAGGTGGACCTGGAGGCCAGCCGGCTGATGCGCCGGCTGCGGGAGCTGGCCGGCGGGGAGATTCGGAGCAAGGAAATGTGGTGAAAAGGGTATGGATCCTATTTTAGAGAGATATCAGGCGCTGGAGGACAAGATCCGGTCCTATCAGCCCAATTTTGACCAGCAGCTGCTGTACAGCGCGTTTACCTATGCGGACAACGCCCACCGGGGCCAGATGCGAAAGGACGGCACCGCCTATATCACCCACCCCCTGGCGGTGGCGGAGATCGTGGCTGACCTGGGACTGGACCTGGAGTCGGTAATCGCGGCGCTGCTTCACGACTGCATTGAGGACACCGAGAGCACCTATGACGACATCGCCAAAAAGTTCGGCCCCTCGGTGGCGGATCTGGTGGAGGGCGTCACCAAGCTGTCCCGGGTGCAGTACACCTCCAAGGAAGAGGAGCAGATGGAGAACCTGCGCAAGATGCTCCTGGCCATGGCCAAGGACATCCGGGTCATCCTGGTGAAGATCTGCGACCGGCTGCATAACATCCGCACCATGGAGTACCAGACCCCGCGGAAACAGCGGGAGAAGGCCCTGGAGACCATGGAGATCTATGCGCCTTTGGCCCACCGCCTGGGGATGCAGAAGATCAAGTGGGAGCTGGAGGACACCTCCCTGCGCTATCTGGACCCCATCGGGTACAAGGAGATTGAGGACGAGCTGAACTCCCGCTCCGCGGCCCATGAGGAGTTTTTGGCCACCACCCAGGCGGCCATTCAGAAGCGGCTGGCGGACGATGGCATCCAGTGCACCGTCTACGGCCGGGTGAAGCACATCTACTCCATCTACCGCAAGATGTTCACCCAGAACAAGACCATGGACGAGATCTTCGACCTGTACGCCTTCCGGGTGATCGTGGACGACATCCCCAGCTGCTACAATGTGCTGGGGTGTATCCACGACATGTTCAAACCGGTGCTGGGCCGCTTCAAGGACTATATCGGCACCCCCAAGCCCAACGGGTACCAGTCCCTGCACACCACGGTGTTCGGCCGGGACGGCATCCCCTTCGAGGTGCAGATCCGCACCGTGGCCATGCACCAGATGGCGGAGTACGGCATCGCCGCCCACTGGAAGTACAAGCAGGGGATGGCCAACACCAAGCTGGGCACCGAGGAGACCTTCGAGTGGGTGCGCAAGCTGCTGGAGAGCGAGCAGGTCTCCGACGCGGAGGAGTTCGTCCACCGGATGCGGGTGGACATGTTCGCCGACGAGGTGTTCGTCTTCACCCCCCAGGGGGATGTGAAGTCCCTCCCCGCCAACGCCACCCCCATCGACTTCGCCTACTCCATCCACTCGGCGGTGGGCAACCGCATGACGGGGGCCAAGGTCAACGGCCGCATCGTCCCCTTCGACACCGTGCTGGAGAGCGGGGACATCGTGGAGATCATCACCTCCAAGACCGCCCACGGCCCCAGCCGGGACTGGCTGAAGCTGGCCCGGAGCAACGAGGCCCGCAACAAGATCCGCCAGTGGTTCAAGAAGGAGAAGAAGGAGGAAAATATCGTTACCGGCCGGGCCGCCTTCGAGTCCGAGCTGAAGCATGCGGGCCTCTCCCTGGCGGCCATCACCGCCGAGGATGTGCTGCCCTCGGTGCTGAAGAAGCTGCGGTGCAACACGCTGGACGAGCTGTACGCCTCCATCGGTTACGGCGGGACCACCGCGGTGAAGGCGGTCAACCGCATCCGGGACGAGATCACCCGGCTCAAGCGCATCCAGGCGGATAAGCTGGCCGCCGCCAAGAGTCTGGAGGACAGCGTCATCATGCCCGGCGCCTCTTCTGAGCAGAAACAGCAGGCCAAGGAGGAGCTCCAGCGCCCCGCCCACTCCTCCTCGGGGATCATCGTGGAGGGGCTGGGCAACTGCCTGGTGAAATTTGCCAAGTGCTGCACCCCCGTCCCCGGCGACCCGGTGGTGGGCTTCATCACCCGGGGGTATGGAGTGTCCGTCCACCGGGCGGACTGTCCCAACGCCGCCCCGGAGAAGCGCAAGCCGGAGGAGAAGGAGCGCTGGGTGAAGGTGTCCTGGGCGGACGGGCAGCTGCCCGCCTACAAAACCTCCCTGGAGCTGTCCGCCAAGGACCGGGACGGCCTGACCCTGGATGTGGCCATGGCCCTGTCCACCGTAAAGGTGAAGGTCACCGCCCTGGCCGCCCGGAGTATGCCCGACGGCTACGCCATGGTGTCGGTGGTGCTGGAGGTCAAGAACAAGGACGAGCTGACCACCGTCATCAACAAGCTGGGGCAGGTGCAGGGAGTGTACCAGGTGGCCCGGGCGGCTGGAAAATGAGAAATTAGAGAGGAATTAGAGGGCAGAGAACGATGAGAGCAGTTGTGACCCGGGTGTCCTCCGCCTCCGTCACCATCGGCGGGGCGGTGGAGGGCGCCATTGAGCGGGGATTTCTGGTGCTGCTGGGGGTGGGCCCCGGGGACACCGAGGCGGTGTGCGACAAGCTGGCGGAGAAGATCTGCAACCTGCGGGTGTTCGACGACGGAAAAGGGAAGATGAACCTGAGCCTGGAGCAGGCGGGGGGCGCGCTGCTGGTGGTGAGCCAGTTCACCCTGTACGCCGACACCTCCTCCCGCCGCCCCGGCTTTACCGGCGCGGCGAAGCCGGAGGTGGCCGTCCCGCTGTATGAGCGGTTTTTGGCCCGCTGCCGGCAGCGGGGCTTCCGGGTGGAGCACGGGCGGTTCGGCGCGGAGATGCAGGTCTCGTCGGTGAACGACGGGCCGGTGACCATTTTATTTGAGATATGAGATAGGAGTGAGGAGATGGGAGATATCCTTCCGCTTCTGCGCCCATCTTCTATCTCCTATTCATGACTCCTATCTGAAAAACGGGGGTAAATTTTGATGAGAATTAAAGGACTGCAGGTGGGCCCCATCGGCACCAACTGCTACATCGTGGAGGACGACCGGGCCCGGAAGGCCGCCATCATCGACCCGGGAGAGAACGCCGACGCCATCCTGGCGGCGGTGGCGCAGGACGACCCGGAGATGCAGGTGGAGAGCATCCTGCTCACCCACGGGCATTATGACCATGTGTGCGCCATCCCCGCTCTGAGGGAGACGCTGCCCAATGTGCCGGTGTACATCCACCGGGCGGACTTCGAGGACAAACCCCCCGAGCTGTTCCCCCTGCCCCGTGACCTGCCCCTGGTGCGCTTCTATGACGACGGGGACACGGTGATGGTGGGGGACATCCCGGTGGAGGTGTTCCACACCCCGGGGCACTCCGCCGGGTCGGTGACCCTGAAGGTGGACGATGTGCTCTTCACCGGGGACACCCTCTTCGCCGGCTCCTGCGGGCGTACCGACTTCCCCGACGGGAGCTATGAACAGATCATCGCCTCCCTGCGGCGGCTGGGCCGGCTGGGCGGGGACTTCACCGTCTGCCCCGGACACGAGGGGATGAGCACCCTGGAGCAGGAGCGGCGGAACAACTACTACATGGTCCAGGCCCTCCAGGGGGAGGGATGAAGCTCTATCTCGCCGGGCACAACCACCGGTACGGGACGGAGCAGATGCTCCTCACCCTATTCCCGGACCAGCGGCCGGAGTACCCGGACGCCCCGCCGGGGGAGGGGGAGGACGCCCTGTGGCTCACCCTGCACCGGGGGGAGAGGTGGCTCACCGGTACGGCCCGGCTGCGCCTGGGGGGGAGGGAGGTCCGGCGGACGGGCCGGGCGCCCCTGCCGCCGGGAGGAGACCCGGTGCTGCTGGCCCGGGCGGAGCAGCGGGCGCTGAAGAGCGCCTTCTACCGGGCGGCGGTAGAGCTCACCGGACGGCGGCCGGCCTGGGGCGCCCTCACCGGTGTGCGGCCGGTGAAGCTGCCCACCCGGGCCATGGAGGGGGGGATGACTCCCGCTCAGGCGGAGAAGGAGCTGCGCCAGAGATACGATGTCTCCCCGCTGCGGCGGCGGCTGGCCATGGACTGCGCAAAGGCCAGCCTGGCGGTGAAGCGGGGCCTGGGCCCCCGGGATATCTCCCTGTATCTGGGGATCCCCTTTTGCCCCAGCCGGTGCGCCTACTGCTCCTTCATCTCCGCGGATGTGAAGGGGTGCCTGAAGCTGGTGGAGCCCTTCCTGGAGACCCTGCGGGAGGAGATCGCCCTGTCGGGGGAGCTGACAAGACAGGCCGGGATGCGGGTGCGCTCGGTGTATGTGGGGGGCGGCACCCCCACCACCCTGTCGGCGGAGCAGCTGACAGAGGTGCTGTCCACCCTGGGACAGGCCTTCGACCTGTCCTCCTGTGAGGAGTACACCGTGGAGGCGGGGCGCCCGGACACCATTACCCGGGAAAAACTCTCCGCCCTGCGCCGGGCGGGGGCGGACCGGGTGTCGGTAAACCCCCAGACCCTGCGGGACGAGGTGCTCGCCGCCATCGGCCGCCGGCACACGGCGGAGCAGGTGCGCGCGGCCTATGCCCTGGCCCGGGAGGCAGGCTTTGCCGCGGTGAACATGGACCTGATCGCCGGACTGCCGGGGGACAGCCCGGAGGGCTTCCGGTACAGTCTGGACGGCGTGCTGGACCTGGGACCGGAGAATATCACCGTCCACACCCTGGCCTTGAAGCGGGGCTCCGGCCTGACCGGCGGCGCGCCGCTCCCCGGCGGGGAGGAGGTGGCCCGGATGCTGGACTACGCCTGGGACCGGCTGCGGAGGGCGGGGTATGTCCCCTATTACCTGTACCGGCAGAAGTACATGTCCGGCGGGTTTGAGAATGTGGGCTGGTGCCGCCCGGGATATGAGAGCCTGTACAACATCGCCATGATGGAGGAGCTTCACTCCATCCTGGCCCTGGGGGGCGGCGGGGTCACCAAGCTGGTGGACCCCGGTGCGGGGAAGATCCGGCGCATATCCAACCCCAAGTATCCATATGACTATATCGGCCAGCGGGAGCGCTGGATGGAGGCAAAGCGGGCGGCCCTGTCCTTCTGGCAGGGACTGCCCACGGAAGAAGAGTGAGGTTTCAATGGCGTATCAACTGCAGGAGATCAACGAGCGCATCCGCACCGATGTGACCGCGTTTTTGGAGGAGTGCGACCAGAACTACCGTCAGCGGATCGCTTTGGCGGCGGACAAGATCATGGCCAATCTGGAGCGCAGCCCCCTGGTGCTTCTGTCCGGGCCCTCCGGTTCGGGCAAGACCACCACGGCCCTGAAGATCGAGGAGGAGCTGCGCCGCCGTGGGGTGAATTCCCATGCCGTCGCCATGGACAACTACTTTAAGAGCCTGAACCGCGCCACCGCGCCGCGCACACCGGAAGGGGACATCGACTTTGAGTCCCCCCAGTGCCTGGATATGGAGCTGCTGGACCGGCATTTCACCGCCCTGTCCCGGGGGGAGGAGGTGGTGGTCCCCAAGTTTGAGTTCGCCCGTCAGATGCGCAATGACAACCGCGGCACACCCCTGCGCCTGGGGAAGAATGAGATCGCCATTTTCGAGGGGATCCACGCCCTGAACGACGACATCGCCGGCCGCCATCCCGAGGCCATCAAGCTGTACATCTCCGCCCGCTCCGATGTGAACGAGGGGTCCCAGCTGCGCTTCAAGGGCACCTGGATGCGCCTGACCCGCCGGGCGGTGCGGGACTATAACTTCCGCAATACCGGTGTGGCGGAGACCCTGGCCATGTGGGCCAATGTCCGCCGGGGGGAGAAGCTGTACATCTCCCCCTACAAAAATCGGGCGGACATCATCTTTGACTCCTCCCTGCCCTATGAGGTGTCGGTGATGAAACACTACGCCCGCCCGCTGCTGGAGGCGGTGCCTCCGGAGAACGCCCGGCGCAGTGAGCTGCTGGACCTCATCGCCGCCTTTGACTATTTTGAACCCATCGACCCCCAGCTGGTGGCCAAGGACTCCCTGCTGCGGGAGTTCATCGGCGGCGGAAGCTATCACTATTCCTAACGGCCGGTTCTCCGGCCTGTTCCCAATGAAAAAATAAACAAAGGAGAGTTGCAACATGTCTGAAGAATGCACCCACGACTGTTCCTCCTGCGGCTCCAGCTGCGCCGAGCGCACCGCGCCCCAGGACATGCACGAGAAGTGCAACGAGCAGTCCCACATCAAGAAGGTCATCGCCGTGGTCAGCGGCAAGGGCGGGGTGGGCAAGAGCACCGTCACTGCCAGCCTGGCCTCCGCCATGGCCAAACGGGGCCATACCGTCGGCATCCTGGACGCCGACATCACCGGCCCCTCCATCCCCCAGGCCTTCCACATCCATGAAAAGGCCTCCGCCAGCGAGGCGGGCATTCTCCCCTCCCTGAGCAGGACGGGGGTGCGGGTGATGTCCCTGAATCTGCTCACCGCCAATGAGACCGACCCGGTGATCTGGCGCGGTCCCGTGCTGGCGGGCGTGGTGAAGCAGTTCTGGACCGATGTGGTCTGGGGGGATGTGGACTACCTGTTCGTGGATATGCCCCCGGGCACCGGAGATGTGCCCCTGACGGTGTTCCAGTCCCTGCCGGTGGACGGCATCATCGTGGTCACCTCTCCCCAGGACCTGGTGAGCATGATCGTGGCCAAGGCGGTGAACATGGCCAAGATGATGAATATCCCCATCCTGGGCCTGGTGGAGAACTACAGCTATTTCAAGTGTCCCGACTGCGGCAGCGAGCACGCCATCTTCGGCGAGAGCCGCATCGACCTGGTGGCCCGCTCCATGGGGGTGAAGCTGCTGGCGCGGCTGCCCATCGACCCCAAGGTGGCCCGGGCGTTCGACGCCGGCGAGATCGAGGACCTGCAGCCCAACTATCTGGAGGGCGTGGCGGAGCAGCTGGATCAGCCCCAGTAAGCCCGTACACACCCATGAGAGAACAACGCCCCCGGCGCGGAATCCGTTCCGCGCCGGGGGCGTTTTAGATCGGAAAATGGGAAAGGTCAGGTGAGCAGCAGCGCCCACAGGGGCAGGGTCACCAGGGAGACCAGGGTGGAGAGAAAGACCATCTTGGAGGCGAACTCCGGGTCCTGGTCGTACTTCTGGGCCAGCATGGCGGTGGTGCTGCCGGCGGGCATGGCGGAGAGAATGACGATGATGCCGGTGACCAGCCCATCCACATGGAGCAGGAGGAGGATTCCATACAGCACCGCCGGGATGGCGATGAGCCGGATGATAACATAGTAGATCACCGCCGGCTCCAGCACCGTGCGGGGGTCCACATCGGCCAGGATGGCCCCGATGACCACCATGGAAAGGGCGGTGCAGCAGTTGCCCAGGCTGTTGATGGTGTCGTTGAGGAAGGTGGGCAGCTCCAGCCCGGAGAACATCAGGGCAAAGCCCACGAACACCGCGATGATGCAGGGGTGAGTGGCCAGGGTCTTGAGCACCTGCTTCTTGGTGGTGGCGGTGTACAGGGACAGCCCCGCCGACCACATGAACAGCCGGATGGGCAGCAGGGCCACCGAGGCGTACATCAGCCCGGTGGAGCCGAACACCGCCAGGGAGATGGGCAGGCCCATAAAGCCGGCGTTGGAGCAGATGGTGCCGTATTTCAGGTTGATCTGCCGCCGGGAGTCGAACCTCCGCCACAGAAACAGGTTGAGCAGGGCGTACAGCCCCTGGGCCCCGAAGCCCAGCAGGAGCACGATCCCGGTGGAGAGGAGCAGCTCGTGGGTCAGGTCGATCTGGAAGGACTCCACGATGTTGCAGGGGAGCACCACATAGATCACCAGGTCGGTGAGCTGTTTGCGGGTGACCAGGGCCATCATGCCCAGCTTGGACAGCAGGAAGCCCACGGCCACCAGCAGGAAGATCTGGAGCTGCAGATAGATGATTTCCAAAGAGAGGTCACGCTTTCTTCTTTCGTTTTCCGCCGGGGGGATGGAGGGCCAGCTCCTCCAGCGCGGCGGCCAGCAGCCGCACATAGGGGGGCAGGGAGGACAGGCGCACATGCTCGTCGGTGGAGTGGGGGTTGAAAATGTCCGGGCCGGTGCTGACGATGCGCATGTCCGGATTTTTGGCCCGGAGGACGGAGGGCTCCAGCCCCGCATGGATGGCGGTGATCCGGGCCCGGTGCCCGTTCACCCGGCGGTAGATCCGGGCCATGGCCCGGGCCAGGGGGTCGTCCGCATCCCCGGGCCAGCCGGGGTAGCCGTGGGAGGCGAGGGAGAAGCCGGCGGACCGGGCCGCCCGGGCGTGCTGGAAGGCCAGGATCTCCTCGCTGAAGTCATGGGTGCAGCGCAGGAAGGTGCGCACCACGATCTCCTTCTCCTGGGTATAGACCATGCCCAGGTTGGAGGAGGCGCTCACCCGGTCGGGGATGGTGTCGTGCATGGCGTACACTCCGGTGTACAGCAGGCTCAGCAGGTCCAGCGTCCCGTCCCGGCAGGGGGTGGTCCACACCCGCTCAGGGGGCTGCACCTCGGTGAGGGACAGCCGTCCGTCCGGGTCCCGCCGGCCGTAGAGGGAGCTCAGCTTCCCCGAGATATGGGCCGCGGCCTGGGCAAGGGCGGGGATGAATTGAGGGTCCAGGGCGATGGTGGCAGAGCACTCCATGGGGATGGAGTTGGGGCTGTGGCCGCCGGACAGCTCCGCCAGCTCGTACTCCACCGTCTCCCGCAGTTCCCCCAGCACCAGGGCCATCAGCTTGATGGGGTTGGCCCGGCCCAGGTGGATGTCATAGCCGGAGTGCCCTCCCAGAAAACCGTGGAAGGACAGGCGGAAGGCCCGGGTCCCCCGGCGCAGCACGGTGTGCAGGGGGCGGGTATACAGCTCCCGCCGGCCGCCGGCGGAGCTGACCACCAGGTCCCCCAGGCGGAAGCCGTCGGTGTTGAGGAGGAAGGAGATCCCCTTCAGCCAGGCGTCCTGCACCTGGGAGGCCCCCTCCAGACCAACCTCCTCCGCGGCGGTGAGCAGCAGCCGCACCGGTCCGTGGGGGATGGGACGGGTGAGCAGCCACAGGGCGGCGGCGTTGCCCATGTTGCAGTCCGCCCCCAGGGAGGAGCGGCCGTCGGTGCGCAGGAGGTCCCCCTCCACCACGGTGTGCACCGGGTCCTCCTCCGGGCGGTAGCCGCTGCCCCGCCGGACGGCGCACACCATGTCGGTGTGCCCCTGGATGGCCACCAGGGGGGCGTTTTCCAGCCCCGGGGTGCCGGGCAGATCCGCCCGCAGGTTCCAGGCCCCGTCCAGCTCCACTGTCCAGCCCCGGCGGGAGAGCAGGTCCGCCAGACGGCGGGCGATGGCCTCCTCGTGGCGGGAGGGGTGGGGGATGTCGCACAGGGGGAGAAATTCAGAGAGCACCCCCTGGATGATGGCAGCGTCGTTACCAAGGAGCGCGGTGAGCGTCTGGCTTTCCATGGGAGCCCCCCTTCTGTACAAAAGCAGGAATACAGGGATCTCATCCCGGATACAGCGGACCCGGGCAGGCCGTCCGGGACATATCAAGATGCCGCAATCTATCCTTCAGACAGCATATTGTACCATCCCCGCCGCCGGATGGCAAGGGGTCACAGCATCTCTAAAGCTCCCAGCACCACCAGCAGCGCCCCGGACAGGGGCAGCGCCCAGCGGTGCCAGCCGTGTCCGGCGGCGCGGCGACCCAGAGAACAGCCCGCAAGGAGCGCCAGCAGCGTGACGCCCAGGTTGATCGCCGAGGCCCACAGGGGAGACAGGCCCGCCGCCCCGGCGGCCATCCCCATGCCCGCATTGTTCACCGCCAGGGCCGCCGCCAGCGGCAGACAGCCCCGCAGCCCGGCGGGCGGCGGGGGCGGGGTCTCTGTCTGCCCCAGGCGGCGGAGCCAGTCCAGCAGGGTCCAAAATCCAAGTACCACCAGCAGCACCGGCCCCAGCACGGCGGCCGCCGCGGTCAGCGCCGCGGCGACACGGCCCAGGGCCAGGGCGCACCAGGTCACGGCGGTGGTCACCCCGCCGATCACCGCCCCCTGCCCGGGGGACAGCCGCCCACCCCGGGTTCCCCAGGCCAGGGCGAGGATGAAGGTATCCAGGTTGGCTGCCGCCCCGAAGATCAGGGCGGCGGCCGCAGAAGTCCAGTCCATGTCGTCCACGCTCCCTTCCCGCCATCCTATGCGGGAGCGGGACGGTTGGGGAGGGGACAGAGCGGACCGGCGGGCACACAGAGAGTGTGCCCGCCGGCGGGAAGCCTTTGCAGATCAGTATTGATTTACCCAGCCGGAGATCAGCCAGGTGGGGACCAGCCAGGCGGCGCAGAAGGCCAGCAGGCTCAGCGCCCCCAGGGAGGAATAGGCGTCCACAAAGGTGAGGTAGAAGGTGAGCAGCAGCCCCAGCGCACTGCCCAGGCAGGCCAATCCCGCGCCCAGGACCACCGCGGCGCGCAGCCGCTTCCCGCCCACCACTGCCTCGGTAAAGGGGGCCAGCCCCTCCCGGCAGAGAACGGCGGTGAGTACCTCGCTGTGGGGCTGATCGGAACGGGACAGCTCCCGCCGGCGCTCCACCGGGGGATACTCCATCCGGTCCACCGGCAGCTTGAAGCGCTGGCGGAGCATGGCGGGGATGAGGTTGAAGTCCCGGGTGGCCAGCACCGGCCCCACATGGTTGCGCAGCAGGGCGGACAGGGCGGGTGGGACGGTGTCGGGCAGGTCGTAGTTCAGGGCGAAGATGCCCGCCAGATCGCCGTTGATGGCGCAGAACACGGCGTTTTTCACATTCAATCCCTGGGGCAGGGCCACCTCCATCAGGTTCATAAAGGCGGCGGAGCCCACCAGCACCTGGTCTCCCCGGATATTGGCGGACAGTCCGCCCCCCTCGTAGCAGCACAGCCCCTCCGCCCGGCGGTACAGCGCCCCCTGGGCGCGGAGCAGATCGTGGAACACCCGGTCCAATCCGCTGCCCGAGTCCCGGATGAGGGTGGCGGTGTAGGCCACCACCCGTTCCAGCGGGAAAGAGCCGAACACCTTGATGCCGTTGAGCTCCACCGAGCCCGGGGGAAACAGGTCGGTGTCGGTGAGCAGGATGCCGCACCGGGCCCTGGAGCGGCCGATTCCCGGCCAGCCGGCCAGGGCAGCGCCGTCCTTGGCCAGCCGGCGGGAGACCAGGAAAAAGGGCTTTCCGTAGACCAGCAGGGCGGAGAAGGAGCCCGCCGCCGTCAGGGTGGCGGAGAGGCACCACAGCAGGTGCTCCGGCCGCTCCCGCCCCAGGGAGGAGAGCAGGGAGAACAGCAGGGCGGCCAGCAGCAGCAGGGGGGCGGCCACCCGGAAGATCCGCTGAGCGCCGTCCTCGGTCTGGATCTGGCTTCCGAAACCGGCGGCGGTGCCCTGCCACTTGGTGTAGGTGTCCCGGCCGTTCCACTTCCCCTCGTCCAGGGTGACCAGATAGGGCTCCGCCGCAGCGGCGGCCGTCCGGCAGGCCAGCCGCAGTCCCCGGCGTTTGAAATAGGCACCCCGGCTGAGTGCCAGCAGGGCGAAGCAGCACACACCGCAATAGGGCAGGTGCTCTTCCCGGGGGTCCAGGGTGAGCATGGTCAGCGCATCGGCCAGGGTGGCCAGACAGCCCAGCACCGCCAGGGTGTCCAGCCCCATGGACAGCCGGAAGATGTTGGCCAGTGCCTGCAGCACCACATCGCCGCACAGACACAGCGCCAGAATCAGCAGTCCGGCCGACAGCCAGACCTGAAGCTGGAAGGAGTCCGCCAGGGGCGGCGGCAGAGGCACCTGGGGCACGGCCGCCGCCGCCATCAGGTACAGCTGGAGTACACAGGGGAGCAGCAGCAGGACGCTGCGGGTGCCCAGGGACTTCAGACCTTTGGACCAGCGCTGGAGCAGCTCCTGGGGGGGTACATCGGGCGGCGGGGGCGGCGCCGGGCGGCGCCGCCGGGGCTCCGGACCGGCGGGTTCCTCCTCCCGGTCCACCCCGGGGATGAGCTCCTCCGCCCGGCGGGTGGCGTCAGAGACCTCCACCCCCTCCTCCTGGTACATCTGGTCGGCATAGCGGTCCATCTTCCGGTTCAGCCGGCGCACCAGCAGGGCCAGGGGGGAGCGGCGGCGGGGGAAGGCCACCAGGTTGTCCGCCTCTCCGGGCTGCTCCCCTTCGTCTGCCTCTTCGTCCTCCGCCTCGTCCGGATTCTCGGGGAGAGCCTCTTCGGGGCCGTCTCCGCCGCGCTCCGGCCGGGGGTGGTCCGCTTCCTCAGGGGAGGAAGCGGAAACCGGATCATCCCCGGGCGGGGAGGCCTCTTCCGGGGAACGCTCCCGGGGGGCACCGGGGAAGGAGATCACCTTCCCCCGGCGGCGGTGGGTGCGGGGCGCTTCCGGCCAGGGCAGGTCGGGCTCCGGACTGTCCGGGGCCTCCGCCGTCCCGCCGTCCGCCCCGGCGTGGGGATCCGGCGTGACGGGCACCGCCGTCTGGGGGGGCTTTTTGCTGGAGAACTCCGCCAGGATCTCCTCCAGCGAGTACTCCTGGTCCTGGGGCGGGTCTTGGTCGTGGGTGTGGGACATCCCGGCGTCACCTCCTGTTCCGGTCCCGGGCCGTTCAGCCCAGACGCTGGCGCACCGCCTCGTACAGCACGATGGCGGCAGCCGCGCTGGCGTTGAGGGAATTGAGCTTTCCCCGCATGGGGATACTGACTTTGAAGTCGCAGGTCTCCGCCACCAGACGGCCCATGCCGGTCCCCTCGCTGCCGATGACGATGGCGGCGGGGCCCTTCAGGTCCGCCTGATACAGGGGGGTGTCCCCGTCGGCGGCGGTGCCGAACACCCAGATGCCCTGCTGCTTCAGATCCTTCAGGCAGGCGGGCAGGTTGGCCACCCGGGCCACGGGCAGGTGACTCACCGCCCCGGCGGAGGTCTTGGCCACCACGGCGGTGAGGCCGGCGGAGCGGCGCTTGGGGATGATGACCCCGTGGGCGCCGGCGCACTCGGCGGTGCGGATCACCGCCCCCAGGTTGTGGGGGTCGCTGAGCTCGTCGCACACCACCAGCAGGGGGGGCTCCCCCCGCTCCCGGGCCAGAGAGAGCAGGTCGTCCACCCCGGCGTACTCCCGTACGGCGGCCATGGCGATGACCCCCTGGTGGGCGTGGGTGCGGCTGAGGGCGTCCAGCTTGCGCCGGTCGGCGTCCACCACCACCACGCCCTTCTCCCGGGCCATGGCGGCGATGCGCCGCAGAGCGGCGTCGGTCTCCCCTTTGGCGAGATAGAGCTTGTCAATGGCGGTGCCGGAGCGCAGCGCCTCCAGGACCGCGTTGCGGCCCTCGATGATGCCGTCCGCCTCGCTGTCGGCGGGGTCGGCGCGCCGGGCGGAGGGTCGTTCTCTCATGGGCTTGTCCTCCCGAAAGACAGATTGGAATAACTTTAACAGTATAGCACACAATCCTCCCGGGAGAAAGGGGGAAGGCGGAAAAATCCGTGGCCTTTTTTCCGGGACAGGATCCGACAGGGGACGGTTGCGCCGGATGGAGCGGGGGAGTATAATCAGAGAAAACAGGGCGCGGGACGCCGGAAAGGAGGGAACGGGATGCAGCGGGTGTGGAACTGGCCGCCGGTGAGCTTCCTGCGGGAATTGATCACTTTATATTTCGAAAAAAGCATCCCCCGGTCGGCGGCGGCGCTGACCTATTTTCTGCTGCTGACCATCTTCCCCCTGCTGATCTGCATCAACGCCTTTGTGGGCCTGCTCCATCTGGACAGCGAGGCCATCCTGGACGCCCTCACCGGCATCATCCCCGCCTCCGCCGCGGCGCTGGTGGGGGAGTATATCGTCTATGTGTCGGAGAACCAGTCCGCCGCCCTGCTGGCCGCGGGTCTGGCCGCCCTGCTGGTCTCCGCCTCCGCCGCGCTGCGCACCCTGATGGACACCATGGACAGCATCCACGACCGGCCGGCGGTTCGGGGCTTTAGACGGCTGGTGTTCAGCGTGGTGCTCTCGCTGCTCCTCCTCCTCACCATGTACCTGTCCCTGGTGGTGGTGATCACCGGGGACTGGTTCCTCCACCTGCTGGAGGAGATCCTGCCTGACATGCTTCTGGAGTGGACGGGATTTTCCGCCGCGGCGGAGCTGTGGGTGTGGATGAAATATCTGCTGCTGTTCTGCTTCGTAATGCTGCTGGTGCTGGGGCTGTACCGCATCGGTGCGCCCAGGGGGGAGAGGGTGCGTGCCCCGGTGGTCACAGGCGGCGTGCTCGCCTCAGTGTCTCTGGTGGCGTGCTCCATGGTGTTCTCCTGGTTTTTGGGTGTCTCCTCCCGGTATTCGCTGCTGTACGGGTCATTGGCGTCGGTGATCATCCTGATGGTGTGGCTGTATCTGTGCGGCAACATCCTGCTGCTGGGCAGCGTGTTCAACCGGGTGTGGTACCGCCGGCGGCTGCGCCGCCGGGCAGAACGGACGGCGGGGTGACCCGCGGCAGAAGAAAAGCCCTCCGGACCAGATCGCTGGTCCGGAGGGCTTTGGAATTCATCAGAGGATGGTGCCGCCCCCCACCACGGTATCGCCGTCGTAGAGGACCACCGACTGTCCCGGCGTGATGGCCCGCTGAGGCCGGTCAAAGACCACATGGAGCCGGTCCTCCCCCGTCTGCTCCACAGTGGCGGGCTGCTCCGACTGGCTGTACCGGATCTTGGCGGACAGGCGCAGCGGGGCGTCCATGCGGTCGCAGGCGATGAGGTTGAGCGCCCCGGCGTCCAGCTCCCGGCGGAACAGGTCGTCGTTGCTGCCCAGGATGACCGCGTTGCGCGCCACATCCTTGGCGCACACATACATGGGGGCGGGCAGAGCCAGTCCCAGCCCCTTCCGCTGTCCCAGGGTATAGTGGATGATCCCCCGATGGGTGCCCAGCACCCGGCCCTCCCGGTCCAGAAAGGGCCCGGGGGGGTATTCCCGCCCCGTCCACCGGCGGATGAAGGCGGCGTAGTCCCCGTCGGGGATGAAGCAGATGTCCTGGCTGTCCCGGCGGTGGGCGCTGGCCAGCCCCAGCCCGGCGGCGATGTCCCGCACCTCCTCCTTGGACAGCGCGCCCAGGGGGAGGCGAACCCGGGAGAGCTGGGCCTGGGTGAGGGAGTAGAGGACATAGCTCTGGTCCTTTTCGGGCCGGCAGGCCTTTTTCAGCAGCCACCGGCCGCCGGGGCCCCGCTCCACCCGGGCGTAATGCCCGGTGGCCGCCGTCTGACAGCCCAGACCGGGGGCGAGGTCCACCAGAGCGGCAAACTTCACCGCCCGGTTGCACAGCACGCAGGGATTGGGGGTGCGCCCCTCCTCATAGGCCCGGACGAAGGGCTCGATGACCGCTTGGCGGAAGCCGCCGGTGAGGTCCAGCACATGGTGGGGAATGCCAAGGGCGGCGGCGGTCTGGGCGGCGTCCGCCTCCTCTCCGCCGCCGGGGCGTGGGAACATGCGCAGGGTGGCCCCCGTCACGGAAAAGCCCTGCTCCTTCAGCAGCCAGGCGGCCACCGAGCTGTCCACTCCGCCGCTCATGCCCACCAGCACCGTTTCCGACATGGGGCTTCCTCCTCTCCTGAGAATGTTCATGGCCTTTCAGCCGCGCCGGTCCGGGACAGGCGGCCCACACTGTGCCGGATGGCCCCGGCATCCCCCGGGGGCAGGCGGGAGGGCTTTCCTCCGAAGTACTGCAGATCCAGACAGTCGGCCAGAGTGCCCAGTTGGCGGTGCAGGGTCTCCTCTCCGGCCAGCTGGGGCAGCGCGCCCAGCCGCAGAAGATAGGCCCGGGGAGTCTCCCCCGGCAGCCGTGGCGCGCCGTGGCGCGCCCCCCAGCGCTCCAGCCACACCAGCACCCCGGCGGGGGTGCCCCGGCGCAGCGCAAAGGTCAGACGGAACCGCAGGCGGAACAGCAGCTCCCGCAGCCGCCGCGCCAGCGCCCCGCTCTGCCGGGTGGGGGCGGCCCTCCGGCCGCCGCCGGACGCGGGGGCGGACAGACGCAGGCGGACCCGGCGCATCCGCACCAGAACGACGATCAGGACCACGGCGGCGACGGCGGCCAGCGCGATCCCCAGAGCGGCGAGCAAGCCGGCGTCCACCTCCACCTGGGTCAGTTCACTGTCGGCGCCGCCGCCCATGGAGACATCGGGGGGGAGGGCGCCCTCCGTCTCAGAGGGAGGGAACAGGCCGGCCAGCCACTGAAAGAAGCGGTTGAACAGCCCCCAGGCCCCGTCCAGCAGGGCGAGCGCCCCGTCCAGCAGGGCGGCCAGGGCGCTGCGGGACGCCCCGGACAGGCAGCGCACGAACAGCACCAGCAGTCCGCCGATCACCGCCAGCAGTCCCACGGACAGCAGCGTGCCCTGCAGGCGGGAGCCGTAGATCACCGCATGACTGCCGCCGAAGGTGCGCAGAAACAGCAGGCAGATCAGATTGAGCAGCAGACCGCCCAGGAAAAACAGCAGATCGCCGGCAGTGAGGGCGCCCGCCGCCTCCAGCAGACAGGCCCACAGGGTGCACAGCATCAGAACATCGCTTTGCGTGAGCAGCTTGGGAATGGTGACGGGGTTGAAAGCGGAGTACAGCGCGATGCCGGCGCCGGCCAGGATCAGTACCACGGCAAACGCGATCTGCCCCGCCCCGGTGGTGCGGGACAGGGCCAGCACTGCGGCCAGGCCCGCCGCCGTCAGGGCCAGGGCCGCCGCAGCCAGCACCGGCGGGGTCACCCCCCGGCCCAGCAGCAGCCGGCTGACCAGATACAGCACGGCCATCAGGACGAACAGGGGGAGCACAGCCAGGCAGGGCGTCGGGTCGGCCCGCATGAGAAAGGTGGCAAAGGCCGCCTGGAGCGGCAGGGCGAACAGCCCGCAGTAGGCGGCGCCCGTCAGCAGGGAGGGGCGGTCATCCACGGCGCGCACCTCCTTTCAGACGGCTCAGCGGCAGCACCATGCACGATCCCAGAGGATCTCCGCCGCCCGGCGGGGCCGGGCTGTCGTCAAAAGGCAGCGCCAGCAGCCGTCCCGCATCCAGCTGTCCCGGCAGCTGGGGGCAGGACAGGCGGGCCCGGCTGTGGGTGAGCAGGCACATCTGCCCCACGGTGTTCTGCAGAGAGGCCAGCAGCGCCCCGGGGAACACCGACTGGGCGGTGTCCCCGTCAAAACCCGCCAGCTGGAACAGAAGGTCGCCCAGGGTCAGGGAGCGGTCGTCGGGGGACAGGTCCACATTGGGACTGAGGGCGGTCTGGGGCAGGGAGAGCCCGCAGCGCACCCCCGCTCCGTCCAGCTCCACCAGCAGGGAGGACAGGACGGACAGGGCCTCCTCCAGCTCGTCATTGCCGGGGGAGAGGCCCAAAAAGGACGCGCCGTCCAGAATAAAATGGACGGTGCGGGGCTGAATGGTCTCATACTGGCGGACCTGAAGGCCCTGCTGCCGGGCGGCCAGCCGCCAGTCGATGCGCTTCCAGCTGTCCCCCGGCTGATAGGGGCGCACCGATTTCATCACGGTGACATCCTCAAAATGTCCCTGCTGGCCGGTCTGCCCGTTCCACAGCTGCCGCAGGAAGGGGGAGGGGTCCACCGCCACCCGCCGGGGATAGACCACGAAGGCGGGAGGTGCGGCCAGGGGGCTGCGGGCCTCTGTCTGAGTCAGGCCGAAACCGTCGCCGGAGCGCAGCGCCACACTGCCCAGCTGATAGATACCCCGCCGCCGTGCGGCCCAGACGGTGTCCCATGAGACGGTCTGCAGCCCCATGAGGAACACCAGCCGCCGGCGGTACAGCGCCCCGGCCCCGCGGGGGTCGTCAGAGCGCTCGAACTGCTCCAGCTCATAGCGCTCGAAGCCGTCCAGGGGTTCCATACACCCGTTGACGGGGAGGTCCTGACATACCTCCAGCCAGGTGAGCGGAAGCAGCTTGTCGTTGGTCACCTGATAGCGCAGCGTGACCTCCTCCCCGGCAAACAGGGCGGAATGCCCCCCTGCGGCGGACACCTCTACCCGGTCCAGGGCGCGCAGGCCCCACTGCCGCGCGCACAGCCCCAGCAGGGCGAAAAAGAGCAGCAGCACCGACAGAAGGCCATAGCCCACCAGATTCATCACCAGCGCCCCCACCAGGGCGCCCCAGGTCACCTCGCGGGAGGCCAGCAGTCCGGACAGCCTGCCCAGACGCCCCTTTCCGGCGGAGGGGCGCGCCGCCTCCCGGACGGCGCCCTGCTCAGTTCCGTCCATCCAGCATCTCCCGGCGGGAGGGGGGGACCGGGACGGTCTGGAGCAGCTTGGTCAGAAGGGACTCCGCATCCTCCCCGGCCAGGCGGGCCTCGTTGCTCAGCACCAGCCGGTGGGCCAGCACGGGGACGGCGAGCTGCTGCACATCGTCGGGGGTGATGAAGTCCCGGCCCGCCATGGCGGCCAGGGTCTTGCTCCCCCGGAACAGAGCCCGGGAGCCCCGGGGACCCGCCCCCATGCGGATGAGGGGGTGGTCCCGGGTGGCGGACACCAGGGAGACCAGATAGTCCAGCACGCTGTCCGACACCGTCACGGCGCGGATCTGCTCCTGCACCGTCACCAGCTCTTCGGCGGAGGTCACCGCCTCTACCTGATCAAAGGGGATCTCATCCCCAACGCCCCGGAGCATCCGGACTTCCTCCTCCCGCTGGGGATAGCCCAGGGAGAGGCGCAGGAAGAACCGGTCCATCTGGGCGGCGGGGAGGCGGAAGGTGGACTCGAATTCCACGGGGTTCTGGGTGGCCATCACCACGAAGGGGGCCGGCAGGGGGGTGGTCTCTCCGTCGATGGTGACCTGCCGCTCCTCCATGGCCTCCAGCAGGGCGGACTGGGTGCGGGGGATGGCCCGGTTGATCTCATCCGCCAGCAGCAGGTTGGTCATCACCGGCCCGTCCATGCGCCGGAAGGCGTTGCTGTTCTGGTCATAGATGTTCATGCCCACCACATCGGAGGGCAGCAGGTCGGGGGTGAACTGCACCCGCTTGAACTGGCAGCCCAGGGCGATGGACAGCGTCTTTACCAGGGTGGTCTTGCCCACCCCGGGCAGGTCGTCCAGCAGGATGTGCCCCTGGGAGAGGATCGCCGTGATCATCAGCCGGGTCTGCTCCTCCTTGCCCACCACGATCTTTTCCACCTGTTCCAGGATCCGCCCGGTGAGGGCGGGGATGTCCACAGACACAGAGATCACCTCGTCTTGGTCAAAGTGCTGAAATTATAGCACGGTTCCCCGGGAAATACAACTTTGCTTTGCGGAAAAACTTCCATTTGCAGGGCTCCCGCGCCTCTGCAGGATAGCCAAACAGGATATGGTGGTCAATAACGAAAAAAAGAATAATTACCACAAGATATGGTGGACAAGGGGAGAGGGGTGTGCTACAATAGGCATCGACGCGACTGCCGCCGGTCTGGAAGGCCGGCGTGATGATTCACAGAAAGTTTACAGAAAGAGGGAAGCCAGATGAAAGTCATCAAGCGGGACGGCACCACCGTGGATTTTGACCGCTCCAAAATCGTGACCGCCATCCAGAAGGCCAACGCCGCCGTGGAGGAGGACGAGCGCCTGGATCAGAAGTCGGTGGATGCCATCGCCGACATGGTGGCCGCCAAGGGCCGCCAGCGCCTGCTGGTGGAGGACATCCAGGACATGGTGGAGAAGGCGCTGATGGAGGCGGGGAAGTATCAGCTGGCCAAGGCGTATATCATCTACCGCTATACCCGCGCCCTGGTGCGCAAGGCCAACACCACCGACGAGTCCATTCTGGCCCTGATCCGCAATGACAACAAGGATCTGGCGGAGGAGAACTCCAACAAGAACACCGCCATCGCCGCCACCCAGCGGGACTACATCGCCGGCGAGGTGAGCCGGGACCTGACGAGGCGCATCCTGCTGCCCGAGGAGATCTCCAAGGCCCACGACGAGGGGGTGCTCCACTTCCACGACGCGGACTATTTCGTGCAGCATATCTTCAACTGCTGCCTGGTGAACATCGGGGACATGCTGGACAACGGCACCATGATCAACGGCAAGCTCATCGAGTCCCCCAAGAGCTTCCAGGTGGCCTGCACCATCGTCACCCAGATCATCGCCTGCGTGGCCTCCAACCAGTACGGCGGGCAGAGCGTGGAGATGAGCCACCTGGGCAAGTACCTGCGCCTGACCCACGAGAAGTATGTCCGCAGGACTAAGGAGGCCGCCCCCGAGCTTCCCGACGAGACCGTGGAGAAGATCGCCGCCGCCCGCACCAGGGACGAGCTGAAAAGCGGCGTACAGACCATCCAGTACCAGATCAACACCCTTATGACCACCAACGGGCAGTCCCCCTTCGTCACATTGTTCCTGGTGCTGCGGGAGGGCGACCCCTATATCAAGGAGAACGCCGCCATCATCCAGGAGATCCTGGAGCAGCGGCTGGAGGGCATCAAGAACGAGAAGGGGGTCTACATCACCCCCGCCTTCCCCAAGCTGGTGTATGTGCTGGACGAGTGCAACTGCCTGAAGGGCGGGGAGTACGACTACCTCACCGAGCTGGCGGTGAAGTGCTCCGCCAAGCGGATGTACCCCGACTATATCTCCGCCAAGCTGATGCGGGAGAACTACGAGGGGAATGTGTTCTCCCCCATGGGCTGCCGCTCCTTCCTCTCCCCCTGGAAGGACGAGAACGGAAACTACAAGTTCGAGGGCCGCTTCAACCAGGGGGTGGTGTCCATCAACCTGCCCCAGGTGGGCATCGTGTGCGGCGGGGACGAGGAGGCCTTCTGGCCCGAGCTGGACCGCCGGCTGGAGCTGTGCTTCCAGGCGCTGATGTGCCGCCACAACGCCCTGAAGGGGGTGCGCAGCGATGTCTCCCCCATCCACTGGCAGTACGGGGCCATCGCCCGGCTGAAGAAGGGGGAGACCATCGATAAGCTGCTGGTGGGGGGGTACTCCACCCTGTCCCTGGGCTACATCGGGCTGTATGAGCTCACCCGCCTGGTGAAGGGCTGCTCCCACACCGAGCCCGAGGGGGAGGAGTTCGCCCTGGCGGTGATGCGCCACCTGCGGGAGACCACCGACCGCTGGAAGAAGGAGACCGGCCTGGGCTTTGCCCTGTACGGCACCCCGGCGGAGAGCCTGTGCTACCGTTTCGCCCGCATCGACAAGGAGCGATTCGGGACCATCGAGGATGTCACCGACAAGGGGTACTACACCAACTCCTACCATGTGGATGTGCGGGAGGACATCGACGCCTTCTCCAAGTTTGAGTTTGAGAGCCAGTTCCAGAAGATCTCCTCCGGCGGCGCCATCTCCTATGTGGAGATCCCCAACATGCGCCACAACCTGGAGGCGCTGGAGGATGTGGTGCGCTTCATCTATGACAACATCCAGTACGCCGAGTTCAACACCAAGAGCGACTACTGCCAGGTGTGCGGCTACGACGGGGAGATCATCATCAACGACGAGGGCGAGTGGGAGTGCCCCAGCTGCGGCAACAAGGACCACGCCAAGATGAATGTCACCCGGCGCACCTGCGGCTACCTGGGCGAGAACTTCTGGAATGTGGGCAAGACCAAGGAGATCAAGGCCCGGGTCCTGCATCTGTGAGACCGGGCAGCTGACAAAAGAAGGTTGGAAGCGCCCCGCTTTTCGGCATAATGCCGAAAAGCGGGGCGCTTTTTTGTAAGATTCGCAAGGAGCCAGGGGGTAGTATACAAAATTAAAAATAACCTTATAATTATAGTTGAAATAATTAAAAAATTATAATAAGATAATAATGTCAAATGCCTCGGGGCAAAGGCGCCGCCGGGCAGAATGCTGAATTTTGCCGCCCATGGGGCGGCTGACCGTTGGGCGGTGGGATCCGCCGGAAAGGAGAGTATATATGACAGTACGGGGGAGAGAAGTGGATGTGAGAGGCTGAGTTATCCGCCTGGCGGTGTTTGTTGCGGGAGTCTTTCTTTCTGCTTTTGGGGTGGCATTGTCAACCAAGAGCAATTTGGGCATTCTTCCCCTGTCCCTGCCGGCCTATGTGCTGAGTTTGGCACTGCCTGTCAGCATGGGGCAGCTGACCATGATCCAGAACTTTAGCTTTGTGGGACTCCAGATCCTGCTGCTGCGGCGGAAGTACCGCCCGGTGAATCTGCTGTAGCTGCCCATGGCGGTGCTGTACGGCGAGTTTGTGGACCTGTCCCTGATGCTGCTGACAGGGGTGGACGCCGCCTCTTATCCTACCCAGGCGGTCCTGTGCCTGCTCAGCGTGCTGGTCACCGGCTTCGGGGTATTTCTGACGGTGAAGGCCAATGTGATCATCCTGGCCAGCGAGGGGATTGCCAGCGCCATCGCCCAGGTGACCCGGCAGGAGTTCGGCAGGATGAAGATCGCGGTGGACTGCTCTTTGCTGGCGCTGGGTGTGGCGCTGTCCCTGGCGCTGTTCCGGGGGCTGGCGGGCATCCGGGAGGGCACCGTGGTGGCCGCGGTGGCGGTGGGCCTGGTGGTGCAGCTGTGCGGCCGCCGCCTGGGCTGGCTGGACCGGCTGTGGGCGCCCCGCGCCGGGGCAGCCACCGCCGGAGCGGAGGCCCCCGCCCCGGCCAAGCCCCGCCTGGTGATTACCATCGCCCGGGAGTTCGGGCCCAACGGGGTGAAGATCGCCCACGCCCTGGCCCGGGAGCTGGGGCTGAAGCTGTATGACGAGGAACTGGTGGACCTGGCTATCCGGGAGAGCGGCCTGGACCCCAATTTTGTCCGGAAGAATGAGGAGCGGCTGAGCCGCGGCCTGCTGTACGACCTGTACGCCCAGAGCTTTGAGTACGCACCCGGCCAGCGGACGGCGGACGACGCCCTCTTTCAGGCCCAGCAGCGTGTGATTCGCCGGCTGGCGGCGGAGGAGGACTGCGTCATTCTGGGGCGCAGCGCCAACTTCATTCTGGGCAAGGGGCCGGGGTTGTTCCATGTCTACCTCCACGCCGACCCCAAGTGGCGTCTGGCGGAGACCATGGAGGAGTTCGGCCTGAAGGAGGGCCAGGCCCGAGCCCTGCTCACACGCACCGACAGCGAGCGGGCCCGGCGCTATCGCCACAACACCGGCCGGGCCTGGGGACTGGCCAGCGACTACGACCTGTGCCTGGATGTGTCCGGCTATGGCGTGGAGCGCAGCGCCCAGCTGCTCCGGGACGCGGTGCGCAGCTTTGTCTACGCCCCCGGGGAGAGCAGAGGTTGCCCGGCGGGGGAGAATGTGATACAATCAACCCAGTGAGCTCAGGGGTTGGAGATGGGAGGGCTGTATGTGAATTATGCGACCATCAAGCGCCGGGATGTGGCCAACGGGCCGGGGGTGCGGGTGTCCCTGTTCGTGTCGGGGTGCGAGCACCGCTGCCCCGGCTGCTTCAACCCGGAGGCGTGGGATTTTGACTACGGCCGTCCTTTCACCCGGGAGACGGAGGACGCCGTGCTGGCCGACCTGGCCCCCGACTTCGTCAAGGGTCTCTCCCTGCTGGGGGGCGAGCCCTTCGATCCCCGGAACCAGCCCGCCCTGGCCCCCTTCCTGCGCCGGGTGCGGGCGGCGTATCCGGACAAGACGGTGTGGTGTTACACCGGCTATCTCCTGGACCGGGACCTGTGCCCCGGGGGGCGGGCGTGGACGGAGCACACCCAGAACATGCTCCGGGACATCGATGTGCTGGTGGACGGCCCCTTTGTCCAGGCGGAGAAGGACCTCTCCCTCCGCTTCCGGGGCTCCGCCAACCAGCGCATTTTGTGGTGCGCCCGGTCTTTGGAGGAGGGACGGCTGATCCCCTGGACAGAGGAATCCCGGAATTGAGCAAGCGGCAGGGCGCCCGGCAGGTGCGCCCTGCCGCTTCTTCGTTGACAGCGGACAAAACATCCAGTATAATAAAGGAGAGACAAGAAAATATTGGGCAGAATGACGAATGAAGGGGGGCTGGCGTCATGGGACACAGACAGATGAGCGCCGCGGCCCGGACGGGGCTGCTCCTGCTTCTGACTGCGGTGGTGATCGCGGGGGTGCTGGCGGGCCTGCGGCTGGGGAGGCCGGGGCCGCCGGTGGCCGATGACGGCTTCCCGCTGCCCGAGGGGGCGTCCGTCACCGGCGTCCGGGTGACCTGGTCCGATTTGCAGAGTGCCGGTGAGACGCGGCAGGGGGACGGAGAACAGGCCCGGCAGCTGCTGGAGCGGCTCTCCGCGGCCCGGGTGGCGGGGGAGCCGCCGGAGGAGTGGATCGTGGGCGCGGCGGCGGAGCTGCGCATGACCTTCACCGGGGCAGACGGAGAGGATATTGCCCTGTCCCTGCTGGTGCTGTCCGACGGGGGAGACGCCTGGCAGGGTGTGCTCTGGTCCGGCGGGAGCTATCTCTCCCCCGGCGCGGAGGCGCGGCTGGTGCGCCTGCCGGTGCTGGAGGATCTGTGGAACGACCTGGCGTGACGGAGCGGAGGACATAGGGAAGAGAGACAGGCAGGAGGATGGAGGAGAAGCGCACAATGAGTGAGACAAAAACCGCCCAGCGGACAAGGGTGAAACACGGCGTTCGGCGGGCCTGGACAGTGATCCTGATCGCCTTGGCCGCCGCGCTGCTGCTGATCTTCAGCATTTCCCGCCTCCAAGGGACGGCGGAGAGGCCGGAGTCTCTCCCCAATGACCTGCCGGGGGTCTGGCTGGAGATCCCGGAAGGCAGCATTAGCCCCACCGGGCTGGAGGTCCGGTATCTCAACGAGGCGGGACGCAGCGACCTGACCTGCGGCGCCTGGTTCCGGGTGGAGGAGCAGAAGACGGGGGAATGGACCGCTCTGCCCACCCTGTCCGGGGAGGAGCCTGCCTTTCCCCTCTGGGGCCGGCTGCTGGTGCCGGACCAGTCTCCGGCCAGCGCGGCGCAGAACCGGGAGACCTTTGACTGGACGGGGATTTACGGCCCGCTGCCCCCGGGGGAGTACCGCGTGGTCACCCGCCTTACCACCGGACAGGGGGAGACGCTGAAGGAATTCCTCCTGGCAGCGGAATTTGCTCTGGCGGAGGAATAGGCAAGCGGCGGACGGAACACGACGGGAGACAGAGAAAATCCGAATGGGATCTGTGGTATGCGCCGCAAAGGGCGGAGAGCCAAACCCCGTATGTTCCCAATGAAGCCGGCGTGTTTTTGATCCTGCAGAGAAGATGATTTCATAGATGGACCATGAGAGGAGTCCATCTCAGCAGCATAAGCGCCAAGTGACACGGACAGACGCGCCGAGTGGGCCGAAAAAATTGCGCCCCCGGGCTCCTTTGGAGCCTGGGGGCGCTGTCATATCCCGGCGGGGTCCAGCTCCTCCACCCGCAGCAACCCCCGGGCGGCCCGGCGCTGGGCGAAGTCCAGCACCTGACCGGAGCCGCCCAGATGAGGGCGGGCGCAGGCGATGAGGAAGGCGCATCGTTCCACCATGCGCTGATCGGTGCGGAGGATGGCCAGCCGGGGCGGGACCCGCTCCCCCTCCCAGGGGTAGAGACTCCGGTCGAACCCCGGCGGGACGGGGACGGGGTGCTGGGCGGGGTGATAGGGCAGCACCAGCACCAGTTCCACCCCGCTATGGCGCGCCTTGGCCTCCCCTACCGCCTGGGCGGCCATGCGGTCGAAATTTCCGTAGCGCCCCACATAGAAGCGGCGCACCCCGTACCCGGTGATGTGGCGCTCCACTGCCTCCGCCAGAGCCGGGTACACCTCCTCCCCGGCGGTGCGCTGACCGATGAAAAAACAGGCGTGTTCCATCTCTTACCCCTCCTCCAGGTGGCTATGTGTAGCCTAATAGTAGCACGCATAGCCTACATTGTCCACCGAAATGGGGTAAGCTATTCCCAACCAAGCGATCGGGGGGTGGGCAGCGATGGATACCGTCACCGCAGTTCGGGACCGCATTTTGGAGCTGTGCGAGCTGCGCGGCATCAGCATCAACAAGCTGGCCACCCTGTCCGCGGTGCCGCCGTCCAGTGTGAAAAACATCCTGTACGGAAAAAGCCAAAATCCCAAACTTCTCACCATCAAGCTCCTCTGCGACGGCCTGGGCATCACCCTGGGGGAGTTCTTCTCCGCCCCGGTGTTTGACCAGCTGGAGCAGGAGATCAAATAGGGCATTTCCCAACTGCCAAGAACAGAAAACAAACGCCCCCGGGCTCCTTTGAGAGCCCGGGGGCGCGTCGCTGTGTATTCAGATCTTCTTCGCGTTGAACCAGGCCACGATCTGGTCCGCCTGTTCGTCGGTGAGGCAGCGGCGGGGGAGCACATTGCTCACCATGCCCCGGCGGCCCTCCACCCGGGCGTACAGCAGGAACACCGTCTTGGTGCGCCGCAGCTTCAGGGTGTTCACCCAGGCCACCACCCCGGTCTGGCCGTTGACAGTGAGCCGCCAGCCGTTTTCATCGAAGGAATAAGACATCTCCATCTCTCCATAGGGCTGCTTGCCATAAGCCCGAAGGAAGGAGAAATGGTAGACGATGGGCACGATGGGAATAATAATCAGCAGAGCCCACAGATTGCGAAATTGGTCGGACCCATTGACAATGAGAATAGATACTGCCAGCAGGAGCAGCAGGCCAGCCGTAGCCAGATACTGCTTCATTGCCAGGAAGTGGTTGGCCTGCATAAACTCGTTACGGCGGATGCCGTCTACTGTGACGGTAAAGCCCTCCATCAGTAGGCCACCCCCCAGTAGATCATGTGCTTGGCGGGTTTGCCGCAGCATACGCACACATCGGAGACCTGCTCCTGCTGGAAGGGCATGCACCGGGAGGAGACCCCGGCCTGCTCCTTCATCTTCAGCTCGCAGTCCAGCTCGCCGCACCACATGGTCTTGGCGAAGCCGCCCTCGGTCTCCATGAACTGCTTGACCTCGTCCAGGGTGCGGCACACCTTGGTGTGGTCCTCCAGGTTTTTCTTGGCCCGCTGGTACAGCCCGTCATGGACCGCGTCCAGCAGCTCCTTTGTCCGCCCCTCCAGTTCGGCCAGGGGGACAAAGACCTTCTCCCCGGAGTCCCGGCGGCAGATGCAGCACTGGTCCTTCTCCATGTCCTTGGGGCCGATCTCCACCCGCAGGGGGACCCCCTTCATCTCGTACTGGGCGGCCTTCCAGCCCATGGACTGGTCGGACTCGTCGATGCCGGCCCGGATGCCGGCGGCCTTCAGGCGCTCCAGCAGGGCCCGGGCGGCCTCCGGCACCCCCTCCTTGTGCTGGGCCACGGGGATGACCATGGCCTGGATGGGGGCGATGCGGGGAGGCAGCACCAGGCCGTTGTTGTCCCCGTGGGTCATGATGATGCCGCCGATGATCCGGGTGGACAGGCCCCAGCTGGTCTGATGGGGGTAGTGGAGCTGATTGTCCTTCCCGGTGTAGGTGATGTCAAAGGCCCGGGCGAAGCCGTCCCCGAAATAGTGGCTGGTGCCCGACTGCAGCGCCTTGCGGTCGTGCATCATGCACTCGATGGTATAGGTGCGCTCCGCCCCGGCGAACTTCTCCTTGTCCGTCTTGACGCCCCGCACCACCGGCATGGCCAGCACATCCTCGCAGAAGGTGGCGTACTCCTCCAGCTGCTGCTCGGTCTCGGCAATGGCCTCCTCCGCGGTGGCGTGCATGGTGTGGCCCTCCTGCCACAGGAACTCCCGGTGGCGGAGGAAGGGACGGCTGGTCTTCTCCCAGCGCAGGACGGAGCACCACTGGTTGTACAGCTTGGGCAGATCCCGGTGGGAGTGGATGATGTTCTTGTAGTGCTCGCAGAACAGCGTCTCGGAGGTGGGGCGGATGCAGTAGCGCTCCTCCAGCTTCTCGCTGCCCCCCGTGGTCACCCAGGCGCACTCGGGAGCGAAGCCCTCCACATGATCCTTCTCCTTCTGCAGCAGGCTCTCGGGGATGAGCACGGGCAGATAGACATTCTCGTGGCCGGTGGCCTTGAACCGCCGGTCCAGCTCCGCCTGGATGTTCTCCCAGATGGCGTAGCCATAGGGGCGGTAGATGAACATCCCCTTGATGGAGGAATAGTCGATGAGCTCCGCCTTCCTGCACACATCGGTGTACCACTGGGCGAAGTCCACCTCCATGTCGGTGATCTGCTCCACCTGCTTCTTCTCTTTTGCCATAAAACGCTCCCGTCCTTTTCCGGGCGGCGATGGCCGCGCCCGGTTTTTATATTAGAAGTATGGTCGTAGTCCTTATTTTAGGCAGGAAGCACTCAAAAGTCAAGCAAAAGCTGTGCCTGCCGGCGCGGGACGCCTTGACAGCGGCGGGCGGCGCGCGATATCATAGCAGAGAAGACCCGGGCGCGCCCCGGGGGAGGAAACGGAACAAGGAGGAGTCCGACAGATGAAAGTCGTGGCGTTTAACGGAAGCCCCAAGAAGGAGGGCAACACCTACCACGCCCTGCGCATGGTGGCCGACGAGCTGGAAAAAGAGGGCATCGAGGTGGAGATCATCCACATCGGGGGAGCGCCGGTGCGGGGATGCATGGGGTGCAACATGTGCGCCCGCAACCGGGACGAGAAGTGCGTGCTCCAGGGGGATGAGCTGAACCTTTGGATCCAGAAGATGAAGGAGGCGGACGGCATCCTGTTCGGCAGCCCCGTCCACTTCGCAGGCCCCTCCGCGGCCATGAAGGCGTTCTTGGACCGGGCCACCTATGTCTGCGGCAACAACGGCGGTCTGCTGCGCCACAAGGTGGCCGCGGCGGTGACGGCGGTGCGCCGCTCCGGCGGAGTGCCGGCGGTGGACATCATGAACCACTATATCACCTACTCCGAGATGCTCATGCCCACCTCCAACTACTGGAATGTGATCCACGGGCTCAAGCCCGGCCAGGTGGAGCAGGATGACGAGGGGGTCCAGATCATGCAGGTGCTGGGGCAGAACATGGCCTGGCTGATGAAGCTGGTGGACTACGGCAAAGACGCCGTCCCCGCCCCCCAGCCGGTGCGCAAGGCGTTTACCAACTTCATCCGCTGAAGGACCGTCACCCCCTTATTTATCCGGGGAGCTGCCGCGGGGCGGAGAGGAAAAATTCCTCTCCGCCCCGCATTTTTTCTGTATATTTTTTCGAAAATCACCGCCGCAGATACACCGGCGGGCGGTACTGGAGGGCCTCGGCCAGGTGGGCGGGAGAGATGGTTTCGCTGCCGTCCAGGTCCGCAATGGTGCGCGCAACCCGCAGAATCCGGTCGTAGGAACGGGCGGTAAGACCCAGTTTTTCAAAGGCGGAACGCATGATTTTCAGCCCATTTTCATCCAGATTACACCAATTTTGAAGCTCTTTCTGCCCCATTTGGGTGTTGTTTTTCGGCCCGTCCGGGCTGAATCTGGCGGTCTGAACGGCCCTTGCGGCGTTCACTCTGACGCGGATATCGGCGGAATTTTCCCCCGTCTGACGCTGAGAAATGGTGTCGAATTCCAGCGCCTCCACCTCTACAAACAGGTCGATGCGGTCCAGCAGCGGGCCGGAGATGCGGCCCTGATAGCGCTCCACCGCCGCCTCGGAGCAGCGGCAGCGGCCGGAGGGATGGCCGTACCAGCCGCATTTGCAGGGGTTCATGGCGGCCACCAGCATGAACCGGCTGGGGTAGACCACCGAGCCGGAGGCCCGGGAGATCTGCACCACCCCGTCCTCCAGAGGCTGGCGCAGTACCTCCAGCACATCCTTCTGAAACTCGGGCAGCTCGTCCAAAAACAGCACTCCGTTGTGGGCCAGGGAGATCTCGCCGGGACGGGGATTGCTGCCCCCGCCGGCCATCCCCATGGGGGAGATGGTGTGGTGAGGGGCGCGGAAGGGCCGCTGGAGCAGCATGGGCGCGTCCTTGGAGGTCAGCCCTGCCACCGAGTGGATCTCGGTGCTCTCCATGGCCTCCTGCCGGGTCATGTCGGGGAGGATGGAGGGCAGGCGGCGGGCCAGCATGGATTTCCCGGAACCAGGCGGACCGATCATCAGCAGGTTGTGTCCCCCGGCGGCGGCGATCTCCAGCGCCCGCTTCACATTCTCCTGCCCCTTCACCTCGGCAAAGTCGGGGGCGGCAAAAGCGGTCTCGCCGGGCTGCCAGGGCTGGGCCGGAGGGATCGGCGTTCGCCCGGACAGGTGGGCGGCCAGTTGGCGCACATCGGTGACGGGATAGACCTCCAGCCCGCCGGCCAGGGTGGCCTCCGGCGCGTTGTCCGCCGGGACATACAGCCGCCGGATCCCGGCACGCCTGGCCGCCATGGCCATGGGCAGCATCCCCGCGGTGGGGCGCAGCGCCCCGGCCAGGGACAGCTCCCCCACAAAGGCGCAGTCCGGGTCGTCCAGCCGCAGCTGACCCCCGGCGCACAGGATGCCTACAAGGATGGGAAGGTCGTAGATCGTGCCCGATTTTTTGCGGTCAGCCGGGGCGAGATTCACGGTGATCCGGCTGACGGGGAACTGAAAATCGCTGTTCTTTATGGCGGATCTGACCCGCTCCCGGGCCTCGCTCACCGCCGCATCAGGCAGCCCGACCACAGTGAAAACAGGCAGTCCGGAGGCCAGATCACACTCCACACCCACCTCGTAACCGGTCACCCCGTGCAGCCCAAGAGAACGGATTTTACATACCATCACGGCATCTCCCCTGTCAAAAACGAACAATTTTACCGGTGGCATTATATCATAAACAAGCATAAGATTCAATTTACAAAGGGAAAAATCGGTGCTAAAATAAAAAATATCTCCCTGAAAAACTGAGTAAGGAGGCCTCCCCATGGAACGAAAACTGATCACTATGGATGGAAATACAGCCGCTGCGCATGTGGCCTACGCCTTTACCGAGGTGGCTGCCATCTATCCCATCACCCCCTCTTCCGTCATGGCGGAGCTCACCGACAAGTGGAGCGCCACCGGCCGGAAGAACATCTTCGGCCAGACCGTGCGCATCGCTGAGATGCAGTCCGAGGGCGGCGCGGCCGGCGCGGTCCATGGTTCTCTGACCACCGGCGCGCTGACCACCACCTTCACCGCCTCCCAGGGCCTGCTGCTGATGATCCCCAACATGTACAAGATCGCCGGCAGCCTGCAGCCCAATGTCATCCATGTCTCCGCCCGGGCAGTGGCCACTCACGCCCTGTCCATTTTCGGGGACCACTCCGATGTCATGGCATGCCGCTCCACCGGCTACGCCATGCTGTGCTCCATCCATCCCCAGGAGTGCATGGACCTGGGCGCGGTGGCCCACCTGGCCGCCATCAAGGGGCACATGCCCTTCATCCACTTCTTCGACGGCTTCCGCACCTCCCACGAGATCCGGAAGATCGCCTCCTGGGACTACAAGGATCTGGCGGAGATGGTGGACTGGAAGGCCCTGAAGGAGTTCCGGGAGCATGCCCTGAATCCCGACCACCCGGTGCTGCGGGGCTCGGCCCAGAACCCGGACATCTTCTTCCAGAACAAGGAGTGCGTCAACGAGTATTACCGCCGGCTGCCCGATGTGGTCCAGGGCTGTATGGACCAGGTCAACGAGAAGACCGGCAAGAACTACAAGCTGTTCAACTACTACGGTGCCCCCGACGCCGAGACCGTCATGGTGGCCATGGGCTCCATGTGCGACTGCGCCGAGGAGGTATGCGACTACCTCAACCAGAGCGGGCAGATGAAGGTGGGCCTGATTAAGGTGCGCCTGTTCCGCCCCTTCGCCACCGAGCGCTTCCTGGCCGCCATCCCCAAGACCTGCCGGTATATGGTGGCCATGGACCGCTGCAAGGAGGCCAGCGCCATCGGCGAGCCGCTGTATATGGATGTCAGCGCCGCGGTGCACTACTCCGGCCGCAATATCCGGGTGGTGGGCGGCCGGTACGGCCTGGGCAGCAAGGACACCACCCCCGGCGGCGTGCTGGCGGCCTACCGCAACGCCTGCGCCATGGACCCCGTCCACGGCTTCACCATCAACATCACCGACGATGTGACCCACCTGTCCCTGCCCATCACCGAGGAGCCGGAGGTCACCCCCGCCGGCACGGTGTGCTGCAAGTTCTGGGGGCTGGGCTCCGACGGCACCGTGGGCGCCAACAAGAACTCCATCAAGATCATCGGCGACCACACCAAGCTGCGGGTGCAGGCCTACTTCCAGTACGACTCCAAGAAGTCGGGCGGCGTGACCATCTCCCACCTGCGCTTCGGCAAGGACCACATCCGCTCCTCCTACTATGTCTCCCGGGCGGACTTCGTGGCCTGCCACTGCCCGGCGTACCTCAGCCAGTATGACATCGTTCAGGATATCAAGCCCGGCGGGACCCTGCTGATCAACGGCAGCTTCGACATCGAGCACCTGGGCCAGGTGCTCCCCGCCCGGGCCAAGAAGTATCTGGCGGACAACGACATCCAGGTCTATGTCTGCGATGCCACCAGCCTGGCCCGGGAGATCGGCCTGGGCAACCGGACCAATATGATCCTCCAGGCCGCCTTCTTCAAGCTGGCCAACATCATCCCCATCGACGACGCGGTGAAGTATATGAAGACCGCCATCGTCAAGACCTACGGCCACAAGGGGGACGACATCGTGGCCATGAACCAGGCCGCGGTGGACGCCGGACTGAACGCGGTGACCCGGCTGGACATCCCCGCCCAGTGGAGCGAGTGCCAGGAGGAGACCGCCGCGCCGGCGGTGTACACCAAGCGGGCGGACCTGAAGGCCTATGTGGAGAATGTGCTCATCCCCGCCAACAACATGAAGGGGGACACCATCCCGGTCTCCAAGCTGATGCCCGGCGCGGACGGCACCGTGCCCCAGGGCTCCGCCGCCTTTGAGAAGCGGGGCATCGCGGTGGATGTGCCTGTTTGGATCCCCGAGAACTGTATCCAGTGCAATATGTGCGCCTATGTCTGCCCCCATGCCGCCATCCGCCCCTTCGTGCTGGACAAGGCGGAGCGGGAGGAGGCGCCTCAGGAGCTGGTTACCGTCCCCATGACGGGCAAGGGCTGCGAGGAGTACCAGTTCGGCGTGGTGGTCTCCCAGTACGACTGCACCGGCTGCGGGTCCTGCATCAATGTGTGTCCCGCCAAGAAGAAGGCGCTGCAGCCTGACCGCTTCCTGGACCAGCGCGGCAAGCAGGTGGCCTTTGACTACGCGGTGGCCCGGGTGCAGGACAAGAAGCTCCCCTTCGATCCGTTCACGGTGAAGGGCTCCCAGTTCAAGCAGCCCCTGTTCGAGTTCTCCGGCGCCTGCGCCGGCTGCGGCGAGACCCCCTATGCCAAGCTGATCACCCAGCTGTTCGGCGACCACATGTATATCGCCAACGCCACCGGCTGCTCCTCCATCTGGGGCGGCAGCGCCCCCTCCACCCCCTACACGGTGAACAAGAAGGGGAAGGGTCCCGCCTGGGAGAACTCCCTGTTTGAGGACAACGCCGAGTTCGGCCTGGGTATGGCCCTGGCCGTACAGCAGCGCCGGGCCAAGGCGGTGGATCTGGCCAAGACCATGTGCGCCTCCGACTGCACTCAGTGCCCGCCGGAGATCCGGGAGGCGGCCAAGATCTGGCTGGAGGAGCGGGACACCGACAAGTCCGCCTGGGCCAGCGCCGAGCTGATCCGCTCCATCCGCATGGAACTGGAGCAGGACTCCTACGCCCCCCGGGATTACCCCCTGCTCAACGAGATGTACGACATGCGGGATATGCTGGAGAAGAAGACCATGTGGATCCTGGGCGGCGACGGCTGGGCCTATGACATCGGGTACGGCGGCCTGGACCATGTGCTGGCTTCCGGCGAGAATGTGAATATCCTGGTCTTCGATACCGAGGTCTACTCCAACACCGGCGGGCAGGCCTCCAAGGCCACCCCCACCGGCGCGGTGGCACAGTTTGCCGCCGCGGGCAAGAGCGTGCGCAAGAAGGACCTGGCCCAGATCGCCATGCAGTACGGCTATGTCTATGTGGCACAGGTGGCCATGGGCGCCGATTATCAGCAGACCATCAAGGCGCTGAAGGAGGCGGAGGCCTATCAGGGCCCCTCCATCGTCATCGCCTACTCCCCCTGCATCAACCACGGCATCCGGGTGGGCATGGGCAACGCCATGCTGGAGATGAAGAATGCGGTAAAGGCGGGCTATTGGCATCTGTTCCGCTATAACCCCGACCTGGCCAAGGAGGGAAAGAACCCCTTCATCATGGACAGCAAGAAGCCCACCGGCGACTACCTGTCCTTCCTCAAGGGCGAGGTGCGCTACTCCTCTTTGGAGCGCGCCTTCCCCGAGCGGGCCAAGACCCTCTTCGAGCAGGCCCAGGAGGAGGCCAAGGAGAAGTACGAGCATCTGGAGCGCCTGTCTCAGCTCTACGCGGTGGATAAGAAGGATTGAAGCGTCTTCTGACATAACGCGCGGCCGCCGGCTCGGAATCATCCGGGCCGGCGGCTTGGCATATATGCGGACAGAGGGGGTATCACAATAAAACGATAAAAGAGAATGAGGAGAATTTATGCTTGAGAAAATTGTAAGAAATGGGACGCTGTGCGCGGCCGTAACCGGCGGCGAGGTTGTGATTCGGGATGCGCAATCCGCACTGGATCTTCTGATGTGCGCGGCATATGAAGCGGGCACAAAAAACATCGTGATCAGCCGCAGCCAGATTGCAGAGGAATTCTTTCACCTCAGCACGGGACTCGCGGGAGAGATCCTGCAAAAATATATCAACTATGGTGGCCGCATTGCAATTTATGGGAACGATCTGCACAGTGCCAGTGAGCCGCTGAAGGATTTCATCTATGAAAGCAATAAGGGGAAAAGCGTGTTCTTTGTCTCCACAAGAGAAGAAGCGGTGGATATGCTGACCCGGGAGTGATATGTCTTGTACGGAAGCGCCGTGAGGAACAGAGCATATCGAAGGGCATGCAGGACCCCCGCGGCCCGGGGACAGGCTCTAAGACCTGCCGTTGAGCGGACTTTGCTGGAAGAGAGAGACTGCCGCCGGTTTGCCCTTGCAATCGGCGGAGAAAGCGGATATAATAGCAAATCATGACCGCGCGGCCCGGTGGGGCGCAGCGGGAGAGGAGGCGCCGCCATTGTCAGAGGAGACGGAGAAACGCCAGGTTCCGGAGGAAGGGGATCCGGCCCGGGACGGGATGGCCAAGGAGGAATCCGGGCTGAAGGTGAACCTGTTCTACTGGCTGCAGGCCCTGGTGGTGGCGCTGGTGGCCCTGACGGTGGTATTCACCTTCTTCGGCCGCATCGTGGTGGTGGTGGGGCAGTCCATGGAGCCCACCCTGAGCAACGGCGAGCTGCTCATCATCCAGAGCGTGGGGTACGAGCCCCGGCAGGGGGACATCGTGGTGCTGAACAAATACACCTCCTCCGTGCTGGACGGCGACGCCATTGTCAAGCGGTGCATCGCAACCGAGGGACAGACGGTGGAGATCGACTATGTCACCGGCACGGTGACGGTGGACGGAGTGGTGCTGGACGAGCCCTATATCAAGGAGGCCATGCGGGACCCCGGTCTGGTAAACTCCAACATGACCATCACCAGTGTGACAGTCCCCGAGGGGAGTATCTTCGTGCTGGGGGACAACCGCAACAATTCCACCGACAGCCGCCATGTCCAGGTTGGAACCATTGATGAGCGGTATGTTCTGGGAAAGGCGGTGCTGGTGCTGTTCCCCCTGGACCGGATCGGCCCCATCTGACAGACATGACAGATAGCAGACAGAAAGCGAACAACGCCCGGAGAGACACAGGCCTGTCTCTCCGGGCGTTATTTTGCGGAAAAGGGAACTCACAGTTCCTCCGGGCCGTCGGGCGTCTGCGGCGTGGCGGAAGCCGCCCCCGGCTTCAGCCGCAGCAGCTTGCGCAGCAGGTCCTCCCGGCTGCCGCTGAACTTCCGGAACTGGAGCAGCCAGCACCCCAGCAGATAGACCAGGGCCAGCTTCTCCGGGGCGGGGAAATGCAGGGCGGTGAAGAGCAGGCAGGCCAGCAGGGCGGTGAGGGCGGCGGCCGCCGCCAGCAGTCCCCCCAGCCATAACAGCAGCGCCGTGGTAGAGCGGGCCCGGAACCATTGCTCCCACCGCTCCGGGTCGCGCCGGAGGGACAGCCCCACCAGCCACAGCGCCCCCAGCACCAGGGGAAGGAAGAGAATGGCGGCCAGCTCATACATGACGCAGGACAGGGCGGCGAGGACGAGCAGCCGCTTCAGAGAATACAGCCCCGCCCCCGCCAGCCCGTGAAGAAAGGCGATCCCCAGTCCCGCTGCAGCCAGGGCACACAGCACCGCAGCCACCAGGAAGAAGGGCTCCTCCCGGTCCAGGGTCCAGCGCCGGCCGCACCGCCCGGCGCCCCCGGCGAACACCAGGGCCAGAAATCCTGTCCAGGCGGGGCTGCCCTGGAGCAGGCAGGCGGCGGAGAACAGCAGGGCCAGGCAGGTGAGCACGCTTCCCGCCGTCCCCCGGGCGGCCTGTTCCTCCGCCCGGTCCCGCTCGTCCCGGAGCAGGTGCAGCTCCCGCAGACGCCGGGCCTCCTCATTGCGGTCAGTCATGGGATGTGCCTCCTTTACAGCTTGTTGTCATAGTGGATGGAGCAGACCAGCTCCAGCACCAGGGAGAAGAACCACAGCAGCCCGCAGACGATCAACACGCCGGCGAAGATGAGCTTGGCCTCCTCCACCGGGTGGAAGGCAATACCCAAAGCGCAGGCCACGCACAGCACCCACAGAGCGGTCTGCAGCACGGTGAAGCAGGTTCTTGGTGCGCAGAGCCACCAGAATGTTCCGCTCGTCCCGGGCGTCGATGAGGTCCCGGACCGCCTTGTCCCGGGACAGCGCCCGGGTCACCGATCCGACGCCGAACAGCAGGCACAGCACGCACAGCACCACCGATTTGGGCCGCCAGTTCCCGGTGGCTGCCATGGCGGCCAGAAGGGCCAGCCCGAGCACAAGAGAAAACACCCCTGAGGCAAATGCCTTTTTGTTATAGATCTTCATACTGCCGATCCTCCAATCTCATATTTTCCTCCAGACAGCACAGCTCCTCCACCGTCACCCCGAACACCTTCGCCATGCGGTAGGCCAGCAGGAGGGAGGGGCTGTACTGCTCCTTCTCGATGGAGATGATGGTCCGGCTGGAGACATGGACCAGGTCCGCCAGCTGCTGCTGGGTCAGGCCGGCGGCGGTGCGCAGCTCCCGGATGCGTGTTTTCACGGCGGCTCCCCCTCCTCTTGATATGAAGGAAACTTCATGTGAAGCTAACTTCATATTACAGCGGCAGAGCGGCAATGTCAACCCCTGCCGAAAAAAGTTTTCCGGAAAGGCTCTGATTCGCTTAGAAGAAACTGGAGGGCTTGCGCTGCAGGGTATAACGGCCATATTGCCGAAAACGGAGAAAAAGGAAGCAGCCGGAACGATTTTCGTGTTTCCGGGAGCATTTAGACGCACGCCCCGGCCATACGGCGGAAGGCGGCTTCTGAAGGACGGAATAAGGCGTGGAATAAAGAATGGAATTTTAGATTTGCTTCAACATAAAATCGCAGAAAAAAGAAAAAACGAAAGAAAACAGAAGCATTAAACAGACAAATGAATTTTTAGCTTATTTTGACTTGCCAGTGTATGTTTTCCGTGTTAAACTAAAAATAGAGAGTGAAATCAGGCTGGAACCGGGAGGTCATGAATGAACAAAATACTGATGGAAAAAATCAAAGAATCGCTGGGATCGGTGCTGCCCATCACGGCGATCATGCTGCTGCTCAGCGTAACAGTGGCACCTATGCCGGTGGGGACACTGGGGATGTTCGTGGCTGGCGCAGTGCTGCTGATCCTGGGTATGTCGCTGTTTTCTCTGGGCACCGATGTGGCCATGACCCCTATGGGGGACGGAATCGGCGCCCAGATTGCCAAGACCCGCCGGGTGGCTGTGGCGGTGGTGGTGACACTGATCATCGGCATCCTCATCACCATTGCAGAGCCGGATCTGCAGGTGCTGGCCACCCAGGTGCCCTCCATCCCCAATATGGTGCTGATCCTCACGGTGGCGGTGGGGGTGGGGCTGTTCTTTGTCCTGGCGGTACTGCGTACCCTGTACAAGATCAGCCTGGTCCGGCTTCTGGTGTTTTTTTACATCCTGGTGTTCGTGCTGTCCGCCTTTGTGCCCCGGGAGTATGTGGCGGTGGCCTTTGACTCCGGCGGCGTCACCACCGGGCCCATCACGGTGCCCTTCATCCTGGCTCTGGGTGTCGGCCTGGCCTCTGTCCGCGGCGACAAGGAGGCCCAGGAGGACAGCTTCGGCCTGGTGGCCCTGTGCTCCATCGGCCCCATCCTGGCGGTGCTGATCCTGGGGATCTTTTATCGGGGAGGAGACCCGGCCTACTCCCCGGTGGAGGCCGTCGATGTGGCCACCAGCCGGGACCTGGCCATTGCGTTCCTGGAGGAGCTGCCCGACTATACCGGTGAGGTGCTGGTGGCGCTGCTGCCCATCGTGGCCTTCTGCGCCATTTTCCAGTTGATCTTTCGCCGCTTCCATAAGCTGCAGCTGCAGAAGATCGGGGTGGGCTTCGTCTACACCTTCCTGGGCCTGGCCCTGTTCCTCACCGGGGTGAATGTGGGCTTTTTGCCGGCAGGCTATTATCTGGGCGGCAGTCTGGCGGGCAGCGGCATCGGCTGGTGGCTGATTCCCATCGGTATGGTGGTGGGCTACTTCATCGTCACGGCGGAGCCTGCCGTCCATGTGCTGACCAAGCAGGTGGAGGAGATCACCGACGGCGGCATCCCGCGCCGGGCCATCATGCTCTCCCTGTCCATCAGCGTGGCGGTGTCGGTGGGGCTGGCCATGACCCGGGTGATCACCGGGATTTCCATCTATTGGCTGGTCATCCCCGGCTATCTGGTGGCGATGGCGCTCACCTTCTTCAGTCCCAGGCTGTTCACCAGCATCGCCTTTGACTCCGGCGGCGTGGCCAGCGGCCCCATGACCACCTGCTTCCTGCTCCCCTTTGCCATGGGGGCGTGCGAGGCGGTGGGCGGGAATGTGCTTACCGATGCCTTCGGCGTGGTGGCTATGGTAGCCATGACCCCGCTGATCACCATCCAGGTGCTGGGGGTCATCCACCGGGTGCAGCAGCGCTATCGCGTGGATGACACTGAGCTGGAGGCTGTGCCGTCTCCCGAGACACCGGTGTGGGATACGGATGACGACGAGATCGTGGAGCTGATGCCGGAGGAGGGATATCATGAGCGCTGAACAGAACAAGACCATCGTCCCCCTGCATGCGGTGGTGTCCGTGGTGGACGCCAACCGGTGCGAGAAGGCTGTGGAGGTGTGCCAGCAGGCGGGCGTGCTGTTCCACCTGGTGAGCCTCTGCCACGGCACCGCCCGCACCGAGATGCTGGATCTGCTGGGGCTGGGAGAGACCAAGAAGGGCGCGGTATTCTGCCTGACCCCCAGCCGGACAGTGCCGGTGCTGCTGGGCCGGCTGGCAGATGGACTGCAGATGCGCTATCCCGGGAAGGGGATCGCGTTTGCGGTGCCGCTGAACAGTGTCAATGGAAAGCTGTACCGGGCGGTGACCACATGGAGTGAGAACAACGCCCAGGAGACCAGAAAGGAGAGAACGCAGGTGGATGAGCCGAAGAGAAAATACGAGGTGGTAGTCACCGTGATCAACCATGGATATACCAATCTGGTGATGGACGCCGCCCGACAGGTGGGAGCCCGGGGCGGCACCGTGCTCAATGCCCGGGGCATCGCCCGGGAAGAGGTGGAGCAGTTCCTCGGCGTTTCCATCCAGGCGGAAAAGGAAGTGGTATTCATGGTGGTGGAGAGCGAGACCCGGCTGGATGTGATGAAAGCCATCAGCGAGACCGCGGGCCTGAGGTCTCCGGGCAAGGGCGTGGTGTTCTCCCTGCCGGTGAGCGACGCCATCGGACTTGCCTGAGAGGGGGGAACGGGATATGAACCTGGAGTTTGCCACCATTCGGACCAGAGATCTGGCCTCCGCCCTGAACTTCTACCAGGGGGCGCTTGGCCTGAACATCGACCGCCGGTTCCAGGCGGGACCCAACGAGATCGTGTTCCTGGCGGCGGGCGGCATCCAGCTGGAGCTGGTGGCCGGGCCGGAGAGCGGGGAGAAGCGGGCGGGGGACAATCTGTCTCTGGGCTTTGCGGTGGAGGATCTGGACAGCACTCTGGCCGGACTGGCAGAGGCGGGAATCACCCCCGTTTCTGGCCCGGCGAGTCCCAATCCCCATGTGCGGTTTGCCCTGATCCGTGATCCGGACGGGGTGCTGATCCAGCTGACAGAGCATCTTGCATAACGGATTGAAAAAAGACGCGCAGCGGCGATGAGCCGCTGCGCGTCTTTTTTGCAGGTTATTTTGATGTTCTGCAGGCGTCGAGGAAAGCGGTGAAGACGGCGGCGGAGCACTCGTCTTCCCGGAACAGATTTTCCGGATGCCACTGCAGTCCCAGGACAAACCGGACTCCGGGAAGGGCCAGAGCCTCCGCCAGACCGTCGGGGGCCCTGGCCTGGACGGACAGGGCGGTGGCGGCGTCCCGCACCGCCTGGTGGTGATAACTGTTCACCGCCAGCTGCTCCCTCCCCACGATGGTATGGAGAAGCCCGCCCGGGACCACGGACACGGCATGGACCGGGAGATGATAGGGGGGCGGCTGATTGTGGACCACCCGGGTGGGAAACTGGGTGGGCAGATCCTGATACAGACTTCCCCCCAGATGGACATTCAGCAGCTGCATCCCCCGGCACAGGGCCAGCACCGGCTTGTCCAGGCGGAGAAACTGCTCCAGGATGGCGCGTTCCATCCGGTCCTTGGCGGGGGAGAGCGGGCCGCAGCAGGGCAGCAGCTCCTCTCCGTACAGGGCGGGGTCCACATCGTGGCCGCCGGACAGCAGCAGGCCGTCCAGCCGGGAGGCCAGAGACCTCAGCACGCCGGCGTCGTCGGTGAGGGGGAGGAGCACCGGAAGGGCGCCGGCGGCCTCCAGCGCGGCGCAGTAGTCCGGGTGGATCCACAGAGTCCCCCGCCGCGGGTTGTGCAGCGGGGTGATGCCGATGAGAGGGTTCATAGGCGGGCCTCCCGTCACATGGTGTTGGAACATCAGGTTTTTCTCAGTATAGCAGATTTGGGGAGAAAATACCACCTATTCCGCAGGAAAGCCCGCCGCTGTGCCGGACGGTATAAAAAGGGAGCCTGCGCCGTCTCACAGGGCGCAGGCTCCCTTCTGTGCCGCGGGGGGTTAACCCCGGCTGTCCAGAGGGACAAACTCCCGCCGGGGGGCCACCGCCTTGTAGGCGGGACGGATGATCTTGTTGCCCGGATTGTAGACCTCTTCCATCCGGTGGGCGCACCAGCCCACGATGCGGGCCATGGCAAACAGGGGGGTGTACAGCTCCTCTGGGATGCCCAGCATCTTGTACACCAGGCCGGAGTACAGATCCACATTGGCGCAGATGACCTTGTCGCTGCCTGTGATGTCGCGGAATACCTCGGGGGTGAGGCGCTCCACCGCCTCGAACAGCTCGAACTCCTCCAGCATTTCGGGGTCCTGGGCGGCCAGGTTTTTGGCAAAGCGCTTGAGGATCACCGCCCGGGGATCGGAGAGGGTGTAGATGGCGTGGCCCATGCCGTAGATCAGGCCGGAGCGGTCCCCCCCCTCCTTCCGGAGGATCTTGACCAGATAGTCCCGGATCTGCCCGTCGTCCTTCCAGTCCTGCACCGCCGACTCGATATAGCCGAACATCTCCATGACCTTCTTGTTGGCGCCGCCGTGCCGGGGTCCCTTCAGGGAGCCCACCGCCGCGGCGATGGAGGAGTAGATGTCGGTGCCCGAGGAGGACAGCACCCGGCAGGCAAAGGCGGAGTTGTTGCCGCCGCCGTGCTCCATATGGAGTACCAGGCACAGGTCCAGCAGGCGGGCCTCCTCCTCGGTGTACTGATTGTCCCGGCGGATGGAGTGGAGGAAATTCTGGGCCAGGGACAGGTCGTCCTGAGGCCGGTGGAGGTACAGACTCTCGTTGTCGAAGTAGTGGCGCTTCACGGCGAAGGCGTGGGCCACGATGGTGGAGCAGCGGGCGATGAGCTGCATGGCCTGACGCATCTCGTTTTCAATGCCGTTGTTGTCCGGATCGCTGTCATAGGAGTACAGGGCCAGCACCGAGCGGGCCAGCTTGTTCATCACATCATGGCTGGGGGCGGACAGAATCATGTCCTCGGTGAACCGGTCGGGCAGAGTGCGGTACTCCGCCAGGATGCGGGTGAAGCCCTCCAGCTGCCCCCGGGTGGGCAGAGAGCCCAGCAGCAGCAGATAGGCGGTCTCCTCAAAACCGAAGCGGTGCTCGCTCATAAAGCCGCGGATCAGGTCCTCCACATTGATGCCCCGGTAAATCAGCCGGCCGGGCATGGCGGTCTTCTCCCCGTCCTGGATGTAGTAGCCCTGGACATTGCCGATCTGGGTGATTCCCGCCAGCACGCCGGTGCCGTCGGCGTTGCGCAGCCCGCGCTTTACATCGAACCGCTGGTAAAGCGCTGGATCGATCTGGTTATGTTTCTGAAATTCGCCGCATAGACTGTGGAGAAAGGCCGTATTGGCCTCGATGTGCGCGTCCGGCATAGGGAAGACCTCCTTCACTTTTTATAACAACAAAATATGTGGAATAGAACGGATTATACCCTATTTTTCCCCATGGGTCAAGCGCAGAAAGGGACAAAGAGGGACCGGCCCGGGGAGGAAAATTTGACGGACTGCGGCGACGAAACGAAAGAAATGGGGGATGATCATGCGGAAGGTGATCGTGCTGGCTCTGGGGCTGTATCTGCTGTTTTACCTGCTGCCGCTGGCTGTGCTGGGGGAGGACGAGCTGGCACAGCGCCTGGACGGCGCGCCGGTGGAGACCCTCTCCCCGCCCCGGACGGAGGGCGGCGGCTCCGCCGACGGGGCCCACACCGTCCGGGTGCTGATGGAGGACGGGGCGGTGGAGGAGCTGGCCATGGACGAGTACCTGTGGCGAGTGGTGGCGGCGGAGATGCCCGCCTCCTTTGAGCAGGAGGCCCTGTGTGCCCAGGCGGCGGCGGCCCGGACCTATACGGTGCGCAAGCAGCTGGTGGGGACGGCGGCCCATCCCCAGGCGGATGTGTGTACCGACATAGGCTGCTGCCAGGCCTACATCACCCGGGAGGAGGCCCGGACCAACTGGGGAGAGAACGCCGACGCATATGAGGAGAAGATCAGCCGGGCGGTGTCGGAGACCGACGGACAGGTGATCCTCTACCAGGGAGAGCCCATCCAGGCGGTGTTTTTCTCCGCCGCGGCGGGGGAGACCCTGGCGGCGGTGGAGGTGTGGGGCAGCGAGGTGCCCTATCTGTCGGGGGTGACCAGCCCGGAGGGGGAGGAGGTGCCCAACTACCACACCCAGGTGACGGTGGGGGCGGAGGAGTTCCGCCAGACCATCCTGGGGGCGTATCCCCAGGCGGACTTGTCCGGCACGCCGGAGGAATGGCTGGGGGAGACGGAGTACGGCAGTGCGGGAAATGTGGCCGCCATGACCATCGGCGGGGCGGAGATCCCGGGGACAAAGCTGCGGGAGCTGTTCTCCCTGCGCTCCACCTCCTTCACCCTGGCGGCGGGGGCGGAGGAGCTGACCTTCTCGGTCACCGGGTACGGCCACGGGGTGGGGCTGAGCCAGTACGGCGCCAACGCCATGGCGGCGGAGGGTGCCGGCTGGCGGGAGATCCTCACCTGGTACTACACCGGGGTGACCATCGGCGACTGCCCGGTGTGGAATTGAGGGGGCGCAGCCCGTCCTGCAGAAATCGACGGAGAGAGAAGAGACAGCCGGTTGCGAGAATTATGGTTTTGACAGGGGAATATGCACCGCCGGGCGGGGAGAAGAAACGCCGGTCCCACATGGGTTTTCCACATTATCCACAGGGTTTCCCACATGCGGTGTGGAGACGGTTTCCCAGGGAATATGCATCAAAAGGGTGACATAATATCTGTCAAGAGCGGGTTGAGGAGAAATTTACACAAACTTCATTTTTGCAGGAACACGGTCAGGACGGGCCGTGTAGGGCGGCGGGCCGAAGAGGCTCCGCCGCCCGCTGCGTCCGGCGGGATGGAAAGCACTTTCCTTTTTCCGGGCGCTGTGATACAATACCCACGATAGTCATACGCTCCACCGGCCGTGGGGGGAGAAGGAGGGGAAGCGCCGTGTCAGACACCATCGCCGCCGTCGCCACCGGGGGACAGCCCTGCGCCATCGGCATCCTCCGGCTGTCGGGGCCGGGGGCCCTTGCCGCGCTGGACGGGGTGTTCACCCCCCTCCGGGGGGAGCCCATGTCCCGGCGGCCGGACCGGCAGCTGGTGTACGGCGTGCTCCGGGACCGGGAGGGCAGGGAGATCGACCGGTGCCTTGCCACCGTCACCCGGGGACCGGGCAGCTACACCGGGGAGGACACCGCCGAGCTGCAGTGCCACGGCTCCCCCATGGTGCTCTCCCTGGGGCTGGAGGCGCTGTTTGCCCGAGGGGTGAGGCAGGCGGGGCCGGGGGAGTTCACCCGGCGGGCCTTTCTCAACGGACGGCTGGACCTGACCCAGGCGGAGGCAGTCATCGACCTCATCGACGCCCAGACCCCCGAGGCGGCCCGCCAGGCGGCAGGCCAGCTGGCGGGGGCGCTGTCCGGACGCATCGGGGGGATCTACGACGGCCTGGTGGACCTGATGGCCCACTTCCACGCGGTGCTGGACTACCCCGACGAGGACATCGAGCCCTTCCAGGCCGAGGAGATGGCCGCCGCCCTGGACCGGGCGGCGGGGGAGCTGGAGGCCCTGGCCGGGACCTGGCGCCGGGGCAGGCAGCTGACCCAGGGGGTGCCCTGCGCCATCGTAGGGCGGCCCAACGCGGGCAAATCCTCCCTCCTCAACGCCCTGGTGGGGTACGAGCGGGCCATCGTCACCGACATCCCCGGCACCACCCGGGACACGGTGGAGGAGCGGGTGCGCCTGGGGGGCGTGCTGCTGCGCCTCATCGACACCGCCGGCCTGCGGGAGAGCGGCGACCCCATCGAGCGCCTCGGGGTGGAGCGCAGCCGGGCGGCCATGGAGGAGGCGGAGCTGATCCTGGTGGTGTGGGACGGCTCCGTCCCTGCCCGGGAGGAGGACGGGGAGCTGCTGGCCCGGGCCGTATCCCTGGCCCCCACCGTCCTGGTCCACGCCAAGGGGGACCTGCCCCCCGCCCCCGTGCCCTTCCTGGCCCTGGACCCTATGCCGCCGGAGGTGACGGTGAGCGCCAAAACGGGACAGGGCCTGGAGGAGCTGGAGGCGGCGGTGGCCGCCCTGTTTCCCCCGGAGCGCTCCGCCCCGGCGGGGGAGCTGCTCACCAACGCCCGGCAGGCGGAGGCCGCGGACCGGGCGGCGGCGGCGGTGAGTCGGGCCCAGGCGGCCCTGAGGGCCGGGGTCACCCCCGACGCGGTGCTCACCGAGGTGGAGCAGGCCCTGTCCGCCCTGGGGGAGCTCACCGGCCGCACCGTCCGGGAGGACATCACAGACCGCATCTTCTCCCGCTTCTGCGTGGGAAAGTGAATACACCAAAGAGGAGGAAGCGCACATGGCAAGCTGCTTTATGAAATGGGAGCCCCTGTCTGAATTCATCACCGCCGCCTTCCGGGGCTGCGGCGTCCCGGAGAGGGACGCGGAGATCTGCACCGATGTGCTGCTGGAGTCCGACCGCCGGGGCATCGAAAGCCACGGGGTCAACCGCTTCAAGCCCATCTACATCGACCGCATCCAGGCGGGCATCCAGCACCCGGTGACGGAGCTGGAGGTGGTGCGGGAGACCCCCACCACCGCGGTGCTGGACGGTCACGACGGCATGGGCCAGGTCATCGGCCACCGGGCCATGTCCATGGCCATTGAAAAGGCGAAGAAGTACGGCATGGGTATGGTGGCGGTGCGCAATTCCACCCACTACGGCATCGCCGGCTACTACGCCACCATGGCCACCAGGGAGGGATGCATCGGCATGACGGGCACCAACGCCCGGCCCTCCATCGCCCCCACCTTCGGGGTGGAGAACATGCTGGGCACCAACCCCCTCACCTTCGGCCTGCCCACCGACGAGCCCTTCCCCTTCGTGCTGGACTGCGCCACCTCGGTGAGCCAGCGTGGGAAGATCGAGTACTACGAGCGCATCGGGAAGGACACCCCCGCCGGCCAGGTCATCGGCCGGGACGGCAGCGTGCTCACCGACTCCGCGTATATCCTCAAGGCCCTCACCGAGGGGAAGGCCGCCCTGGCCCCTCTGGGAGGCGTGGGGGAGGAGATGGCGGGCTATAAGGGCTATGGCTACGCCACCGTGGTGGAGGTGCTCTCCGCCGCCCTGCAGCAGGGGCATTTCCTCCATGCCCTGTCCGGCGTGGCCCCCGACGGCTCCAAGCGTCCTTACGGCCTGGGGCACTTCTTCCTGGCCATCGACACCGAGGCCTTCCTGGGCCGGGCGGAGTTCGAACACACCTGCGGCGAGATCCTCCGGGCCCTGCGGGCCAGCGAGAAGGCCCCGGGACATGACCGGATCTACACCGCCGGGGAGAAGGAGTACCTCACCTCCCTGGAGCGGAAGGACGGCCTGGAGATCAACGAGGCGGTGCAGAGGGAGCTGTCCGCCGTGCGGGATGACCTGAAGCTGGACTTCACCTTCCCCTGGGACGGAGTTTGAGGGATGAAAAACGCCCCGCCGTCCAAATCGGACAGCGGGGCGGGCAGTGCGGCGGTGTTTTACCGTTCCCAGACCATGAGGTACTCCGCACGGCCGGTATCCTCGTCCACGCCCTCCTCCAGAACGCGGAACCCCTCCCGGCGGTAGAAGGCCGCGGCCCGGGGGTTGTCCCGGTAGACCTGGAGGGTCAGACGGGGACAGCGGGCCTTGACCGCGTCCAGAAGCGCCTTTCCGATCCCGCCGCACCGGGCCTCCCGCCGGACAAAGAGTCCCTGGATATGGCCGCCGCTTAGCCCTAAAAAGCCGTCGATCCCCCGGCCGGACGCCGTCTCGTGGACATAGACTTCCGCCAGGGGGAGCATGGAGCGGACGCGGTCCAGCTGTCCCCGCCAGTAGTCGGAGGGGATGAAGCTGTGGGCGTCCAGGTTGGCCTCCAGCCAGAGCCGGGCCACGGCGGGGAGATCGTCGTCCCGCATCCTTCGGATCATAGGGCATCGGCCCGCCTTTCTTAAGGAAGATCGTCCGCCTGCAGCACGGCGGGGACAGGAAAACGCCCTCCCCAGGCCGCGGGCCGGAGAGAGCGGACAGAGATCGTTCAGGTCGTTTTCTCGAACACGGTGCCGCAGGTGCGGCAGGTGACATGGATCTTCCCCTTCCCCTTGGGGGCGCGGAGCATCTGCTTGCAGTGGGGGCAGGTGAAGTAGCAGTAGTCCCTGTCCCGGCGGGCGCAGCGGCGCAGCTTGAACCACCGGATAACGGGGCCGGCCAGCCGCAGAAAGGCGGCGTTTTCCGCCCGGCGGCGCTCATAGTTGCGGGAGAGAATGCGGAAGAAGCCCCACAGGAGCAGCACATCCGCCACCAGATACAGCGCGGGGAGATCGGCCAGATAGCTGATCAGGTACAGGACCACATAGCATCCCAGCAGAAAAAAAGACAGCGCATCACTGCCGTAACGCCCATACATGAATCGCTGGAGAAAGTTGCGGATCATGCGGCGGGGTCCCTCCTTCATTGGATCGCGTGCGTGGGGAGGGGACAGCCCCCTCGGCCACCAAGACATCGATACTTATCATAGCTTGTTCCAGTTGCGCCGTCAAGAAGTCTTTTGTAAACGAAATGTAAATAATCCAGTGACCGCCAGGGGCGGACAGCCCGGGGGAGAAGAGGAGGAGCCATGAAGCGGATCGACAAGGAGAATTACTATCTGGACATCGCCCAGGCGGTGCTGGGCCGGGCCACCTGCCTGCGCAAGTGCTACGGCGCCATCATCGTGCGCAACGACGAGGTGATCGCCACCGGCTATAACGGCGCGCCCCGGGGGCGGAAGAACTGCGTGGACCTGGGCCTGTGCACCCGGGAGGAGCTGAAGATCCCCTCCGGGCAGCGGTACGAGCTGTGCCGCTCGGTCCACGCCGAGGCCAACGCCATCATCTCCGCCGCCCGGCGGGACCTGCTGGGCGCCACCCTGTATATGGCCTGCAAGGACCCAAACACCGGAGAGCTGGTGCCGGGCACCACCTCCTGCTCCATGTGCCGGCGGCTGATCATCAACGCGGGGATTTCCCGGGTGGTCATCCGCAACACCCCCACGGAGTACAGTGTGGTCCATGTGGAGGACTGGGTGCGGGAGGACGACACGGTACCGGAACCGGTCTGAATGCATGAATATCCGGCCGGCGCGGCTTCTGCGGCGCCGGCCAATTTTTTAGAATGCGAATGTTATGGTTGACATCAAAGCGGCTGAGAATTAAAATGTAAAAGGATTATTTTGAAAAACGAACGGGGAAAGTTTTTCAATCTCATTCACCGGCGGGGCGGCCAGGGGCCGGCCCCGCCCGTCCGCGATAGCCCCCGCGCGGGGCAGAACATCAACTGATATGGAGGTGTACCATTTAAGCCTATGCTGCCTTATATCATCACCGGCGTGATCTGCCTGCTGGTGGGGCTGGCGGTGGGGTTGCCCGTGGGCATCCAGCGCCGCAAGGCCACGGCGGAGCGGGAGATCGGCAGTGCGGAGGATGAGGCCAAGCGCATCATCAACGAGGCCATCAAAAGCGCCGAAAATAAGAAGAGAGAGGCTCTGGTGGAGGCAAAGGAGGAGATTCTCACCGCCCGCAACGAGTACGAGCAGGAGGTGAGGGAGCGCCGCAGCGACCTGCAGAAGCAGGAGCGCCGTCTCCAGCAGAAGGAGGAGAACCTGGACCGCAAGACCGAGAGCATCGAGAAAAAAGAGGAAGTTCTGGCCGCCCGTCTGAACGAGCTGGAGGAACAGCGGGGCGAGGTGGAGCAGATCAGGCACAGCCAGCTGGAGGCGCTGGAGCGCATCTCCGGCTTCACCGCCGAGGAGGCCAAGCGCTATCTGCTGGACCAGCTGGAGAGCGAGGTCACCCACGAGTCCGCCATGAAGGTCAAGGAGATCGAGGCCCGCTTCAAGGAGGAGGCCGACACCAAGGCCCGGGAGATCATCTCCCTGGCGATCCAGCGCTGCGCCGCCGACCATGTGTCCGAGGCCACCGTGTCGGTGGTCCCCCTGCCCAACGACGAGATGAAGGGCCGGATCATCGGCCGGGAGGGCCGCAACATCCGCACCCTGGAGACCATGACCGGCGTGGACCTGATCATCGACGACACGCCGGAGGCCATCACCGTCTCCTGCTTTGACCCGGTGCGCCGGGAGATCGCCCGCATCGCCCTGGAGAAGCTGATCCAGGACGGCCGCATCCACCCCGCCCGCATCGAGGAGATGGTGGAGAAGGCCAAGCGGGAGGTGGACGCCACCATCAAGGCGGAGGGGGAGCGCGCCATCTTCGAGACCAATGTCCACGGCCTGCACCCCGAGCTGGTCAAGCTGCTGGGGCGGATGCGCTACCGCACCAGCTATGGACAGAATGTGCTCAACCACTCCATCGAGGTCAGCCATGTGGCCGGCCTGCTGGCCGCCGAGATCGGCGCCAATGTGGCCGAGGCCAAGCGCGCCGGCCTGCTCCACGACCTGGGCAAGTCCATTGACCACGAGGTGGAGGGCTCCCATGTCCAGATCGGGGTGGAGCTGGCCCGGAAGTACCGGGAGAGCGAGGCCATCGTCCACGCCATCGAGGCGCACCACAACGATGTGGAGCCCCGCACCGTGGTGGCCTGTCTGGTCCAGGCGGCGGACGCCATCTCCGCGGCGCGCCCCGGCGCCCGGCGGGAGAACCTGGAGAACTATATCAAGCGGCTGGAGAAGCTGGAGGAGGTCACCTCCTCCTTCCCCGGGGTGGAGAAGTCCTACGCCATTCAGGCCGGCCGCGAGGTGCGCATCATGGTCAAGCCGGAGGAGGTCAGCGAGGACCAGATGGTCCTGCTGGCCCGGGACATCGCCCGGAAGATCGAGCAGGAGCTGGAGTACCCCGGCCAGATCAAGGTCCACCTGCTGCGGGAGACCAAGGCCATCGAATACGCGAAATAAGATCCCCGAAAAGCCGGGCGCCGCGGTGGCGGCGCCCGGCTTTTTGCGCCCCTTGCCGGGGGTGAAAAAATTTTTTTGAAAAAATTCAAAAAATTTTCGGATTTTTGCGGAGAAATGGCGTTGTCGTGCGTTTATAAGAGTAGAGACCTACGGCAAGAAAACCAAAAACTGGACAGCGGCGGTGTAGTCTGCTACACTGGAGGAGAAAGGGGGCGGTGGGATGCTGAGCATCTGCCTGGCGGCGCTGGACCGGCCGGAGCTGCGGGAGCAGTTCCGGGCCTTCTTCCAGGCCCACGCCGGCCTGGCCCTCCGGGCCGCCCGGCGGCACCTGGACGGGAACCTGTCCCAGGACGCGGTGCAGGAGGCCTTCACCGCCGTGGCCCGGAACTTCTCCAGGGTGGCGGCGCTGCCCCCCCGGGCCCAGCGGGCCTATCTGCTGGCGGCGGTGCGCACCAGCGCCATCGACCTGCTGCGCCGGGAGGGGCGGTACACCGGCCTGGACGATGGGGAGGCCCTGCCCGGCGGGCCGGACCCCACCGAGGCCGCGGAGGCGGCGGAGGGGTACCAGCGGCTGGTGGGGCTGATTCTGGCCATGCCCGAGACCTATCGGGAGGTGCTGCGCCGGCGGCTGGTGCTGGAGGAGAGCCCGGAGGAGACGGCCGCGGCCATGGGGCTGCCGGTGGAGACGATTTACCGCCGCTTCTCCCAGGGGCGGAAGCTGCTGCAGGAGAGACTTTTGGAGGAGGGGATCCACCCATGAGTGAGATCATCGTTTTGACGGATGAGGCGCTGCGCCTGGCCCTGCTGCAGGCGGAGGAGGCGGAGTACCTCCATCTCCGCCCCGGGGAGGCGGAGGAGCTGCCTCTGCCTCCTGAGCTTCTGCGGCGCCTGCGCCCCCTGCTCTCCGATCCCTTCGGGGACCGGCGGCGCCGTCGCCGCGCCCTGGGCCGGTCCGCCGCCGCCGTGGCCCTGGCCGCCGCCCTCACCGCCGGGACAGTGCTGGCGGTGAGCCCCGAGGCCCGGGCGTGGGCGCGGAACCTGATCGTGGAGATTTTGGAGGAGTACACCACCATCCGCTTTGTGGACGAGACCGGCGGACAGGCCGGCCAGACCGGACAGTGGGTCCCCGCTTGGCTGCCAAGGGGGTATGAGTTGACAGAGTACAACAATGAAGGAGTCGGACCGTTGTCTATTTACACAAACAATAACGGCAATGTCATCTTTTTTCAATGCACATCATCTGCCACAATCACCAGTTTCAACAATGAGCATCATGAAGAGATGGATGTCTGGATCAACGATTGTCCCGGATATCTGCTTCGGGCGGTGGAGCCGGGATACCAGAGCAGCCTGACCTGGTACGATCAGGCTTCCGGCACGGCCTTCTCTCTTCTGGCGGAGCTTTCACCGGAGGAATTGATCCGGATCGCGGAGAGCGTCCAGAAAAATTAAAAATTTTTAAGTGCGTCGACCCGTTGGCCCCCAAGGGCTGGCGGGTTTTTTGCCGTCCGGACCCGAAAAAATTTAAAAAATTTTTCGATTTTTGCGGAGAAATGGGGGGCATCGTGCGTTTATTAGAATAGAGAGCTCTCAAGGGGGCGGCCCGATGGGGCCGCCATCCGGACCGTTGGTCCGGATGAGCCCGGGTGGAGCCAAATACAAATAAGGAGGAAAAAACAATGAGAACCAAAGCAATTTCCCTGGCCATGGCGGTGCTGATGATGTGCGCCATGACCACCGCCGCCATGGCACAGAGCATTGTCCCCCTGTGGGACAACACCAGCAGCATTCTTAGGACGCTGACCTTTTCCGGAACAACGGCGGTAGGGAACGCCACGATCATCGGAAAATCCGGCACCACCGAGATCACCGGCCGGATCTTCCTCCAGGAGCTGAAGGACAACGGGCGGTATGAGACCATCGTCACCTGGTCCTCCCGCACCACCACCGGCAGCACCCTCTCCCTGAACGGCGAGGCCATCCGCCGGGAGCCCGGGGTCACCTACCGCCTGGGAGTGACCGCCACCGTCACCAACTCCTCCGGACAGGAGGAGACCGTCACCGTGTACTCCACCCCGGTGGAGTGCCCGTGAGGAAACCTTGTAGACTCTGAAAAACATTTTTAGGAGGCTTTACAGATGAAAAGAATTAAGCTGATTGGCGCTGTTGTTTTATGCACAGCATTGTGTGCGATACAGTCGTTTGCCACTTCTAATTCAGCTCCTTGGCTGCCTACGGTGACATATCATACAGCTTCTGCAACTACCGTAAACAATCAAGCGTGTGTAACAACACGATCAACCTTTACCTTTAGTTCCAACCAGGCCATTGCAACCAACGGATCTGGAGGGGTTCTGACATTTGATCACAAAATTGGTGGAACTGTAAAAGGCGGAGAAGTAACATCCTCTAATGGGTATGATGTCGATACCACACTTCAAGTTACAAGTTTACCTGGTCCCTATTTTGATTTTGACGATGACAGTGAGCCAAAAGATGGTTACTATGATGAATTTGAAATTGCTGTAACAGGCCAGGTAGTTGCTAATAAAGAATACAATATGTATTCACGCTTTTTCAACAATAATGAGTGGTACCAAAGCAATGTAGATCTATGGGGATCGAGATCTTTTGAATTTCCAGTGGGGGATAGGTACAACACTATTCCTGGTACATCAAACCCTATGGGTACTTCAATTTGCTATGACAACCGATTTTCCAATTCGAGCCAAAGCGTCTTCTCTCTTGAAAGCGCATCAGAGCCTTTGAATATAGGCATGGACAGCCTTCCTGAACAGCAGGTGATCCTCTATGAAAAAGAGGCTACAATAAATACACTTGCAGAAAAGGAAGCAAATCAAAAAAGCGAGTATATCAGCACATTGAAAGATACAGCAGAAGACTTTAAATGCACCGTTACATTTGCTCAGCCGATGACTTTATCTCAGATGAACGCCGTGCTGGATACCAGCGGTGCAACTCTTTTGAATTACCAGGCCGTATTCCGGGATAACAGCGAGGACCTGTGGTACGCCCAAACATCTATGTTGGAAGAAGAATCAGTTATTGATGGAGTGGAATCGTGCATAAATGACGCTGGAAAAGAACTGTGTTCCTATGAGGGCATTGTTTCCATGAATGTTATGATCAACAGTGCAACCAACACTTATGAAAGCCTGTCTCAAAATCCTCTGGTTTTGATTGCAGACATTAGCGAAGCACTCTGGCTTGCTGATCATCCGGAAGCTACCGATGTCGATATCATCGTTCCCAACTATTCAAACCTTGTGGTTGAGTAATTCGGGCAATTAGAATAGAGAGGCTGCAAATGGATTCTACATCGGTCCGAATCGTATGCGATGCCGTTCTTTTCCTGTTTGCACTGTATGGCATCTTAATTGCCATATTTGGGAAAATAGTGCTGCATCTTCAGGCACGAGGCCTTCTCGTAATTCACATCGTGTTTGCATGGCTTGCCACACGCCAGGTATTTTGGGGCATAAACATTCCCTCCGCCCATATTTTGAACAGGTATGATCTCGAAGCGGAGGCGTTCCTCGTGGCCGGCATATTATGGCTTTTCAGCCTTATCCCACTGCTTTTCCGAAATACTCTCCTAACGAAGAAGAGCAAAGATAAGTCCGAGGAGGGAGAAGAACCCCATGTTTGATTGTCTTCAACTGGCCACAGATACCCATTATTTCCCAATCATGGTGAGCATATTTGCCGCTGTCCTTGTGCTCAATGCTGTACTGTGCTTCCTGGCTTGTCGGCACGACAAGACGGTATGGCGTCCCATGCTGGTTTTTTACCTTTTGCAAATCGTCCTGTTCATTTTTACTCTGGCGGCAGTCCATGGAAGTGCGGTCTCTCTCCTGGGCCTTCTGGTCTCAGGCGTGGCCAGTGAGTTATTGCTTCTCTTGGTTGGGTATCGAGGCAAAAAGCAAGTTAAGTGATCTCAGCAAAAGCGTGGAACCAAAATCCCAGCCCCCACCCCCGGCGGGAAATACTTTCCCGCCGGGGGCCTCCCTTCCCGCCGGAAGGGGCCGGGGTGGGATTTCTGCACAGAACAGGTTGAAACAATTCGATGAAATATGGTATAATGGAACAAAACCGGAGAGGGGCGGCGGGACGCCGCACCATTTTCGCCGGCAGCTGTGGGCGGTTTTGATGCTGGCGGCGGGGATTCTTGGTCCTGGCGGTGAAGCTGGTGGACTGGTGGGACAAGAGGCACGGCCCCGGCGGAGCCGCGGAGGGGCTTGGAACCCCCGGGAGTATCTGATCAGAAGATTTTACCATTTTATGGTCCGGTAATAGGTTCGCCGAATCATCATCAGAGACGGGAGGGCTTGACATGATCTGGCCGAGATGGCTGACCGGGCTGCTGTTTGTGGGCGGGCTGCTGCTGCTGGCGCTGATCGCCAAGCTGGCGGGCAAGCTCAGCGACCGGTTCGGGGAGACCTGGGTGCCCCCGGAGCAGCGGGAGGAGGAGGCCCGGCGGCGGAAGGAGGAGGCGGCCCGCCGGGCGGAGCCGGAGCCGGTCCCCCGGGAGCGCCCGGCGGGGCCGGAGGAGCCCCGGGGCCCTGTCTATCCCCCCTTCTTCTGGAAGGCGGCCATTCCATGCATGGCGGTGTTCGTCCTGCTGGGGGTGTGGCTGCTGGGGGTGCGGGTGAACCGGTGGACCATGCTGTTCTATCTGGTGGGATTGGCGGTGGTGCTGGCGCGGTTCGGCTTCGCCGCCTGGCGGGGGCATGACCGGCGGGCCGTCCACTTCGGGGCGGCGCTGGCCCTCCTGTCCATCTTCCCCGGGATACGGTTCCTCTACGCCGCGTTCATCGTGGCGAACTTCACCGCGGGGCCGGTCTCCCCGGAGCCCTATGTCACCGGGGCGGTGTACTTTGTGGCGTCCCTGGTGCTGCTGATGCTCCTGCCCCGCCTCACCCGCTGGTGGGACCGCCGGCAGCACCGGGCGCCCGTGGACCCCTGGGACCTGGCGTAGGGCGGGGAGACCCGCGGGAGAAGGAGGGAAGGGCATGACGGGGACAAAAAAGCGCATCGCCGGGGTCACCGCGGTGATCATCGCGGCGGCGTTCATCGGGTGGACGATCTGGCTCGTCGGGGTGGATGTGGAGCCCGCGGCGGAGAGCGGGTATTACGACCAGTTCCTCTTCGCGGAGGACGCCCCCGTGACCGCCCTGCTGGCGCAGGTGGTGGCGGAGGCGCCCCAGGTCCCGGCCCCGGAGGGGGAGAGCTCGTCCGCCTCCGTCTGGTACGACGGGGCGCTGCTGGCCCCCTATCTCCCCAACTGCGCCGAGATGGGGAGGGTGGAGGTGGTAAAGGGCGGGGTGTTTGAGATCCGCTATACCCCCGCGGAGCCGGAGGACTGCGTCCAGGCGGCCCTCCTCTATGTGGACGGGCAGGTCCGCATGGTCACCGTGACCCAGGCGGGGGGCAGGACGCTCTCCGCCGATGTGGCGGAAATGCCCGAGCCGGTCCCCACCCCCACCCCCACCCGTGACCCGGCGGGGGAGGTGGAGGAGGCCTTCGCCGACCTGGTGGGCTGGGCGGACGGGGGCGTCTACGCGGCGCTGGACCCGGCGGAGCTGTTTGACGGGGAACTGCTGGAGCGGGCCGTGGAGGCCGACCCTGCCTGTGAAAACCCGCTGTACACCCGGCGGGCCTTCGTCCTCACCGACGGGGAGGGGCTGACCCCGGAGGAGGCCGCCAAGCGGCTGCTGGAGGAGCTGCTGGCGTATTACAGCCAGGAGCAGGAGGGCTGCCCCTTCCGGATCACCGCCTATGCCGTGGCGGAGCAGGAGCTGATGGACCGGGACGCCCTGAGGGCCAGGACGGAGCGGGCGGTGCTGCTGGAGGATACGACGCGGTGGACCTCCTCTGCCCTTTGGGAGACCCGGCAGGAGTACCCCTGGCTGCCCGACGGCATGTGGTGCCTGACCCCGGAGGTGCGGGTGGACTGGAGAGGCTTTCTGGACCTGAAGGGGTCGTTCCGCATCTGGGGGCAGCTCAACGACCCGGCCCAGACGGAGATCGCGGGACCTGTGTGGGTGCTGCTCTGCGACGACGGGCGGTACTGGCTGCAACGAAGCGAGGCCCTGACGGAGCTTCTGCAGGGAGAATAGGAAACGGGGCCCCGGCGCGTGCGCGCCGGGGCCCCGTCTGATTTTTTTCACTGCCCCCGGAAGCGGGCCAGGAAGTCCTGGGTCTCCTTCTTCTGGGGATTGCCCAGCACCTGCTCGGGGGTGCCCTCCTCGCAGATGACCCCCTGGTTCATGTACACCACATGGGTGGACACATCCCGGGCGAAGGCCATCTCGTGGGTGACCACCAGCATGGTCATCCCCTCCCGGGCCAGGTCCTGCATGACGGTGAGCACCTCCCCCACCATCTCCGGGTCCAGGGCGGAGGTGGGCTCGTCAAAGAGGAGCACCTCGGGGCCCATGGCCAGGGCCCGGGCGATGGCCACCCGCTGCTTCTGGCCGCCGGAGATCTGCCGGGGCTTGGCGTTGATATAGGGGGCCATGCCCACCTTTTCCAGATAGTGCAGGGCGGTGGCCCGGGCCTCGTCGCTGGGGCGGCGGAGGACCTTGGTCTGCCCCACCATGCAGTTCTGGAGCACCGTCATGTTGTTGAACAGGTTGAAGGACTGGAACACCATGCCCACCTTGGTGCGGTAGGCGCAGGGGTCGGTCCCTCGGGCGGCCACATTCTGGCCGTGGAAGAGGATCTCCCCCGAGGTGGGGGTCTCCAGCAGGTTGATGCACCGCAGCAGGGTGGACTTGCCGGAGCCGGAGGCCCCGATGATGGCGGTGACATCCCCCTTGGAGACGGTGAAGTCGATGTCCCGGAGCACCTCGTTGCTGCCGAAGGACTTGGACAGGTGCCGCACTTCCAATACAAGCTCGCTCATCTTACCGATCCCCCTTCGGTCTGCCGTATTTCAGTTCCTGACGGACGCGCTCCCGGTGCTCCTTGCTCCGCTCGTCAAAGGGGGTGCCCTTGTCCGGGTGGGTATAGGTGCCGGCGGCCATGGTCAGCTGGTCGGCCTGGACCAGCTCATAGCTGTCGCTGCCGTCCATCCGCTTCTCCACCCAGCGCAGGATGAAGGAGGCGATGAGGGTCATGGTGAGGTAGCCGATCATCTCCACGGTGGCGGAGGGGAAGTACATCATGTTGATGCCGGTGATGTAGCGGTGGAAGGCGAAGAACTCGGTAAAGGTGATGATGAACATCACGGAGGAGTCCTTCACATTGATGATGAAGTTGTTGCCGATCTGGGGCATGATGTTGCGCAGGGCCTGGGGCAGGATCACCGAGGTCATGGTCTGGAAATGGGTCATGCCGATGGCCTTGGCCCCCTCGGTCTGTCCCGGATCAATGGAGATGATGCCGCCCCGCACCGATTCCGCCATATAGGCGCCGGTGTTGATGGACACCACCAGGATGGAGGCCGCCCACACGCTGGGCCACTGCACGGCGTTGTAGGTGAAGTAGGGCAGGCCGTAGTAGATGAACACCGCCTGGAGGATCATGGGGGTACCCCGGAAGACCTCCACATAGACGCGCACCACGATCCGGATCAGCTTGAGCAGAAAGCGCTTGGGGGCGGGGTCGCTCTTGGAGTAGGGGATGGTGTTCAGAATGCCGCACACCAGGCCGATGACACAGCCGATGACGGTGCCGATGAGGGCCAGGATCAGGGTGTTCTTCACGCCGTTGAGGTAGCCGGGCCAGTAGTTCTGCCACAGCAGGGCCACATCCTGACAAAGGTCGAGGAACCGCTGCATACGGGGCGCTCCTTTCGTATCTCCGCGCGCAGTCCGGCCCCGTTGCCGGGGCCGGACGCGGCGGTGTATTTCAAGATGGGGATCAGACCTCGGGCTGGATGGCGATGGCCTGGTCCATGAGGGCGTTGAACTGGTCCTCGTTGAGCTGGGAGAGCACGGTGTTGATGGCGTCGGTGAGCTGGGTGTTGCCCTTCTGCACCGAGATGCCGATGTTCACATTCTCGGCCCGCTCCTCCTCGTCGGCAAACTGGAAGTCACCGTCGGTGCCGGAGAAGTTCAGGATCACCAGGCTGTCGTCCTTGGCGGCGGCGCCCATGGCGGTGGGCAGGTCGGTGCAGATGAAGTCCACGGTGCCGGTCTGCAGCTGCATGATCATGGCCGGGGCGGTGTCCGCAGGGGCCAGGATCTCGGCATTCTCGATCTGGGGCAGGCAGGTCTCATACCAGATGGTGCCGGTCTGGGCGGTGCAGGTGCCGGCGAGGTCGTGGATGGAGGTGGCGCTGGCGTTGGGGGAGTCGGCGGTGGTGACGCAGACGATGGTGGCGTAGTAGTAGGGGCCCGCCATGTCCACCTGGGACATGCGCTCGGCGGTCATGGACTGGCCGGCGATGTTGATGTCCATGGTGCCGGACTGCACCGCGGGGGCCAGGGACTCCCAGGCGCTGGAGACGATCTCCAGCTCCCAGCCGTAGGCCTCGCAGATGCGCTTGGCGATCATCACATCGTACCCGTTGGCGTAGGAGCCGGGGACATTGGAGATGGGCACGGCGCCGTTGGAGTCGTCCATCTGCATCCAGTTATAGGGGGCGTAGGCACACTCCATGCCCACGGTGAGCACGCCGTCCTCCACCCCGGGGATGGAGCTGGTGTCCACGCCGGTGAGATCCTCCACGGGGGGGATGGTCACCTCGGGGGCGGCGGACTCGCTTTCTGCGGGGGACTCCACCGGGGCGGTGTTCTCGCCGGAGGGAGAGTTGGTCTCGCCGCCGGCGCCGCCGCAGGCGGCCAGGGTCAGGGCCATGGACAGCGCCAGGGCCAGGGACAGAAGCTTTTTCATTTCAATCACCTTTCTTGGCAGAAGTTCCGGGTTTTTCTCCCCCGGTGGGGATAAAAAATTGGACCGCCTTGTCAAGCGGTCCATGGAACTGGCGGAAACGGAGCCCCCTCTTGGGGCCGCCCGCGGCCATTGATAGCGCTTCACAAAGGATTTTGTGACAGTCCGGCAGATGTTCTCTGCCGGCCCAGCGGGGGGATGCCAGGCAAGCGTTTCCCCCGCTTCGGCGGTGGCCCCTTTTCCCTCCGGCGGCTTGCCTGGCCTTGCCGGAGCGGTACTGATGGACACCGCGCCTCTATCTTCTCAAGCGATTCAATTTTGACTGTATCCTACCACGCGTGGGGGAGCTTGTCAACGAATTTCCCCTGACAGCAGCGGATTTTGTCGGTCCTGTCAAAAACCACCGGCCTGTCGGGCGCGGAACTGTGAAATCATGCGGGGTTTAGGCGCCGGGGCGGGCGGGCGTTGCCTTTTGGGCCGGGGAAGTTTATAATGTGAGCAGACAAAACCGCCCCGGGCGGAGAGGAGGAGCCGAGATGCGTGTGAACATCCTGGCGGTGGGAGATGTGGTGGGAGAGGGCGGCCTGAGGATGCTCAGCCGCCACCTGCGCACCCTGCGCAGGCTGCACCAGGTGGATTTCGCGGTGGTGAACGGGGAGAACGCCTCGGGGGTGGGCATCACCCCCCAGCAGGCCCAGGAGATCCTGGATGCCGGGGCGGATGTGATCACCCTGGGCAACCACACCTGGAACCGGCGGCAGATCGTGGACTTTCTGGAGGAGAGCCCCTATATCCTTCGGCCCGCCAACTATACCGCGCGCTGCCCCGGCCGGGGCTTTGGGATCTTCGACGGCCCCCGGGGGCTGCGCATCGGGGTGATGAATCTGATGGGGCGGGTAGAGCTCTCCCCCCACCTGGAGAACCCCTTCACCACGGCGGACCGCCTGCTGGCGGAGGCGGAGGAGAGAGTGGATCTCCTGGTGGCGGACTTCCACGCCGAGGCCACCAGTGAGAAGGGGGCCATGGCCTGGTATCTGGACGGACGGATCCAGGCCCTGTGGGGAACCCACACCCATGTGCCCACCGCCGATGCCAGGGTGATGCCCAAGGGGACGGGCTTCGTCACCGATCTGGGGATGACGGGTCCGGAGCAGTCGGTGCTGGGAATGCGGCCGGAGCAGTCCATCAACCTGTTTTTGGGAGGAGTCCATCAGCGTTATCAGGAGGCCCCCGGCCCCTGCAAGCTGGAGAGCGTGCTGTTCACTCTGGACAGCGGCACACGCAGGTGCTTGTCGGTGGAACGGGTGGATATCGGGGACTGAGAGAATATTTCCCTTGCGCGGAAGAGATGCCCCTGATATAATAAATAAGGTCGGCCGGGCGGCCCCGGCCGGACAGATGAAGAAAAATATAAGGAGGGGGCTCTCCCCATGATTGTGAATGTACTGCTGGTGCTGGCTGCGGTGTTTCTGATTTACGGGATCCTGATGCTCCTGCACAAGGGCCCCATCATCCCCTGCGTGCACTTTTTCATTCTGAGCCCGGAGGAGCGGGAGAAGGTCATGACTGACCGGGAGTACCGGAACACGGGGATCTATATGTTGCTGTTCGCCGTGGCCTGCGCGGCGGGATATTTCATCGACCGGTATCTCCCCGGGTGGTTCTGGAAGTATGTGGTGCTTTTGGCCGCCAGCCTGGTGATCTATATCTCGGTGTATGACCTGAAGCCCAAAAAGTGGGAGGATCTCCCCGAGGCCCAGGTGAAGCGCCAGGGCGGAACCAGGGACATCATGTGAGGACATACGGAAAAGCGCCGGCGCGCACAAACAGCGCGCCGGCGTTTTTCACGCATAAAGAGAGGAATAAATGTCCAGAATAACCATAAATTAATACCGCAGACCGCGGGAAGGAGAGAAGGACATGGAAGAGACCATCGGCATCTTTACACTGCCCTCCCGCCGCAGGGCGGAGGACGAGGCGGCGCGGAAGGCGCTGGCGGACGGGCTGGCCCAGACCAAGCGGCAGATCAACCAGGCGTACAGTGGGTTTGATACCGCGGATGATCCCGACCTTATCGATTCCTATGTGTTCGAGATCAACGCCCTGCAGGCGCGGTACAACTATCTGCTGCGCCGGATGAAGGAGCTGGGAGGAGAGGAGTGATGGGCGGCTGGCTGGAGGCCCTGCCCTCTGCGGTGTGGTGGGTGCTGGGCCTGCTGGCGGCGGGGCTGGGTCTGCTGATTCTGGGCCGCCCGCTGCGGCAGCTGGGCCGGCTGGCGGCCAGAACAGGATTGGGATTGGCCGGCCTGGCGGTGTTCGCACCGGTGGGGAATCTGCTGGGCATCGGCCTGGGGGTAAACCTGTTCAACGGGGCGGTATTGGGCCTGCTGGGCCTGCCCGGCTTCGGGCTGCTGCTGATGCTGCACTGGATGCTGTAAGCCGGGGGAGAGCGGGAGCGGCGCTGCGGGGCGCCGCTCCCGCTCGGCTTCCCGGCGCTGCCGGCAGGTCCACAAATGCATAACAACCCAAGGGCGTGGAGAGAGAAATTTATGGAGATTGCCCCCTTGTCATTTCTCCCTGATGCGAGTAAAATCGGCGTTACGGTCAGAGGCCGGTGAGATTCGCGGAGAGGAGGAGGGCGCCATGCTGCGGCTGCGGCAGCCGGTGGGAGACATCACCCAGGGCGTGATCTGGAAGCAGCTTCTGGGTTTTTTCTTTCCCCTGTGGCTGGGGACCTTCTTCCAGCAGCTCTACAACACGGTGGACACCGTGGTGGTGGGGCAGTTCGTGGGCAAGGAGGCCCTGGCGGCGGTGGGCTCCACCGGGGTGATCGTGAACCTGACGGTGGGCATCTTTACCGGACTTTCCAGCGGGGCGGTGGTGCTCATCGCCCAGCACTACGGCGCCCGACGGGTGGACCGGGTGCACAACAGCGTCCACACCGCCATGACCCTGGCGGTGCTCATCGGCGCCTTCTTTATGGTGGCGGGCTTTCTCATCACCCCCTGGGCGCTGACCATGATGGGCACCACGGCGGAGGCCATGCCGGGGGCGGTGCTGTACCTGCGGGTGTATTTCCTGGGGATGATCCCCAATGTGATCTATAATATGGGCACCGGCGTGCTCCGGGCGGTGGGGGACGCCAAGCGGCCGCTGTACTTCCTCATCGCCGCCTCGGTGTGCAACATCATCCTGGATTTGCTGCTGGTGCTGGTGTTCCATCTGGATGTGCTGGGGGTGGCCATCGCCACGGTGTGCTCCCAGGTGCTGTCCGCGGCGCTGGTGGTGCTGTCCCTGATGCGGGCGGTGGGCTCCCCCATCCAGCTGTCCCTGCGGGAGCTGCGCCTGCGCCGGAAGCCCTTCGCGGACATCATGCGGGTGGGGGTGCCCACCGCGCTGCAGTCAGTGATGTACAGCTCCTCCAACATCGTCATTCAGGCCTTCATCAACTCCTTCGGCACCGACGCGGTGGCGGCCTGGACGGCGTACAGCAAGATGGATGTCATCTTCTGGATGACCCTCACCGCCATGTCTCAGGCGGTGACCACCTTCGCCGGACAGAACTGCGGCGCCGGCCGGTACGACCGGATGCGCCGCTGTGTGTGGGTGTCCGCCGGCATGACCGCTTGCCTGGCGGTGTTCATCAGCGGAACCCTGTTCCTCTTCGCCCGGCCCATTCTGGCCATCTTCTCCCCCGATGACGCGGTGCTGGCGGTGGGGGTGGAGATGGTGCGCTTCCTCACCCCCTTCTACATCACCTATATCCTGGTGGAACTGCTGTGCGGCGCCATCCGGGGGGCGGGGAAGAGCCTGGTGCCCATGCTGATCTCGGTGTTCGGGGTGTGCGGACTGCGGCTGCTGTGGCTGTTCACCGTGGCACAGGCTCACCACACCATCATCGTTGTGATGGCCAGCTATCCCATCACCTGGACCATCACCTCTCTGGCCCTGCTGCTGTACTACCGGTTCGGCCATTGGCTCACCCCCCGGGAGGATGTGCCGGCGCCGGCACAGGCGCTGGAGCGGGCGGCGGAGTGAGCGGCCCGCGGCTTGCGAGAATAAAAGGGGAGTGCCTGGCTGATTGCCGGGCACTCCCCTTTTTTGGTTGGCGGAAAAGCAAAAACCGTCTGCTTTGGCAGACGGTTTTCCTGTGGTGTCAGCCCTCCAGCTTGTTCAGCTTCAGGGTCATGGCGCTCTTCTTGCGCGCGGCGTTGTTGCGGTGCAGCAGGCCCTTGCCGGCCGCCTTGTCCACCGCCTGAACAGCCACCTTGTAAGCGATATCGGCCTCGCTGCGGTTGCCATCAGCCACCGCGGCGTCAAACTTCTTCAAAGTAGTCTTCAGCGCGGACTTCGCGACCTTGTTCTGCATGGCCTTGGTCTTGTTCACCAGAACACGCTTCTTGGCAGACTTAATATTCGGCAAACCAAACACCTCCTCCGATTTTAATTTCCATGGACAGACACTACATCTGTGCGGAAATCTATTTTAGCACCAGCCGGGGAAAAAAGCAACTGTTTTTTTGATTTTTTCCCGGCTTTTTGGATAGCGCCCCTTATGATGCAAAAGATAGAGGGGATGGGCCCGGAAGGCACCATATCTTGTGATGGGAGGCGCGGAAAATGCTGATGCGGCGGACTGACCTGGCGCTGGAGGCCAGAGAGCTTTGGCGGCAGAGCGCAGAGGAGACCACGCGGCTGCGGGGGGTGGCGGCCCGGACACGCAGCCGGGAGGGGGTTCCGGTGGAGGAGATCCGCATCCTGTCCCCGGCGGGCGCCCGGGCCCTGGGCAAGCCGGTGGGGCGGTATGTCACTCTGACGCTCCGGGGCCTGGAACACCGGGCTCCGGGGAGCTTTGCCGCGGCGGTGCATGCGGTGGCGGCGGAGCTGGCGGCCATGCTGCCCCCCAAAGGGGGGATCCTGGTGGCGGGGCTGGGCAACCGGGCCATCACGCCGGATGCGGTGGGGCCTCTGGCCCACCAGCACACCCTGGTGACCCGGCATCTGATGGGGGAGAAGATCCCGCTGCTGAGGGAGGGCCGGCCGGTGGCGGCCCTGTCCGCCGGAGTGCTGGGCACCACCGGGGTGGAGAGCGGCCGGCTGATCCGGGCGGTGGCGGAGGCCATCCGCCCCAGCTGTGTGGTGGCGGTAGACGCCCTGGTCTCCCGCAGTGTGCACCGCCTGTGCACCACGGTGCAGCTGGCAGACACGGGGATCGTCCCCGGCTCCGGGGTGGGGAACCACCGGCAGGCGCTGGACCGGGAGACCGTGGGGGTGCCGGTGATCGCGGTGGGGGTGCCCACGGTGGTGGACGGCGCGACCCTGGCGGCCGACCTGCTGGGGCTGGAGGAGATCCCGCCGCTGAAGGGGGCGGGAAGGGGCCTGATGGTCACCCCCCGGGACATCGACAGCCGGGTGGCAGACCTGGCCAAGGTGATCGGCTTCGGCATCACCCTGGCGGCCAATCCGGGCCTGACGATGGAGGAGCTGGAGCTGCTGCTGAGCTGACGGAAGAAGGTTGACTTCCCGGGAAAACATGGTATGATGGATGGGTTTGGAGAACACCTCCGGGAGGCGGTATTCCTTGTCATCCATCCTGCATTTCATCAAACGGGAGCCGGTGCTGACGGTGTCCGCGGCGGCGGCGGCCCTGTCCGCGGCGGCGGTGCCGCCGGGGCCGGAATATCTGGGGTATGTGGACCTGCGGGTGCTGTGCCTGCTGTTCTGCCTGATGGCGGTGGTGGCGGGCCTGCAGAGCTGCGGGCTGTTCACCGCTCTGGCCCAGCGGCTGCTCGCGGGGCGGCACCGGCTGCGCACCGTGGGGCTTCTGCTGGTGGGACTGCCCTTTTTCGCCTCCATGCTGGTGACCAACGATGTGGCGCTGCTGACCTTCGTGCCCTTTGCCATCCTGACCCTGCGCCTGGTGGGGCGGGAGGAGCTGCTGCCCCGGGTGGTGGTGCTGCAAACGGTGGCGGCCAATTTGGGCAGCATGGCGACCCCGGTGGGCAATCCGCAGAATCTGTTCCTCTATTCCCACTTCCAGCTGGGGGCGGGGGAGTTTTTCGCGGCGGTGGTCCCGCTGACCCTGCTGAGCTTCGCGGGACTGGCGGCGGCGACCATGTGGATGGTCCCCCGGGAGGTGATCCATGTGGCCTTCGGCGCGCCTCAGGAGCTGGAGCGGAAGAAGCTCTGGGCCTGCCTGACGCTGTTCGCCCTGTGTCTGCTCTCGGTGTTCCGGGTGCTGCCCTATGGGCTGCTCACCGCGGTGGTGGCGGCGGTGATAGCACTGCTGGACCGGCGGCTGCTGCGCCGGGTGGACTACGGGCTGCTGCTCACCTTCGTGTGCTTCTTCATCTTTTCCGGGAATCTGGGGAATATCCCCGCGGTGCGGCAGGGGCTGTCCCAGCTGCTGGAGGAGAACGCCTTCCTCTGCGCGCTGCTGGCCAGCCAGGTCATCAGCAATGTCCCAGCCGCGGCGCTGCTGGCCGAGTTCACCGCGGACTGGCGGGGGCTGCTGCTGGGGGTGGATGTGGGGGGACTGGGGACCCTCATCGCCTCTCTGGCCAGTCTGATCTCCTTCAAGCTTTACATCGCCATCCCCGGGGCGCGGCCGGGGCGGTATCTGTGGCTGTTCACCGCGGTGAACGCAGGGGCGCTGGCGGTGCTGATCCCGGCGGCCCTTTGGCTGTGACGATGACAGGAAAATTTTCATGAGATTTTAATCCTCCTTTTCAGACGATTTTCAGACTGAGACAGTATACTGGGGACGACAGAAAAGGAGGAGATGGAAATGCTGACGCTGTCTGTGCTGTGCCTGTTGTGTCTGCTGGGCGTTGCCCTTCTGACAGGGGGGATGCTGCTGCTGAGCCTGCCCCTGGTGATCGTGCTTGGGCTGTTCCCCTGGCTGCTGCGGGTCGCCGCGGTGATCCTGCTGATCAAGGCGCTGCTGGCGCCGCTGCGCTGGACGAATTTTATCCCGGCGGCGGCGCTGCTGGCGATATCGCTGATCCTGATTTGAGAAAAAGATTGCGGGAAGCGGAAAAAAAGATTGACAAGGGCAAGGGATTTGGGTATAATATCCCTTGCCCTGTTCGAAGGGCCAACTTGGCGGCATAGCTCAGTTGGCTAGAGCATTCGGTTCATACCCGGAGTGTCATGTGTTCGAATCACATTGCCGCTACCAAGCCTTTTTAAAAGGCATGCAGCCCTTGGCGCGTTGGTCAAGCGGCTAAGACACCGCCCTTTCACGGCGGTAACACGGGTTCGATTCCCGTACGCGTCACCATGACGGGAGGGGATCGCTCCCGTCAGCATGGAGGCTTAGCTCAGCTGGTTAGAGCGCCTGCTTCACACGCAGGAGGTCACTGGTTCGAGTCCAGCAGTCTCCACCATCTGAAAAGCCCTGAGGTTCTAAGCCTCAGGGCTTTTTCTTTTTCAATCGGTCCCTTTTTGCGGCAGCCCAACGGCATCAGGGGCGCGGTCCATTTGAATCGCGCCCCTGATGTTTTTATATGCCGCAGGGCGGAGTGTACGAAAAGGGGAAACAAAAGAGGGCGGAACGGGGAGGGGTGCGAAAGGGAACAGGGGAAGAGAGGGAGGGGCGGCCATTGGAACTGCTGATCAGCGTGCTGAGCGTACTGGGGGTCAACGGGGTGCTCCTGTTTTTCATCAAGCGATATTTTGACCGGAAGGACCGGCGGGAGCGCACGGAGCTGGAGAAGCGGGAGGCGGTGCTGGACCGGGTGGACACGGCGCTGGA